>CBIHNZ010000026.1:0-70190 GCA_966211615.1 uncultured Sphingomonas sp.
GGGGGGGGGCGCCCCGGCGCCCCCGGCCCCCGCCCGGCCCCCACGGCGGTGGGGCGCAGTCTTCAGATCGCGTATTTCGCCCGTTGCGGCCGCTCCAGCATCGCGTTCGCCGCGTCGTCGCCGATGAACTTCTCCGCCTTGGGGTCCCACTTCAAACGCCGCCCGGTCTTCATCGCGATGTGATGGAGCAGGCAGGTCGAGCAGGCGCGGTGGCCGATCTCGGCTGGGGCGCTGACCGGCACGCCCTTGATGATCGCATCGAGCCAGTTGCGGTGCTGCTCGGCCGATTTGTAGAGATGGACCTCGTTCGGTCCGATCACGCTGTCGAGGATCTTCTGGTCGCTCGCCAGCAGCGGCACGTCGCTGGCCTTGGACGGGTCCGAGGCGGAAACCTGCCCGGTGCGGGTGACGAAGATCCAGCCCTTGTCGCCGATGAACTTGACACCATTGGGCAGCACGCCCGAGATCGTCATGGTCACGCCGTTCGCATAGCGGGCATGCGTCTCGAACGGGCCGTGCACGTCCCAGAGTCCGCTCTTGGGGAATTCGGCGGTGCCCCAGATCTCGACCGGGCCGGAATGCTCCATGTCCATGCCCCAATGGGCGATGTCGACATGGTGTGCGCCCCAGCCGGTGATCATGCCGGCGCCGAACTGCTCCATGCGCAGCCAGCCGGGGCGATCCTCGAAGCTGGCCTGCGGATGGACGCGGATCTCGGTGTAATAGGCCTCGGGCGTCGTCCCCAGCCAGGCGTCGTAGTTGAGGTTCGACGGGATCGGCATCTGCGCCGCCTCGGGACCCGAGGGATCGCCCGGCAGGCCGATCTCGACATGCTTGAGCTTGCCGATCCGGCCGTTGCGCACCAGCTCGCAGGCGCGGTGGAACTGCGGCCAGGGATCCTGCCCGCGCTGTTGAGAACCGATCTGAAGGATCTTGCCCGAAGCCTTGACGGCATCGGACATCTTGCGGCCCTCGGCAATCGTCAGCGAGGCAGGCTTCTGGCAATAGACATGCTTGCCCGCGCCGACCGCATGCACCGCGAGCGGCGCGTGCTGGTGATCCGGAGTCGAGATCAGGACGGCGTCGATGTCCTTCGCCGCGAGCAGCTCGCGATAATCGGTATAGCCGCGCGTGCCCGAATAGGTCTTGCCGGTGCTGGCGGCATAGCGGTCGTCGACCAGCTGCATGCCGGCGCCGAGCCGCTTGGTGTCGAGATCGCACACCGCGACGATCTGCGCGTCGGCATGCTTGTGGATCTCCTTCATGTCGTGGATGCGGCTGATCCGCCCCACTCCGATCGCGCCCACGGTCACGCGGTTGCTGGGCGCGTTCTGGCCGAACACGCTGGACGGCACGATCGTCGGCGCGGCGATGGCGGCGACGGCGCCGCTCTTGATCAGCCCACGGCGCGAAATCCCCTGGTTCATGGCAAATCCCTCTCTCAGGCCGTGACCGGCCGCGTGGCGTTCTTCTGGGCGGTGAGCACGAGTTCGGCGGCGAGCAGCGCCTGGTCCTGGTCCTGCGCGACGCTGGTGCGCTCGACGATATCGGCGATGAACTGCGGGCCGAAGGGCAGATGCACCTTCGAGCAGTCGATGTAGCGCACGCCCTTCTTGTCGCAGATCAACAGGTGGTTGCCGCCGGGGCGCCCCGCGATGTCCACATATTTGCGCAGCTCGATATAACCCTCGGTGCCGAGGATGAAGAGCCGGCCGTCGCCCCAGGTCGGCAGGCCGTCGGGGGTAAACCAGTCGACGCGGATATAGCCGGTGCCGCCGTCGCCGGTGGCGATCATGTCGCCGAAATCCTCGAACTGGGGCTTGTCCTTCCAGTTGAGATTGCCGGTCTGCGAGGCGACGACATGCGCCTTTTTCGAGCCAGTGTAGAACAGGAACTGATCGGCCTGGTGGCTGCCGATATCGGTCAGGATGCCGCCATAGCGCGCCTTGTTCCAGAACCAGTCGGGCCGGCCGCCGCCGACCCGGTGCGGCGCGATGTTGATCGTCTGAACGACCTTGCCGATCTGCCCCTGCTGAACGAGGTCGCCGGCATGGACCGCAGCGCGCACCTCGAGCCGCTCCGAATACATGACCGCGAACTTGCGCCGGGTCTCCGCGACGGTCTTGCGGACCTCAGCGAGCTGCTCGAGCGTGGTGATCGCCGGCTTGTCGCCGAGATAGTCCTTGCCGGCGCGCATCACCCGGACGCCGAGCGGCGCGCGCAGATCGGGGATCGGCGCACCGGCGACCGCCTTGATCGACTTGTCGGAAAGGATCTCGTCCTCGCTGCGCGCCAGCTTCACGTCGGTGCCGTAGCGCTTGCGGAACGTGTCGACCTGCTTCGGATCGGCCGCGTAAAAAGCCTTGAGCACGCCGCCGCCGCGGATCATCGCGTCGGTCATCGAATAGATATGGGCATGGTCCAGCCCGATCACCGCAAAGTCGATATGGTGGGTGACCCCCGGCTCGGCGACGACCGGCGCGGCCTGCTCCGAAGGCGCGTTGCCCGAGGTCTGCGATTGGGCGAACACTTCGGGCGGCAGGGCGGCGGCAAAGCCGGCCAGACCGGCCCCGGTCAGCATCGAGCGGCGATCCATAACTACTCCTCAGTTCTTCGGGGTCGCGGGGGTCTTCCAGTTGATCACGTGATAAGTCGCCGGGGTCGTGCCGACATTCTTGAGCGCGTGCGGCGAATTGCTGGCGTTGAATATCACCGAACCAGGCCCGAGCCGCTCCCATTTGCCGCCCGACAGCGTCTCGACCGTGCCCTGGTCGATGATCACCAGCTCCTCATTGGGATGCTGGTGCGGCGGGTGCGAGGCGAGGCCGGGGTTGAGCGTGGTGACGTGCATCTCGAGCTCGTCGAGCGTCGCGGTCGGCTGGCGGATCAGGTTGCGGATCGCGCCGACATCGGTCTTCTGGACCGTCATCTTGTTCCAGTCGAACACCGCCGGGCCGAGCTTGTCCTGCGTCTGCGCGACCGCGCCCGCCGCCACGGTGCAGAGCATTGCGCCCAGCGCAATCGTTACGTCGCGGCGTGTGATCCCCATCGCATCTCTCCTGGTTCGCGCGGGTTATGCCGCGTCGCTGGCAGGAAGCTTAGCGCATAATTTCGAGTCGTGAACCCTATTTGTCTGAGAATATTGCCACAGCCCCGCCGGTCGCCGCGAGCGGCAGATCGATGCTGTCGATGGCGCTTAGCTTGCGGGTGGCGAGAGCGACCGCATCGGGCTTGTCGCCATCGGTCCAGATACGCGCGGTGACCGGCTTCTTGCCGAGGAAACTCAACGGGATGGAGATCGTGCGCGCCGTGTCGCCGTTCATCGCGCCGAGATACCAGGTCCTGCCCTTGCGCCGCGCCAGCACGATATAGTCGCCGGTCTCGCCGGCCAGGAACCGCGTCTCGTCCCAGCTTGCCGGCACCTCGCGGATAAAGTCGAACCCCGCCGGGCTCGCCGCATAGGTGTCCGGACTGTCGGCGACGCTGCCGAGCGGCGAGAGGTAGACGACGTACATCGAGAGGCCATGCGCGCGCGTCGTCTGGACGAAAGGCAGGTCGTTGCGGATGCGGAAATCGGCGGGCGAGACGTTGCGGAAGCCGCCCGGCGTATAGTCCATCGGCCCGAGCAGCCCACGCGTATAGGCCAGCATCACGTTGTTCGCCGCGGTCACGCGCCGGCTCCATTTGTTGTACTCGGCCCCCATCACCCCTTCCTGGGTCATGAAATTGGGGTAGGTGCGGGTGAGGCCGCGCGGCGGGAAGGCGCCGTGGAGATCGACCATCAGGTGATGCCGCGCCGCAGCGCCGAGCAGCTTGTGGTACCAATTGACCATCCACTGGTCGTCGCGGTCCATGAAATCGACCTTGATGCCCGCGATCCCCAGCTTCTCGTAGAGGGTGAGCGCGTCCTCCATCTGCTCGTCGAGCGCCTGCCAGTGCGTCCACAGCCAGAGCCGGACCTTCTTCGACCTGGCATAGTCGACCACATCCTGGAGATTGATCGCGTCGGCCCATTTGGTGATGTCGACGCCCGGGCGGCGCACCCCTCCCCCGCCGGCACCCGCGTACCAGCCCTCGTCGATCATCGCATAGGGGAAGCCGTTGGCGGCCGAGAAGTCGATGAACGCCTTGGCGACGTCGGTCGTCGTGCGCTGGCCCGGCAGCTTGGCGATCACCGGTCCGTTCCACCAGTCCCAGTTGGCCAGCCCCGGCTTGATCCAGCTGGCATCCTCGATGCGCGAAGGCGAGGACAGGTTGGTCAGCAGCGTCGATTCCTGGAGCTTGCCGGCCTGGTCGGCGAGCATCACCACCCGCCACGGTGTGACGATCGGGCTGCCCACGCGCGTGTGCACCGCGATCCGGCTGTCGTCGAGCGAGGGCGAGAGCTTGAGCTGCAGCCCAAGCCCGCCATCGCCGCGCCCGGTCAGATACATGCCGGCGAAATCGAGCAGGTCCGCCTCGGCCAGCGCGAACGCCGCCTTGCCGGTCTCGCAGACAAAGGGCAGGTCGAACAGATTATGGTCGCGCGTCCGCGTCGTATCGACCGGATCGAACTCGCCCTCATGGCTCGATCCGAACTTGCCGACATTGAAGCCCCAGCATTTGTAGGGCTGGGGGAAATAGAAGCCGGTGCGGTCGTAGCGGACGATCGCCGCCGCGGTCTGCGGCTGGACGGGGATCACGCTGCGGAAGGCGACACCGTCGTCATAGGCGCGCAGTACCACGTCGAGCTTGCGCTTCGCCCCGCCCTTTTCCTGGAAATGGACGGTCAGCTGGTTGTAGTGATCGCGGCCCTGCGCGGCCTTGCCCGCGACGATCGGATAGCTGGTGTCCGCGCCCGCCATCTCGCTGCCGGTGATCGCCAGCCCATAGCCGAGCGTGTCGTTGTCGAGATCGAGCAGGATCGGCGACGGCGCCAGCAGCTGCGCGCCGTTCCGCGAGACCGTGTAGACCGGGGTGCCGGTGACGCTGACCTGCATGGTGATCCGGTTGGTCCCGTCGGGCGAAAGCGCCTCGAGCGTCTGTGCGCTCGTCGGTCCCGCCAGCAGCAGCGCCGCCGCGCCGAACCAAAGCCTCATATCTTGCGGGCCCGGAGCAGCGGTTCGATCACGGTCGCCATCGCGTCATAGCCGGCCTCGGTCGGGTGCACGCCGTCCGAGGCGAGGCCGGGCTTCATCGCGCCTGCGGCGTCGCCCAGCACCGGCGTATAGTCGACCCAGGTCGCCCCTGCCCGCCGCGCATAGTCCCGGGCCCAGACATTGATCGCACGGATGGGCTCGACGGTCTGGAGCCCCGGCCGCCACGGAAAGCCGTTGGCCGGCGGCACGCTGGCGAGCAGCACCTGGATATGGTTGGCCTGCGCCAGCTCGGTCATCATGCGCAGATTGTCATAGGTCTGGGGCAAGGTCATCTTGCCGGTGTTGCCCGCGATGTCGTTGGTGCCCGCCATGATGTGGAGATAGCGCGGCTTCAGCGCGACGACGTCGGCCATCATCCGGAGCACCATCTGGGGGGTCGTCTGGCCGCCGATGCCGCGGCAGACTCGCCCCGCCTTGAAGAAGCCCGGCTTCTTGTCGCGCCAGCCCTCGGTGATCGAATCGCCCATGAACACGATGTTGGTCTTCACACCCGACGCCAGCAGTGTCGCATTGTCGGCGGCATAGCGGCCGAGCCAGGGCCAATCCTCCTTGAGCTGGCGCTGGTGCTTCTCCTCCCAGCTCTCCTGTGCCTGCGCGCTGGCGGCGAGCGGCAGCAAGAGTCCTGCGGTCAGCAGTCCACGGCGAACGGTATCGGTCATAACGCCTCCAGCATCGAGCAAAGGGGTTCGCGAAGATCATCCTGACGATCACGCATCACTTGGGGAAGTGCTGCGGCATCACGTTCCACCCGTCCAGGGTGAAATGCGGCACGCCCTTGATCTCCGCGGGATAGCGCACCTCGATCACCCTGTTCTCGCCCGGCAGCAGCGAAACATAATTGTCGCTGTAAAAAGCAGGCAAGATCCGCACGCCTCTGCCGTTTACCAAGGTGAGCTTGGCGGCCAGCGCAGGTACCCGGCTCGGGTTGCTTAGAGTGATGCGTACGCGCTTATCCTTGCCCTCGTCCGCGGCGGCGTCCATCCGGGCGTCCAGCCGGACGGGGGCAAGATCGTTCAAGGCCCGATACGAAGCCGGCGCTTTCCCGCGCCAGTAGAAATTCTCGGAAACGAGCTTGCCCGAAGCGTCGCTGAGCTTGAGCGACACCAGCACCATCGGGCTTTGCGCATAGAGGCTGTCGAGCGGCACTGCCGGCAAGGGGGTAGCCTTGTTGGCGAGCGCATCGACGCGGTCGGTCCGCGCGAACAGATCCCGGTTGTCGAGGCTGACCACCCGCGTCGTCGCGGTCAGGCCCCTGAGGTCCGCGCGCGTCGTGTTGAGCACGACCAGCGCATTATCGGGCAGGTTGAGCTGGATATGGACCGGTTCCGCCGCTTTCTTCGCCCCGTAATAGGCGGCGTGGGTGTCATAATCCCAGCTGTAGATCTGCCAGGAATTCGACGGCCAGCTCGGATGCGTCATCCAGAACAGCCGCCCGCTGTTCTTGCTCCACAGATGCCCCAGGAACCCCTCGATCATCGCCTTGTGCGTCTCGAGGTTCATCATCTGCGCCTTGCGCTCGAAATCCTCGAAGCCGGTGCCCGCGCCGAACATCGTGTCCAGCGTCGCCATGAAGGTCTTGGTGTCGCCGTTCCCGTCGAAATGCCAGTCGTGATAGGCGAGCGTGTCGCTCAGCGGCCAGCGGTCCGCCTCGGGCACATAGCTCGCGATCGATTCCCTGGTGGCGAGCGAGGGCGTCCCCGTCTCGACGGAGAAGCCAGTGGCGAGATCGGTGAAATAGCCCTCGGGCGGGCGATAATTATACGGTCCCGAGCCTTGCAGGTTCACCGTGTTCGAGCTGCCGGTGTACCAGCGCGTCCCGTCCAGCTCGGCCACGGCATCGTCGAGCCCCTCGTTGAGCAACGGATAGGGCACGCCTTCGTTGCGGCCGAACCAGACAATGATCGAGGGATGGTTGCGGTAGCGCGCGATCGTGTCGCGGGCATTGGCGAGGAAGAGCTGGGGATCCTCGGGCTCGACCTGGAAATTCTGGGTCGATTGCCAGAAGTCGTTGAGGATCATCAGCCCATATTCGTCGGCCAGATCGTAGAATTCGGGCTCGGTATTGTTGCCCATCCAGTTGCGGATGATGTTCATGTTCGCCTCTTTCTCGAGGCGGAAATAGGGCTCCAGCCGTTCGCGGCCGACGCGCTTCATCGCGTCGTCCATCCCCCAGCTGCCGCCGCGCGCCGCGATCTTCACGCCGTTGACGCGGATGGCGAGGTGCGGCTCGGGCAGCGTGTCCTCGGGTCCGAGATCGGTGACGCCGGACGATTTCTCGCCCGCCGGGGTGAGTGATTCCGCGAAGCCGCGCGGGCTCTCCTTGATGCCGAAATGGCTGACGTCGATCAGCTTCTCGCTCTTCAGCCCGCCATCGGTGGTCTGGACGTTGACGCGGCGGAGCCTGCCCGCGCTGTCGAACAGCGAGAGATCATAGCTGACCTCGCGGATGCCGAAGCGCACCGTTTTGGTGTCGGACGGCCGGCCGCCCGCGCCCACTGCGACATGCAGGTCGTGCAGCGCCTGCTCGCCATAGCCATTGGGCCACCACAGCTTCGGGTTGTCGACCCGCACCGGCGCGAAGCCGACCTTGGTGATGCCGGGATAGGCGGTGATCGCCTGTTCGAGCTTATGTCCGTCGAACTCGGCACGCACCGTCACGTCCACCGGCGTGCGCCCGTTATTCTCGACCGGCACCTTGATATAGACATCCGCGCTGTCGGTGCGCGGCAGCGGCAGATCGGTGATCACCTGCGGATCGAGGATGCGCACATCGCCATGCGCCTGGAGCTCGACCGGCTGCCAGATGCCGGTGTTGCGGTCGCGGATGCCGGGGATCCAGTCCCAGCCCTCGGTCGCGACGAAGGTCGGCCCGTCGATCGCGAGCTGGCCGCCGTTCAGGCCTACACCTGCCTTGATCGACTGCTCGTGCGGGGTGCCCGGATGCGGCGGCGGCGATACGCGGACCGCGATGACGTTCTCGCCCGCCACCGGGACGATATCGAACTGGCCGCGCGTGAAGGCGCCGTGCGTCTCGCCGACATGGACGCCGTTCAGCCAGATCTCCGACGCATAGTTGATGCCGTTGAAGACGAGCGTCAGCTTCCGGCCCGCCGCTTCCTTCGGGACCGCAAAGCTCGCGCGATACCACCAGTCCTGCCGCGACAGGCTCTCGGGGATCGCCATATTGTTGAGGCCGTAATAGGGGTCGGGATAGACGCCGCGATCGACCAGCGTAGTCAGCACCGTGCCCGGCACCGTGGCGGCGTACCATTTTCCCGCATCATAGCCGGGGCGTGAGAAGTCGCTCCCTTTGCCTGTCACATCGGGTGCGCCGACCAGCTGCCAGCCGTTGATCTGCCAGCGGTCACTCGCGATCGGCTGGAGCGCCTGCAGCTTGGGCAAGGGCTTGGCAACCGGTGCGGTCCCCGGCCCCCTGGCCTGAGGCAGGGTCCACGGATCCTGCTGGCGCCAATAGCCGGTATTGGCGGTCTTCTGCCATTCCCAGCCGACGCCCACGCGCCACATCTGGACGAGATCGAACTTGGGCGGGTTCTTCGCAGCGCTCGCGATCGCCGCGGCGGACATGGCGCCCGCTTCGACCTTCGCGTCGACCAGCGACCCGCTGAAATGCTCAAAGGGCGCGACTATGGGCGCGATGCTGATGCGGGGCGATACCGGCGTGGATCGGATATTCGCGTGGAAGACCTCCCGCCCAGCAAGATACAGGCGCAACACCGCGCCGTCGGAAGCCATCGCAAGGTGAGTCCATTCGCCGGCTTTAATCCGCTCGGGCGAACCTATGCTGGTAGTGCCGTCGTTCGCGTCGACGCGCCCGTGGTTCAGCAAGAGAGAGCGGCCAAGCAATTGACGCGTGTCACCAACCGCAATCAGCGCGACGATGCTTTCCTGCACCGCGTCAGGCTTCACCCAGGCCGAGATCGTATAGGCCGCACCCGCCCGGGTCAGCGCATCGGCTTTGCCCAGGTCGCGCTCGATGCCGATGCCGCCGGCGAGGAAGCTCGCATTATAGGGCCCGCCATTGTCCGGCACCTGCGCCCAGGCGGGAAACGCGGCAGCGCCGGCCAGCAAAACGCTCCAGCCAAGCCCCGATCGAAGCTTCCTCATGATTCCACCCTCCTGGCCGGCGCGACCCTGTCCCGGGCCGTCACCCTATAGGCATCAGTGCAGCGACACTCCCGTCATCTCGTCCTCGCCGCGCACCGTCTTCGCACGGCCCGCCGCCATGGCGAAGAAGCACAGCACGCCATAGCAGAGCGCCGGCACGATCAAAGCGAAGGCATAGCCATGCTGATCGGCGAGCTGGCCAACGAGCAGTGGCAGCACTGCGCCGCCGACGATGGCAGTGCAGAGCAGGCCCGAAGTCGATTCCTCGCTCGCGGTCGAGCGCTCGAGCGTCAGCGTGAAGATCACCGGGAACATGATCGAGTTGAACAGACCGATCAGCAGCGCGACGAAGCCGGCGGTCACGCCACCCACGGTGAAGACATAGACGCACATCGCCGCCGCGACGGCGGTGAACAGCGTCAGCAGCTTCCACGCGCTCACCCGGGTGAGCAGCAGCGAGCCGAGCGCACGCCCGACCATCGCGCCGCCCCAATAGAAGGCAACGGCCTTGCCGGCTTCCTGGAGCGACACGCCGTGCACGCCGTCGCTGCCCATCAGATAGCCGAGCAGCGGCACGCCGAACGGCGCATCGGACTGGCCCCATACGCTGTTGTCGTTGAGGAACAGCGCCATCTGCGTACCGATCGAGACCTCGGCGCCGACATAGAGGAAGATGGCGAGGCCGCCGAAGAGCGCCCATTTCGACGAGAAGGCCGAAAACAGGCCAGCGGTCGCAGCCGGCGTCGGCGCAGCCTCGGTCACCACGCGGCGGCTGAGATAGAAGAACACCGCGAGCGCCGCGATCAGGCCGCAGATCCAGAAATAAGCGGAGTCGATACCGGCCAGCGCCTCGGCACGGACCTCCGAGGTGACGACGGTGCCCGCCTTCACCTCGACGCCCTTCAGGAACAAATGCGCGCCAATCAGCGGGCCGAGAAAGGTGCCGACCGAGTTGAAGGTCTGACTGAGCACAAGGCGGAAATGGCTACCCTTGGGGTCACCGAGCGCCGCGGCGAGCGGATTGGCCGCCACCTGCAGGATGGTGATGCCGCTTGCCAGCACGAACAGGCCGAGCAGCACGAGCCAGTAATTGGCGACATTCGCGGCGGCGAGCATGATCAGGCAGCCCGCGATCATCGTGCACAGCGCCGCGATGATCGACGGCACCGCCTTCAGCCGCCCGACCAGCGCCGCGGCGGGGAAGGACATGACGAAATAGGCGAAGAAAAAGGCGAAGGCGCTCGCCTGCGCCTGGAAATTGGTGAGCGTGAAGATACCCTTCACCGAGGCGACCAGCGGATCGACCAGCGAGGTGATGAAACCCCATGCGAAGAACAAGGTTGTGACGGCGGCGAACGCCATCGTCGTCTGAGTCGATCGTGCGGATGCCAAAGCTGCTCTCCCTGCGGCCCTTTTCGGTTGTGGCGCGACGCTTCCCGACAACGTTGCCAAAGTCAAGCGACGGGTAAGCGACGAACGGGCTGCATTCGCGCTCGCGCTTATGCACCGCCTTCGCCTATTAGGGGCGTGGATTCAGCACCCGCTGCGTAATTTAGGAGCCGTGTAAAGGCCATGGGCGTGATTGATCGGAACAAGCGCGTGATGCGAAACGCGACTGCCTGGACGTTGGCGGTCGCGTTGATCGGCGGACCTTTGCTCGCGCAACAGGTCACACCCGCGCCAAGGGCCACGCCCGCCCAGACGGCGCCCGCGCAGACCGTGCCCACGCCGCCGATGGTCCAGGTCGTGCCGCCGCCCCCGCCGATCATCCCGCTCCCGGTGCTCAGCGCGAGCCAGGCAGCGCAGGTCGCCAAGCTGCTCGCCGATTCGGGCTATGCGCAGGGACTTCGCCACGACGGCACGCCCGCGCCGCTGCCGAGCGACAATGCCGGCCTGGTCCGCGCGGTGCTCGATTATGCCCGCGCGGTGCATTCGGGCCGGCTCGATACCAGCGACTTCCAGGAAGACTGGGGCCTGCGCCCCGTATCCTATGATCCGCTGCCGGGCTTTGCCGACGCGGTGCAGCGCGATCGCATCGCGGCCTGGCTTCGCTCGCTGCCGCCGCCCTATTCGGGCTATGACGGGCTGCAGAAGGGGCTCGCAACCTATCGCGACATCGAAGCCAAGGGCGGCTGGGCCAAGCTTGCCGCCGGTCCCGATCTCGGCATCGGCGCCGGCGGTCCGCGCGTCGCGGCGCTGCGCAAGCGCCTGTCGGTCGAGGATGCGGACGTCAGCCAGACCGGCGACAAGTTCGACAAGGAACTGCAGGAAGCCGTGGTCCGCGCGCAGAAGCGCTATGGCCTCAATCCCACCGGGGTGGTCTCCACCGGCACGCTGGCGGCGCTCAACGTCCCCGCCGCGGACCGCGTCCGCCAGATCATGGCGAACATGGAGCGCTGGCGCTGGCTGCCGCAGGAGCTCCCGGCCAAGCGCATCCAGGTCAACATCGCCGCGGCGGTGCTCACCGTGTTCGAGGGTGACGCCCCGATCGCCTCGATGAAGGCGGTCACCGGCCGCCCGGGCAACGAGACGCCGATGCTCCAGTCGCGCATCCACTCGATCGTGCTCAATCCGCCCTGGAACGTCCCCACCGGCATCGCCGCCAAGGAGCTGTGGCCCAAGGGCGAGGCCTACCTCAAGAAGACCGGCTACAAGATCATCGGCACCGGCCCCAGCCGCAGGCTCCAGCAGCAGCCGGGGCCGCGCAGCGCGCTCGGGCTCTACAAGTTCGACTTCGCCAATCCCTATGCGGTCTATCTCCACGATACGCCGGTCCAGACCGGGTTCGCGAGCTATAGCCGCCTGGCCAGCCATGGTTGTATCCGCCTCGAAAAGCCCGGCCCGCTTGCCCAGCTGCTGCTGCGCAACGATCCCGCCTGGCAACCCGAGGAGATCGCCGCCGCGGTCGCCACCGGCAAGACGCAGCGCGTGCCGCTGCAGGAGCAGGACCAGGTCTCGGTCTATCTGCTCTACTGGACCGCGTTCGCCAGCGCGAACGGCACGATGAACTTCCGCGCCGACCCCTATGGCTGGGACGGCACGCTGGCGGCCAAGGTCGAGAAGCGCTCCGCAATCACGGCCGCCGCCGTCGCCGCACGTTAACAGGGAAGGAAATCCATGAAGATCAGCACTATCGCGCTCCTCGCCGCCGCCGGCCTCTCGCTCGCCGCGTGCGGGCACAAGGAAGAGGAAGCTGCGCCCGACGCGAACCTGACCAACATCACCGTGCCCGAGGACGCCACGGTCAACGTCTCGACCGAGACGCCCGCCGCTGCGCCAATCAACACCGTGGAGGCGACCCCTGCCGCCCCGGTCGAGCTCGCGCCCGAGGCACAGACCCAGGACGATGCCGACGCCACCGGCATGACCGCGCGTGTCTCGCGCGACGAGGGCAATGAAAGCGGCCAGCCCGTCCAATAAGCCTGGAAAGCGCCGCCTCCCCTGGGCGGCGGCGCGCCTCTCCCCGGCCTAGCCGTGGAGGTTCATCAGCGAATCCATCAGCCCATCCTCGGCGCTGGAGCATACGCCCAGCACCACCGCCTCGTCGCAGCCCTCGGCGGTGACATAGGCATGGCCCATGTTCGAATCGATGTAGATCGACTGGCCCTCGTCCAAGGTCACCGGATCGTAGAATTCGGTGTGGACCA
Source organism: uncultured Sphingomonas sp. (assembly GCA_966211615.1). GTDB lineage: Bacteria > Pseudomonadota > Alphaproteobacteria > Sphingomonadales > Sphingomonadaceae > Sphingomonas. The sequence goes on from CBIHNZ010000026.1 coordinate 12,911, forward strand.
CGATCTGGCCCGCCACGACATAGATGAACTCCTCGCCCGGATGATGGACGAGCTCGCCGAACTCGGCGACCGACTTGGCGCGGATCCGCGTGATGATCGGGATCATCCGCTTCCGCCGGAGCTCGGTGCAGAGATAGTAATAATCATAGTTCTGGGTGTTCACCCGCACCGCGCGATCGAGATCGCCGATGCTGCGCCGCGCGGTCACCGCCACCTCGGGGCTCGCGTCGTTCTCGGCGAACAGCTCGGACATGCGGATGTTCAGCCGCTGGCTGAGCTGGAGCAGCTTGTCATAGGTGAGCGTCAGCCGGTCATGCTCGACCTTGGACAGGGTCGAGACCGGAATCCCGCTGCGATCGCTCATTTCCTTGAGCGTCCATTCGTTTCGTGAACGCAGCGCCTTGAGCAGCGTACCCAGCGTCGGCTGATCCGTTTTCAAACGCGTCGCCACGGCGGCGCTTCTCCTTCACGCAATGTTTGACAATTTTCCGAACAGGCTCATTATGTCCTGATCAGGATGTGACTGGTGCATATGAGGCATAGGGTAGCCGCTCCGGATTAGGGGTGCAAATCAAACGATGCGGGCACAGCCCGCGCGAGACCAGGGGGAAGATCATGTGGAAGCGCGTGCTCAAGTTCGTTGCGGCCGGTTTGCTGGGAGCGGCGGTCGCCGTCCCCGCGCTTACCCAGGCGCCGCTGTCGCCAGTCTCCACGCCCAATGAAAAGGCCGCGGCCGGCGCCCCGGTCACCGCGGTTGCACTCCCCCCAGGCTCCGCCACGCTGACCAAGCAGGATGTCGATACCTGGCTCGACGGCTATATGCCCTACGCCCTCGCCCGCGGCGACGTGCCCGGCGCGGTGGTGGTCATCGTCAAGGACGGCCAGGTGCTCACCGAGCGCGGCTTCGGCTATGCCGATGTCGCGGCGCGCAAGCCGGTGGATCCCAAGACCACCCTGTTCCGTCCCGGCTCCACCTCGAAGCTCTTCACCTGGACCGCGGTGATGCAGCTGGTCGAGGCCGGCAAGATCAATCTCGATGCCGATGTGAACCAGTATCTCGATTTCAAGATTCCGCCCTGGAAGGGCCAGCCGATCACGATGCGCCAGATCATGACGCACACGGCGGGCTTCGAGGAGATCATCAAGGGCCTGCTGACCTTCGACAAGGCCACGCCGCTGGGCACCGAGCTCAAGAAGCGCATCCCGGAGCGGATCTACGCACCCGGCTCGACGCCCGCCTATTCCAACTATGCCACCGCGCTGGCCGGCTATATCGTCGAGCGCGTGTCGGGCATGGATTTCGACACCTATATCGAGCGCAACATTTTCGGCCGGCTCGGCATGAAATATGCGACGTTCCGCCAGCCGCTCCCCGCCAATCTCAAGCCCTTCATGTCGCAGGGCTATTCGCCGGGCAAGGCCAAGCCCGAGCGCTATGAGCTGATCTCGCTCGCCCCGGCGGGCGCGCTCGCCGCCAGCGGCGACGAGATGGCCAAGTTCATGATCGCGCACCTCAACGACGGCGGCCCGCTGATCAAGCCCGAGACCGCGCGCCTGATGCACACACCCGCCGGCAATATCCTGCCCGGGGTCAACCGCATGGCGCTCGGCTTCTACGAGCAGCATGTCAACGGCCGCACCTCGGTCGCGCATGGCGGCGACACGGTCTATTTCCACAGCGATCTCTGGATCTTCCCCGCCGAGAAGATCGGCATCTTCATCTCGATGAACAGCCGCGGCAAGGACAATGCCGCCGGCGCGATCCGCGGCGCGCTGCTCGATCAGTTCGCCGATCGCTACTTCCCCGTTGCGGGCAAGAAGCCCCCGGTCGAGCTGCCCACTGCCAAGGACCATGCCAAGCTGCTCGCCGGCAACTGGACCAACAGCCGCAGGATCGATTCGAGCTTCGCCTCGCTGATGAGCCTGCTCGGCGGCACGACCGTCGGGATCGACGAGAACGGCCGTCCGCTGCTCGACGCGCTGCCCGGCCTCGGCGGGCAGCCGCGCCAGTGGATCGAGACCAGCCCCTTCGTCTGGGAGGACGCTTACGGCCATCAGCGGCTCGCCGCGAAGGTCGAGAACGGCAAGGTCGTCCGCTGGTCGGTCGACGATATCTCGCCCTTCATGGTATTCGACCGCACCCCCTGGTACCTTGACGGCGCCTGGCTGTTGCCGATGTTCCTGATCGGGCTCGGCGTCATCGCGATCACCGCCTTGTCCTGGCCGGTCAACGCGATCGTCCGCCGACGCTTCGCCGCCCCGTTCGCAATGGAGGGTGAACAGCGCCGCACCTATCGCGCAGTCCGCGGCTTCTCCTGGCTGGTGCTGCTGGTGTTCGCCGGCTGGGCCTATGTGGTCACCTCGCTCGAGGAGTTCGAATCGCATGGCAAGACCGACTGGCTGATCCTGCTGCTCCAGTTCGTCGGCACCCTGGCCTATTTCGGGCTGTTCGGGCTGGCGGTCTGGAACCTGTGGCTCGCCTTCAAGGGCAAGCGCAGCTGGTTCTCCAAGCTCTGGGCCGTGCTGCTCGTCCTTGCCGCCTTCTTCGTCCTCTGGCTGACGCTCGCCTTCAAGCTCGTCAGCTTCGGCGCGGGGTTCTGAGCGATGGGGGAGCGGTTATCGCTGCAGGCGGCTCTCGAGCCGCTCCCCTTCGCCAAGCCCTTCCGCATCGCGGGGCACGTCTTCACCGAGGTGCCCGCGGTGGTGGTCACCCTTTCGGACGGCACCCATAGCGGGCGCGGCGAGGCGGCGGGGGTCTATTATACCGGCGACGATGCGCCGACGATGCTGGCGGCGATCGAGGCCGTCCGGGGCGAGATCGAGGCCGGCATCACCCGCGAGGCGCTGCGGGGCGCGCTCCCGCCCTGCGGCGCCCGCAACGCGATCGACTGCGCGCTGTGGGAACTGGAGGCCAACCGCACCGGCCGGCCCGTCTGGGAACTGGCCGGCCTGCCCGAGCCCAGACCGCTGCTCACCACCTTCACGCTCGGCGCCGACGCGCCCGAGGCGATGGCCGAGGCCGCCCGCGCCTATGCGCAGGCCCGCGCGCTCAAGCTCAAGCTCACCGGCGATCTGGATGTGGACATCGCCCGCGTCCGCGCGGTCCGCGCCGCGCGCAGCGATTGCTGGATCGGAGTCGATGCCAATCAAGGCTTCGCGGTCGAGGAGCTGGGCCCGCTTATCGCCACGCTGGTCGACACCAGGGTCGCGCTGCTCGAACAACCGCTGAAGCGCGGTCGCGAGGCCGATCTCGACGGCTTCCACTCGCCCGTGCCTCTCGCCGCCGACGAGAGCGCGCTCGACCTGTCCGAGCTCGCGGCACTCGCCGGCCGCTTCGACGTGGTCAACATCAAGCTCGACAAGTGCGGCGGGCTTACCGAGGGACTGGAGATCGCCCGCCGTGCGCGGGCCATGGGCCTGGACGTGATGGTCGGCAACATGGTCGGCTCCAGCCTGGCGATGGCGCCCGCCTATCTGCTCGGCCAGCTCTGCGACATCGTCGATCTCGACGGGCCCACCTTCCTCGCCCGCGACCGCGCCCCGGGCATCCATTATGCCGACGGCCTGATCCATTGCGGCGAGGAGGTCTGGGGCCGGGCTTCGGTTGGAGCGGAAGGCCGCGCGCCCGTCGAAACCGACTGATCCCTCTTCGTCACCCAGGACCTGTTCCGGGGTCCACCGTGCCGCGCGGGAGGAACAACAGGCTCTACGATTCACCGAGACGCCAAGTGGGCCCCGGAACAAGTCCGGGATGACGAAGGAAGAGGGCCGCTGCCGTTCGAGAATCCAGACGAAAATCCCCGCATAATAAATTTGACAATTCTCTGATCGGGATAATAACATCCCATTTAGAAAATATTACATTCAGGGAGACAGGCAGTGCCCGCATTGCCGACCATCTCGCGTCGCCACATGCCTGGCGGCGCGGCTCTAGTCGCGAACTCAGGCCCTCCCGATGGTGAACCTCGGGGCGCACCGCCTGCCCGCCGCCTCTCCCCACGCTCTTCGCCGACCGCCCGCCGGCACCTCGCGCGGTTGACCAACATCAAAATGGGGGATTTCACGATGCGCAACCTCGACCTTGGCATTCGCACTCTCCTTGCGCTTTCCAGCGCCGCCGGAGCCCTCGCCTTCTCCACGGCGGCGATGGCGCAGGAAACGACCGTGACCGACGAGACGGGAATCGTCGTCACTGCCCAGAAGCGCGAGGAGAACGTCCAGGACGTGCCGATCTCGATCAGCGTAATCGGGGGCGAAACCCTGCGCGAGCAGGGCGCGGCCTCGCTGGTCGACTATGGCTCCTACATCCCCGGCATGCAGGTCACCAACAGCGGCACGCCGGGCCAGACCACGATCGTCCTGCGGGGCGTCGCGCCGCTCACCGCCAGCCAGAGCGTCGGCATCTATCTCGACGACGCGCCGGTGGGATCGAGCAGCATCTACAATCGCGGCGGGCAGTTCTCGCTCGACCTGCTGCCCTATGACGTCCAGCGCGTCGAGGTGCTGCGCGGGCCGCAGGGCACGCTCTACGGCGCCAGCTCGATCGGCGGCCTGCTCAAATATGTCACCGTCCAGCCCAGCACCACGACCTTCAGCGTGCGCGGCGGAGTCGAGATCTTCGGCATCGACGGCGCCGGCGACCCCGGCTGGGCCGGCCAGACCATGTTCAACGCCCCGCTCGTCGAGGGCAAGCTCGGCATCACCGGCAGCTTCGCGTGGCGCAAGACCCCGGGTTTCGTGAACAGCGTCAACAATGCCGCGCTCAAGGACCAGAACGACTATGAGCAGAAGGGCGGTCGCATCAGCCTGCTCTGGCAGCCGAGCGAGCGGTTCAGCGCCAAGCTCAGCGCGATGTGGCAGGCGGTCGATACCGAAGGCAATGGCCTCTACGCCGCCGACCTGACCGGCAGGAAGCTCGGCGACGGCTCGTCATACAACAATTATGTCCGCGAGCCCTTCAGCACCGACCTCGAATATTATGCCGCGACGCTCGACTATGATTTCGGCGGCGTCACCGCGACCTCGGCCAGCACATACAGCGTGCGCCACGCCACGCAGGTCCAAGACGCCACCTATGCCTTCGGCGTGCTCTTCCCGCTCCTTACCGGCGGCGCGATCGCACCGGGCATCACGCCCTTCACGATCAGTCTCGACCTCGAGAAATATACGCAGGAAGTACGCCTCGCCTCGCCGAGCGGCGGCCGGTTCGAATGGCTGATCGGTGGCTTCTACACCCATGAGAAGAGCGACAACGGCCAGCTCGTCCATTCGTACGACATGGCCGGCAACGTGATCCCGGCGCTCGATCCGCTGGCGATCATCGCGCTGCCCGCGACCTATCAGGAATATGCGGTGTTCGCGAACGCGACCTTCCGCGTCACCGACCGGATCGACCTGACCGGCGGCGTCCGCTGGGCGCGCAACGACCAGACCTTCCGCCAGATCAGCCAGGGCGCGATCGTGCCCACGGCCAATGATCCCGGCAAGTCGAGCGAGGACGTGTTCACCTACAGCGTCAGCCCGCAATTCCACATCAACGACAGCGCGATGCTCTATGCCCGCGTCGCCAGCGGCTATCGCCCGGGCGGCCCGAACGTGATCGTCCCCAACGTGCCGCCCAGCGTCGGCTCGGACACGCTCACCAACTATGAGATCGGCCTCAAGGCGGACCTGATGGACCGCATGGTCTCGATCGACGTCGCCGCCTTCTACATGGACTGGAAGGACATCCAGGTCACTCGCAGCTTCGGCGGCGTGTCGGGCCAGGCCAATGGCGGTGCGGCGGTCAGCCAGGGCGTCGAGGGCTCGCTCTCGGTGCGTCCGGTACATGGCCTGACGATCGCGGTCACCGCGTCCTACACCGACGCCACGCTCTCCGAGGATGTGCCCGATATCGGCGGAAAGGACGGCGACCAGCTTCCCGCCGTGCCCAAATTCAGCGGCTCGGCGCGGCTCGACTATCATTTCGACCTGAAGGGCAGCAGCTCCGCCGATATCGGCATCGGCGTACGCCATGCGAGCAGCCGCCTGTCGCTGGTCGAGAGCGATCCGCTCGTCGCGCGCGCCCGGCCCTATACCGCGGTCGACGTGAACCTCGGGGTCAATCTCGACAAGAACTGGACGCTGCGCGCCTATGCCCGCAACCTGCTCAACAATGATGGCGAGATGAGCCGCTCGACCCTCACGGACGGGCTCAACCAGCCGAGCTTCCTCGCCATCTCGCCGCTCCAGCCGCGCACCATCGGCCTTGCCGCCGAACTCGCCTTCTGACGCCCGGAACCCTGATGAACGCTCCCTTCGGTCGCTCGGCCGGCGCGCTGGCGCTGCCCCAGCCCTATCTGCTGTTCCTCGGGGACACGACCGAGCCGGGCTATGCCAAGACCGCGTTCGGGTTGCGCGACTGGGCGGGCGAGAAGTGCGTCGGCGAGTTCGCCTGCGGCGCCACCGTCACCACCGGCCTGCCGCAGTTGACCCCGGCGGAAGCCGTGGCGAAGGGCGCCCGCGCGCTCGTCATCGGCGTCGCCAATAGCGGCGGGGTGATCCCGCCGGGCTGGCGCGCCTCGCTGGTCGAAGCGCTCGAGGCCGGGCTCGACATCGTCAGCGGCATGCATGTCCGTCTCGCCGACCTGCCCGAACTTGGCGAGACGGCGAGATTGCTGGGCCGGCGGCTGATCGACATCCGCACGCCTCCCGCGGAGATCCCGATCGGCACCGGGCGCAAGCGCAGCGGCAAGCGACTGCTCACCGTCGGAACCGATTGCGCACTGGGCAAGAAATACACCGCGCTGGCGCTCGCCCGTGGCTTTGCCCAGAAGGGGGTCGATGTGGATTTCCGCGCCACCGGCCAGACCGGCATCATGATCGCCGGCGGAGGCATGCCGATGGACGCCGTGATCTCGGACTTCGAGGCAGGCGCTGCCGAGATGCTCTCGCCCGATGCCGCACCCGATCACTGGGACGTGATCGAGGGCCAGGGCTCGCTCGCCCATCCCGGCTTCGCGGCAGTGTCACTCGGCCTGCTCCATGGCAGCCAGCCCGACGTGATCGTGGTCTGTCACCAGCCCGACCGCACCGGCGTGCTCGGCACGCCCGGCTACACGGTCCCCAGCGTGCAGGAGATGATCGCGATGACGCTGATGCTCGGCAAGCGCACCAATCCCGACATCGCCTGCAGGGGCGTGAGCTTCAACACCGCCGGTTTCGGCGAGGCCGAGGCGCTCGCGTTGATGGCGCGCGAAAGCGAGCGGCTGGGGCTTCCGGTCGCGGATCCGATGCGCGGCGGCGCTGCGTTCGACCACCTCGTCGACAGCTGTCTCGCATGAGCGGCCCCGCAGCCACGGGCTCAAGCTGGTTCCAGCGCTTCCTGCTGCCCGGCTTCGCCTTCAAGGCGGTGGTGATCGGCGGCGGCTACGCCACGGGGCGCGAGCTCGCCGAATTCTTCCTGCCGGCCGGACCCTGGGGCGGCGTCGCGGCGATGCTGCTCGCGATGGGGATCTGGTCGCTGGTCTGCGCGGTCACCTTCGCCTTTGCCCGCGCGACCAATGCCTATGACTATCGCAGCTTCTTCGAGCGATTGCTCGGCCCCGGCTGGGTCGCGTTCGAGATCGCCTATATCCTCTTCGTCGTGCTGATCCTGTCGGTGTTCGGCGCCGCGGCCGGCGCGATCGGCGCGGCGACGTTGGGGCTGCCGCCGCTGGTCGGCACGCTCGCGCTGGCGGTGGCGATCGCCGCCTTCGCGACCTTCGGCAACGCTTCGGTCGAGCGGCTGTTCAAGTACGTCTCGTTCCTGCTCTACGGCGTCTACGCGCTGTTCGTGGTGCTCGCGCTCACCCGCTTCGGCGACCGCATCGCCGCCGCCTTCGCGACGCCGGCACCGGCCCAGGACTGGGCGCTCGGCGGCATCACCTATGCCAGCTACAACATCGTCGGCGCGGTGGTGATCCTGCCGGTGATCCGCCACCTCACCAGCCAGCGCGACGCGGTGGTCGCCGGGCTGATCGCGGGACCGCTGGCGATGCTCCCGGCGGTGCTGTTCTTCACCTGCATGGTCGCCTTCTACCCCGCCATCGCCGCCGAGACCCTGCCATCGGACTTCCTGCTCCAGCAGCTGCGGATCCCGCTGTTCCACCTGCTCTTCCAGTTGATGATCTTCTGCGCCCTGCTCGAGAGCGGCACCGGATCGGTCCATGCGATCAACGAACGCATCGCCGCGGTCTGGCGGGCGCGCCGCGGCGTCGACCTGTCGCACCGCGCCCGTGCCGGCATCGCCGCGATATTGCTCATCGGCTGCATCTTCGTCGCCGATCGGGTGGGGCTGGTCGCGCTGATCGGCAGCGGCTACCGTATCCTCGCCTATGCGCTCCTCGCGCTTTATGTCGTTCCACTATTGACGGTCGGGCTGTTCAGGCTCGCCCAAGGGAGGCCCGTCCAAGCTCTATGAAACCGCTTTTCCTCGCCGCGCTCCTCGCCACCTCCGCCTGCACCATGACGCACCAGGAACCGCTCAGCGACATGGCGCTTCATCAGAAACTTCTGACGCTCGACACGCACCTCGATACGCCGCTCCATTTCGCACGCCAGGGCTGGAGCTTCGGCGACCGCCACAGCTTCGACACCGATCTCGTCCAGGTCGATCTCGGCCGGATGGATGCCGGCGATCTCGATGGCGGCTTCTTCGTGATCTACACCGGCCAGGGTCCGCTGACGCCCCAGGGCTATGCCGATGCCAAGGCCTTTGCCTTCAAACGCCTGGGTGAGATCGAATCCACCATGGCCAAATTCCCGGACCGCATTGCGCTGGCGACCAAGGCCAGCGACGCCGCACGGCTCGACCATGAAGGCAAGCGCTTCGCCTATATCAGCATCGAGAACAGCTATCCGCTCGGCGAGGACCTGTCGGTGCTGGACGAATTCTACAAGCGCGGCGTGCGCCTTGCCGGACCCATTCACTTCAAGAACAACCAGTTCGGCGATTCCGCCACCGACACGCCCAAATGGAACGGCCTGAGCCCGCTCGGCCGGCAATGGGTCAAGGAGATGAACCGACTCGGCATGGTGATCGACGCCAGCCATTCGGCGGATTCGGTGCTCGATCAGATGATCGAGCTGTCGACCACGCCGATCCTGCTCTCGCATTCCGGCCCGCGCGCGATGTGGAACCATCCGCGCAACCTCGACGACGCGCATATCCGCAAGCTCGCCGCAACGGGCGGCGCTATCTGCATGAACAGCGCCTATCTCTCCGAGATGCGCTCCTCGCCCGAACGCAAGGCGCTGCCGGATGTCGAGCAGCTGGCCGGAATGACGCCGGCCGAACAGACGAAGCTTGCTGCGGACACCCGCGCGCTGGATCGCACCTCTCCGGTCCAGACCGCCGATTTCGAGACGTACATGCGCGGGCTGCTGCACCTGATCCAGGTCGCCGGCGTCGACCATGTCTGCTTCGGCGCAGACTGGGACGGCGGCGGCGGCGTCAAGGGCTTCGAGGACATCGATTCCCTGCCCAAGGTCACCGCACGGCTGCGCGCCGCCGGCTACAGCGAGGCCGATATGCAGAAGATGTGGAGCGGCAACGTGCTGCGCATCCTGCGGATCGCCGAGGAGAAGAAGGGCCGCTGACGCCTTCCCGTTCTCCCTGGATCTGTCGAAGCACCCTTCGACAGGCTCGGGGCGAACGGATCGGATGGATGGCAGCCACGGTTTCCTTACGCTACCTCTGCTGGCGATGATCTCCCGCCGACACATGCTCTCATCCGCAGGCGCCGCGCTCGCCGTCAGGGCCCTGCCCGCATTCGCCCAGCCGCAAGCCGGCGACGCAGAACTCCGCGCCGCGCTCGATCGCGTGGCCAAGGGCCCGCCGGAACAGGCGCTTCGCGACCTCGCCATGTTCGATGCGCGCGATCTGTCGCCCTCGGCGCGGCTGGACCTCGTCACCGCCCGCGCGGGCCTCGCCATCGACGCCGAATTGCTGCGTCGCTTCCCCTTTGGCCGACTGGGTCGCCCCTATCGCGTCACGCCGCTTGCTGGCGCCTGGGTCCGGCACAGTGACGCCGACGCGATCGATGCCGATACCGCGGCGATCCGCCGGGATGCCGCGGCAGGTATTGGCCTCCCCGCCGGACTGCTCGCCCGCACCATCACCGCGATCAAAGCGGTCCGCGCGACCAACTCGGGGCCGGTCGCCCCCGCGCTCGACCGCCAGCTCGCAGCGCTGCACGAACAGCTTCCCACGGCACCGCCGCCCGGTATGGGCCGCTTGCCCAATGGCGCCGCCTATTATGCGCTGCTGCTCAAGCGCGCCACCGGCGACGACGCCGATCCCCTCACAGCCGAGCGCCGCATCGAGCAGGAACGCCGCCGCCTGAGTGCCCGCGCCGGCGCGCTGCTCGCCAGCCTGGGTCACAGCAAAGGCTCGATCGGCGCACGCTATTCGGCTTTGTGGCGCGACCGCCGTTGGCTCTACAGCGACGATGATGCCGGCCGCGACCGGGCGGTCGCCGACATGAACCGCGCGCTCGACGCCGCGCGCCGGCGCCTGCCCGCCCAATTCTCTGCCTGGCCGCCCCGTTCGCTCGACGTCAGCGCCCGCCGAATGTCGCGCGCCGACGAGGCCGCCGGCCGCAGCGGCTATCGCGAACTGCCGACCGCCACCCGCTCGGGCGCCTATTATGTCGACTTCAAGGACATTGCCCGCCGTCCCGCCTGGACGCTGCCCGGCGTCGTCCATCACGAGCTGCTCCCCGGTCATATGATCCAGCTGCCGATCGAGGCAGACGTCGGCCAGCATCCGCTGCGACTCGACTATACGCCGGCCTTCCCCGAAGGCTGGGCGATCTATGCTGAACAGATGGCCGCCGCCGACGGCAGCTTTGCCGGCGATCCGCTGGCCGAGCTCGGCCATATCCACTGGATGCTGTTCCGCACCAACCGTGCGCTCGCCGATATCGGTATCCACCTCCACGGCTGGTCCGTGGAACAGGCGCATGCGCGGCTGATCGAATGGCAGGGCGAGCCCGGCTATTTCGCGCCCTTCGCGCCCGAGCTCGACCGGATCACCGCCGAGCCCGCCAGCCGCGCCGCGGAAGCCGTTGTGTGGCTCAGCATCGCCGATCTTGCCCGAGGCCGCGAGCGCAAGGCGTTCCACCGCCTCGTCCTCGCCGACGGCCGCAAGCGCACCGACGCGCTTCGCCACCTCGTCACCCAAGCAAAATGAGCCGTTTCGCTCTCGCGGCACGGCGGCTATCTCGCGGGTGAAACCGGTTCCATACACGAGCCGGATGCCGGAGAGTCTTTCCATGCTGCGCAGCATCGCGCCCGTTCTTGTCGTGCTTGCCACGCCCGCCCAGGCCCAGACCGTCTCGCCCCGCATCGATGGCATCGAGGTCCAGGCCGGCAAGCTGACCCTCCGCATCACCGCGCAGACCGACGCGATCCTGCGCGTCCGCATCGTCCGGGACGGCAAGTTCCCCGAGGATGCGAGCTGGGCGGTTGCTGCAAGCGTGCGCGCAAAGAGCGTCAAGGTCACGCCGCTCGCGGACGGTTTCGCCACCCAGTCGCTCCGCGTCCATGTCGATCCCACCACGCTCGGCCTCAGTATTGACGATGCCGCGGGCAAGCGCATCACCGCCGACCTGCCCGATCCGGTCAAACTCGACAGCACCAGCTTCACGCTGCGCAAGGCGATGCCCGTCGGCGAGCAGTATTTCGGGCTGGGCGACAAGACCGGTCCGTTCGATCGCCGCGGCGCGAGCTATGTCGACTGGAACACCGATTCCTTCGGCTTCAGCCCGGCGACCGATCCGATCTACAAGTCGATCCCCTTCTTCGTCTCAGTCGGCGGCGCGGGCGGCAGCTACGGCATCTTCCTCGACAACACATGGCGCAGCTGGTTCGATTTCGGCCATCGCGAGGACGGCACCTTGGCGATCGGCAGCACGAACGGCCCGATCGACTATTATGTCATCGCCGGACCGACGGCCCCGGATGTCGTCCGCCGCTACACCGATCTGACCGGCAAGGCCCCGCTCGCCCCGCGCTGGGCGCTCGGATACCAGCAGTCGCGCTACAGCTATATGAGCGATGCCGAGGTCCGCGAGATCGCCGCGAAGATGCGCGAGTCCCAGGTGCCGCTCGACATCATCTGGCTCGATATTGATTATCAATATCGTAACTGGCCGTTCACGGTGAACACGCAGACCTTCCCCGACCTGAAGAAGCTCGCGGGCGATCTGAAGGCGGACGGCGTCCGCCTGGTCGCGATCACCGATCTCCATGTAGCGGCCGCGCCGGACAAGAACTATGCCCCCTATGATAGCGGCAAGGCCGGCGGCCATTTCCTCCGCAACCCCGACGGCAGCACCTATGTCGGCCCGGTCTGGCCCGGCCCCTCGGTCTTCCCCGATTTCACGCGCAAGGCCTCGCGCGACTGGTGGGGCACCCTGTTCAAGGGCTTTGTCGACGACGGCATCGCCGGCTTCTGGAACGACATGAACGAGCCGGCGATCTTCGAGACGCCGACCAAGACGATGCCGCTCGATACCGTGCACCGCATCGACAGCGACGATTTCGCCCCGCGCGACGCCAGCCATGCCGAGGTCCACAATGTCTATGGCATGGAGAATAGCCGGGCGACGTTCGAGGGGCTGCAGAAACTCCGTCCGGACGACCGGCCCTTCGTGATGACGCGCGCCAGCTATGCGGGCGGCCAGCGCTATGCGGTCACCTGGACCGGCGACAACAATGCGAGCTGGGAACATCTCAAGCTCTCGGTCCAGCAACTGATCAACCTCGGCCTGTCGGGCTTCTCCTATAGCGCCGCGGACGTCGGCGGCTTCACCGGCGGGCCTAGCCCCGAGCTGCTCACCCGCTGGTACGAGATCGCGGCGTTCACGCCCGTCTTCCGCGTCCATGCCGCCAAGGACACGCCGCGGACCGAGCCCTGGGCCGACGGCCCCGAGCATCTCGCGATCCGCCGCCGCTTCATCGAGGCGCGCTATCGCCTGCTTCCCTATCTCTATGCCGTCGCCGAGCAGAACGCCCGCACCGGCGATCCGATCATGCGCCCGGTCTGGTACGACTACCCCGCGGCACGGACGGCGGCGTGCGACCAGTCGATGGCGTTCACGCTCGGCCGCGACCTGCTGGTCGCCGCCTCGCCCAAGCCGGAATCGCCACGACCCTACGACATCTGCCTGCCCGTCGGCGGCTGGTACGACTATTGGAGCGGCCTGCCGGTCAGCGGCGACAAGCTCAGCGAGACGCCCGCGCTCGATCGCCTCCCCGTCTATGTCCGCGCCGGCACGATCCTGCCGCGCCAGCCGCTTACCCAGAGCACCGCGCAGGTGCCGCAAGGCCCCTTGTCGCTCGACATCTATCCGGGAGAGGATTGCAGCGGCACGCTCTATTGGGACGACGGCCTCACCGTGAACGGCGCGACGCTCCGCCAGACGATCCGCTGCACCCAGACAACGAACGGCCTGACGATCGATTTCGGCGCACGCGAAGGCGCCTACAAGCCGTGGTGGAGCAGCATCGCGGTGACGGTGCATGGCTGGCAGGGCGGCGCGAAGATCAAGGGCATCGCGGCCACCGCTGACGCGAGCGCCCGCACGCTGCGCTTCACGCTCCCCGATCAGCCGCGCGCCGCCCGGATCGCCATCACGCGATGAGCATCCGCCCGCGCCTGCTCCTGTTCGCCTTCGGGGACTTCGCGTTCAATCTCTACTGGCAGAGCATCATGCTCTTCCTGCTCTTCTACTATACCGAGGCGCTGGCGCTGCCGGTGGAGACCGCCGCAACGATCTACACGATCGCGACGATCTGGGACGGCGTGGCCAATTTCATCGCGGGCACGCTCGCCGATCGGCGCGAGGCGAGCCGCCATTATGGCAAGGTGCTGATGCTCGGCAGCCTGCCGCTCGGCATCGCCTGCGTGCTCACCTACCTCCCCCCGCCGGTCGCAGGATTCTGGGGCATCGCATTCGTGCTCGTCGGGCATCTGCTGTTCCGCACCGCCTATGCCGCGGTGAACATCCCCTATCTGGCGATGTCCGCGCGGATCAGCACCGACAGCAAGGACCGCGCCTTCATCGCCGGCATGCGGATGCTGTTCGGCACCATGGCCTGGGTACTGGTTGCGCGCGGCACGGTACCGCTTGGTGCATGGCTGAGCGGCGGCGGGGTCTCGGCGAGCGCCTATCTCGGCGCGGCGATCCTGTTCGCGATCGTCGGCACCGCGATCCTGATCCTGGTCGGTGCCACCTATCGCGAGGAGCTGGTCACGCCGCCGGCGCCGCGCCCCTCGATCGCCGCCAGCCTCAAGAGCCTCGCCGCCAACCGCGCCTTCGTCACCTTGAACCTCGCGATGATGGCGATGATCGTCGCGGTGACGGTGCTCAACAAGTCGGTACTCTACTATTTCAAATATTTCCTCGAGGACGAAGCCGCCGGCCAGACCGCGCTCGCCTGGATGGGACTGGTCAGCGCGATCGCGGTGCCGGTGTGGATGCTGCTCCAGCGCCGCATCGGCACGCGCAGCCTGTGGTTCCTCGCGGCGTCGCTGTGCATGGCCGGGCTCGTCCTCTTCGCCGCGATCCGCATCGATCGCGCCGACGTCATGCAATTCTACCTGGTCGCGATGCAGGCGATGATCGTCGGGCTGCACTTCGTCTTCTGGGCGATGCTGCCCAACACGATCGAGTTCGGCCAGCATGCCACCGGCCTGCGCCTCGAGGGCGCGGTGTTCGGCCTCGCCTCGCTGCTCCAGCGTGTCGCGATCGGCATCGCCACCGCGATCATCGGCTTCGGCTTCGGATCGGCCGGCTATGTCGCCAATGTCCATCAGAGCGAGGCCACGCTTGCAGTGATGCGCTGGACGATCGCGCTGGCGCCGCTCGGTTTCCTCGCGCTGTCCTGTGCGCTGATGTGGCTTAATCCGCTTGGGCGGGGCGCCCATGCCCGCATCGTGCGCGAGATGGCGGAGAGCTAATGAGGGCGGCCGGGCAAGGCCGCCCCATTCGCAATGGTCAGGCGTAGGCGATCTTTGTCCGCACGCGGCGGCGCGTCGCCATTCCGGCCAGGCCGAAACCGCCGATCACCATTCCCCAGGCTGCCGGTTCCGGAACTGCGCCCGACGGCACGGCGCCGAGCACGAAAAGATCCGAACGTTTTTGAGTAACAATGGGACCATCAACCTGCACAATCTCGCTCCCAAGCCCTCCAACGCAAGAATAGAAGGAATTAACGGCATCCATGCAGTAAGCACTTTTATTACCCGTATTGTAATTGTTCCATTGGATAGTGCCGTTTCCACCGAAATCGAACAGTATCTGACCCGCCGTTGCCTGCAGCGAGGTTCCAACGAACGAGCCGAATTGTGAATTTTTGGAGTTCAGCTCCACGGACGTCCCGTCGAGGTCCAGGAGAATGGACCAATCGAGCATGTTCCCCTTCGCCAGCGCGCCGATGGTCCCGTCCGTCGTCAGCGACAGGGTCACCGAACCCGTCCCCACCGAATGTGTGCCGATATACGTGACCTGCGCCAGCGCCGGCATGGCGGCAAAGGCACTGGTTGCTGCGAGAACCGCGAAGATCGTCTTTCTCATATTTGGCTTCCCTCTCGGCCGATCTGCGCGTGCAGAAGCCGTAACGGGCGCGTAACGATTGGCCGGGCGATGCGCCAGATGGTTACGGAGAAAACCGTTCTAATTTGCGACATAATTTCCAGCAGTTGTCATCCAACCCTAACATCCCGGTCACTCGGCTGAAGGACCGTCGCCATAGATAATCCGCACCTTGCCCGCCGCCTCCGCCGCGATCCGCCGCGCGGCATCGACATCCCCGGCCAGCGCCAGCGCCACGCCCATCCGGCGGTTCGGACGCGTCACCGGCTTGCTGAACAGGCGGACGTCGACCGCTTCTCCCGGCTCCGCCAGCGCCTCGGCGAGCCCCTCGAAATGGAACGCGCTCGCGTCCCGGTCCGCCAGGATGACGGCAGACGCAGCGGCCCCGACCAGCTTGGGCTCGGGCACCGGCAGGCCCAGAATCGCGCGGGCGTGGAGGTCGAACTCGCTCAGATCCTGCGAGATCAGCGTCACCATGCCGGTATCGTGCGGGCGCGGCGACAGTTCGGAGAAGATCACCTCCTCGCCCTTCACGAAGAATTCGACGCCGAACAGGCCGTAGCCGCCCAGGTCCTCGACCACCTTCCGGGCCATGTCCTGCGCCTCGGCGAGCGCCGCGGCAGACATCGCCGCCGGCTGCCAGGATTCCTGATAGTCGCCCCGCTCCTGGCGATGGCCGATCGGCGCGCAGAAGCGGATGCCGTCGCGGGTGCTGATCGTCAGCAGCGTGATCTCGTAATCGAAGTCGACGAACTGCTCGACGATGATCCGGCGGCGATCGCCACGCATATTGGCGACCGCATACTCCCAGGCGCGGTCGATCTCCTCGGCGGTGCGCACCGTGCTCTGACCCTTGCCCGAGGAGGACATGACCGGCTTCACCACGCAGGGCAGCCCGACAGGTCCGAGCGCGGCCCGCGCCTCCTCCAGGCTCTCGGCGTAGCGATAGCGCGACGTCTTGAGGCCCAGCTCGGTCGCGGCGACCTCGCGGATGCGGTCGCGGTTCATCGTCATCTGCGTGGCACGGGCGGAGGGGACGACGGTCACGCCCTCGCGCTCCACCTCGGCCAGCACCTCGGTGCGGATCGCCTCGACCTCGGGCACGACGAAATCGGGCTTGTGCCGCGCGATCGCCGCGCGGAGCTGCTCGGCATCGAGCATCGAGAAGACCTCGCACGCATCCGCCATCTGCATCGCCGGCGCCCCGGCATAGCTGTCGCACGCCACGACATAAGCGCCCAGCCGCTTGGCCGAGATGACGAACTCGCGCCCGAGCTCGCCCGAGCCGAGCAGCAATATCTTGGCAGTGAATGGCATGGGTCCACCTCTCGCAAAATCAGGTTGCGGGCTTCTCGCGAAGCTGGCTGCGGATGTCGAGGGGTGGATTGGGAGCGACCCCGCTCCTGACGGCCGAAGTGCCGGGGTCCACTCGTCCATCAGGAGAGCCGAAAGAGGCTCAAAGAGCTCAGTTTGCCGCCAGGTGGGCCCCGGCACTTCGGCCGGGGTGACGGTTAGGCTAGGCGAAGTCGAGCCTCAGCCAGCCTTCAACTCAAACCCGCCCCGCACGCCCTGCGTCTCGGCCGAAGGCGCGATCCACAGGTCGAACATGCCCGGCTCCACCGTCGGCTTGTTCTCACGGCCGATGAACAGCAGCAGGTCGCGGCGGATCTTGAAGGTCACCACCTCGGACGCGCCGGGCGCCAGCGTCACCTTGCGGAACGCCTTCAGCTCGCGCACCGGCCGCGTCACGCTCGCGGCGCGGTCATGCGTATAGAGCTGCACCAGCTCCTCAGCCGCGCGCTTGCCGGTGTTGGTCACCTTGGCGCTCACCGTCAGCTCGCCGTCCCACGCCAGCGTCGGGGCCACCGACAGGTCCGAATACACGAACTTGCCATAGGTCAGCCCGTGCCCGAACGGGAACAAGGCCGAGTTCGGGATGCCGCGATAATGCGCCTTGTAGGGCTCAAGCTGGGTCTCGGACGGATTGGGCCGGCCGGTCGGCTTGTGCGCATAGCTATAGGGCTGCTGCCCCGGCGAGCGCGGGAAGCTGCACGGCAGGCGGCCCGACGGCGAATAGTCGCCGAACAATATGTCCGCGATCGCATGACCGCTCTCCGAGCCCAGGAACCAGGTCACCAGGATCGAAGGCGCGTTCACCACCGCGCCCTCGAGCGCGAGCGCGCGGCCGTTCTTGAGCACGACCACCACCGGCTTGCCGACCGCGGCCACGGCTTCGGCCAGCGCCTGTTGCGGCTCGGGCACGATGATCTCGGCGCGCGATTGCGCCTCGCCCGACATGCCCTCGGATTCGCCGATCGCGAGCACGACGATGTCCGCCGCGCGCGCCGCGGCTACCGCCGCCTCGATGCCGCCGGGCAGCGCCGCCTCGACCGTCGATCCCTGCACCACGGTGATCAGATTGCGGTCAGCCACCGCCGCCTTGACGCCGGTCGCCAGGTCGACCGCCTGGGCATTGTCGCCATAGACCACCCAGGGCCCGTTAAGGCTGTCCGGGCCCGACGCGAATGGGCCGATCAGCGCGATCTTCTTGCCCGACTTGGGCAGCGGCAGCAGGTCGCCGTCATTCTTGATCATCACGATCGACTTGCGCCCCGCCTCGCGCGCCAGCTCGAGCGCCGGCTTGGTCCGCGACCGTGCCTTTTCGCGCTTCAGGTCGATGCGGCGGAACGGATCCTCGAACAGCCCCAGCCGCGCCTTCATCGCCAGCACGGTGCGCACCGAAGCGTCGAGCCGCGCCACCGGCACCTCACCCTTCTCGACCAGGTCGGGCAAATGATCACGATAGAAGCCACTGGTCATGCTCATGTCGACGCCGGCGAGGAAAGCGATCTTGGCCGCCTCGCGCGCATCCGCCGCGAAGCCATGGTCGATCATCTCCATGTCGCCGGTATAGTCGGAGACGACGAAGCCCTTGAAACCCCATTCGCCGCGCAGCACCGTTTCCATCAGCCAGCTGTTGCCGGTCGAGGGGATGCCCGAAATCTCGTTGAACGAGGCCATGAACGAGAGCACGCCGGCGTCCACCGCGGCCTTGAACGGCGGCAGATAGACCTCGCGCAGCGTCCGCTCGGAGATGTCGACCGTGTTGTAGTCGAGCCCCGCCTCCGCCGCGCCATAGGCCGCGAAATGCTTGGCGCAGGCCAGCACCGCGTCATTGTCCTTCAGGTCCTTGCCCTGAAAGCCGCGCACGCGCGCATCGGCGATCAGGCGGCCGAGCAGCACGTCCTCGCCTGCGCCTTCCATCGTCCGGCCCCAGCGTTGGTCACGCGCGATGTCGACCATCGGCGCGAAGGTCCAGTCGATGCTCGATGCCGCTGCCTCATAGGCAGCCATCCGCGCGGTGCGCTCGGCCAGGCTCGGCTCGAAGCTCGCCGCCTCGCCCACCGGCACCGGGAAGATCGTGCGGTGGCCATGGATAACGTCCGCCGCGAAGATCAGGGGGATCTTCAGGCGCGACTGGGTCATCGCCGCGGCCTGCATCCGTCGCGCCATCTCGGCGCCATTGCCGTTGAACACGCCGGTCAGCCGGCCCTGGCGCACATCGTCCAGCTGGCCTTCGAAATTCGGCCCGTTCGTCGCCGGATTGAGCGCGGTCGCGACGCCGCCGCCCCAGGCGCTCGGCATCAGGGTGAGCTGGCCCGCCTTTTCGGCGAGCGTCATCTTGGCGATCAGGGCGTCGATAAAGGCGGGAACGGGCAGCGCCGCGGCCTGCCACAGCATGGCGCGCGCCGGATTGTGCATCCAAGCCGCAACCGCACCGGCTCCCATCAGCGCTGCGCGTCGCGAAATCCTGGTGTCGAACATTATAATTCCTCTCCTGGCGGCACGCTTCCCACCCTGAAGCGCGTTGGTATCTCGAATGTGGCGCGCGCAATCTTTTTGCTTGTGACCGCCGACCGTAACCGGTTACATAACCTTTCAAGGGCGAGGATTGCAATCGCCTACGAGGTCTGAAACGTAGGAAACTTACGTGGGACCGGAGAAGGGATTGAAATGGCCGAGGCCACCATCCGCGATGTCGCCCGCCGCGCCGAGGTTTCGGTCGCGTCGGTGTCGCGCGCGCTCAACGGCCTGGACAATGTCCGTGCCGAGACGCGCGAGCGGGTGATCGCGGCGGCCAACGAGCTCGGCTATGTTCCGCATGCCGGCGCCCGCAGCCTTTCGCTCTCTCGCGCGCATGCCATCGGCGTCGTGCTTCCCGATCTCCACGGTGAATTCTTCTCGGAGTGCGTGCGCGGCATGGACCGCGAAGCGAGCCGCCGCGGCTATGTGCTGCTGCTCTCCAACATGCATGACGACAGTGAGCAGGCGGCGAACGCGCTGCGCACGATGCGCGGCCGGGTCGACGGGCTGCTGGTGATGGCGCCGCACATCCCGCCCGCCTCGCTCGCCCGCGCGCTGCCGCAGACTTTGCCCGCCGTGCTGATCAACGCCCCCGGAGACTTTGGCGCACACCCCTCGCTGCGCTTCGACAATTTCGCCGGCGCCGACGCGATCGTCCGCCACCTGGTCGAGAGCGGATACAAGCACATCGTCCATATCTCCGGACCTGACGGCAATGTCGACGCGCGGGAACGCGCCGAAGGCTATCGCCGCGCGATGGCGCGCCACGCCCCGGGCGTCGAGCCGCGCATCATCGACGGCGACTTCAACGAGGAGACCGGCGTCGCCGCGGCGCGCGCCATCCTCGCCGGATCGGAACCCTGCGACGCCGTCTTCGCCGCCAACGACATGATGGCGCTCGGCTGCCTCCACGCGCTGCGCTCCGCCGGAAAGAACGTACCCGGCGACATCGCCGTCGCCGGCTTCGACGACGTCCCGCTCGCCCGCTACATGGCGCTCACTACCGTCCGCGTCCGCATCGCCGAGATCGGCGCGCGCGCCGTCGCCCGGCTGATCGACATCCTCGACGGGCGTGACACCGGCGAGCAGAACGAGATGCACATCCCCGAGCTCGTCGCCCGCGCCACCACCGCGCCGCGCGCCCTGAACGGAGCCGCGGATGCGCACTGACTCCGCCAACCTCTTTTTCGACGAAAATGTAACCGGTTCCATGGCCGGTCACTTCTTCGTCGCATCCCCAGTTACACCCCCCCTCGGGGGCGGCACCCCGCGTGCCGCCCCTGATTTTTTGGTGTAGAGGACCAAAACATGATCGATCGTCGCGCGCTTCTTTCGCATGGCCCGGTGCTGCTTGCCGGCGCCGCGCTTCCCGCAACCGCTATCGCCGGACCGGCAGCCGGCCCCACCCTCCCCGCCTTCTACGAGGATATCGAGAAGCGCACCTTCCGCTGGTTCTGGGAAACCGCGCGCCGCGACAACGGGCTCGTCCCCGATCGCTACCCCTCACCCGCATTCTGCAGCATCGCCTCGGTCGGCTTCGCGCTCACCGCCTATCCGATCGGCGTCGAGCGCGGCTGGATCAGTCGCGCCGAGGCGCGAGACCTGACGCTCACCACACTGCGCTTCTTCTGGGAATCGCCGCAGGGGCCCGAGCCGACCGGCAAGATCGGCCACAAGGGCTTCTTCTACCATTTCATCGACATGATCAGCGGCGCGCGCTTCCGCGATGTCGAGCTCTCGAGCGTCGACAGCACGATCCTGTTCATGGGCATCCTCTTCGCCGGCCAATATTATGACCGCGCAGATCCCGCGGAGAAGGAGATCCGCCGCCTCGCCCAGGCCCTCTATGCCCGCGCCGACTGGAACTTCTTCCGCTCGGACGGGCGCAAGGCGATCTCGATGGGCTGGCATCCCGAGCGCGGGCTGATCGAGCGCAACTGGGACGGCTATAACGAGGGCATGTTCGTCTACATCCTCGGGCTCGGCGCGCCCGAGCATGCCATCCCGTCGGACAGCTGGGAGGCCTGGATGGCCCCCTATCCGCGCTTCTGGCGCGGCGAGGGCCCGACCCGCCACCTCGCCTTCGCGCCTTTGTTCGGCCACCAGTACAGCCACACCTGGATCGATTTCCGCGGCATCCGCGACAAGGCGATGCGCGAGGCGGGGCTCGACTATTTCGAGAATACGCGCCGCGCCGCCTATGCCGCGCGTGCCTATTGCATCGCCAATCCGATGCGCTGGGACGGCTATTCGAAGGACATCTGGGGCCTCACCGCGTGCGACGGCCCGGGCAATTTCAAGCTGCCGTTCAAGGGCGAGACCCGCGAGTTCTTCGGCTATGCCGCGCGCGGGCCCCTGGGCCAGCCCGACGAGCGCGACGACGGCACGCTGGCGCCTACCGCGGCGCTGGGCTGCCTGCCCTTCGCTCCCGAGATCGTCATCCCCTGCGCCGAGGCGATGCGGCGCGACTATGGCGACCGGCTCTACGGCAAGTACGGCTTCCTCGATTCATTCAACCCGAGCTTCAAATACACCGATGTCCGCCCCGAAAAGGGCAGCGTCGATCCGAACAAGGGCTGGGTGAACGACGATTATCTCGGCATCGACCAGGGTCCTATCCTGGCGATGGCGGCGAACTATCGCAGCGATTTCGTGTGGAAGCACATGCGGGGTTCGCCGGCGATCCGAAAGGGGCTCAAGCTGGCCGGGTTCACGGGCGGGTGGCTGGGCGGCTGAGGGGCGCTCCGCTTTGCCGCTACGTCTAATGTCGACCCAATAGCAGACATTGGCGCATCCACCCGTCACCCCGGCCTTGTGCCGGGGCCCACTCGTCCGCAAACGAGCCGCTAGAGCCTTGGGCGCCTTACCAAATTGCACAGTGGACCCCGGCACGAGGCCGGGGTGACGGTGAGAGAAATGCCACCTTCCGCCATTTGCGGACGAGAGCCGACGATCTGACGACAGGCCTCCACAGCGGGTCAATCTCTGGTGACTAACTCTCGGTCCGGTTCACAGCCCCGCCGGCCTCATCCGCCCGCTCCATCCGCCCCGCTTCCAGCCGCGCCACCGCCTGTTCGATCCGTGCGAGCGTCTCGACGATCCGCACCTGCTCTTCGTGCGTGAAGGCGTCGCGGTCCTGGTTCAGCCGCTCGATCAGCCGCACGACGATCAGCGGCGCCACGCCGAAGATCGAGAGGTGCATCAGCGCCAGCGCGACCATTTCTCCCGCGGTCGTCTTGGGGCTGATGTCGCCATAGCCCGTCGAGGTCGCGGTGGTGCCCGCCCAATAGAGGCTGTCGGCGAAGCTGTGCCCCTCGATCGCCATGAACAACAGAGTGAACCCCAGCAGCAGCACCGTATAGGCGAGCGCCAGTTCCTTGAGCGTATCGGTCGCGGCCTGCAGCCTGTTCATCGTCACCCCCTGATCACGTGCGGAATGAAACGCGCCCTGTTGCCGGTGATGAGCCCGTCCTCGCGGATTCCCATCCCCGCCGCTTCGCCGTCCACCACCCAGGCGCCGAGCACCGGATAGCCGTTGCCGAAGTCGCGCAGCGGATAGAGGCGCTGGTACATGGTCAGCCCCTGGCGATACTCGCCCGACGATCGCGCGACGGTCAGCCCGCGCTGCACCACCTCGATATTGGCACCCTCGCGCGCGAGGAACGGCTTGGCGACATAGCTGTCACCGATCTTCTCCTTGAACACCGACGCCTCGAGGAGATTGGGATGGTCGGGGAACATCGCCCACAGCACCTGGAGGACCGCCTTGTTGCTCCACAGCATCTTCCAGATCGGCTCGATCCACGCCGTCTCGGGCAAATGGCGGACAATGTCCTGGCCATAGCGCTCGTTGACGATCCACTCCCAGGGATAGAGCTTGAAGATCGCGGTGATCAGCTGGTCCTCGCCGTCGACGATCCGCCCGCGCGCATCGAGGCCGATATCGTCGATCACCACCGCGAGCGTCTCCAGCCCCGCCTGCGACGCCAGGTCGCGCATATAGGTGGTGGTGATCGTGTCCTCGTGCGAGGGATCGGCGGTATGGGTGAACCAGATCCGCTGGTCGGGGAGCCGCGCGCGGATTTCCGCCCAGCGCCCGATCAGCCTCTCGTGCAGGCTGTTGAACTGGTCGAGCTCGGGGAACAGCGCCTCCTTCCAGTCCCACTGGATCACCGCGGCCTCGAGCATCGAGGTCGGGGTATCGCAGTTGAATTCGAAGAGCTTGGGATCCCCCGCGCCGTTATAGCCGAAATCGAAACGCCCATAGTTGAGCGACGGCGGCTCGTTGCGCCACGCCGCCTTGAGCGCCCGATGGCAATATTCGGGGATGCCGAATATCTCCAGGACGTCGGGGTCCTCGATGATGCGTTCGCCTGCCTCGAGGAACAGGCCGTAGACGGTCTCGGCCGCCGCCTCGATCTTCTCGATCTCGGCGAGATCGAACGCGTAATAGGCGCTCTCGTCCCAATAGGGATCGCCGTCCTGGCTGTGCCAGATCAGCCCCTGCGCTTCGACCTTCGCCTGCCAGTCGTCGCGCGGCGCGATTGCGTGCCGCTCCACGTCGTCAGGACCTGCCGCCGCCGAAGCTGCGGCCGTGCGAGCCGAGGCCGCCGCGCGACACCGCGGCCGATCGCGTCATCCGCGACGCCGCGGGCGCATCGGCATAGCTGACCCCCGCGCGCGGCGCGAAGGAACCAAGGCCGGCATAGCGCGGATTGCGGATCGACTCCCCGTAATAGGGCACGGCCGAGTTGCGCCCGAGATAGTACCAGAGGAACGCGCTGCCGACCCCGCTACCGCCCCCGCCATGATAGACCGTGCGCTGGCCGCACTGGTTGTCGGCGACGCGGTTGCCGTCCTTGTCGACGCAGATCGCGGTGTCACGATCGGTGACGACATCGTCGTTCCAGCCGTCGTTCGACGAGCAGCCGGGCA
This sequence comes from uncultured Sphingomonas sp., assembly GCA_966211615.1. GTDB lineage: Bacteria > Pseudomonadota > Alphaproteobacteria > Sphingomonadales > Sphingomonadaceae > Sphingomonas. The sequence continues at coordinate 37,330 of CBIHNZ010000026.1, forward strand.
GCGAGATCAAGGCCGCCGCCATCGCCGTGGTCATGGACAATTGTTTCTTCATCGCTTCGGACCTCCTGTCGGCCGGCTGCTCAAGGGACCATGCAGGCTGCCTGGAGGATGCCGATGCCCAGCCCGAAGCCGCCGACGAAGATCCCGGAAGCGACGCAGTTGTCGGCGATCCGCTTGGAGATCGTCGCGAAGAGCAGCCGCGCGATCGCGAAGAACACCACCAGCTGGACGAGGGCCGCAACCGCGCCCCACAACAGCATGTCCGGGATGCTCACCGAATGGCCGATCACCACCGCGACGGGAATGGCGAAGCCGATAAAGGTGCCGGTCAGCTGGATCGCTGCGGCGCTGTTGCCCTCGCGGATCAGCGCGAATTCCTTGTGCGGCGTGATCAGCACGTAAAGAACCAGAAACGCGATCGCGAGGCCGAGTGCCGCGGCGAAATACGCCAGGAAATGCGGTAGCGTATCGGTGAAATACTGGAACATGGCGCGCCCTCCCCTTTGTCCGCCCAATACTGCATGCGTATCAGCGGCGCGGCGCTTCTGGAAGACCGATGTGGAAATCACATCGGTTCCACCCTTTCTCGATACGTGGTCAGCGGATCGCGATCGCCTTGCTCCGCTTCGAGACGCCATTCTCGTCGAACGCCTCGACCGCGACGAAATAGCCCTGCCCGACATTGAGCGCGCGCAGGTCCAGCGCCGTGCCCTGGTCCGCCCAGCGCTGATAGGTGAGCGTCAGCCGATCGGGCCTGATGCCCCACATCACATTATAGCCGACCGCGCCCTTCACCGGCTTCCAGGCGATATGCGCGTCGCGTTGGTCCGCGTCCCGCTTCGCGGTCACGCTGCCCGGAGCGGCAGGTGCCTTGCCCCCGGCATTGCCGAACACGCGGATGTCGCTGATCGCCAGATTGGCGGCGCCGACATGGCCATGGACATAGCGTACATAGCGCGCCGTCACCGGCGCCGGCAGTTCGAAATAGGCGTTGGGCCGGTCGCGCCGCGGCGCCTCGGTCCTGGCCAGCGGCGCCCAGGTCTTGCCGTCCACCGAGGATTGCAGTTCGAATTCGGTATAGATGTCGTCGGCATCGGCGAAGCGGTTCGACTTGTAATCGGCGAAGTTGACCTGCACCGCGCGCAGCGTCCTGGCCGCACCCAGATCGACCGTCAGCGTCTCGCCCGCCTTGTTGGCGCCGGCGACCCAGAAGGTCCGCGGATTCTCGTCGGTCACCCGGTCCGCGGCGAATTCCCCAAAAGTCGACGAAGCGCTCGCCGTCTTCTTGTACGAAAGCAGCATCCAGCCGGTGAACAGGCTGTCGGGATCGTCATTCTTGCTGGTCGGCACATATTGCGGGAAGTCGCCGAACCGCGTCGAGACCGACATCTGGCCGTCGGCCGCGAAATGCGCCGGCCACATGCCGATACGCCGCTCGAACGTCCAGTTGTAGCCGATCCACGGCGTGCCGGTGTTCCACCAATTGCCGTGCACATCCTGGAAGGTCGAGCCATGGCCCGCGCCCTGGACGAACCCGCCCGGCTTGTAGGCCACCGGGTTGTACGGCGCATATTCGTACGGTCCGAGCGGCTTGTCGGAGACATAGGTGCCGTTGGAATAGGCGTTATATTCGGTGCCCGGCGCGCCGTACTGGAGATAGTAGCGGCCATTGACCTTGGTCATCCAGGCGCCCTCCATGAAGGGCTTGATCGGCGTGCCGTTGGGCAGGCCGCCCGAATGATCCTGGCCGAAGCGCTCCCAGCCATGCTGGTCGGGGTGCAGTGCCAGCATCGACTGCGCCTTGCCCTTGTAGATCAGCCGCCCGTCCTTGAACTCGATCTCCATGCCGTAAAGCGGGAAGACGTTCGACGAGTTCCAGTAGAGATACCATTTGCCGTCATCGTCCTTGAACAGCGCGGGATCCCAGGGCCCGGGCGGCACCTGGCCCGGCTCCTTGATCGTGTCCTCGAACCCGCCCTGCACGGCGCCCGGCAGATCGGGCATGCGGCGCACCCAGAAGTCGAGCTTGCCCGTCTCAGGTGCGGTGCTCGACAGGATCGATTCCGGCCGCGTCATCGAGGGCTGGATCAGGATGCGTTCGTCGCCATCGGCCCAGACCGCAGGAGCGACGATCGACTGGAACGGCCAGCGGCTCGGCGTGATGAAGGTCCAGTCGATCAGGTCGGTCGAGCGCCAGTATCCGTCGGCCAGCGTCTGGAACATGTAATAGGCCCCCTTGAACTGGACGACCGCCGGATCGGCGCCGGTCCGGTACGAGATGCCCTCGTTCAACTGCTCGAAATTGTAGCGGTAATCCAAGTCGACCGGGTTGATATAGGTCCGCTTGGGCGCCTGGGCGTGGGCGGAGGTCGCGGCCAGAAGGCTCAGCGTCAGGATCGTACGCTTCATTTCAATATCCCCGGATGAAGATGTTGGCGGTCAGCCGCCCGCGGCGCGGGTCGCTGGAAAAATCCATGTCCTCGGGGATGATCCCCGAATGCAGCATGTTGCCGCGATAGATGACGAGCCGATCGGCCAGTCCCTCGACCACGCCGATCTGCTCGAAATAGGTGCCCGACTGGCGGACATAGCCGGTCATCGCCGCGCTCTCGGCGCGCGCCGCCGCGACGAAACGGTCTACATTACCGTCATCGACGATCTCGATGCCGGTGGAGCGCTGGCGGTAGAATGCGGTGCCCGGCGTGTCGGCCAGATAGTGGAGCAGCGCCAGATAGCCGGGATCGGTCGAATCGAAATGCGGCGCCCGCTGCACCGGCGACAAGGCGTCGGGCGATGCGGTCACCATCGAGAAGCTGGCTTCGAACAGGTCGAAGCGATCGAAGTCGAACGCGCCGCCGATGAACGGCGCCGCGGCCTCCAGCATATGCTCGACATAGGCGTTGGCGGCCCGATCCGCCGGCGTGATGATCCGCCGCAGCCCGGGATAATAGGTCCCCCGGCTCGCCTCGAACGGCGCCAGCGCCGCCGCCGTCTCGACGATATCGCCGGGCGCCCCGCTGAAGCCGTCCAGGACGACCACCGGGCTCTGGCTCTCGCCGACGCGGCGCAGTTCGGGCTTCATCGCGACCCCGTGAAGAAAAGGGGGAAGGAAACCGAAGCTCCCCTCCCCCGCAATAGACCCAAGCCGGACGGCTTAGAACTTGTACTTCGCGCCCACCTGGAAGCTGCGGGCGAGGCCGATCGTGCCATTCTCTTCGAAGGTGGGGTTCTCGCCGCTGCCGGCGCCCCATGCCGAATAGGTGCGGTTGACCGTGTCGAACACGTTGAACGCCGCGAAGCTGACCTCGAGCTCGTGACCATCGGCGTACGGCATCTTGAACTTCTTCGCGATGCGCAGGTCGAGGTTCGAATAACCGAACGTCTCGTGCGGGAAGAACACGCCGCCCATATTGGCGTAGCAGCAGGCATTCTCCGGCGGGTTCGGCTTGAAGATGATGTTGCCGAATGCCGGCCCCGAACCGAGCGTCAGCGTGCCCGACAGGACCGTGCCGAAGGGGCCACGGGCGATGCCGGTGCCCACGAAGCGGAACTTCTCGACGCCCTGGACATAGTTCCAGCCATACACGTCGACCCGCGGGCCATTGTAGAACTCGTCGTTATTGGCGAGTTCCTGCGCGACGTTGGTGCGCGCGCGCTGCAGCGTGAGCGACGAGGTGAAGCCCCAGCGTGCATTGCCCGTGAACGGCTTTTCCGCGGTGATGTAGATCGCGTTGTAGACCGCCTTGCCGTGGTTGTCGCCAATGTTCAGCTTGCCCTGGAAGCCGGGAAGCTGGCCGGCGGGCGGGAAGTTGTCCTCGATCCACTGGTCACCCTGCGACGTGTAGGTGCCGTCGGGCAGGCGGTTGCCGCGCACATAGCGGAAGATGTTGTGGCTGCGGATGTGTGAGAAGCTGAGCGACGTCTGGATCGCGCCGAACCGCTTGCGGATGCCGACGTTGAACTGGTCCGAGAAGGGCAGCTTGGTGTCGTTGTTGAGCAGCCAGACGTCACCGCCAACGCCCTGAGCGATCGCCGCAGCGCGCAGCGCGGCGGGGTCACGAAGAGACGACTGGAACGGGATGCAGCCGGCCGGTGGCGTGACGACGCCGGTTCCGTTGCAGAAGGTGATCGTCGAGATCGACTGATAGTAGTTCTTGATCGTCTCGATGCCCGACGCGATGAACAGCGGCCGGTCGTAATAGCGGCCCGCACCTGCGAAGAAGATCAGGTCGCGATCGCCATTCACGTCATAGCTGACGCCCAGGCGCGGCTGGAAAGCCTTCCAGTCCGGATCGCGGTTGTTGCCGGTCGAGATATAGTCCTCGGGATTGATCCCCGCAGCCTTCCAGCCCTGATAGGCGCGAAGGGCAGCGGCGACCTTTGCCGGCGTCACGAAATTCTCGTTCTTCGCGTTGGTCTCATAGTCCCAGCGCAGGCCGAGGTTGAAGGTCCAATGCTCGTCGGGCGTCCAGTCGTCCTGGACGAACAGGCCAATCTGGGTGTTGTTGGCGCTGGCAGGCAGCACCGGCACCGTCGAGATGCGGGCAGCGGTCGGGATCTGGGTCGCGGGATCGCTGAACGTCGCGGCATTGTAGTAATAGGTGCCGTTGTTGCGGCTGTCCTCGAGGCGCTCATACTGGTTGAACACCACCTTGCCGCCGGCCTTGATCACATGATTGCCGCCGTAGAAGGTCACGTTGTTCTTCACCGTGAACGTCTTCTGATGGTCGTTCTGGATGAAGCTGTTGCCGCCGAAATAGGCGACCTCGCCGCTGCTGATGTCGGGCGCGCGGGTCAGCACGATTTCGGGCGCATCGCTCGCGCGCGGCGTGCCGTTTTCGACCGTGTTATACGCGACGGTGAATTCGTTCAGCCAGTTCGAACCGCGGTGCGACCAGTCGACCTGGAAGACGTTGATCTCGCTGTTGAGCGTGCGACCGTGCTCGGGGACCGAATTGCCACCGAAGTCCGACAGGTTCTTCTCGCGGCGCAGGAACGCGCTGGCGTTGATCGTGTCGTCAGCGGTCGCGAACAGACTCAGCTTTCCGAAATAGAGCTTCTGGTTGAAGGTCTGCGGATAGCTGCCGTTGAACTGGCTGGCGATCGGGGCGGGAACGTTGTCGCCCACCTGAAAGTTCACGCCGGTCGAAGGCAGTTTCTGGTCGGTTCCTTCGAACGCCAGATAGAAATGCAGCACGTCCTTGATGATCGGGCCGCCCAGATCGGCGCCATATTGCCAGCGGTTGTAATCCGGCTTGGGCGTGGTGCCGTTGGGATTGTTGGCATGGCCCGGGCGATCGAAATACGGCCGGCCGATGAACGACTTGGGCTGCCATTCGCCGAACAGGTCGCCATGGAAATCCTGACCGCCGGTCTTGGTGACCGCGGTAATGATCGCCGAACCGGCCTGCTCATATTCGGCCTTGAAGTTCTGGGTGTCGATCTTGAACTCCTGCACCGCAAGCTGCGGGAAGGGATTGCCCTTCGAGAAGTTCTGGCCGGCGACGCCGCCATGGTTGATCGGGTTCTTGAGGCTGAGGCCGTCGATGAACACGTTGGTGTTGTCGGAGCTCGTCGCACCCGCCTGGACCTGGCGATTGGTGCCCGACGGCGTGACGCTGACGCCGGGCGCGAGCGCCGCGAAGTTCAGGAAGTTGCGGTCGTTCTGCGGCAGATTGTCGATCTGCCCCTGGCTGATGTTGGTGGTGATCGTCGCGGTGCGCGTCTCGTTGCGCCCGCCGGTGCGGCCGGTGACGACGATCTCGGCATTGGCCGAGGCTGCGGCGATGTCATAGACCACGGTCTGGCCGACCGGCACGACGACGGTTTCCGCCTCGGGGCCGCCTGCCACCTGCACCGAATAGGTGCCGGGACGCAGGCCGGGGATGAAATATTCGCCGCTCGCATTCACGGTGCCCGTGACGGCCTGACCGGTGTTGTTGTCGGTCGCCGTGACCACCGCGCCGGCGCTTACGCCATCGACATGGCCGCGCAGCGAGGCGGTGGTCTGCGCCTGGGCGGGCGCGCTGATTGCCAGCGCCGCAGCCAGTGCAGCACCCGAGATGCCGCGAGCAAGATTCGCCCGCAAGATATTGGAATTTATCACTTAACTCCTCCCCTAACCCTCGTTGTAACCGGTTACATGACCGCTGAAACGATTCTGTTTTCCGACAACGATGTCAAAAACCACTTTGGACCGACCTGTCAATCCCGCCGACGGGTTGAGAACGTTCTCAGATTTCCGGAATGTTGCGACCGTGCCTAAACGGCAACACTCGCCAACGCCGGCGCCTTGCAGTGGCGCGCGATGAACTCGGCATGGTCAGGCATCGCATCGGCGACATCCGCGTTCACCTCCTCGATCTCGCGCAGGATCGCGGCGAGTTCGTCATCGGGCAGCATCTCGACCATCGGGTCGTAGCGCGCCTCCAGCCCCTGCCCCAGCAGCACCTGCACCCAGCTTTCCTCGCGGAACAGCTCGGCCTTGCCGCGCTGGAAGAAGCGGGCCGAGGCGCGGAACAGCTCGAACCGCTCGGTCAGGCTGTCTGGCACCTCCATATGCTTCAGATACGCCCAGAACGGCGTGTCCTCGCGATTGGTGACCTTGTAGTGCGCGACGATGAAGTCGCGCACGTCGCGATACTCGAAGTCCGCCTGGCGGTTATATTCCTCGATGTCGGCGGCGTTGAAGCCCTGCCCCGGGAACAGCGCGACCAGCCGCAGGATGCCGGTCTGGATCAGGTGGATACTGGTCGATTCGAGCGGCTCGAGGAACCCGCTCGACAGCCCGATCGCGACAACGTTCTTCTCCCAGGCCCGGTCGCGCTTGCCCGGCTGGAAGCGCACAGGCCGAGGATCGGCGAGCGGCTTGCCGTCGAGATTGGCGAGCAGCACCGATGCCGCCTCGTCGTCGGACAGGTGCGCACTCGAATAGACATGGCCGTTGCCGATCCGATGCTGCAGCGGGATGCGCCATTGCCAGCCGGCGTCGCGCGCGGTCGATCGCGTATAGGGCGTTAGCGGCGACACGCTCTCGCACGGCACCGCCTGCGCGCGGTCACACAGCAGCCACCGGCTCCAATCCTCATAGCCCACGCCCAGCGCCTGCCCGATCAGCAGCCCGCGCATGCCCGAGCAATCGACGAACAGGTCGCCGTCCACCGTCCGTCCGTCCGTCAGCACGACATGATCGACGAACCCGTCCTCGGGCCGCAGCTCGACCGAGACGATCTTCCCCTCGATCCGCCGGACGCCCCTGCCCTCGGACTCGCTGCGCAGGAACTTCGCGAACAGCGAGGCGTCGAAATGATAGGCATAGTCGAGCCCCGCCAGCGGCGATCCGGGATTGCGCGGATCGGGCAGGCAGAACTTGTTCCGGCGCGCCGCCAGGCAATTGAGCGCGTAATTGTCGAAATGCTGCGCCTCGCCGCGCCCGGCCGCCTTGAGCCAGAGCTGGTGCGTGTGCAGCCACCAGATGTCCTGCCCGATCTTGCCGAAGCCATGGATATAGCTGTGCCCGGGCTCGCGCCAGTTGACGAACTCGATGCCCAGCTTGAACGTCGCCTGAGTCGCCTTGATCATCTCGACCTGATCGAGCCCGGCGAGCTTGTGATAGTCGCGGATCGCCGGGATCGTCGCCTCGCCCACGCCGATCGTGCCGATCTCGTCGGACTCGATCAGCCTGATCTCATAGCCCCGCACGAACAGCCGCGAGAGCAAGGCCGCGGTCATCCAGCCGGCGGTGCCGCCGCCGACGATGGTGATGGTCTTGAGGGGGGCGTTCTCGCCTGTCGTCATTGTCATCCGCTCCTGATCGCCGCGAGCAGTAAGCGGTTACAGCGGACGCGCCAAGTCAGACGTAATGCGGCTCGCCATGTTCGCGCAGCGCCTCGTAATGGACGAGCGCCTGCTCGGATCCGAACGGCACAGGCTCGCCGTTCCGGAAGGCCCATTCGCCGCGGTCGCAATCCTCGGCGCGGACATAGCCGTTGATGTAGAAGCGCCGCCGGTGCGTCGACCGGTTGGTGCCCGATCCGTGCACCAGATAGGGGCTCCACAAAGCGAGATCGCCGGGCTCGAGCACCAGATCGACCGTGTCGTCGGCGGAAAGCCCTGCCGCCTCCAGCACCGCATCCTGCATCTCGCTGCCGAGCACGTCGGTGGAGGTATCGAGGCCCAGCACGCCGTGCAGATGGCTGCCCGGAATGAACCGCATGCCGCCGGTCTCGGGATTGTGCGGATCGATCGCGAGGCCGGTCTGGACATAGGAGGCGCCGAGATTGCGATAGGCCGATTCCGGCCGGCGGAAGCGCGAATCCTGGTGCCAGGCGAAGTCGCCCTTGGATCCGGGTGCCTTCCAGTGGAGCTGGTTGATGATCTGCTTCAGGTCGCCGCCGATCAGCGGCGCCAGGATTTCGGCCATGCGCGGATCGGTGCGCACGCCGTTGAGCACCGGCTGGTGATACGACATCCACTGCGCCATCCGCACGACGGGCGGCTCGTCCCCTTCCGCGGGCGCGACATTGTAGAACAGATTGCCGTGGCGGAAGCTGCGGCCATGCGCGATGGCTTCGGCATGGATCTGGTCGATCGCGGCGCCGATCGTCTCGAGCTCGGAGAGCGAGAAAAGGCCGCGCACGATCGCATAACCGTTGCGCTGATAGTCGGCGACATAGTCGCCCGCGCCTTGCCGCGACTGCTGAATACCCGCCATCGCCAACCAACTCCTTCCCCGGCTGCTTAAGGACCAGGCACGTTGACAGCTAATAGATTGGTCTGGGTTCGGAATTCCTAAAGGCTATGGTTCAGCCGGCGAGTTCGGCGGCGAGCGCGGAGGCATCGGCGCCGGCAATCAGGTGCACCGCGCCGCCCGTCACCGCCACCGCGCGGACGCCTGCCCGCCGGAGCGCGCCCTCGTCGACCAGTCCGGGATCTCCCACCTTGGCCAGCACGCGCGTGGCACGCGCCTCGGCGGACCGAAGGTTGCCCTCGCCCAATGCGCGCGCGACCGCCGCCGCATCGATCCCCGCTGCCGCGACGACCGGGCCGGACGCTATCGCCTCGCGCACCTCGCCCACCACCTGGTCGGCGATCGGTCCCATCACGACCTGCACTGCGCCATCGGCCAGCTTCAGCACCCCGCGCGCGCCGAGCCCGCGCAGCATCGCCTCATCGACCCGGCCGGAATCGGCGAGGACCAGCCGGAGCCGTGTCGTGCAGGCATCGACGCTGCGGATATTATCCCGGCCGCCCAGCGCCAGGACGATGCCGGCCCCGCGCCCGCCCGCGCTTGCGGCAGCAGCAACGCCGCCCGCCACCACCGGCTCGTCGGTCTCGCGCCCCGGCGTCTTCAGGTCGAAGCGCCGGATGCACCAGCTGAAGGCGAAGTAATAAATGGCGAAATAGACGATCCCGACCGGGATCAGCAGCAGCGGCCGCGTCGCCAGGCCGTAGTTGAGCACATAGTCGATCAGTCCGGCCGAGAAGCCGAAGCCCAGCTTCACGCCCAGCAGGTCCATCACCACCATCGCGATGCCGGTGAGCACGGCATGGACCACATAGAGCAGCGGCGCGAGGAAGATGAAGGTGAACTCGATCGGCTCGGTCACGCCGGTCAGGAGCGAGGTCAGCGCAAGGCTGAGCAGCAGGCCGCCCACCGCCTTGCGCCGCGCCGGCAAAGCGCTGCGGTACATCGCCAGGCACGCCGCCGGCAGCCCGAACATCATCACCGGGAAAAAGCCCGCCATGAACGAGCCGGCGGTCTTGTCGCCCGCGAAGAAGCGTTTGATATCGCCGGTCGCGCCATGGAAGTCGCCGAGCAGGAACCAGGCGATGTTGTTGATGATGTGATGCAGCCCGGTGATCAGCAGCAGCCGGTTGAGCAGGCCATAGACGAACAGGCCGATCGGCCCCGCGCTCACCACCCAGCGGCTGAGCGTATCGACGCCCGCTTCGAACCAGGGAAAGCCCAGCCCGAATATTCCCGCGCCGATCAGCCCGGCCAGCCCTGCCGCGATCGGCACGAAGCGCCGCCCTGCGAAGAAGGCGAGATAGTCGGGCAGCTTGATGTTGCCGTAGCGATTGTAGAGTACCCCCGCGACGATGCCCGCCGATATGCCCACAGGCACACTCAGCTTGGCAATCTCCTTGGCACGCCATGTCGCCTGCTCGGCCGCGGCGGCGCTCAGCAGATCGGGCGGCAGCTTGAGCAGCACCTTCGCCCCCTCGGTGGCGACGAGATAGGCGACCACGCCGGCCAGCGATGCCGCGCCGTGATTTTCCTTGGCGAGCCCCACCGCGACACCCGCAGCGAACAACAGGCCCAGGTTGGAGAAGATCGCGTCGCCCGATGCCGCGATGAACGGGATGCCGAGCATGTCCGCCTGGCCCAACCGCAGCAGAAGCGCGGCAATCGGCAGCACCGCGATCGGCAACATCAGCGCGCGCCCGAGCGGCTGAAGCCGCGCCAGCACGCGCGAAGGGTGCAGCTTCATCGGATCGCCTCCCGGGCCAGTTCGCGTACTTCACTTGCCGAAACCGCGTCGCAGGCCCGCTCGGCCAGCGCCCGGCACGCCGCCATGTCGAGCCGGCGCACCACGGCCTTGAGGCCCGGCACTGCGGCCGGCGTCGCCGAAAGCTCGGTGATGCCGAGACCGATCAGGATCGGCGCGGCGAGCGGATCGGACGCCAGCCCGCCACACACGCCGGCCCAGCGCCCCGCCTGAGCGGCGCCGCTCCCGACCTCGCGGATCAGCCGCAGCACGGCGGGGTGCAGCGCGTCGATGCGCTGCGACACGCCGGCATTCCCGCGATCGGCCGCCAGCGCATATTGGGTTAGGTCGTTGGTCCCGATCGACAGGAAATCGGCCTCGCGCGCGATCTGTCCGGCCAGCATCGCCGCAGCCGGCGTCTCGATCATCACGCCGAGCGGAATCGCATCGGCGATCCCCAGTTCCGCCTTCACAGCGTCGAGCATTGCCCGCACCGGGCGATAGTCGCCCAGATCGGCGACCATCGGCAGCATGATCCGGCACTGGTGCGCCGGCACGCCGCGCAGGATCGCGCGGAGCTGGACCCGCAGCAGATCGGGCCGCGCGAGCCCCAGCCGGATACCGCGCAGGCCCAGTGCCGGATTCTCCTCCGCCGGCAACGGCAGATACGGCACCGGCTTGTCGCCGCCGATATCGAGCGTGCGCACGATCAGCGGCAGGTCGCCCAGCGTCGCGGCGATCCGCGAATAGGTCTCGCGCTGCTCCTCCTCGCCCGGCGCAGTGTCGCGCTCGAGGAACAGGAATTCGGTGCGCAGCAGCCCGCACCCTTCAGCGCCGGCGTTCACCGCCGCGGCCGCGTCGACCACCGAGCCGAGATTGGCGAAGATCTCGACCCGCGTGCCGTCGGCCATCCGCGCGGGCTCGTGCGCCGCGGCCAGATCCTGCGCGCGGCGTTCGCGGGCATGCGCCAGCCGCTCACCCGTCGCGGCCAGCGCAGCCTCGTCAGGATCGATCGCAAGCGTCGCCGCATCGGCATCGAGGATCACCGGCAGGCCGTCGACGATGGTCAACACATCGCCCCCCGCCGCAACGAGCATCGGAATCCCAGCCGAGCTGGCCAGGATGGCGACATGCGATGTCGGTCCGCCCGCAGCGGTGACGATGCCGGCCAGATTAACCTTGTCGAGCGCCAGGAACTGCGACGGCAGCAGGTCCTCCGCGATCAGGATCGTACCCTTGGGCAGTACCGGAACGCTGGGCGCGTCGCCGCCGAGCAGTGCGGCGATCACCTGCCGCTCCAGGTCGGTCAGGTCCGCCACGCGCTCCATCAACAGCGCATCGCCGGTCGCCCGGATCGCATCGGCGGCCTCGCGACTGGCGGCACGCCAGGCAAAGGCGGCGCTGCGTCCTTCGGCGATCCGCCGGCCCGCCATCCGGACCAGCTCGGGATCGCCGAGCAAGGCCCGGTGTGCTTCGGCGATCTCGGCGGCGCTGCCGCTGGTGCCGCCCAGGGTAGCCGCGACCTTGGCCAGCGCCCCATCCAGCGCGGTCTGCTCCTGCACTGCGCCCCCGCCATTCTCCGGGACATCCTGATCGGTCGCACGCAGCTGCAGCACCCGTCCGATGGAAAGGCCCGGCGAGGCGCAGACCGGCCGGCCGGGCTCAGCCCGGGCGGGCGCAGGCGCAGCGTGCGCCTCTTCTCCCAGCCCCGCGAGGATCAGCTCCGCAACCGCGTCCACCGCCGCGCGCGCATCCGGCCCGGTAGCGCGGACCGTCACGGTCTCGCCGCGCGTCACGCCGAGCCCGAGCAGCCCCACCGTGCTCCGCGCATTGGCCGTGCGATCGCCGCGCACCAGCTCGGCCTCGGACAGGAACGGCCGTAGCGCCGCGGCGATGCGCGCGGCGGGGCGGGCATGGATGCCATGCGCGGCAGCTACTTGCACCTCGCGCGCGTATTTCTCGTCCGGCGCGGCAACCTTGACCACCACGCGCGCGTCGCTGCGCACGATGCTGGCGACCGGATCACCGGCGCCTACCAGCCGCCCGACGCGGTCCAGACTCAGCGCGTAGCCGTCATTGGCCACCACCACCGGCGTGATCAGCGCCTTGGCCGCCTCGCCCACCGCGTCGAGATCGAAGACGATCAGCGGATCGCCCGCGGCAACCCTGTCGCCCGCCTTGACCTTGGCCGCGAAGCCGCGCCCGCCCAGCGCCACCGTCTCGAGCCCGATATGCAGGAGCAGCTCCGCGCCGTTGGCGAGCCGCAGCGTCACCGCGTGCGCGCTCGCCGGCACCGAGAGTATTTCGCCCGCCGCCGGCGCGCGCAGCACGCCCTCGATCGGATCGATCGCGAAGCCGTCGCCCATCATCCGCTCGGCGAACACCGCGTCGGGCACTTCCTCGAGCGGCGCGAGCCAGCCTGCAAAGGGCGCGACCAGGGTCACGCTGTCGGCCTGCATGCCGCTCATGGGATCAGCTCGACCGACTCGACCGCCCATATCGGCTCGACGCCCTTGGCGGTGTAGCTGATGCACAAGGTCTCGTTGCCCCGCCGCGGCTCGATCGGCGCGACCAGCCGCGTGATCCCCGGATTGCCCGCCGCCCGGGCCAGCGGCAGTACCGCGATCCGCGGGCCCTGGCAGGTTCCCGCGCGCACCTCGAATTCGCCCGCCGGCGTCGCGGGCGGCGCAAACTTGATGTGGTTGATATCGTTGCCGATCTGGAAGTTGAACGGCATCTGCCCGACCTCGATCGCGATCTGCTTCGCTCCGCCCACCGGCGCGGCCTCGTAGAGCCAGCACGGATTGAAGAGGTCGGTCAGGAATATCGCGCGCTTGCCGGTGGCGGGATAATCGTCCTCCAGCGCGAGCACGACCTTGTTGGTACAGGTCTTGAGCTCTTCGTCGCTGCGCCGACGCACCGAACGCACATCGATCTGCCGCGCGATGGCCGCGCCCGGCACGGCACGCCCGTCGAGAAAGGCCGACGCCTTGAGTGTGCCGGGAAGCTTGATTTGGAACGGTGCGGCATAGACCGGTGACTTCGCCGTCACCGCGCTGCCGTCGGTCGTGTAGCGTATCCCCAGGCCGGCCTGGTTCGTAAGCGCCACCCCTACCGTGCCTTCGCCGGGCTTGTAGTCCAGGCTCGGATGCACTTCGAAGGCGCTGGTCGCGGGGGCAAGGCCCAGGCTGCGCATCCGCTCCATCTGCGGGATCACCCGCGTCACGAAATCGGGGAAGCTGCGCTCCGCCTCGCGCGACCAGCCGATCTCGGCGACTGCGCTCGCGCGGGGGAAGGTCGCCCATGCCGAGCGCGCTTCGGTGCGGATATGCTCCGCCCACAGATTCGCCTGCAGCCCCAGGATATGGTGCTGCTGCTCCGCCGGGATCGCGTCGGGCGCGGGATCGAAGTCATAGACCGTCTTCAGGTCGATCAGATGGCCGCGCCCAGGCGGCTCGGACGGTCCGAACCCTTGGCGATTGTCGAAATAGAGCGTCGGCGCCGGGCTCAGCACCGCGTCATGCCCGGCCTTGGCAGCGGCGATCGCACCGTCGATTCCGCGCCACGAGGTGATCGTCGCTCCCGCGGGCATCCCGCCTTCCAGAATCTCGTCCCAGCCTATCAGCCGCCGGCCCCTGCCGCTGACGAACTTCTCGATCCGGTGGACGAACCAGCTCTGCAGCGCGGTCTCGTCCTGGATGCCGAGCGCCTTCATCTGCGCCTGGATCGCGGGCGAGGCCTTCCACTGATCCTTCACCGCCTCGTCGCCACCGACGTGGATGTAGCGCGACGGGAACAGCGCCATCACCTCGCCTAGCACGTCCTCGAGGAAGGAGAAGGTGCGGTCGTCGACATTGTAGAGCCAGGGGAACACCCCCCAGTCGCTCTCGGTACCCGGCGGGATCGGCGTGCCGGTGCCGAGCCAAGGATAGGCGCGGATCGCCGCCAGCGCATGCCCCGGCATCTCGATCTCGGGCACGATCGTCACGTTGCGCCTGGCCGCATAGGCGATGATCGCGCGGATCTCGTCCTGGGTATAGAAGCCGCCTACCTTGGGCAGTGGCGGCGCGCCCGGCGCGGTCGCCGGGAAACGCCAGCCGGAGACCTCGGTGAGCCTGGGATATTTCTTGATCTCGATCCGCCAGCCCTGATCGTCGACCAGGTGCCAGTGCAGCGTGTTGAGCTTGTTGACCGCCATCCAGTCGATCAGCTTGCGGACATAGTCCGTCGACTGGAAATGCCGTGCGCTGTCGAGCATCAGCCCGCGCCAATGGAAGCGGGGCGTGTCATTGACGGTGAAGCCCGGCACGGTCACCGCGCCCTGCCCCGCGCCTTGCGTCATCGCCTGCCACAAGGTCACCGCGCCATAGAGTAGTCCGGCATCATCGCCCGCGGTGATCGTCGCACCCGCGCCGGTCACGTCCAGCCGATAGGATTCCGCGTCCCCGGTCGGCGCCCGGCGGAACCGGATCGCCGGCCCGCTGGCGCTCGCCGCAATCGCAGGTGCGAACCCCCGCGAACCCTTGACCAGCGCCGCCAGCCGCTCCGCCGCGTTGCGCGCGCCGCCATCGTCGCTCGCCGCGACGATTGCCGTCGTGGATCCGATCCGGAAGGCGCCCTCGGCTTGCTTAAGTTCCACCGGCACCGGCAGCAGCCGCGGCAGCTGCGCTGCGGCGGGGGTCGAGGGAAGCGCCGCCAGCAGCGCGATGAGCAAAGTTTGATAGGGCTTCACGCGGTCACATCCCCCGCCGGTCGAATTGGTGCGAGCTTATGCGCAAACGCCGCCCGCACAAAAGAAATGGGCGGCGGAAGCAGGAAGCATGCTTCCCCGATTCCGCCGCCCAGTCATAGCCTCTGGGTGAGGATCAGAAATTGACGTTGACGGTCGCGAGCAGCTTGCGTCCGGTCTTGTAGACCCCGCGCGGCAGCTGTTCGGTGTTGGCATAGGCGTAATATTGGCTGTCGGTCAGGTTCATCCCCGAGATCGTCAGGCCCAGATATTTGGTGAAATTGTAGCTCGCCGAGACGTCCACATTGGCGGTGTCGCGGACATACATCTGGTCGGCGCGGTCGATGCCGGTGAAGTATTTGGAGCGCCAGGTATAGGTGGCGCGCAGCGCGACGGGTCCGGTCTCGAAGAACGGGCTCAGGCTCGCCTGATGCTTCGAATTGAACGGCAGGTCCGCGCCATTCTGGCCCTTGCCGTCGGCATAGGTGTAGTTGGCGAGGATGCCGAAGCCCAGCGGCAGGTTCTGCTGATAGGCGACCGCGAAACCCTTCACCTGCGCCGAACCGGCATTGTACGGACGGCTGATCTGGTAGGTCGTCACCCGGTTCTGCGACTGGTTGAAATATTGCTCCGGCGCGGTCTTCTGCAGGATGTAGTTGCCGATGTCCTTGTAGAAGACCTCGGCGGACAGGATCGCGCGCGGCGAGAAATACCATTCGAGCGACGCGTTGTAGTTGGTCGATTCATAGGGATCGAGGTTGGGGTTGCCGCCGCCGCCGGTGAGGATCTGGTCCGACAGCCAGAAGAAGCTGGTCATATCGGCGTAGTTCGGCCGGGCGATCACCTGCGACGCCGCGGCGCGGAGGATCAGGTCCTTCTTCAGGTCGATCGCGATGTTGATGCTCGGCAGGAAGTTTTCATACTTCTTCTTGGCGCTTTGCCACACCCAGTCCGCCTGCGCGTTGCACGGCGCACCCGGCTTGCAGACGAAACCCTGGCTGTCGCTCGCGGTGTTGACGTAGCGCCCGCCGATATTGCCGCGCAGCGCACCCTGCTCGAAATTGAGCTGGGCATAGACCGCGTGGATGTTCTCGCTCACGTCCCAATTGCCCGCGGTGAACTCCGCCGCGGCGAACTGCGAGGGCACCGGGAAGGTCGCTCCTGCTGGCAGCCATTTGCCGCTCTGGACATAGTCGACCATCGAATTGCCGTCGATCTTGAAGCGGCCGGCCATCTGGTCGTTGATGCCGTCGAAGCCGGTCAGATAATTGTCCTGGACCTGGCTTGGGTTGAACAGCGACGCAGCGGCATTGACGCCCGCGACGGTCACGCCGGCATAGCGCTGGCCGGTCTCGTGGCGACGGAACTTGTAGCCGACCTGGATGCTCTTCAGCGTGCCGTCGAACTTGAAGGTCAGATCGGCCTGGCCATAGCGCTCCTTGTCGGTCGTCGGCTTGTCGACCAGGTTGCCGCTCCAGCCCGGATCGGTCGCGAACGCAGCCGGATTGCCCAGCACGTTGCTCCCGTAGCTGATCGTGCCCGGGCTCTTCGGCGCGCCACTGATATCGACAGTGTAATCGGCCCAGTTGAGGAATTCGAGGAACACCTGGTGCTTGGAGCCGCCATCGGCATCCGAGATGCCGCCCTCGACGTTCAGGTTCCAGTTGACCCCTTCCCAGTTCGCTTTGCCGTGGAAGGTCTGCGAATGCATCTCGGCGATGCGATACTGCGCGTCGAGCACCGACAGCGCATTGTGGAAGCTCGCGCTCTTGACGATGCCGTCCTGCACGGTGAGCCCGGTCAGCGCGCCGGCGCTGTTCCAGACATTGCCAGGGAAGGCGTACATCGACTGATTGAGATTGTCATAGCTCGCGTCGATCCGCAGCCAGTCCACCCCGATCGTCAGCTCGGGTACCGGCTTCCACTGCGCCTCGGCCGAATAGGTCAGCCGCTCGCGGGTCTGCTCGAAATAGGAGGTACCGAACGCGTTGGGGAACTTGGCACTCGGGTTCGCGGTCAGCGTCGTCGCGCAGGTGCCGGTGCAGCCATTGTTGCGCGAGTCCGATCCCGCGTCGTTCTTGCCCGCCCAGAAATCGGCGGTGATCGTGCCATAGGCCTCCAGGCCGTCGCGGCGGAGCTGGTCCCGGCTGCGCTGGAACGAGGCGAGCAGGCCGATCGTCCCGGCTTCGTTGCGCCAGCTGAGCAGCGCCGAGCCCTGGATGTCGCCCTTTTCCGAGCGATCATTGTAGAGATAGCCCAGCGAGCCCGCGACCGTGAGCGGCTTCAGGTCCAGCGGATGCCGCGTGTTGACGTTGACCGTGCCGCCGATCGAGCCTTCATCGATCCGCGCCTCGGGCGACTTGTACACATCGACCCGGCCGACAAGCTGCGGCGCCAGCAGCGCGTAGTTGAAGGTGCGACCCGGGGAGTCGAGGATGAACCAGTCGGCCGAAGCGACCGTCTGGCCGTTGAGCAGGGTGCGGTTGAGCGCCGGATCGGTGCCGAGGATCGAGACCTTCTCGCCCTGGCCGAACTGGCGGTCGACGGTCACGCCCGGAACCAGCGTCAGCGCTTCGGCGACGTTGGTGTTGGGGAACTTGCCGACATCCTCGGCCGTGATCGAATCGACGATCGCATCGGCGTTGCGCTTGGTCTCGATCGATTGCGCGAGCGATGCCCGGAAGCCGGTGACGACGATCTCGCCACCGTCCTGGGACTCCGCGGTCTGCGCTGCGTCACCGCTCTGGTTTTGCGCATGCGCTGCACTGGCGAACAGCGCCACGCTGCTGGCGGTGCCGATGAGTAGTGCCCGAATCCCCATGATCCATCCCCTTAGATGATCCCTGTGGTATGCACTGTGTCTGTACCAGTTGCATACCAATGTATGAACCATCTGCCAGACCAATTCGGTCGTCAAGAGGGATTCTTTCAACAATGTGACGGTGGCGCGAAATTTTTTTACTGACAACTGGTATTCCATTGGTATTAGTGTTGCGTCGGACGACGAGAACCCCAATGGTGGAGCCGAGATGCCGCTGCTGGCCGAAAGAATTAAACCCCTGGATGGGGCTGGTGGCGGTCCGCTGTATCGGCGGCTCGAGGATGCGTTGCGCGAGGCGCTGCGCGACCAGGTACTCAAGCCAAACGAGGCACTGCCGCCCGAGCGCGATCTCGCCGCGGACCTCTCGGTGTCGCGGATCACGCTGCGCAAGGCGCTCGATACGCTGGTCGACGAAGGCCTGCTGGTGCGCCGCCACGGCGCAGGCACCTTCGTCGCGAGCCGAGTCGAGAAGCAGTTCGCCAAGCTCTCCTCTTTCTCCGAAGACATGGCCGCGCGCGGGCGCACCGTGCGCAGCGAATGGCTGAGCCGCACCGAGGGCGCGGTGACGCCCGACGAGGCGCTCACGCTCGGCCTGAGCCCCGGCGCCGCGGTCTTTCGCTTCAATCGCGTCCGCTATGCCGACGACGTCGCGATGGCGCTCGAGCATGCGACCATTCCCGGCTTCGGCTTCGACGATATCGAGACGGTCGGATCCTCGCTCTATGCAGCGCTCGAGGCCGCCGGCAATCGCCCCGTCCGCGCGCTCCAGCGGCTGCGCGCGGTGCTGTTCAACGCCGAACAGGCCAAGCTGCTCGGGATCGAAGCCGGCGCTCCGGGGCTTTATATCGAGCGGCGCGGCTTTCTCGCCGATGGCCGCGTGATCGAGGCGACGCAGAGCTGGTATCGTGGCGATGCCTATGACTTCGTCGCCGAGCTGGACACGCGAGGCTGATCCGATGGCCGATCCACAATCGACTCGGATGTTCCAGGAAGCGGCCGACGCCGCCAACGCTGTCGAGCGCCAGCTTGCTGCCAATGCCGAGGCTGCGACGGCCCTCGCCGCCGAACTGCGCGCCGAGCATCCGCGCGGAGTGCTCACCTGCGCGCGCGGCAGCTCGGATCACGCCGCGACCTTCGCTAAATATCTGATCGAGACACGGCTCGGCGTGCTGACCACCTCCGCCGCGCCCTCGATCTCGTCGGTCTACGGCACCGCCACCGATTTTTCCGGCATGCTCGCGATCGGCATCTCGCAATCGGGCAAGAGCCCCGACATTCTTGCGGTGATGCGCGCTGCGAAGCAGGGCGGCGCGCGGACGCTCGCGCTGGTGAATGTCGAGAGTTCGCCACTCGCAGCTGAAGCCGATGTCACGCTGCCGCTCCATGCCGGGCCCGAGCTCAGCGTCGCCGCGACCAAATCCTATATCGCCAGCCTCGCCGGCCTGCTTCACCTCGTCGCGCGCTGGGCCGATGACGCCGCACTGCTCGAAGCGGTCCTCGCCTCCCCTGCCTTGCTCCGCGCGGCGTGGCAATGCGACTGGTCGCCCCTGATCGAGCGGCTGCACAAGGCGCGCGGCCTCTATGTGATCGGCCGCGGCATCGGCTTCGGCATCGCGCAGGAAGCCGCGCTCAAGTTCAAGGAAACCTGCGGCCTCCACGCCGAGGCTTTCAGCGCCGCGGAGGTCCGCCACGGCCCGATGGCATTGGTCGGCCCCGATTTCCCGTTGCTCGTCTTCCGCCAGGGTGATGAGACTGCCGACGGAGTCGACGAGCTGGTCGCCGATGTGCTCGCGCGCGGCGGCGAAGTGCTGGTCAGCGGCGGCGAAGTCGCCGGCGCGATCCAGCTCCCGCATCCGGCCGCGCATCCCGCAATCGAACCGATGCTGCAGATCCAGGCCTTTTACCGCGCAGCAAATGCGCTATCGCTCAAACGCGGCTTCGATCCCGATCGCCCGCCCAGCCTTGCGAAAGTGACCGAGACCGTCTGATGGCCAGTGCTTTCGTCAATGGCCGCATCCTGCTCGCGCAAGGCTTTCGCGACGATGTCGCAGTGCTGGTCGAGGCCGGCCGCATCGTGGCGATCGTGCCCGCGGCCGATATTCCGGCAAACGCCGTCCGTCATGATCTGGGCGGGCAGATGCTCCTGCCGGGCTTTCTCGATACGCAGGTCAATGGCGGCGGCGGCGTGCTGTTCAACGACGCGCCGACCGTCGACGGCATCGCCGCGATCGGCGCGGCGCATCGTCGCTTCGGCACCACCGGCTTCCTGCCGACGCTGATCAGCGACGATCTCTCGGTGGTCCGCCGCGCCGTCGCCGCGGTCGACTCGGCGATCGAGGCGGGCGTCCCGGGCGTGCTCGGCATCCATATCGAGGGCCCGTTCCTCAACCGCGACCGCCGCGGCATCCATCTGCCCGAGAAGATCCGCCGCATCGACGAGGAGAGCATCGAGGTGCTCACCGCGCTCAAGCGCGGCCGCACTTTGGTAACGCTCGCGCCCGAACAGACCACGCCCGAGGTGATCCATCGCCTCGTCCAAGCCGGGGTGATCGTAGCCGCCGGCCACAGCAATGCCACCTATGAGCAGGCGATCGCCGCGATGCAGGCGGGCCTTACCGGCATCACGCACCTGTTCAACGCGATGTCGCCGCTTACCTCGCGCGCGCCCGGGCTGGTCGGCGCGACGCTCGAGCAGGACGCGCTGGTCGCCGGCATCATCGTCGACGGCCACCATGTCAGCCCGGTCACGCTCAAGCTCGCGCTGCGCTGCAAGCCGGTCGAGTCGCTGATGCTGGTGACCGACGCGATGCCCTCGGTCGGCAGTTCGGCGAGCGAGTTCACGCTGCAGGGCCGCCGCATCCTCGTTCAGGGCGGGACCTGCACCGATGCCGACGGCACGCTCGCCGGCTCGAATCTCGACATGGCATCGGCGGTGCGCAACGCCGTCTCGATGCTCGGCGCCCCGCTGGAGGCCGCGATCGCGATGGCGAGCCACTCGCCCGCCGCCTTCCTGCGCCTCGGCGCCGATCATGGACGCATCGCCCCCGGCCACAGCGCCGATCTGGTCGCACTCGACGAATCGCTCCAGGTCACCGCCACCTGGATCGCGGGCATCGGCGATCGGGACGCGGAACCCGCTCTGCCTTTCACGGCTTCTGCCTGAATGGATCTCGACGCACTCCTTTTCCACTATTTCGGCACCGAGGATCTCGATGCGATCGATCCCGCCGCGCGCGCCGCGGGCGATCATCGTCTCGCCGTCGATTTCGGTACCGAGCGCGAGCCCAGCCGCCGCTTCGCGCTCTGGTCGCTGATGGAGGCTCTGGGCACCGCGCCGCCTCCTGCTAAGGCCTTTGAAAAGGACCCGGCGCTGCGCAAAGCGGCCGAGGATTATCTAACGCTGGCGTGGAAGCTCGATAGGGGCTAAGGGGCGCTGCTTATTGCGGCCAGCGCCGCATCCCCCCATTTAAGCGAAACATGCCCTTTTCCCAGCTCCCCCCGCTTCTTTCCGAGGCGCTCGCCGCGCGCGGCTATACCGCGCCTACCCCCGTCCAGGCGGCGGTGCTCGAACCCGATGCACTCGGCCGTGACCTCATCGTCTCCGCCCAGACCGGATCGGGCAAGACCGTCGCCTTCGGCATGGCCATGGCCTCCGAACTGGTCGGCGAAGACGGCCGCGTCGCGCCGGCAAAGGCCCCGCTCGCGCTCATCATCGCGCCGACGCGCGAGCTCGCGCTCCAGGTCAGCCGCGAGCTGATCTGGCTCTACGGCCCCACCGGCGCACGCATCGCCACCTGCGTCGGCGGCATGGATGCCTCGAAGGAGCGCCGCAATCTCAGTTACGGGGCACACATCGTCGTCGGTACGCCGGGGCGTCTGCGCGACCATCTCGAGCGCGGCGCGCTCGATCTCTCGGCGCTCAAGGCCGCAGTGCTCGACGAAGCCGACGAGATGCTCGACATGGGCTTCCGCGAGGATCTCGAGGAGATTCTCGACGCGACCCCCAACGAGCGCCGCACGCTCCTGTTCTCCGCGACGATGCCCAAGCCGATCGTCATGCTGGCGAAGCGCTACCAGCGCGACGCGCTGCGCATCACCACGGTGGGCGAAGATCGCGGCCATGGCGACATCGCCTATCAGGCGGTCACCGTCTCGCCGTCCGATATCGAGCACGCGGTCATCAACCTGCTCCGCCTCCACGAGGCGGAAACGGCGATGCTGTTCTGCGCGACGCGCGACAATGTCCGCCATCTGCATGCCAGCCTTGTCGAGCGCGGTTTCGCCGCCGTCGCGCTATCGGGCGAGCACAGCCAGAACGAGCGCAATGCCGCGCTCCAGGCATTGCGCGATCGCCGCGCCCGCGTCTGCGTCGCGACCGACGTTGCCGCGCGCGGCATCGATCTACCGACGCGCAGCCTCGTCATCCATGTCGAGCTGCCCCGCGACGCCGAGACGCTCCAGCACCGGTCGGGCCGCACCGGCCGCGCTGGCAAGAAGGGTACGGCGATCCTCATCGTCCCCTATCCGCGCCGTCGCCGGGTCGAATCGATGCTGCGGGGTGCACGTATCAACGCCGAATGGCTCGAAGCGCCGACGCCCGAGCAGATTCGCGCCAGCGATCGCGAACGCCTGATCGCGGCTCTGCTCGAGCCGGTGGAGTATGATGACGAGGATCGGGCGCTGGCCGAGCGCCTGATGGCCGAGAAGAGCCCTGAGGATATCGCCGCCGCGCTGGTCCGCGCGCACCGCAACGCGATGCCGCAGCCCGAAGAGCTAGCCGAGCAGACTCCCGAAGCCCGCCGCGCCGCACAGCAGGAGCGCCACCGCCCCGGCTTCGAGGACATCGTCTGGTTCCGCCTCGATATCGGTCGCCGCCAGAATGCGGATGCGCGCTGGATTCTGCCGCTGATCTGCCGCCGCGGCCAGATCACCAAGAACGAGGTCGGCGCGATCCGCATCGCCCAGAACGAGACCAACTTCCAGGTGCCCCGCGCACTCGCCGCCAAGTTCCAGGCCGCGCTCGCCAAGACGGCGGATGGCGACGACGATGTCCGCATCGAGCCCTCGCAGGGCCCGGCGCATGACGACGGCCCGCCGCGCGGTCCCCGGCCCCAGCGCAACGGCCCTAATGCCGGCCGCCCGGCACCCCGTCACCAGCCCAAGCCCTATCGCAAGGGTCCGCCCAAGGGTCCCCGGCCCAGATGAGCGGACCCGTCCGCATCCTCGTCGATGCCGATGCGTGCCCGGTGAAGGAAGAAATCTACAAGGTCGCCTGGCGCCATGAGGTACCGGTGGTCGTGGTCAGCAACAGCCATCTGCGCATTCCGCAGCACCCGTTGCTGAGCCGCGTCGTGGTGAGCGACGGCTTCGACGCCGCCGACGACTGGATCGCCGAGAACAGCGATGCGCGGACGGTGGCGATCACCGCCGATATCCTGCTCGCCGATCGCTGCCTCAAGGCGGGCGCGACCGTGCTCGCTCCCACCGGCAGGCCCTTCACGACCAGTTCGATCGGCAGCGCCATCGCCACGCGTGCGATCATGGCGGATCTCCGCGCAGGCGGCGACCAGCTTGGCGGCCCCGCGCCCTTCTCCAAGACCGATCGCTCGCGCTTCCTTCAGGCGCTGGACACTGCGCTGGTGGGCCTCAAGCGGCGCTAGTCCGAAGCGCGGCATGTCCTGCAGCTATTGCGGATGTGTCTGTTAACCTTTCGCACCCGATCGGGCGCGTATCCTGCGACATCATGCGCTTGGTAACGATCACGAATTGGGCCTATGGCGCGACAGTCGCGCTGACCTTGGTCTCGGGCACCGCGATGCTGCTGGCGTCCAACGCGCAGGAGCGGGAGCGCGCGGCGGTCGAACAGCGCTACCGTCTCGACCAGGCGACATCCTCGCTCGAAGAGGATCTCCTCCTCCTCACCGATCATGCCCGCCAGTATCTCAGCACGGGCGATCCCACCTATCTGGCGCTCTATCGGCGCGACGCCGCCGCGCTCGGCACGGTCGAGGATCGCATCCGCCACCTCGGCGATGCCGGCGCGACGCCCGATGAGCTGCATTCGCTGAAGGAAGCGATCCGCTGGGCCGACACGCTCCATGACGAGCAGGGCGAGGCACTTGCGGCCCATGCGCGCGGCGACGAAACGAACGCGCGGCGGATCCTGTTCGGTGCAGAATATGAGCGCGAGCTCGATCGCGCCGAATCGATGATCGAACGCTTTCAGTATCGGCTCGATCAGCGCATAGCGGAGCAGGTGAAGGCCGCGACCGACATGGCCCGGCTGTGGAAAGGCATTTCCGAGGCCGTCCTCGCCGTCACCGGCCTGTTGTTCCTCTTCGTGCTCTATTTCGTGTTCAAGCAGCGCGTGCTGCGCCCCGTCGTCAAGCTCAGCGACGTGGTCGGCCGGCTCGCGGCCCAGGACTATGGCGTCGAAACGCCCGACTATGGGCATGTCGACGAGATCGGCGACATGGCGCAGGCGATCCGGATCTTCCGTGAGAATGGTCTCGAGCGGCAGCGGCTGGAGGCGGAACGCGACGCCGATCGCGCGATGCGCGATCTGTTGTCGCGGATGACGCAGCGCATGCAGGGATGCGACACGCTGCTCGATCTCAAGGAAATCATCCAGCGTTTCGTGCCCGAGATCGCGCCCGGTCTCGCGGGCCGCCTCTATCTGCTCGACGTGTCGCGCAATGCAGTGGTCGAGGCGTGCAACTGGCTCGAGCCCGTGCATTCTCGCGCCGAATTCTCGCCGGCTTCCTGCTGGGCGCTTCGGCGGGGCTTGCCGCACCGGCCGGTGGGCGAAATCATCGACGTTCCCTGCGACCATCTCGAGCTGGACGGCGGAAAACTCGTCGACACGCTGTGCCTTCCGCTCACCGCGCAGCGCGAGACGCTCGGCCTGCTCTATTTCGAGCCGCGATCCGGCGTGGAGGACCCGGCCGGGACGGCCGAGACCTATCTCCGCATGCTGACGGAGAATATCGCCCTCGCGCTCGCCAATCTGCGCCTGCGCGATGCGTTGCGCGAGATGGCGATGGCCGATCCGCTCACCGGCCTGGCGAACCGCCGCCAGCTCGATGCCGTGGTCGAGGCGCAGCTCGCCGAGGCCGAGCGACTGGGCCAGCCGATCAGTTGCCTGATGCTCGACGTCGATCACTTCAAGCGGTTCAATGACGTGTTCGGCCATGATGCCGGCGATGCCGTGCTGCGCGAGGTCGGCGGCCTGCTCAAGGGATCGATCCGCGACGCGGGGTGCGCGTTCCGCTATGGCGGCGAGGAATTCCTGCTGCTCCTGCCCGGGTTCGGCCCGGAACAGGCGTTGGAACGTGCGGAAACCATCCGCGCACACATTCAGGCATTGCAGATCAGCAACAACGGCGCGGAACTCGGGAGGATCACCGCTTCGATCGGAATCGCCACCGCGCCTTCGAATACGGCGCCCGACCGGCTCGTGCTGGCAGCCGACGCGGCCCTGCTCCGCGCCAAGAGCGAAGGCCGCGACCGGGTTGTCATCGCCACCAAGCGCAAGGCGCAGAGCGCGGCTTGAACGGTCGCCGTCGTTACGCCTCGGTAACCTTACCAGAACTACGTAAGCCCGTTTAAACAAAGCGTTAGCCGTCCTGGATTAACCAGGGATGGTGACCCAGTTTGAACGCCGCTCGCCGACTCGGCCCGTGGCACGAAGATCTTCTTCGTGGCGGCCGGCGATGGTGCTGCCCGAGCTCGTTTACCGCGAACTCATCGACACGCTGTTCGGAATGCGCCTTCCCATCGCGGCGATGGGCGTGGTCAGCGCCTGCATCGCCGCCCTGCTGGCCATGAAGCGGCACGACCCGGTGTTCACCACAGTCGCGGTCATGATCACGCTCGTGACGCTGGTCCGGCTGCTGGTGCTCCACGCCTATCACCTGCGTGTCCGAAACCCGATCACCCGTCCCGAGCTGCAAATCTGGGAGCGCCGCTACGCCGTCGGCTGCTACGCGCTCGCCTGCCTGATCGCGGTCCTCAACATCCGGGCGCTCATCTTCCACGATCCGCTGATGCACATGATCACCGTCAGCATCGTGTTCGGCTTCGGCGCCGGCATCGTTTCCCGG
Organism: uncultured Sphingomonas sp.; assembly: GCA_966211615.1. Lineage (GTDB taxonomy): Bacteria > Pseudomonadota > Alphaproteobacteria > Sphingomonadales > Sphingomonadaceae > Sphingomonas. Next base: position 63,472 of record CBIHNZ010000026.1, read on the forward strand.
ATTTCCTCAAGGCCGATCGTCTGCGTGGTCAGCCTCATGCTCGCGACGGTGCCGACCGTCTGCGCTCTGGCCTGGCATGCTTTGACGCCCGATGCGACGCCGCTCCACACGCAGCTCTTCGCGGTCGAGGCCATATTGGTCGCGATGATCGCCGCATTGAGCCTCAACACGGTCCATTATCTGTACCGCTCGACGGTGCTGCATCTCATCACCCAGCACGACCTCGCGCTTCTCGCCAAGCACGATCCTCTGACCGGTCTGGCGAACCGGCTGATGCTGCGCGAACGATTCCTCGAACCGGAACCGATGCTGCACGACGACACCGTGGCGCTGCACTATCTCGACCTGGACGGCTTCAAGGCGGTCAACGACATCCACGGCCATCCAATGGGCGATGCGCTGCTGCGCGAGGTGGCGGAGCGGATGAAGAAGACCGTGCGCGCCGGCGACGTGGTCGCGCGCCTGGGCGGCGATGAATTCGTCGTGCTGCAGACCGATCTCGGCCATCCGGACGAGGCGCAGATGCTGGCGCGCAGGCTCATCCGCGACCTCAGCCTGCCCTATGAGATCGAAGGGAAGAGCCTGAAGATCTCGGCCAGCGTCGGCATCGCCCTGGGCACCGATTTCGGCCTGAACCTCGAACGGCTGCTGGCCTGCGCGGATTGTGCGCTCTATCGGTCGAAGAGCCACGGCAAGCGACAGTTCAACTTCGCGACACCGGGCGATGTCGCGAAACTGGCCAGCGCCGCGGCCTAGGGTCCTCAGGCTGCGATCGATTCCAGCGCCTCGTTCGCCTCCATCCACGCCGCCTCGGCCGCCTCGATCTGGCCCTCCAGCTCGGCGCGCCGCTTCATCAGGTCGCTCATCGAGAGCTTGGTGAGCCCGGCATCGGCGGTCGTGGGGTCGAACATCGCCCGATCCACCGCGCTGCGCTGCTCGGTCAGCTTGGCGAGCGCCGCCTCGGCCTCCTTGGCCTTCTTCCTGAGCGCGGTGCCCTGTTCGCGGGCCTGGGCGGCGGCGCGGCGGGCGTCCTTCTTGCTCATCTTCCCCTCGCCGCTCGCCTTGGCCGCGTCGCTCGCGTCCTTGGTCAGCACGAACGCGATGTAATCATCCAGGCTGCCGTCGAAATCGCTCGCAGTGCCGCTATCGACCAGCACCAGCCGGTCCGCGGTCATCTCGAGCATGTGCCGGTCGTGGCTGACGATCACCACTGCGCCGGTATAGGCGTTGAGCGCCTGAATCAGCGCCTCGCGCGCATCGACGTCCAAGTGGTTGGTCGGCTCGTCGAGGATCAGCATATGCGGCGCGTCGCGGGTGATCAGCGCCAGCGCCAGCCGCGCGCGCTCGCCGCCCGACAGCTTGCCGACCTCGGTGGTCGCCTTGGGACCAGAGAAGCCGAATCGCCCGAGCTGCGCGCGCACCGCGGATTGACTGGCCCCCTTCATCAGGATCGTCATGTGCTGGAGCGGCGTCTCGGTCCGGTCGAGCTCCTCCACCTGATACTGGGTGAAATAACCCACCTTCATCTTGCCGGAAGCCGTCATCGCGCCTTCCATCGGCGCGAGTTGCGCGGCGAGCAGCCGCGCGAGCGTGGTCTTGCCGTTGCCGTTGCGGCCGAGCAGCGCGACGCGGTCGTCCGGATCGAGCCGGAAGTTCAGTCGCTTCAGGATCGGCGTCTTGTCATAGCCCACCGTCGCCATGTCGAGCGTGATCAGCGGCGGGCGCAGCTCGTCCGGATTGGGGAAGTCGAAATGCAGGGTCGGATCGTCGAGCAATTCGGCGATCGGCTGCATCCGCGCCAGCGCCTTTTGCCGGCTCTGCGCCTGCTTGGCGGTCGATGCGCGTGCCGAGTTGCGGGCGATATAGTCCTGCAGTTTCTCGCGCTCGGCCTGCTGCTTGGCGCGTGCCGAGGCGAGCTGCGCCTGGCGCTCGGCGCGCTGGCGCTCGAAGGCGTCATAGCCGCCCGGATAGAGCGTCAGCTTGCCGCGATCGAGGTGCAGGATGTGATCGACGACATTGTTGAGGAAGTCGCGCTCGTGGCTGACCAGCAGGATCGTCGCCGGATAGCTCTGCAGGAAATCCTCGAGCCACAGTACCGCTTCGAGATCGAGGTGGTTCGAGGGCTCGTCGAGCACCAGCATGTCGGGCTGGGAGAAGAGCAAAGACGCGAGCGCGACGCGCATCTTCCAGCCGCCCGAGAAACTGTCGAGCGCACGGTGCTGCGCGTCCTCGTCGAAGCCGAGACCCACCAGGATCCGCGCGGCCCGCGCCGGCGACGAATGGGCGTCGATCGCGTTCAGCCGCTCATGAACCTCGCCCAGCCGGTCGGGATCATGGCTGTGCTCGGCCTCTTCGAGCAAAGCCGCGCGCTCGACGTCGGCGGCCAGCACCGTTTCGAACGGCGTCGCGGTGCCGCTTGGCGCTTCCTGCGCGATATAACCGATCTTGCTGCCCCGGGGCATCGAGACGTCGCCGCCGTCCGCATCGAGCAGGCCGGTGATCACGCGCACCAAGGTGGTCTTGCCGGCGCCGTTGCGGCCGATCAGGCCCACCCGGCTGCGCGGCGGCAATTTGGCGCTGGCGTCGTCGATGATGGTCCGACCGCCGATGCGGACCGTGATGTCGGCAAGATTGAGCATGTGCCGCGCGCTAGCACCAGATGCGCCGCAACCCAACTACGGAATGCTGCAATGCAAGAAGACAGGCGCCGATCGACGCGCTAGATATCGGCATCGAAACGATGCGCGGATGGAACTCCGCTCTTCGTCCGCAATTGAACGCAATAACCGCCCGCGCGCGCGATCCGGAGCACCGCAATGGACAGATCAGGCGAATTCGACATTTCGAGACGGGGCGTGCTGATCAGCGGCGCCGCATCGGTTGCCGTCACGGTGGCACCCAATGTCGCAGCCGAACCCGCTCCGCCCCTCCAGGGAGCCGCCCCGCCGATGCACAAGGTCGCGTTCAAGGTGAACGGCAAACCACGCGCGCTCGAACTGGACACGCGCACCACCCTGCTCGACGCGCTGCGCGAGCATCTCCATCTCACCGGCACCAAGAAGGGCTGCGATCACGGCCAGTGCGGCGCCTGCACCGTCATTGTCGACGGCCGCCGGATCAATTCGTGCCTCAGCCTCGCGGTGATGCACGAAGGCGACGAGATCACCACGATCGAGGGCCTCGGCACGCCCGAGGCCATGCACCCGATGCAGGTCGCGTTCGTCAAACATGACGGCTATCAGTGCGGCTATTGCACCCCCGGCCAGATCTGCTCGGCGGTGGCGGTGCTCGACGAGATCAAGCGCGGCATCCCCAGCCATGTCAGCGCCGACATCAACGCGAAGCCAGCGATGACCGCCATCGAGATGCGCGAGCGGATGAGCGGCAATATCTGCCGCTGCGGCGCCTATTCGAACATCGTCGAGGCGATGCAGGAAGTCGCGGGAGAAGCCAAGGGGACCCGGGCATGAAGAGCTTCAGCTACGAGCGCGCCCGCACCCCCGCCGAAGCCGCGGCGATCGTCGCGCGCACCCAAGGCGCCCGCTTCATCGCCGGCGGCACAAACCTGCTCGACCTGATGAAGCTCGAGATCGAGACACCGGCGCATCTCGTCGACGTCAACGGCCTCCAGCTCGACAAGATCGAGGCGACTCCCGGGGGCGGGTTGCGCATCGGCGCGCTGGTCCGCAACACCGATCTCGCTGCCGACAAGCGCGTCCGCAAGGATTATGCGGTGCTCAGCCGCGCATTGCTCGCCGGCGCCTCGGGCCAGCTGCGCAACAAGGCGACGACCGCCGGCAACCTGCTCCAGCGCACCCGCTGCCCCTATTTCTACGACACCAACCAACCCTGCAACAAGCGCAAGCCCGGCAGCGGCTGCGCGGCGATCGGCGGAGTCAGCCGCAGCCTCGGCGTGATCGGGATCAGCGACGCCTGCATCGCCACGCATCCCAGCGACATGGCGGTGGCGATGCGCCTGCTCGACGCCAGCGTCGAGACGGTGAAGCCCGACGGCGCTACCCGCGCGATCCCGATCGCCGATTTCCACGCCCTCCCCGGCGACACCCCGCATATCGAGAATGCGCTCGTCCCCGGCGAGCTGATCACCGCGGTGACACTGCCCAAGCCGGTCGGCGGCAAGCATTTCTACCACAAGGTGCGCGACCGCGCGTCCTATGCCTTTGCGCTCGTTTCGGTCGCGGCGGTGGTCCAGAAGGACGGCAGTGGCCGCGTCGCGCTGGGCGGCGTCGCGCACAAACCGTGGCGGATCGAGGCTGCCGAAGAACAGCTGCCCAAGGGCGCCAGGCGCACCAACGAGATACTGCTCGCCGGCGCGCAGCCGACGCATGAGAATGCATTCAAGCTGACACTGGCCGAGCGCACGCTCGACTCGGTGCTGGCCGAAGCGAGGGCCTGAGCCATGAAGTTCGACACCCCCGCCACCACCAACCCGATCGATCAGCTCAAGGTCGTCGGCAAGGCGACCGACCGGATCGACGGTCCGCGCAAGACCACCGGCACCGCACCCTATGCCTATGAGCGCCACGACGTCGTGGCGAATCCCGCCTATGGTTTCGTCCTCGGTTCGGCGATCGCCAAGGGACGCATCGCCTCGATCAACCTCGGCGATGCCAGGTCCGCGCCCGGCGTCCTGGCGATCGTCACCGCCGACAATGCCGGCAAGCTGACCAAGGGCGATTTCAACACCGCGAACCTGCTCGGCGGCCCCGAGATCGAGCATTACCACCAGGCGATCGCCCTGGTGGTTGCCGAAACGTTCGAGCAGGCCCGCGCCGCCGCCGCGCTGATCCGCGTCGACTATGCCCGCGGCAAGGGCGCGTTCGATCTCGCCGCGACGATGGACAGTGCGGTCACCAAAGGCAGCCACAACACCAAGGTCGGCGATTTCGAAAGTGCCTTCGCGGGCGCGCCCGTCCAGCTCGACCAGCACTACACCACCCCCGACCAGGCGCATGCGATGATGGAGCCGCACGCTTCGATCGCGGCCTGGAACGGCGACAAGCTGACGCTCTGGACCGCCAACCAGATGATCGCCTGGGGCAAGGGCGACGTCGCCAAGACCCTCGGCATCCCCAAGGAGAATGTCCGGCTCGATTCGCCCTTCATTGGCGGTGGTTTCGGCGGCAAGCTCTTCGTTCGCGCCGATGCGATCCTCGCCGCGCTTGGCGCCAAGGCAGCGGGACGTCCCGTCAAGGTCGCCCTCACCCGCCCGCTGATGTTCAACAACACGACGCACCGCCCAGCGACGATCCAGCGCATCCGCATCGGTGCGGGTCGTGACGGGCGGATCAGCGCGATCGCGCATGAGGAATGGTGCGGCGACCTGCCCGGCGGTGGCGGCGAAGGTTCGGTCGCGCAGACGCGGCTGCTCTATGCCGGCGCCAATCGGCTGATCGGCCAGAAGCTCGCGGTGCTCGACCTGCCCGAGGCCAATGCGATGCGCGCGCCGGGCGAAGCTCCGGGGCTGATGGCACTCGAGATCGCGATGGACGAGATGGCCGAGAAGCTCGGGCTCGACCCCATCGAGTTCCGCGCGCTGAACGATACCCAGGTCGACCCCGAAAAACCCCAGCGACCCTTCTCGCAGCGCCAGCTGATCGCGTGCATGCGCACCGGCGCCGACAAGTTCGGCTGGAACAAGCGCAACCCGCGGCCGGCCCAGGTCCGCGACGGCCGATGGCTGGTCGGCATCGGCATGGCGGCCGCGTTCCGCAACAACATCAACATGAAGTCGGCCGCGCGTGTCCGGCTCGACGGCGACGGCGTCGTCACGGTCGAGACCGACATGACCGACATCGGCACCGGCACCTATACGATCGTCGGCCAGACCGCCGCTGAGATGATGGGCGTGCCGCTCGATCGCGTGGTGGTGAAGCTCGGCGATTCCGACTTTCCCGTCTCGGCGGGATCGGGCGGGCAATGGGGCGGCAATAGCGCGACTGCCGGCGTCTATGCTGCCTGCGTCAAGCTGCGCGAGGCGGTGGCGCAGAAGCTCGGCTTCAACTCCGCCGACACCGTCTTCGCCGGCGGCAAGGTGCGCTCGGGCAACCGCAGCGTGCCGCTCGCCCAGGCCGCCGGCCCCGGCGGCCTCGTTGCCGAGGATGTGATGGAATATGGCGACCTCGCCAAGAAGTTCCAGCAATCGACCTTCGGCGCGCATTTCGTCGAGGTCGGCGTCGATTCCGCCACCGCCGAGATCCGCATCCGCCGCATGCTCGCGGTGTGCGCCGCCGGCCGCATCTTGAACCCGAAATCGGCGCGAAGTCAGGTCATCGGCGCCATGACGATGGGCGCCGGCGCCGCGCTCATGGAGGAGCTCGCGATCGACAAACGTTTCGGCTTCTTCGTCAACCACGATCTGGCGGGATATGAGGTGCCGGTCCATGCCGACATCCCGCACCAGGACGTGATCTTCCTTGAGGAGACCGACCCGACAACCTCGCCGATGAAGGCCAAGGGCGTGGGCGAGCTCGGCATCTGCGGCGTCGGCGCGGCTGTCGCCAACGCGATCTACAACGCTAGCGGCGTGCGCGTGCGCAACTATCCGGTGACGCTCGACAAGCTGCTCGATCACATGCCGCCGATGGCCTGACGGGCAAGAGCGGGCCCGCGGGTGGCGCGGCCCCGGGTGGCCCGGTGCAACCGGGGGGTTTGGTTACCCGCGGCAAGCCCGCGCCGGGCCCCCCCCCCGGGGGAAC
>CBIHNZ010000027.1:0-65587 GCA_966211615.1 uncultured Sphingomonas sp.
CCCGCTCAACCTCCCGGTTGACGGGCTTTTGCTTTGTCCAGCCCAGATGCCCCCCAGCCTCGTCACCCCATTGCTCATCGCACTGACGCCGGATCTCCCCACAACTCCGATCCAGTGACCAAGGACGCCCGGGTTCGGTTAGGTTCTTGATTCTAAGCGCCGTAAGTTTCCCCATCAGTGCGACCCTTATTCTACCTCATATTTTGTGTGGGGCGGTTTGAAATCGAGTGAAATCCGGTGGAACGCGAAACCCCGGATTTATGAGGGATCATAGCAGTTTAGGGGGCTTTTCGGGAGTCCCCCAAAGGAGGGGAATGGCGGAGCGGGAGGGATTCGAACCCTCGATACGCTTTTGACGTATACTCACTTTCCAGGCGAGCGCCTTCGACCACTCGGCCACCGCTCCGCATACCAGGAAGGCGCGTGCCCTAGCGCCTGTGCAGGCCCTAGGCAAGCGTGCGTGACCGTGCCAGTCTTTCGGCCATGCTGAAGCCCCTGTTCGCGCTGCTCGCGCTCGCCGCCCCCATGTCCCTCACCGCCCAGACCCAGACCGCGCCGTCGCCCGCTGATGCGATCCCTGCCGACTGGCACGACATTCCCGACAACGAGATCCTGGTGATCACGCTTCGGGACGGGCGCCAGGTCTTCATCCGGCTCGCGGCGCGCTTTGCGCCAGCGCATGTCGCCAATATCCGCAAGCTCACCGAAGCGCGCTGGTGGGACGGCGAGAGCGTGTATCGCGTCCAGGAGAACTGGGTCGCGCAATGGGGCGACCCGACCGAGAAGAAGCCGCTGCCGCCCGAGATCATCGCGCGGCCGGCCGCCGAGTTCGAGATCGGGGCCTTCGCCCCGGCGCAGCGCCTGTCGCGCCCCGACGGCTATTCGTCCGGCTCGGGCGTGACCGCCGATGGCTGGCCGATCGCCACCGACGGCAAGGCCGGGTGGCTGACGCATTGCTACGGCTCGGTGGGCGTCGCACGCGACCAGCTTCCCGACACCGGCACCGGTTCCGAGCTGTTCACGCCGATCGGCCAGTCGGCGCGGCGGCTGGACCGCAACTACACCGTGGTCGGCCGGATCATCGAGGGGATGGCGTATTTCTCGGCGCTGCCGCGCAGCAGCGAGGCGATGGGGGTGTACAAGGACGCGAGCGAACGCACCGGCATCGCCTCGGTCCGCCTCGCCAGCCAGCTGCCCGAGGACGAGCGCCCGCGCTTCCAGTATCGCGCCGCCGACAATCCCCGCTATGCCGCGATGATCCAGCTGCGCGAGCATCCGGTCGCACCGACCGTGGCGACCGGCGTCGAGGTCTGTGATCTGGCGCCGGGGGTGCGCCGCAAGCCGGCCGAATAGGTTATTTGCCCACCCAGTCGGCGATTTCGGCGGCGACCTTGTTGGCGGCCTGGTTGAGCGCCGGGCCGACATTCTCCGAATCGATCTTGGCGACGGGGGCGCGGGCCTCGAACCGGCGCTTCTCGAAGACCGGATCGGTGCCGCGCAGCAACGCGGCGTCATAGGTGACCACCGCCTCGCTCGTCTCCTCGTCGATCCCGAAGGCGCGGAGCTCGCCGGTCAGCTGCGCGCCCGGATCCATCCGCGACTGGCGATAGCTCAGCACGACCCGGCCAGTCTGCGCGGTGATCGTATCGGAGAGGAGCCGCGCGAACAGCCGCGAGGGCGGTTCGACCCATTGCGCGTCCTTGACATAGGCCACCGCGGTCCCGCCCGAGCGCACCGGCACGCGGTTGCTCGCCAGCTCCTGCGAGACGGCGGGCACGCCGATCGTGATTGTCTCCGCGGCGTTCGACTTCTGCGTCTCGCCGACCGGCAGCGCCGCTGCGGAGGTGAGCGTCAGCAGCTGGGGCGGCGGCTTGGGGCTGAACGAGATGCAGCCGGTGAGCGGGGCGGCCAGCAGCGGGGCCAGGATCAGGAGCTTCTTCATCCGGGTTCTCACTTCTTGCCTTTATAGTCGGGCAGCTTGGGCGCGCCGATCAGGCCGCCGGCCCCGCCCTGATCGAGCTTCTGCGCCACCGAGGTGAGCGACAGCGCCATCTCGCGCAGATCCTGGACGAGCTGGCCGACCTCGGGAACGGTGGTCTTCGAAAAGGCCTGGAGGCCCGGCCGCGCGTCGCCGATCGTCGCGTCGAGCGTCTCCATGCTCTTCTTGGCGGCGGAGATCGTCTGATTGAGATTGGCGATCGTCGGCTTGACGTCGCTCGAGAGCACGCCGTTGGTCGTCTGGGCGAGGTCGCCGATCTGCTGGGCGGCGGTGCCCGCCTTCTCGATCGCGTCGCGCGTCTCGGCAAGCGTCGCGGCGATTTCCGGCCCGCGATCGGCCAGCGACTTGGTCAGGCGATTGGTGTTGGCCAGGATGCCGGAGATCGAGGCCTGGTTCTTGTCGCCGAGCAGGTCGGACAGGCGTTCGGTCAGCGTCGAGATGCGCTCGAGCAGCTTCGGTGCGGAGCTGAGCAACGCGCCAAGGCCGCCCTGCTTGGTGGGGATGACCGGCACGCCGAGCGGGCACGCCGCGCGCGGATGCTCGACCGGGCAGGCGATCGGCGGTGCGCCCTTGACCGCGCCGTCGAGCTGGACGGTGCTGGGGCCGGTGAAGCTGCCCTGGATCGACGCGGTCGTGCCTTCGAGGATCGGCACGTCGGGCTTCACGCTGATCCGCACGCGCACCAGGCTGGGGTCGGGCTTCCAGAACTGGATGTCCTTCACCTGGCCCGAAGGCACCCCGGAGAAGCTGACCGAGGAGCCGGGGCTGAGGCCGTCGACCGATTGCTTGAAGAAGATGTCGTATTCGCGGTCGTTGCCGCCGCTCAGCCGGGCGAGCCAGACGACAAACAATGCCATCACGGCGAGCAGGATCAGCACGACGGCGCCGACCAGCACATGATTCGAACGCGTTTCCATCAGCCCCTCATGTCCTCAGCCCTGACGCTCTCGGCCCCAGCATTCGCTGCTTCGTGCCGTTCGGCGCTGGCGGTCGCGGCGCGGCCGCGCGGCCCGTTGAAATATTCCTGGATCCACGGATGATCCAACGCGAGCAGCTCGTCGATCGTGCCGACTGCGATCACCCGCTTGTCGGCGAGCACCGCAACGCGATCACAGATCGCATAGAGCGTGTCGAGATCGTGCGTGATGAGGAAGACGGTGAGTCCCAGTGTCTTCTGCAGCGACGCGGTCAGCTCGTCGAACGCGGCAGCGCCGATCGGATCGAGACCGGCGGTCGGCTCGTCGAGGAACAGCAGCTCCGGATCGAGCGCCAGCGCGCGCGCGAGCCCGGCGCGCTTCTTCATGCCACCCGAAAGTTCCGCAGGGTATTTGGGGGCGGCGTCGGGCGGCAGGCCGGTCATCACCACCTTGTAGGCGGCGATCTCCTCCAGCAGCGTCTGATCGAGCTTGGGGTAGAATTCCTTGAGCGGAACCTGGACATTCTCCGACACGGTGAGGGTCGAGAACAGAGCGCCGCCCTGGAACAGCACGCCCCAGCGCTTGCGGATCTCGATCGCCTCGGTCTCCTCGCGGCCGATCGTGTTCTCGCCGAACACTTCGATCGTACCTTCGAGCGGAGTCTGAAGCCCGATGATCGAGCGCATCAGTACCGATTTGCCGGTACCCGATCCGCCGACCACGCCCAATATTTCTCCCCGGCGCACGTCGAGATCGAGCCCGTCATGGACGAGCTGCTCGCCAAAGCCGTTTTTGAGGCCGCGGACGCAGATGACGATCTCGGTGGAATCGCGCGGCGCCATTCAGTTCCACCCGATATTGCTGAAGAACACCGCGAAGAACGCGTCGAGCACGATGACCAGGAAGATCGCCTGGACCACCGCGGTGGTGGTGCGGTGGCCGACCTGCTCGGCATCGCCTTCCACCTGCATGCCCTGGAAGCAGCCGGCGATCGCGATGATCGCGCCGAACACCGGAGCCTTGATGAGTCCGACCCAGAGATCGTTGAGCGGCACGACCTCGCGGATACGCTGGATGAAGGTGACCGGCGGGATGCCGAGCGACACCCAGCACAGCAGGCCACCGCCGATGATCGCAACCAGCGAGGCATAGAAGCCGAGCAGCGGCATCATCAGCACCACCGCGAGCGTGCGCGGGACAACCAGCGCTTCCATCGGCGAGACGCCGATGGTGCGCATCGCGTCGATCTCCTCGGTGAGCTTCATCGTGCCGAGCTGCGCGGCAAAGGCCGATCCCGAGCGGCCGGCGACCATGATCGCGGTCATCAGCACGCCGAGCTCGCGCAAGGTGAGCCGGCCGACCAGGTTGATCGTGTAGACCTCGGCGCCGAACTGGCGGAGCTGGACTGCGCCCTGCTGCGCGATGACGATGCCGATCAGGAAACTCATCAGCCCGATGATGCCGAGCGCCGATACGCCGACGACCTCGAAACGCTGGACGGTCGCGTTGAAGCGAAAGCGGCGGGGATGCGTGGCGATATTCCAGAACGCGATGACGGTCGCACCCATGAAGCCGAGCAGGCCGTAGAGCGTGTGTCCCGCGACGAAGATGGCGCTGCCGACTTCACCCAGCATCCGTGTGAAGGGATCGGCGAGGCGGGGAGGCAATTCGATCGGATGCTCGGCGGCGGCGACCTGATCGAGCAGATGCTGTTCGTCGGCACCGAGCCCCTCGATCGTCGCACCACGCTCGCGAGCGAAACGGTGGATCACCCAGGCGCCGACCGTATCCATGCGATCGACATTGCTCAGGTCGATGCGGGCGATCTGGCCATCGATCTGTTCGAGCCGGGTCGGCAGGTCGTCGAGGCACGCGAGCGACAGGTTGCCGCTGAAGCGAAGCACGGGCTCGCCACCGGTATCGCTGCGTTCGAATTCGGTTCGTGCCCTCATCGCCGGCACCTTTCCGCGATTTGGGGTGGAACGGCAAGGAGCCGCGCGCCTAGATGCGTCAATGCAGTACCTTGCGATCTACGACATGGACAAGACGATCACCGCCCAGCCGACCTGGACGCGCTTCCTGGTGCATGCCGCGCGGATGCGCAGCCCGTGGCGGCTGGCGCTGCTGCCGGCGGTTGGCGTGGCCGGGCTGGGCTATCTGCTCAAGCTGACCGACCGCGCAGGATTGAAGGCGGTTTCGCAGCGGCTGATGATCGGCCCGGCGCTGGCGCCGGAAGACATGACCCGCGTCGCGGAGGCGTTCGCGGATGTCGAGATGGAAACCGGCGTGCTCCAGGGCGCTCGAGAGCGCATCGCGGCGGACCGTACCGCCGGCTACCGGCTGGCGATGGCCACCGCGTCGCACGGCTATTACGCGGCCGCGATCGCGCATCGGCTCGGGTTCGATGCCGTGATTGCCACCAATGCGAAGCGTGATGCGCGGGGCCATATTCTCTCCGGGCTTGAAGGCGAGAACTGTTACGGGCCCGTAAAGCTCCGCATGATCGAAAATTGGATGACGGGCCAGGGCCTTGCGCGAAGTGGCCTGCATGTCCGCGCCTATTCGGACCATGTCTCCGACGCGCCCCTGCTCGAATGGGCGGACGAGGCCTTCGCGGTCAACGCGCACGGCCCTCTTGAGGCTCTGGCGAAGCAGAGGGGCTGGCCGCTGCTCGACTGGCGCTGAACGAACCAACCCGCGTCCGGCGCGTTACCCGCCCGCACTCAAGACGGAGCAGGATGATGACGAAGACGCTGGCGGATATCGCCGAGATGATGCGCGACATCGATTTCGCGATGCTTGCGACGCACAGCGACGGCGGCACTATCGCCGCCCGTCCGATGAGCAACAATCGCGACGTCGCCTATGATGGCGACAGCTGGTATTTCGCCTGTGAGGATACGCGCCTTGTCGCCGAAATCCGCCGGGACCCGAAGGTCAGCCTGGGCTTCCAGGGCAAGGCCGGCCTGCTCGGCATGAAGCCGGTGTTCGTCCATGTCGAAGGGGTGGCCGAGCTCATCCGCGACAAGGCGCAGTTCGCCGCGCATTGGACCAAGGATCTCGATCGGTGGTTCGAGCAGGGCGTCGACACGCCGGGCCTGACGTTGATCAAGGTGCATGGCGAGCGCGCCCATTACTGGGACGGCGAGGATCAGGGCGACCTGGTGCTGGGCGGTGCGGATGCCGCTACGGGAGCGGTCGCCACGGGATGACGGCGCGCTCGGCGGTGCGCATGGATCTGCACTGGCGACTCACGCGGGCAATTGCGGTATCCTGGCCTCGCTGGATCAGGAGGCTATCATGCGATTCCCGATACTGTTTGCCGCGGCCCTGGCGATTCCGGGCGCCGCGCTGGCCCATCACGGTTGGGCCAGTTACGATGCCACCAAGGTGCTGAAGGTGCCTGCCCCGCTCGCGCATGTCTCCTGGGGCAACCCGCATGGTGGCGCCAAGGTCGCCTGGCAGGGCAAGAGCTGGGACGTGGTGCTCGCGCCCGTCGCGCGCATGGAGGCGCGGGGACTCACCCGCGAGATGCTGTCGACCGGCAAGCCGGTGACGCTCGAAGGCTATCCGCGCAAGGACGGTACGCCGGAGATGCGCATCGAGCGGGTCACCGTCGCCGGAAAGACGGTCGAGCTGCGCTAGTTGCTCGAGGGGCTCGCCGCGACGCTCGAGGTCAGCGCTTTCGGCAAGGTGGCGCGCGAATCGGCCTGGCTCTATCCGGCCGCCAATCTGATCCACCTGCTCGGGCTGGTCTGGCTGGTCGGCGGAATCGGCCTTGTGGACCTGCGGCTGGTGGGCGCCTTTCGCGCGCTCCCGCTCGTCGCCTTGTCGCGTGCGCTGACTCCGTTCGCGATCGCCGGTATTCTCATGCTGGCGGCGAGCGGCACCGTCCTCTTCGCGGCCGACGCGAGCGCGCTGGTGCGATCCCCGCGCTTTCTGACCAAGCTCCTGCTCATCGCCATCGCGCTCGCCAACGCGCTGGCGTTCCGGTTCTGGTGGCGAGGGGAGGAGGTGCCGCCCAGGCTCCTCAAGATTCTGGCCGGTGCGTCCCTGCTGCTCTGGATCAGCGTCGCCGCGCTTGGCCGCCTGATCGCCTATGCCTAGAACGGGGGCGCTTCTCCGCGCGTGACCGAACTCTCGACCTATAGCATCGTATCCACGGCGTGGATCGCCACCCCGACCAGCCCGCCGACGAGCGTGCCGTTGATCCGGATATATTGCAGGTCACGGCCCACGGCATTCTCGAGTCTGCCGGTCACGGTCCGCGCGTCCCACCCGCGGATCGTGTCCGACACGAGCCGGACGATACCGTCGCCATAATCGGATGCGGCGCCCACCGCGGTGCGGCGCGCGAAGCGGTTGATCGTGTCGGCCAGCCGCTTGTCGTTCTGGAGCGTCTCGCCGAACTGGCGCATCGCCTCGCCCAATTTGCCGCCCAGCACATGCTCGGGGTCGCGCGCCATGCGCAGCAGCGCCGCGCGGCTCTGCTCCCACAGGCCGTCGATCCAGCGCTGGAAGGCCTGGTTCTCGAGCATCTCGGCCTTGAACGCCTCGACCTTCTCGCGCAGCTCGGGCTTGTTCTGGAGATCGTGGGCAAGACGTTCGAGACCCTCCTCGGCCTTGGTGCGCAGCGGATGGGCGGGATCCTCGGCCATCTCGGCGATCAGCTTGTGGAGGCCGTCGATGATCTTGTTGGCGACAGTCTCGTCCAACCCGGTCCAGCGCATCACCGCACCCGACCGCGCATGGACCATCTCGCGGATCAGGTGCTCGTTCGATTCGAGGATGCGCTGCGCCCAGCGGATCATGCCTTCGAGCAGCGGCAAATGCCGGCCATTGGCGATCGCCGCGCCGAGCGCCTGGCCAAACAGGGGGGCGACGTCGATTGCGCGCAGCCGTGCGGCGATCGCGCCCTTGGCCATGCCGCCCAGCCGTTCCTGATCGAGCGATTCGAGCAGGTCGGCGCCCAGGCGATAGGCGCCGGCGCCGATCCGCCCACGCCCCATCGGTGGGTTGGCGAGCCAGCGCCCGGCAGCGCCCGCCAAGTTCAGCCGCTGCATCCGCCGCGCGACGACACTGGGGGTCAGGAAATTGTCGCGGAGGAACTGGGCGAGCGTGCCGGCGATGCGATCCTTGTTGCGCGGGATGATCGCGGTGTGCGGGATCGGCAGGTGCAGCGGGTGGCGGAACAGCGCGGTCACCGCGAACCAGTCGGCCAGCCCGCCGACCATCGCCGCCTCGGCAAAGGCGCGGATGAACGGGATCGCGGGATGCATGTCCTGGAAGTGCCGCGCGGCCAGGAACACGCCCGCCATCAGCACGAGCAGCCCGGTGGCGACCAGCCGCATGCGGCGCAGGCCTGCGGGCACGGCCTCTTGGGTGCGGGGAGCGCGTAGGGTCACGCGCTCCCCAATACATCAAGCGACGCTAAGTTCACTCCGCCGGTTGCGGCGCGTCGTCCCCGGGCTTGTGGTCGATCGCGCCGCTGTCATGCACCGGGCCGAGCACGCGGCTGCCATCGTCGCCGGGACGATAGGTGAGCAGCCGCCTGGACAGCTTCGGTCCGAGCCATTGTTCGAGGCCTACCGCCAGGCTGAACAGCGCCGGCACGATCACCAGGGTCAGGACGGTCGACAGGATCAGGCCGCCGATCACGACCACGCCCATCGGCGCACGCCACGACGAGTCGCCGCTCAGCGATACCGCGGTCGGCACCATGCCCGCGACCATCGCGATCGTGGTCATCACGATCGGCTGGGCGCGCTTGTGGCCGGCATCGACGATGGCGGTGATCTTCGGCACGCCCTTGTACATCTCCTCCAGCGCGAAATCGACGAGCAGGATCGAGTTCTTGGCGACGATGCCGAACAGCATCAGGATGCCGATATAGACGGGCAGCGACAGCGGCATGCCCATGATCAGCAGCATGAGCAGGCCACCCAGCGGCGCGTTGAGCAGCGAGCCCATGTTGACCAGCGGCGACACGAAGCGGCGATAGAGCAGCACCAGCACCGCGAAGACCAGGAAGATGCCCGACGCCAGCGCGATGAAGAAGTTGTTGAGCATCTCCGCCTGCCACTTGGCCTGGCCGACGGTCATCTCGCCCACGCCCACCGGCAGGCTCTTCATCACCGGCAGCTCGTGAATCTTCTTCATCACGTCGCCGTTGATGAAGGGCTTCCCGGTCACCGGATCCATGGCGAGGTCGGCGCCCACCACCAGGCGGCGCTGCAGGTTCAGGCGCTCGACCTTGGTCGGCCCGGCGCCGAAGCCGATCTCGGCCACGACCGAAAGCGGCACCGAACCACCGTTCTGCGTCTGCACCGGCATGTTCTGCAGCGTCGACAGCTTGGCGCGCGCGTCCTCGTTGATCGCCACCCGGATCGGGATCTGGCGGTCGGAGAGCGAGAATTTGGCGCTGTTCTGCTCGATGTCGCCCAAGGTCGCGATGCGGATAGCATTCGACAGCGCCGAGGTGGTCACGCCCAGATTGGCCGCCAGGTCGAGCCGCGGCTTGATGATGATCTCGGGCCGCTGAAGGTCGCCCGAGATGCGCGGGGCGACGACTTCCTTCATCCCCTCCATCTGCTTGACCAGCTTGAGCGCGGTGTCGTTGAGCAGCGCCGGATCCTCGCCGCCGAGCGTGACGGTCAGGTCGCGGCCCGACGAGCCCCAGCCGAACTGCGAGCGGAAGGTGACGCGCGCGTCAGGGATCGCCAGCAGCTGCGGCGCCAGGCGCTTCTCGAACGCGGTGCTTTTCTCGGTGCGGTCTTCGCGCAGCTCGGCGCGGACGCGGCCGTTGCCGACGAAGCTGCGCTCATAGACGTTCGCGACATTGGATTCGCCGCGCAGGATGCCGGCGACCCTGCTGACGACGCGCTCGGTCTGCTCGAGCGTAGTGCCCGGCACCATCTCGACATTCGCGGTCACGCTGTCCTGGTCCTGCGCCGGCTGGAAGGTCTGCGGCATCGTCGCGAACAGGAAGACCGTCGCGCCGAGCGACAGGGCATAGCCGGCAACCGCCACCCAGCGATGCATCAGCGTCCAGCGCAGCAGCGCCATGTAGGCGTCCATGATCCGGCCTTCGCCGTGCGACGCATGGCCCTTGGCCTTGAGGAAATAGGCCGCGATCATCGGCGTCAGCAGTCGCGCCACCGCCAGCGACATGAGCACCGCGGCGACCACGGTCAGGCCGAAATTCTTGAAGAACTGGCCCGAGATGCCCGGCATCAGGCCCACCGGCAGGAACACCGCCACGATCGACATGGTGGTGGCCAGCACCGCGATGCCGATCTCGTCGGCGGCGTCGATCGACGCCTGATAGGCGGATTTGCCCATGCGCATGTGCCGGACGATGTTCTCGATCTCCACGATCGCGTCGTCGACCAGCACGCCCGCCACCAGGCTCAACGCGAGCAGGGTCATCTGGTTGAGCGTGAAGCCCAGCATGTCCATGAACCAGAAGCTGGGGATCGCCGAGAGCGGGATTGCCAGCGCCGAGATCGCGGTCGCGCGCCAGTCACGCAGGAAGATGAAGACGACGATGACGGCGAGCACGGCGCCCTCGATCATCGCTTCCATCGCCGTGTGATATTGCTGCTCGGCATATTTGGAATTGTTGTCGAGCAGCTGGAACTTGACCTTGGGATTGGTCTTTTCGAGCTCCTTGAGCTTCTTGTCGGCGTCATGGAACACCTCGACGTCCGACGCGCCCTTGGCGCGCTGGATGTCGAACGAGATCACCTGGTGGCCGTTATACTTGGCCAGGCTGCGCTGCTCGGCAAAGCCGTCCTTGACGTTTGCGATGTCGGCCAGGCGCACGGTGCGGCCGGCGCCCGTCGAGATCTGGGTCTGGCCCAGCGTATAGGCGTTCTTGGCGTTGCCGATCACGCGCACCGACTGTTCGAAGCCCGAGATCTCGGCGCGGCCGCCGGCGGCGTTCATGTTTGTCGCGCGCAGCTGCTGGTTGACCTGGCTCGCGGTCAGGCCAACGCCCTGGAGCTTGGCGGGATCGAGCACCACGCTGATCTCGCGATCGACGCCGCCGTTGCGGTTGACCGCCGACATGCCCGAGACCGAGAGCAGCTCCTTCGAGACGGTATTGTCGATGTACCAGCTCAGATCCTCCACCGTCATGTCGGTGGCGACCGCGGTGAAGCTGGCGATGTCGTTGTCGCTCGCGGTGTCGACGCGGCCGACCTGCGGCTCGAGGATGCCGTCGGGCAGGTTGCCGCGGATCTGCTGGATCGCGCTGCGCACGTCCTCCACCGCGCGATCGATCGGCGTGCCGATGTCGAGCTGGACGATCGTCTGCGAATTGCCCTCGGTCACCGTCGAGTTGATCTCGTCGATGCCCTGCAGGCTGCGAACCGCCGACTCGACCTTCTGGGTGATCTGCGTCTCGAGCTCGCTCGGCGCGGCGCCCGGCTGGCTGATCGACACCCAGACGATCGGGAAGTCGATGTCCGGATCGTTGTTCACGTCCATCTTGGCGAAGCTGACGAGCCCGGCGATCGTCAGGAAGAGGAAGAGGACGATCGGCGGGACCGGATTGCGGATCGCCCAGGCTGAGATGTTCCGGAAGCTCATGACGCAGCCTTACTTCTTGAGAATCGGGATGACCTTCTGGCCGGGATTGAGGAACGCGCCGGCGGTCAGCACGACGCGCTCGGTGCCGTTCAGGCCGCTTGCGATCGAGACGCCGCTCTCCGAGACATCGCCCGTGGTGACCGCGCGGCGTACCGCCTCGTTCTTGTCATTGAGGATGAAGACATAATTGCCCTCGGGATCGCTCTGCACCGCGGACTGCGGCAGCGACACCGCCGCGTTGCCGCCGGCCATGATGCGCGCACTGGCGAAGCCGCCGGGGCGCAGCGCCGGATTATAGGTGAGCGCGATGCGGGCGATGCCCTGGCGGGTCTGCGGATCGATCACCGGCGAGACCTGCCACACCTCACCCTTGAACATCTGGGTGCTGCCCGTCGGCGTCACTTCGGCCTGGACGCCGGCATGGAGCCGCTGGATGTCGCTTTCGGCGAGCTGGGTGCGCAGCTCCATCTGCCCGCCCATCGCCATGCGGAACAGCACGCCGGAGCCGGAGGACACGATCTGGCCGGGCTCGACCTGGCGGGTCAGCACCAGGCCTGCTTCGGGGGCACGGATGTCGAGTCGGCGGTTGCGCGCCTGGGTTTCGGAAAGCTGGGCTTGGGCCACGCGGACCCGGGCGGTCGCCTGGTCGCGTGCGGCGGTCAGCCGGTCGATATCCGCCTTGGAGACGAAGCCGTTCGAGACCAGGCTCTGCGCACGATCGAGGTTCGCCTGGGCGAGCTTGGCATCGGCCTGTGCCACGCGCACCGAAGCGGCGAGCGAATCGGCGGTCTGCACCTGGACCGAGCGGTCGACGGTGGCGAGCACCTGGCCCTTGGCGACCCAGCTGCCCGGCTCGACGAGAACGCGCGTGACCACGCCGCCCTCGCCCGCGACGCCGACGGGCATCTCGCGGCGCGCGGCCAGGCTGCCGGTGCCGGTGACGATCGTCTGCACGTTCTGGCGGCCCGGAACCGCGACGGTGACCGTCGGGATCTGCGACTGGCTCTGCGCCGCGGCGCCCTTGGGCGTATCCGCCTTGGGCTTGCCCATCAGGAAGAAGGCGGCCACGCCCAGCACGATCACCACCGCGAGGGTGATCCAGATCCAGCGCCGGCTGCGCCGCGCCGGTTCGTCGCCGGTGAACTCCAGCCGCTCTTGCCGTCCCAACATCTTTGCCTCGTAGTTCATGTGCGACAATCCCGATCCGGCCATGCAAGCCGCTGCCCCAGGTCGCACTGTATTAGATGAATAAGGCACCGACCACAAGAGCCGTTTCGCATGCGGCGCGGCAAATGCCCTTGTCCGCGGTATTTCGCAAGTATCTCGAGTTGTTTCCCCTAAGAAACGGTTTGCATTCGTGCACGCATGGCGCAAGCTTTCGCCAGGGCTCGGGTCAACGGGCCATGACGGGAGAAAGAAGATGCCCAGCGGTATCCTAGGATGGCTACTCATCGGTCTTGTGGCCGGCGCACTCGGCAAGCTGATCATGCCGGGGAAGGATCCGGGCGGCATCATCGTCACGATCCTGCTCGGCATTGCCGGTGCGCTTCTCGCGCGGTTCATCACGCCCGTGCTCGGCATCAACATCGCCGACAGCACCTGGCAGGCCTATGCCGCGGCGACCCTCGGCGCGATCGTCCTGCTCGCGCTCTACCGGCTGGTGATCGCACGCCGAACCTGACGCCGCGCTGACGATTTCGTTCATGTCGCATTTGTCCTGCGTTCGGCATTGCCGTGCGCAGGACAAACACGTTCGGGAGACTATGAAATGATGCGGACCCTGATGCCCGCCACGCTTGCGGCGCTGGCGCTGTCGACGCTGCCCGCGATGGCGCAGGACATGCGCCCGCCCTATGCGCCGATCGACGGCACGATTCTGGACGTGTCGGTGACCGGCACGACCACCCGCACCCCCGATATCGCACTGATCGAGGCCGGCGTGGTCACCACCGCGCCCAGCGCCGCGGCGGCGATGAGCCAGAATGCCGAGCGGATGCGCACCGTGCTCGCGGCGCTGCGCAAGACCGGGGTCGCCGAACGCGACATCCAGACTTCGGCGATCTCGCTCAGCCCGCAATATCGCTACGTCCAGAACGAAGCGCCGGCGATCACCGGCTATCAGGCCTCCAACCAGGTCTCGATCCGCTTCCGTGACGTCGCCAAGAGCGGCCCGGTGCTCGATCTGCTGGTGCAGCAGGGCGCCAACAATATCTCCGGCCCGACGCTTTCGATCGACACGCCCGAAGCAGCGACGGACGAGGCGCGCCGCGATGCCGTCGCCAAGGCCAAGGCGCGGGCGGCGCTCTATGCCGAATCGGCCGGGCTGCGCGTCGAGCGCATCCTGACGATCTCCGAAGGCAGCGCGCCGATGCCGCCGATGCCGGTGATGATGCGGGCGCAGGCCATGGCCCAGGACAAGGCGCAGAGCGAAGTGGCGCCCGGCGAGCAGCAGGTGACCGCGACGATCACCGTGCGCTTCCTGCTCAAATGACGTGAAAAAGGGGCCGCTGGGGCGGCCCCTTTTGCTGTCGAACCTGCGCTGGTTAGCGGACTGCGCCGCGGCGGACGAGGTTGACGATCGCCAGCAGGATGACTGCGCCGACCAGCGACACCAGGAAGGTGGTCGGGGTGATCACGCCGCTGTTGATATTACCGCCGAACAACAGTCCGCCGATAAATGCGCCGACGATGCCGACGATGATGTTGAGAAAGATGCCCTGTTGGGCATCGGTACGCATTACGATGCTCGCCAACCAGCCGACAACGCCGCCGATGACGAGCCAGACGATAAGACCCACCATAATAATCCCTCCGTTGCTAGCCCGGCCAGCCGGGCAGACGGTGAACTAATCCGTGACCAGTCGTGTTGGTTCCGTACCGAAATTTTCGATGCGACGGGGGAACTTTCCTTGGGCTCGACAGTGGCGGCAAAAAAACGGCCCACTCTCGACACGAGAGCGGGCCGCGTCGAGCCTCGAGGGAGGCGATCAGTATTTCTGCTGGCGCTCGTAGAGCGAGCGATAGTGCTGAATCCGCGTGACGCGCAGCCCCGGCATGCCAGATCGATCGATTGCGCGCTGCCAGCCCGCAAATTCCTCTACAGTAAGGTTGTAGCGCTCGCAGACCTCGTCCACGCTCAGCAGCCCGCCGTTGACCGCGGCAACGACTTCCGCCTTGCGACGGACGACCCAGCGAGTCGTTTCCGGCGGCGGCAGCGTTTCCAGCGTCAGCGGCTCGCCGAGCGGGCCGATGACTTTCGCGGGACGGATCTTCTGGTTCTCAATCATCTACCAACCTCGAATGGGGCGGGGGCACCCAGTTACTCAAACTCTGAAACGACCGATAAACGCACCACTTGAACAACGGCTAAAATGGCACGGTAAACAGTCGATTCACTCCTCTTGCCATCGCGTTAGCGCTTGCGCGGCGACGCGGTGGAAAGCGCCGTGCGACGGCGCCAGCAACGCTTCGGCCGGGACCGAAAAAGAAATCCTGGCCTGGATCCGCGCCGTGGGACTCGCTGCCTGGCGGGCGGCAATGCCCACCATCAGCACCGCCAACCTGGTCGGCATGGCGGTGACCGCCACATCGCGTTCCAGCCTGGCAAAACTCAAATCCACGTCCGCACACCCATTCTTCCCTGAGGTGGACCATGTTTAGCGAACAGACCTGAAGGCGTAGTAAAGGCGACGAAAACGGGCGCTTAACCTCGGTTTTCGAAACCTTTAGGTGCAGCTCCGGGTGGCACCCAGGCTCGGTTGCCCCTATGTGCGACCCCGATGAACCCCGGAGATTTCCAGTTGAGCGGGCCGCTGGCCAAGCGGCGAATCGTCGTCGCGATGTCGGGCGGGGTCGATTCGTCGGTCGTGGCGGCGCTCGCCGCGCGCAGCGGCGCGGAGACGATCGGCGTCACGCTCCAGCTCTACGATCATGGTGAAGCGGTGGGTCGCGCCGGCTCGTGCTGCGCCGGCCGCGACATCCGCGATGCGCGTGCCGTGTGCGACCGGCTGGGCATTGCGCACTATGTATTCGACCATGCCAGCAGCTTCCGCGAGACGGTGATCGACGATTTCGCCGACGAATATCTGGCGGGCCGCACGCCGATCCCGTGCGTGAAGTGCAACATGGGGCCGAAATTCACCGATCTCTTCGCGCTCGCGCGCGACCTCGGCGCCGATTGCCTGGCCACCGGGCATTATGTCCGCCGAGTCGAGGGACCGGGCGGTGCCGAGCTCCACCGCGCCTTCGATCCCGCGCGCGACCAGAGCTATTTCCTGTTCGCGACCACCGCGGCGCAGCTAGACTTCCTGCGCTTTCCGCTGGGCGGCATGCCCAAGCCCGACGTCCGCGCGCTCGCCGCCGAACTCGGCCTCGGTGTTGCCGGCAAGCCCGACAGCCAGGACATCTGCTTCGTCCCCGACGGCGACTATGCCTCGCTGGTCAAGAAATTGCGCCCCGAGGCCGAGGCCGGCGGCGCGATCGTCGACGAGAGCGGCCGCAAGCTCGGCGAGCACAAGGGGCTGATCCATTTCACCGTCGGCCAGCGCCGCGGGCTCGAGATCGGCGGCAGCCCCGAGCCGCTCTATGTGCTGCGCCTCGATCCCGCGACTCGCGATGTGATCGTCGGCCCGAAGCGCGCGCTCGCGGTGCGCGCCGCGCGGATCGAGAATATAAACTGGCTCGCCGGCGACTATGCCGGGCCGATGACCGCCAAGGTCCGCTCGCTCGCCAAGCCGGTGCCGGTGCGGAAAGAAGGCGACCGGGTGGTGTTCGAGACCCCCGAATATGGCGTCGCGCCGGGCCAGGCGGCGGTGCTCTATGCCGGGGACCGTGTCCTCGGCGGCGGCTGGATCGCCGAGACCGAGCGGGCGGAACTGCTGCCGGCCTGACCGGCGCGGATACCGGGACCTCCAAAGGTGACAAAGGTGACGGGGACGCTCGTCACCCATCCGAGGAATCGAATCACCCCCCGAATGCCCGCGCGCGCAACCGCTCGTGAGATTGTAGGCTTTGCGGGTTCGGAATAGATTGCCGGCGCCATGCCGAGACGATCGATCCGAGTTGCCGGATGGTCCGCGCAGAGGAAGGGAAGTGACATACGAGACAGCGGCACGCGCCGGTAGCGACCCGTCGGGCGCGGGAGCGGTGCGCCTTTCCGAGGGCTTCCCGGAGTTCCTGCCCGATGAGGTAACCGGAAAATGGCAGCGCATCGTCGATACGATTGCGGCGTTGCTCGGGGTTCCCGCCGGCCTGATCATGCGCGTGCGCGACGAGAAAATCGAAGTTGCGATGGCCAGCAGCGGCGGCGGCCACCCCTATCATGTCGGCGATGCCGAGCATATGGCCGGGTCCGGGCTCTACTGCGAAACCGTCGTGTGCACCGCAGACCGGTTGCTCGTCGCCGACGCCCTTGCGGACGAGCACTGGAAGGACAATCCCGACGTGAAGTTCGGGATGATAGCCTATCTCGGCTTTCCCATTCACTGGCCCGATGGAAGCCCGTTCGGCACGCTTTGCGCGCTCGACTCCAAACCGAACCATTTCGGCCAGATCTATGAACGTCTCCTCGTGCAGTTCAGGGATCTGATCGAGCAGGACCTGGCGATCCTGTGCGAAGGCCTCTCGCTCGCGAGGCGGCTGACGCGAGAGCGGGAAGAGGCGCGCGAGGCTGCGCGCACGGCACGTGCGGAGCTGGCTAGGGCCACCAAATTATCGGTCATCGGCGAGCTCGCCGGATCGATCATCCACGAGATCAACCAGCCATTGACGGCCATACGGTTGCGTGCCGACACCGCCCTGCGCTGGCTTGACCACGATCCGCCCCAACTGGACGAGGCGATCCGCTCGATCGAAAAGGTGCGCGTCTCGATCGACGAGACCGTCGAGCTGATCGCAAGCCTCAGAGCGCAGGCACGCCGCGCGCCGGCGGTGGTGAAACCCCTGGATCTCAACGAGATCGTACGCAAGGTGGTCGCGCTCGCGCGGCGCGACCTGAGCGCGAGGGGCGTCAATTGCGAGTTGCATCTGGATGAGAAGGGAACACGCCTTCAGGGCGACCGTCTGCAGATCGAGCAATTGATCATGAATCTCGTCCAGAACGCCGGCCACGCACTGGAGCGGATCAGCGATCGACCGCGGCGCGTGCGCGTATGCACGAAGGCAGGATCCGAAGGCTGGACACTTGTCGTCGAGGACAATGGGCCTGGAATCGAGCCGGCCCTCGCGGGAATGATCTTCGAGCCCTTGTTCACCACCAGGGAGACCGGCCTCGGCCTGGGTCTTTCGATTTGCAGGTCGATCGTCGAAGGCCATCACGGCACGATGTGCGTGGAGGAGCGCGACAGCGGCCCGGGCGCACGCTTCCGGATCGCGCTTCCTGTCGAGACTTAGGTCGAAGCCCCTTTTCGAAGCTCAGAGCGTGAATTCGCCCTCGATCACCGTCACGCACTTCCCGCCCAGGATCGCGCGGTCGCCCGCCAGGGTGCAGCCGACATGGCCGCCGCGCCGCGATGCCTGATAGGCGGCGAACGAGTCGCGCCCCAGCCGCTTCGCCCAATAAGGCGTGAGCACCGAATGGGCCGAGCCGGTCACCGGATCCTCGTCGATGCCCGCGGCGGGCGCGAAGACGCGGCTGATCACGTCGGTATCCTGGCCGGGCGCGGTGACGATGTTGAGCGTGTCGCCCAGCGCGGCGAGCGCGCGGAAATCGGGGGTCAGCGCCAGCACCGCCTCGGCGCTGTCGAGCACGGTCAGGTCATAGCCGCGCGGATGATGCAGCGTCTCGGCCCGCGCCACGCCGAGCGCGCGCAGCAGCTCGGGGAGCGGCTTCGGCTCGGGCGGATAGGCGGGGAGCGCCATCGCATAGCCGGTGCCGTCGCGCGCCACTTCGAGCATGCCGGCCTTGCGCGTGCGGAAGCGGACCCGGTCCCGCGCCGGATCGGCGCCGAGCACGAAATGTCCGCTCGCCAGGGTCGCATGGCCGCACAGCGCGACTTCCACCGCGGGCGTGAACCAGCGCAGCTCGTAATCCGCTTCGCCGGTCGTGTCGGGCAGGAAGAAGGCGGTCTCCGAGAGGTTGTTCTCCCCGGCGATCGCCTGGAGGACATCGTCGGCCAGCCATGCGTCGAGCGGCATCACCGCGGCCTGGTTGCCGGTGAAGGGCTTGCCGGCAAAGGCGTCGATCTGGGCGAAGGGCAGCTTCACGGTTCGCGTTCCTCGAGCAGGTTGGTTTCGGCCATCGGATTGCCGGGCTCGTCGATCTGGCCTTCGGGATCGACATGGATCAGGATCTCGGTGTCGGGAAACTCGGCACCGAGCTCAGTCTCCAACTTTTCCACCACCTCGTGCGATTCGGCGATCGTCATCTTCGGGTCCATCCAGATATGGAACTGGACGAAGTCCCTCGCGCCGCTGGTGCGGGTGCGCAGATCGTGCAGGCCGATCAGTTCGGGATGGCGGCCGGCGACCTCGATGAAGCGCTGGCGCTTCGTCTCGGGCCATTCCTTGTCCATCAGCTGGTCGATCGCGGCGACCGAGGCGCGCCAGGCGCCGAACAGCAGCCAGAAGGCGATGAGCACGCCGAACAGCGCGTCGGCGCCCATGATTCCGGCATAATTCTCCAGCACCAGCGCCGCGATCACCGCGGCGTTGAGGAACAGATCCGAGCTGTAGTGAATGCGGTCGGCGCCGATCGCGATCGATCCGGTGCGGCGGATCACCGATTGTTGGTAGCGGGTCAGCGCCAGGGTCACGACGATCGCGACGATCGAGACGCCAATGCCATATTCGGGATCGGCGCTCGCCTGGGCGGCGAACAGCCGCTCGACCGCGCGGACCAGGATCGCGAAGGCCGAGATCGCGATCACCCCGACCTGGAACAGGGCCGCCAGCGCCTCCGCCTTGCCGTGCCCGAAGCGATGTTTCTCGTCGGCGGGCTGCGCAGCCCAATGCACGCCGCCCAGGGTCACCAGCGATGCGACGAGGTCGAGCAGGCTGTCGGCCAGGCTCGCCAGCACCGCGACCGACCCGGTGCGCCACGCCGCATAGGCCTTGAGGCTGCCCAGCAGCACGGCGCAGGCGACGCTCGCCAGCGCGGCGCGGCGGGCGAGGTTGGTCACGGGTACAGCAATCCTTCGCTCCACCCGGTATCGGTACGGGTGAACAGGCGGCGCTCATGGAGCCGGTGCTCGCGGTCCTGCCAGAATTCGATTGCGTGCGGCGTCACGCGATAGCCGCCCCAATGCGGCGGGCGCGGCACCTCGCCGCCCTCGAAGCGCGCGCGCATCTCCTCGTAGCGCGCCTCGAAGGTCTCGCGTGCATCGAGCGGGCGCGACTGGTCGGAAGCCCAGGCGCCGAGCTGCGAATCGCGGCTGCGTGTGGCGAAATAGGCATCGCTCTCGGCGTCGCTCGCGAGAGAGATCGTGCCTTCGATGCGGATCTGGCGGCGCAGCGACTTCCAGTGGAACAGCAAAGCCGCCTTGCTGCCCGCACCCAGTTCCCGCGCCTTGCGGCTCTCGCGGTTGGTGTAGAAGACGAAGCCGTCGGGGCCATGGCCCTTCAGAAGCACGATCCGCGCCGAGGGCTGGCCGTCCGCGCTTACCGTCGCCAGCGTCATCGCGTTGGAGTCGTTGATCTCGGTCCCGCGGGCTTCGGCGTACCAGCTGTCGAACAATGCGAAGGGATAGGTGGACATAGCCCCGGAGCCTCTATCGCCAGACCATTTTTGTGTCGAGGAACGATGGGCTGGTTGGGGAATTGAATCGGCCTCGCAACGAGAGAGGAACGAGTGATGGCGGCGCGCGCCTTTTGGCAGGGGCAGATCAGGCTGGCCCTGGTCTCGATTCCGGTCGAGATCTACACCGCGACCAAATCGGGCGCGCAGATCGCCTTCCACCAGATCCACGAGCCGAGCGGCAAGCGGATCAAATATGAGAAGGTCGCGCCCGGCGTCGGCCCGGTCGACGCCGACGAGATCGTCAAGGGCTATGAGGTCGAGAAGGGCGAGTATGTCCTGCTCGAGCAGGACGAGATCGACGCGGTGAAGCTCGAATCGAAGAAGACGCTCGAGCTCACCCAGTTCGTCGACGCCGACGAGATCGACGTGCTCTATTATGAGCGGCCCTATTTCGTGGTGCCCGCCGACGATCTCGCCGAGGAAGCCTTCATCGTGCTGCGCGAGGCCTTGAAGCGCACCCGCAAGGTCGGGCTGGGCCAGCTTGCGCTCCGCGGCCGCGAATATGTGGTGAGCCTGAAGCCGTGCGGACGCGGCATGGTGCTCGAGACGCTGCGCTATGCCGACGAGGTCAACAAGGCGCAGGGCTATTTCCGCGACATTCCCGACGACGCGCCCGATCCCGAGCTGCTGGGGCTCGCCGAGACGCTGATCGAGAAGAAGGTGTCGAAGTTCGTCCCCGGCCAGTTCCACGACCGCTATGTCGATGCGCTCCGCGACCTGATCGAGCGCAAGAGGAAGGCCAAGGGCAAGAAGATCATCGAGGAGGCCGACACCGGCGCCCCCAGCCGCGGCTCGAACGTGGTCGACCTGATGGCGGCGCTCAAGAAATCGCTCGAGAAGCCGGGCGCGAAGGCGAGCGCAGCGAAGACCAAGCCGGCCAAGGCGCCGGCCAAGCGCGCGCCGGCGAAGAAACGTGCCTGAGTCCGACCCCCTCGCGAAATACAACGCCAAGCGGGACTTCGCGAAGACCGCCGAGCCCGCGGGCAGGATTGCGCGCACCGCGGGCAACCGTTTCATCGTCCAGAAGCACGACGCCTCGCGGCTGCACTGGGATTTCCGGCTCGAGATCGACGGGGTGCTCAAGAGCTGGGCGGTGACGCGCGGCCCCAGCCTCGATCCCGACGAGAAGCGCCTCGCGGTGCGCACCGAGGACCATCCGCTCTCCTATGCCGATTTCGAGGGGACGATCCCGCAGGGCGAATATGGCGGCGGCACGGTGATGCTGTGGGACGACGGCGTCTGGGCGCCGGTCGAGGGGAAGAGTGCGAAGGACCTGGAAAAGGGCCATCTCCATTTCCGCCTCGACGGCGCGCGGATGAAGGGCGAGTGGCTGCTGATCCGCCTCAAGCCGCGCGGCAGGGAGAAGGCCGAGAACTGGCTGCTGCGCAAGATCGACGATGCGTTCGCCGGCGCGACCGACGCGCTGGTCGAGACCGGGCTCACCAGCGTCAAGACCGGGCGGACGATGCAGGAGATCGCCGAGGGGAAGAAGGCCGCGCTGCCGGCGGCCAAGGGCAAGTTGCCCGCCTTTCAGTCGCTCCAGCTCGCGACTCTGGTCGATACGGTCCCGACCGGCAATGACTGGCTGCACGAGGTCAAATATGACGGCTATCGCGCGCTGGTTGCGATCGGCGCCAAGGGACCGAGAATCTATACCCGCACCGGCCTGGACTGGACCGGCAGGTTCCCCGGCATCGCCGAAGCCGCCGCGCTGCTTCCCGGCTCTGCGCTGATCGACGGCGAGATCGTCGCGTTCAAGGGCGGCAAGCCCGATTTCTCGACGCTCCAGGAAGCGATCTCGAACGGCGGCGAGGGTCTGACGCTGTTCGCCTTCGACCTGCTCTCGCAAGGCGGCGAAGACCTGACCAAGCTCCCGCTGCTCGCCCGCAAGGAGCGTCTCCGCGTACTGCTGCAGGGCGGCGATGCGCGCATCCAGTTCTCCGAGCATATCCAGGGCGCGGGCGAGAAGCTGTTCGAGACGATGTGCCGGGAGGGCTATGAAGGCGTGGTCTCCAAGCGCGCCGATGCGCCCTATCGCGGTGCGCGGACCAAGACCTGGCTCAAGATCAAGTGCATCCACCGCCAGGAATTCGTCATCATCGGCTGGACGCCGAGCAGCGCCAAGGGGCGCGGCTTCCGCTCGCTGCTGCTCGCGGTCAATGGCGCGGACGGGCTGGTCTATGCCGGCAAGGTCGGGACCGGCTTCAACGCCGCGACCCTCGACGATCTGCGCGAACGCTTCGAGGGGATCGCCACCGACGATCCGCCGGTGCAGGTCCCGCGCGCCGAGGCGCGCGGCGCGAAATGGGTGAAGCCCCAGCTGATCGCCGAGATCGCCTTCGCCGAATTCACCGCCGAGAATGTCGTCCGCCACGCCAGCTTCATCGGCCTGCGCGAGGACAAGCAGGCGAAGGATGTGGTCGCCGAAAAGCCCGCGCCGCTGCCGGAAGCCCCAGCGAGCACCGTCAAGATCAGCAGCCGCGAGCGGGTGATCTATCCCGAATCGGGGCTCACCAAAGGCGATCTCGCCGATTATTACGCCGCGGTCGCGCCGATCGCGCTGCGCTGGCTCGGCAATCGCCCGATCAGCCTGGTCCGCTGCCCGCAGGGCCGCGCCAAGCAATGCTTCTTCCAGAAGCACGACGCCGGCTCGTTCGGCGAGCATGTCCATCACGTCGACATCCGCGAGAAGGACGGCTCGATCGAGCCCTATCTCTATGTCGACGATGCCGACGGGATGCTCGCCTGCGTCCAGATGGGGACGATCGAGTTCCACGGCTGGGGCAGCCTGGTCGCCGATATCGAGAAGCCCGATCGGCTCGTCTTCGATCTCGATCCCGACGAGGGGCTCGATTTCGAGACGGTCAAGAAGGCGGCGGCGGATCTCAAGGGCAATCTCGCCGATATCGGCCTGACCAGCTGGCCGATGCTCACCGGCGGCAAGGGCGTCCATATCGTCGTGCCGCTGGTCCCGAGGGCGGAATGGCCCGAGGTCCGGTCCTTCTGCGAACGCTTCGCTCGCGCGCTCGCCCAGGCCGAGCCCGACCGCTTCACCGCCAATCTCAAAAAGGTCGAGCGCAAGGGTAAGATCTTCATCGACTATCTGCGCAACCAGCGGGGGAGCACCGCGGTGCTTCCCTATGTCGCGCGTGCTCGCGAGACCGCGCCCGTCGCGGCGCCGATCACCTGGACCGAGCTGCGCGACATCGACAGCGCCCGGCACTATACGATCCGCGATGCCGCCACGCTGATCGAGCGCGCCGGTTCGCGCGCGCTCCAGGGCTGGGGAGAGACCGCGCAGGAATTGCCCGATCTCTAGTCGCGAAAGGCATAGCCTTCCGCACATCTCCATTGTTGCAAGGCAGCATCGATTGCCCCATCGTCCCCGAAAGCCTCGAGGGAAGCGATTTTGGCCAGCCGCGCAGCGACCGGATTGTTCGATGCCGGCCTGATCGCCGACCGGTGGATCGCGGACTATTGCGCCCATGTTCCCCCCAGCGACGTGCTCTGCGCGCAGAGCGACAGCGCCTGGGCCGGGCTGTTCGAGGAACTGGCCGGATTGTCAGGCGAGAGCCTGGAGCTCGCCCGCGAACGTGCCCAGCGCGCCGCCGAGGATATCGGCACCGGCTTCCGCATCGCCGGCGAGGGCGAGGAGCGCCCCTGGCCGCTCTCGCCGGTCCCGCTGCTGATCGAGCAGGCCGAATGGAAGACGATCGCCGACGGCATCGCCCAGCGCGCCGAGCTGATGGAGACCCTGCTCCGCGACCTTTATGGCGAGAGCAAGCTCGTCGCCGACGGCGACGTCCCCGCCGCGCTCGTCACCGGCAGCCCCTTCTTCCTCCGCCCGCTGGCGCGGCTGACCCCGCCGGGCGGCTATCACCTCCAGTTCGTCGCGGCCGATCTCTGCCGCGGGCCGACGGGCGAGTGGCGCGTGCTTGCCGACCATCTCCGCGCGCCTGCCGGCGCCGGCTATGCGCTCGAGAACCGGCTGGCGATGGCACGCACGGTCGACGGCCTCCAGACCCGGATCAACATCGAGCGGCACGCGCCCTTCTTCGCCGCGTTCCGCGAAGGGCTGGCGGCGTTGTGCCGGCGCGCGGAGCCGCGCATGGCGCTGCTCACCCCCGGGCGGCTCAATCCCAGCTATGCCGAGCAGGCGCATCTCGCGCGCTATCTCGGCTTCCTGCTGGTCGAGGGCGCCGATCTCGCGGTGCTCGACGACCGGCTCTATGTGCGCACCATCGCGGGCCTCAAGCGCGTCGACGCGCTGTGGGACCGGCTCGATCCGCGCCTGCTCGATCCGCTCGCGCTCGATTCGCATTCGACGATCGGCGTCCCCGGCGTGATCGACGCGATGGCCGAGGGCAATGTCGTCATCGCCAATGCGCCCGGCGTCGGGCTGCTCGAGGCGCCCGCCTTCGCCGCCTTCCTGCCGCGGCTGTCGCAGCTGCTGCTGGGCGAGCCGCTCAAGCTGCCCAATATCGCGACCTGGTGGTGCGGCCAGGATGCCGAGCGCGACCATGTCGCCGCTAATCTCGATACGCTGCTGATCGCGCCCGCGTTCGGCAGCCCGCCGCTCGGCCTGCCCGAAGGCAAGGCCGTGCTCGGCTCGACGATCACCGGCGATGCCCGTGCCGCGCTGCTCGAGGATCTCGCCCGCCGGCCGCAGGATTATGTCGGCCAGGAAGTCGTGTGCCTGTCGACCATGCCGGTCGTCGCGGAGGATGGCCTCGCGCCGCGGCCCTTCACCCTTCGGGTCTTCGCCGCGCGCGGTGCCGACGGGCAATGGATCGTCCTCCCTGGCGGTTTCGCGCGGATCGGCGAGCATCCCGACGCCCGCGCTGCGGTGATGGGCGAGGGGACCTGGTCTGCGGATGTCTGCGTCCATGGCCCCGATCCGGTCGCGCCGGTGTCGCTGCTCCCCTCGGGCGATTCGACCCAGCTGCGCCGCAACCCCGGCACCTTGCCCAGCCGCGTCGCCGACAATCTCTTCTGGCTCGGCCGCTATCTCGAGCGCGGCGAGGCTTTGCTCTCGGTGCTCCGCGTGCTGCTCGGCAATTCGATCAGCGCGGATACCGGCGCGGCGCTCGCGGCCGACACGGTGCGTCGCCTGGTTTCGCTCGTGGTGACGAGCGGCGCCGCCCAGGAGCCGCGCGCCCTGAAGCGCGCCGACCTCACCAATCTCGCGCGCACCGCGCTGGAGGATGAGAGCGTCCGCAGCGTCCGCGCGATCAATGCCCAGGCCAAGCTGATCGGCGAAGTGTCGCGTGAACGGCTCTCGGCCGACATGGTCCGCCTGCTCGACGCGCCCTTTCCCGAGCGCGGCTCGCTGCTCGACAAGGCGGGGTCGCTCCAGCGCCGCTATTCGGCGCTCGCCGGCCTGGCGGGCGAGCATATGGCGCGCACCGATGCCTGGCGCTTCCACGATATCGGCCGCCGGGTCGAGCGCGCCAGCGCCGCGATCCGCTTCCTGCGCGCCTTTGGCGGGCCGGACGCGACGAGCGACGATCTCTCCACGCTGCTCGATCTCGCCGACAGCCAGATCAGCTATCGCCAGCGCTATCTGACCGGCATCGCCCGCGTGCCGGTGATCGACCTGGTCGCGCTCGATCCGGGCAATCCGCGCGCCATCGCGTTCCAGGCCGGGGCGATCTCGGGACATCTCAACACGCTGCCGGTGCTGTCCGACGACGGCCTGGCCGAGCCGCAACAGGAACTGGCGCGCGAGCTCGCCGCGCTGATGGTCACCGCGCGCGCCACGCGGATCGACGACACGATGCTCTGGGACCTCGAGAATCGCCTCGCGCGCCTTTCCGACGCGATCGCGCGCCGCTATTTCCTCCAGGGCGCCGAACCCCTGCGGGCCGCGGGCCTCGTCCTCGCCTGATGCTGTACCGGATCAAGCACGTCACCCGGTTCGAATATGCCCAGCCGGTCGCCTTTGCCCGCTGCAACCTGCGGCTCCAGCCGATATTGTGGTCGGGGCAGGTGGTCGAGGATTACCGCCTGACCATCACCCCGAGCGGCGAAACCTCGCCTGCCCGCGCCGAGGCCGGCCTCGCCAATGTCGTGCGGCTGGTGCTGGAGGTGCCGGTGCGGTCGCTGACGATCGAGAGCAGCGCCCAGGTGCGGGTCGATCGCCGGATCCCGGTTCCGCAGCCGAGCGATCCGACACTGGGCGAGATCGCCCGGCTCGCCCGCGCCAGCCGCGATGCCTCGCCGGTCAGCCCGGCCAGCTATCTGTTCCCTTCGCCGCTGATCCCGCTCGATCGCGACATCGCTACATGGTGTGCCGATGATCTCGATCCGGGCCGCGGCATATTGGAGGCGGGGATCGCGCTCGCCCGGCGCATCCAACGCGAATTCGCCTTCGATACCAATGCGACGCTGGTCGACACCTCGCCGCACGAGGCCTTCGCGAAGCGCGGCGGCGTCTGCCAGGATTTCGCGCAGATCATGATCTCCGGGCTGCGCGCCGCCGGCCTGCCCGCCGCCTATGTCTCGGGCTATCTGCGCACGCTGCCGCCGCCCGGCCAGCCCCGCCTCGTCGGCGCGGACGCCACCCATGCCTGGGTGCTGCTATGGTGCGGCCCCGATCTCGGCTGGGTCGGCGTCGACCCCACCAACGGCATCTGGATGGCCGAGGATCATGTCGTGATGGCGATCGGCCGCGACTATGCCGATATCGCGCCGATCGACGGCATCATGCTCGGCTCGGGCGCCCAGGAACTGCACGTCTCGGTCGATGTCGAGCCGCTGGAGCAGATCCCCGCCTGAGCGTTGGTTTGCAACCGCGCAGGTGCCGCGAGGCGCTGATAGGCGCGTCCCTCAACCGAACCTACCCTTGCACTGTAGGCCTTGCGCGCCGATGTTCGGCGCAATCGTCCGTCCTATAAGGAGCGGACTGGGTTAGAGTGGACGAACTGGGGAATACATTGGCCGATCCTTACGCAACTCTGGGCGTGGCGCGCGGTGCGACCGAGGCTGACATCAAGAAAGCCTATCGCAAGCTCGCCAAGGAGCTGCATCCCGACAAGAACAAGGACAATCCGAAGGCGACCGAGCGGTTCAGCCAGGTCACCCAGGCCTATGACCTGCTCACCGACAAGGACAAGCGCGCGCGCTTCGATCGCGGCGAGATCGACGGCGACGGCAATCCCACCGCGCCGTTCGGCTTCGGTGGCGGCGGCGGCCAGCAGGGCGGGTTCCGCCCCGGCGGCGGCCAGTTCGACTTTGGCGGCGAGGGCAGTGGCGATCTCGGCGACATCTTCGAGGGACTGTTCGGCGGCGGCGGTGCGCGGCGGGGCGGCGGCGGGTTCAGCGGCGGCTTTGGCGGTTTCGGCCGGCGGCCGGCGGCCAAGGGTGCCAACGTCGCCTATAAGCTCGCGGTGAGCTTCGAGGACGCCGCGCGATTGAGCCCGCAGCGGATCACGCTGCGCGACGGCAAGACGATCGACCTGAAACTGCCTGCCGGCGTCGAGGACGGCACCCAGATGCGCCTCGCCGGCAAGGGCGAGGAAGGGCCGGGCGGCTTGGGCGACGCGATCGTGACGATCGAGATCCAGCCCCACCGCTTCTACGAGCGCGTCGGCGACGATATCCGGCTCGACCTGCCGGTCAGCCTGTCCGAGGCCGTGCTCGGCGGCCAGATTCGCGTGCCCACGCCCGATGGCGCGGTGATGCTCACCGTCCCCAAGGGATCGAGCTCGGGCAAGGTGCTGCGTCTCAAGGGCCGCGGCTTCCACAAGAAGGGCGGAGGGCGCGGCGACCTGCTCGTCACGCTGATGGTCGATCTGCCGGTGGACGACGACGCGCTGATCGAGTTCGTCCAGGGCTGGCAGGACAAGGGGAACCCGCGCGGTCGCATGGGCGTCTGAACCTGGGTATGAACCCGACCTCGGACCAGGAGCCTCTTCCGATCTCCCCGGAATCGCCCGAGGCGCGGCGGCGGGGACTGGGCGACCATATCCATGAGCGGCTGAGCGATCTCGGCATTTCGAAGCGCGTCTTCGTCGTGCTCAAGCGCGTTGCCATCGGCACCTTCACCGATGGCTTCACCTATGCCGGCAACCTGGCCTATCTCTCGCTGGTCACGCTCTTCCCCTTTTTCATCGTCGCGGCAGCGCTGGCGAGCCTGTTGGGACGGACGGGGGAGGGCATCCGCACGCTCGAGGCGTTCCTGCGCACCGTGCCGCCCGACGTCGCGGCGTTGCTCCGCCAGCCGGTGCTCGACGTGCTCCATGCGCGGACCGGCAACCTGCTCTGGTTCGGCGCGATCGTCGGGCTATGGACCACGGCGGGCTTCATCGAGACGATCCGGGGCATCCTGCGCCAGGCCTATGGCGTCCAGTCGCGCACGCCCTTCTGGCGCTACCGGCTGGGCGCGATCGGGATGATCATCGCCTCGGTGATCCTGGTGATGGCGGCGTTCAGCTTCCAGGTGATCCTCACCGGCGTCGAGCAACTGGTCTACCGAGTCTTTCCCTGGGCATCCGAAGCGCAGCGAATTGTATCGCTCAGCAAGATCGCCCCGGCGCTGGCGCTGTTCGGGGCGCTCTACATGCTGTTCTATTCGCTGACGCCGAGCCGCTACCGCAAGACCAAATGCCCAAAATGGCCCGGCGCGGCGTTCACCGCCGGCTGGTGGCTGCTGGTGACGGCGCTGCTCCCGACCGTGCTCGGCACGCTCGGCAGCTACGACCTCACCTATGGCAGCCTTGCGGGCGTGATGATCGCGCTGATTTTCTTCTTTCTCGTCGGGCTGGGGCTAGTCGTCGGCGCCGAACTCAACGCGGCTCTGGCGGAAGCGCCCGAAGACGGGCTAGACGGGCCGCACGAACAAGAGGTGCAAAGCACGTGACCGGATTGATGCAGGGTAAGCGCGGGTTGATCATGGGCCTGGCCAATGATCGCTCGCTGGCGTGGGGGATCGCCAAGAAGCTCCATGAACAGGGCGCGGAAATGGCGTTCAGCTATCAGGGCGAGGCGCTGGAGAAGCGCGTGCGTCCGCTTGCGGAGCAGCTCGGCCAGGACTTCCTGATCGAGTGCGACGTCTCCGACATGACCGAGCTCGACAAGACCTTCGCCACGCTGGCGAAGCGCTGGCCGACGATCGACTTCGTCGTCCATGCGATCGGCTTTTCCGACAAGAACGAGCTGCGCGGCGGTTATGTCGACACCAGCCTCGACAATTTCCTGATGACGATGAACATCAGCGTCTATTCGTTCGTCGCGGTGGCCAAGCGCGCGGCGGCGATGATGCCGAACGGCGGCAGCCTGCTGACCCTCAGCTATTACGGCGCCGAGAAGGTGATCCCGCACTATAACGTGATGGGCGTCGCCAAGGCCGCACTGGAGACCAGCGTCCAGTATCTCGCGGTCGATCTCGGCCGCGAGAATATCCGGGTCAACGCGATCTCGGCCGGTCCGATCAAGACGCTGGCTGCCTCGGGCATCGGTGATTTCCGCCTGATCCTGAAGTGGAACGAGCTCAATTCGCCGCTCAAGCGCAACGTGACGATCGAGGATGTCGGCGGCGCCGGCCTTTATCTGCTCTCCGATCTCGCCTCGGGCGTGACCGGCGAGACGCACCATGTCGATGCCGGCTACAACGTCATCGGCATGAAGGCCGAGGACGCCCCGGACATCGCGCTGGTCTAGGTCGGGGTGCCGGTCTGGCTGGCCGTCCTGCTGTGGAACGCTGTGGCAGGAGTGGTGCTTTCGCTCCTGGTGTATCTCTGCGGCCGGTGGAGCATGCGCCGTGGAGCTTCATGGCTCGAGAAGCGCGTTTCGATCTGTCACGCGGCCATGATCGGAGCTCTCGTCTTCTTCGCGCTTTCGTTCCAGTTGGTGCCGACTTGGTTTGACGCGGACCCTTTGCTGTTCGTGGAGCATCTGGCGCGATTGGCGCTCGCAGCTCTGGCAGCACTCGCCGTGCATCGACTGTTGCTGCGACTGCTGATCCGGTCTTAGAGGGGAAATGAGCTTCAACACCTTCGGCCGCGTCTTCCGTTTCACCACCTGGGGGGAGAGCCATGGACCCGCGCTCGGCGCGGTGGTCGACGGCTGCCCGCCGGGACTGACCTTGTCGGAAGGCGACATCCAGCCCTTCCTCGACAAGCGCCGCCCGGGCCAGTCGCGCTTCACCACGCAGCGCCAGGAGCCGGACCAGGTCCGCATCCTCTCCGGCACGTTTGAAGGACGGACGACCGGCACGCCGATCGCGCTGCACATCGACAATGTCGACCAGCGCTCGAAGGATTATTCGGAAGTCGCCAAGGCCTATCGCCCCGGCCATGCCGATTATGCGTACGACGCCAAATACGGCTTTCGCGACTATCGCGGCGGCGGGCGTTCCTCGGCGCGCGAGACGGCGGCGCGGGTCGCGGCGGGCGCGGTGGCGCGGCTGGTGATCCCCGAAGTGACGATCCTCGGCTG
The DNA here is from genome assembly GCA_966211615.1 of uncultured Sphingomonas sp. Taxonomy (GTDB): domain Bacteria; phylum Pseudomonadota; class Alphaproteobacteria; order Sphingomonadales; family Sphingomonadaceae; genus Sphingomonas. The sequence goes on from CBIHNZ010000027.1 coordinate 30,680, forward strand.
GGTCGAGGCGATCGGCGGCGATGCGATCGACTATGCCAATTTCGATGCGGCCGAGATCGGCAACAACCCGTTCTTCTGCCCCGATGCCGAGGCTGCGAAGCGCTGGGAGGCGCTGGTCGACGGCGCGCGCAAGAGCGGTTCGTCGCTCGGCGCGGTGATCGCCTGCGAGGCGACCGGCGTGCCGCCGGGCTGGGGCGCGCCGCTCTATGCCAAGCTCGACAGCGAGCTGGCCGCCGCCTGCATGTCGATCAACGCGGTGAAGGGCGTCGAGATCGGCGACGGCTTCGCGGCCGCGGCGCTGACCGGCGAGCAGAACGCCGATGCGATGCGCCCGGGCAATGACGGGCACCCGCATTTCCTGGCGAACCATGCCGGCGGGATCGCCGGCGGCATCTCGACCGGCCAGCCGGTGCGAGTGCGGGTGGCGTTCAAGCCGACCAGTTCGATCCTGACCCCGGTCGAGACGATCACGCGTGACGGCGAGGCGACCGAGATCATGACCAAGGGGCGTCACGATCCCTGTGTCGGCATCCGCGGCGTTCCGGTGGTCGAGGCGATGGTCGCGATCGTTCTGGCGGACCAGAAGCTGCTGCACCGCGCGCAGGTCGGCTGATCAGGGGCTCGACTCAAGGCCGAGCCGTGGCGCGCACCGGTTGGCGCCTCTCCGACTGAAACATAACAGACACATTTGGCGTCTGCAAAGGACCTCGGCAAAAACAACCGAGGATTGCCCTGTAATGTATATCAAAGCGCTGATTACCACCGCCGCCCTGTTCGCGGCGCCTGCCGCCTTCGCGCAGACCACCCCGCAACAGACTCCGCCGCAGGATCAGTCGACGACGACGGCCCCGGCACCCGCGCCCGAGGCGAGCCAGGCGCCTGCTCCCGCTCCCGAAACCGACAGCAGCATGACCAAGCCCGAGGACAGCTCGGCCAGCACCGCATCGGCACCGTCCGACGCGAGCGACACGCACAAGAAGAAGAAGGGCAAGAAGCCCGAATAAGAGCGCGAACCCCTCCCCGCCGGGTCAGTCCGCGAAAGGATCGCGGACCAGGATCGTGTCCTCGCGCTCGGGGCTGGTCGAGACCAGCGCCACCGGGCACTGGATGAGTTCCTCGACCCGGCGGATATATTTGATCGCCTGCGCGGGCAGCTGTGCCCAGCTGCGCGCGCCCGCGGTTGAATCCGACCAGCCGGGCATGGTCTCGTAGATCGGCTCGACCGCCGCCTGATCCGCGGCGTTGCTCGGATAATAATCCAATATCTCGCCGCGCAGCCGATAGCCGGTGCAGATCGCTACCTCGTCGAACCCGTCGAGCACGTCGATCTTGGTCAGTGCGATGCCGGTGATCCCCGATACCGCCGCCGACTGGCGCAGCAGCACCGCATCGAGCCAGCCGCAGCGGCGCTTGCGCCCGGTGACCGTGCCGAACTCATGGCCCCGCGTGCCCAGCCGCTCGCCCACTTCATTGTCCTGCTCGGTCGGGAAGGGACCGGATCCGACTCGCGTCGTATAGGCCTTGGCGATTCCTAGCACGAAGCCCACCGCGGCCGGCCCCAGGCCCGAACCCGCCGCCGCGGTGCCCGCCACGGTGTTGGACGAGGTCACGAACGGATAGGTGCCGTGATCGATGTCGAGCAGCACGCCCTGCGCGCCTTCGAACAGGATGCGGCGGCCGCGGGCGCGCGCCTCGTGCAGCATCCGCCACACCGGTTCGGCGAAGGGCAGCACGAAGCCGGCGATCTCGCGCAGTTCCTCGACCAGCGCAGCGCGGTCGATCGGCGGTTCGCCGAAACCTGCGCGCAGCGCGTCGTGATGCGCCGCCAGGCGATCGAGCTGCGGACCGAGCTCGTCGAGATGCGCCAGGTCGCAGACCCGAATAGCACGCCGCCCGACCTTGTCCTCATAGGCGGGACCGATGCCGCGCCGCGTCGTGCCGATCTTGCCCGATCCGCTGGCATCCTCGCGCAACCCGTCCAGGTCGCGGTGGAGCGGCAGGATCAGCGGGCAGGTGTCGGCGATCTTGAGCGTGTCGGGGGTGATGTCGATGCCCTGGCCGCGCAGCTTCTCGACCTCGGCCTTGAGCGCCCAGGGGTCGAGCACCACGCCATTGCCGATGACCGAAGGCGTACCGCGGACGATTCCCGAGGGCAGCAGCGACAGCTTGTAGACCTTCTCGCCGACCACGAGCGTATGACCAGCATTATGCCCGCCCTGGAAGCGCACGACCACGTCGGCACGCTCGGCGAGCCAGTCGACGATCTTGCCCTTGCCCTCATCGCCCCACTGGGCGCCGATCACTGCTACATTTGCCATGGGTACGATTCTCCGCCTGCCGGGGCGGACCCAAAGCCGCCCTTCGACAGGACTCGACGGCTGGGTTGTACAAGCGGCCTGGGACATATCCCGAAGCCGCGGCGCGCATGGCCCCCCAGCGCCCGCGCGTCAAGGGTCTTCCGCTCGGCGAGGCGCTCAGCCGTCGAGCGCGGCGCGGACGCGTTCGGCAAGCTGATCGATGTCGAAGGGCTTGCTCAGGATCGATTCGTCCGCGCTGCCCGCCACTTCGGGCGCATAGCCGCTGGTCAGCAGCACTTTCAGCTCGGGCAGACGCTGGCGCGCCTGTTCGGCGAGGTCGCGGCCGCTCATCTCGGGCATCACGACGTCGGTGAAGAGCAGCGACACCGGCTGGCCGCGCTCGATCATCTGCAGCGCCTCGAGGCCGTCGCGTGCATCGACCACGGCATAGCCGAGCTCGCGCAGCGCCTCGACCGAGAAGGCGCGCACGCGCTCCTCGTCCTCGACCACCATCACCACTTCGCCGAGCCGCGCGCCGGGCACGGCGCGGCCGCCATCGTCCTGCGGCGCGGCGATGGCAGCGCTGTCGTCGGCCGGCAGCCAGATCGAGACGCGCGTGCCCGCCTCCGGTGCGGTATCGATACGGACGTGCCCGCCCGATTGGCGGACAAAGCCGAATACCTGGCTCAGCCCGAGCCCGGTGCCCTTGCCGACGCCCTTGGTGGTGAAGAAGGGATCGAAGGCGCGCGCCGCCACTTCGGCCGGCATTCCCGATCCGGTGTCCGTCACGGCGATCTCGATATAATCGCCGGGCGCGATCTCGTAGCGCTGGGCCTCGTCCGCAGTGACCGCGATGTTGCCGGTCTCGATCGTCAGCCGGCCGCCGTCGGGCATCGCGTCGCGGCCGTTCACCGCGAGATTGAGGATGACATTCTCGAGCTGGTTGCGATCGGCCATCGCCCGCCACAGCCCGCCAGGCAGGCGGGTCTCAACGCTCACGCCCTCGCCCAGCGTGCGGACCAGCAGATCGATCATGCCGCCGATCATCTCGTTGGCGTCGATCGGGGCGGGCGCAAGCGGCTGCTGGCGCGAGAAGGCGAGCAGGCGCTGGGTGAGCGCGGCCGCGCGGGTCGCGCCGTCGCGCGCCGCGGTCACATAGCGGTCGACATCGGTCTGGCCCTTGGCCAGCCGCCGCTCGAGCAGGTCGAGCGCGCCGATCACCACCGCCAGCATGTTGTTGAAATCATGCGCGATGCCGCCGGTGAGCTGGCCGACCGCCTCCATCTTCTGTGCCTGGCGCAGCTGCTCTTCGGCGGCCATCAGCCGAGCGGTGCGCATCGCGATCTCGGCCTCCAGCTCGCCTCGCGATCTGGCGAGCACCTCGCGCGCGTCGATGATGTCCTGGATGTCGGTGCAGGTGCCGAACCAGCGCGTGATCGCGCCATACCCGTCGCGCACCGGCTGGGCGCTGCCCAGCACCCAGCGATATTGGCCGCTGCGATGGCGCAGGCGATACTCGATGCGGTAGAAATCGCCCGTCGCCAGGCTGTGTCGCCACAGGTTCCAGGCGCGCTCCTGGTCGTCGGGGTGGAACATGCCGTTCCATGACTCGCCGTCGGTCGATCCGTGCGGCACGCCGGTATATTCGTACCAGCGGTCGTTATAATAATCATGGAAGCCGTCGGGCCGGGTCGACCACACCATCTGGTCGATCGAATTGGCGATCGCGCGGAATTTCGCCTCGCTTTCGCGCAGCGCGATGATCGCCGCGCTGCGCTCGACCGCGTCCCATGAAATCTCGGCCACCGCCTCGATAAAGGCGACCTCCTCCGCCGCCCAGTGATGCGGCTCGGCATAGTTGGCGAAGAATACCGCGACCCACACCCCGCCGCGCAGCAGCGGCACGCCGACGCCGGACGGCGCCACCTTGGCCGCCACGCTGCCCGGCTTCTCGCGCGCGGTGTCGTGCATCACCGTGGTGCGGCCGGAGCGATAGATGTCGGCGTTCGAGCCCACCGCCTCCAGCGGCAGCGTCCCTTCCAGCACGGACAATCGCGCGCTCGTCCATGCAGGGCCGAACTGGATGTTGTCGGCGTTCAGGACGCGGTAGAAACCGACGCGGTCCAGCGCCTTCCGCTCGCCCAGCGCGTGCGCGGATTCGCGCATGATCGCGTCGGGCGTATCAAGCGCGCGCAGCCTGTCGGCGAGCTCGTGCAGGAAGGACTGGGCCTCGGTCGCCTCGTGCAGATCCTCGGCCGCCGCGCGTGCCGCCTCCTCGCTGGCCTTGCGTTCGGTGATGTCGAAGCTGACGCCCGAGAAGCGGACCGGCCGGCCGGCATCGTCATAGGTGCATTGTCCCTGGGTCAGCAGCCAGCGCACATCGCCGTCGCGGCGAAGGACGCGGATCTCCACGGAGAGCGGCGTACGCGACGCGACGGCGCGCTGCACGGCGGCGGCGAGGGCGGTGCGGTCGTCGGGATGGATGAAGGGCAGCACCGCTTCGAACGACCCGCCGCCCGCCACCCGCTCGGGCTCGATGCCGAACAGCTTGGCGAAGCGTGCGTCGCCGGTGACGCGCCCGGTGGCGGCGTTCCAGTCCCAGATGCCGATGCCGGTCGATGCGTTGAGCGCGAGTTGCAGCCGTTCCTCGCTGCGCCGGAGCGCCTCCGCCGAGGCCGCGCTCTCGGTCACGTCGCTCGCCGCGACGAAGATGTCGGTGGTGTCGCCGTTCGCATCCTTGATCGGATGATAGACGAAATCGAGGAGTCGGGTTTCGGGCGTGCCGCCGGGCGCCCGCTGGAGCAGCACGGGGATGCCCGACGCGCGGAAGGTCTCACCGCTGCGATAGACCTGGTCGAGCAGATCGACGAATCCCTGATCCACCACTTCGGGCAGCGCGTCGGCGACCGCCTTGCCGATCACGTCGCGCCGGCCGATCAGCTCCAGATATTCGGCATTGGCGATCTCGAACACATGATCGGGCCCGTGGAGCAGCGCGATCGCGCCGGGCGCCTGCTGGAAATAGTCGCGCAACCGCTCGATCTCGGCGTTATGCGCGCGTTCGGCGAGCACCAGCCGTGTCGTCTCGTTACCCTGGTTGAGCACGCCGAGCACATTTCCGGCCTCGTCGCGGATCGGCGTGAAGCTATAATTCCACCAGGTCTCCTGGGGCCGCCCGTTGCGCTCCATCGGCAGCATCTGGTCATAGGCCGCGAAGCCTTCGCCGGTGGCGAGCACGCGCTCGAGCTCGGGCCCGACCATGTCCCAGATATCGGCCCATACTTCCGCGCCCGGCCGGCCCAGCGCCCAGGGATGCCGGTCGGCGGGAATCGGCGCCCAGGCGTCGTTGTAGAGCAGCTGGAAGCCGGGCCCCCAATAAATCGCGGTGGGGAAACTCGATGCCAGCGCCATGTCGAGCGCGAACTTGAGCGGCTGGGGCCAGGTTTCGGGCGGTCCCAGCGGGTGCGCGCTCCAGTCGAAGTCACGGATACGCCCCGACATTTCGCCGCGGTGATCCAGAAATCGCAGTGCCCCACCCATGCCCTATCGATGCGGGGGAGGTTTGTCCGAGTCAACTCGACTTGGCCGCCCGGACGGCTATGGATGGTGCAAAGAGGAGAGAATGCATGAAATTGGCCAGCCTCAAGCATGGGCGTGACGGCAAGCTCGTCGTCGTTTCGACCGATCTCGCCTGGTGTGCCGATGCCAGCGCGATCGCGCCGACGCTCCAGGCGGCGCTCGACGATTGGGATCGGGTGGAGGGTGACCTGCGCAATCTCGCCACGGATCTCGATCACGAGGCGATCCCGATGATGCGCTTCCATGAGCGCCAGGCGGCGGCGCCGCTGCCGCGCGCCTATCAATGGGCCGATGGCTCGGCCTATGTGAACCATGTCGCCCTGGTGCGGCAGGCGCGCGGTGCCGAAATGCCCGAGAGCTTCTGGCAGGACCCGCTGATGTACCAGGGCGGATCGGACGGTTTCCTGGGGCCGCGCGATGCCATTCCGCTCGCCGACGAAGCCTGGGGCTGCGATCTCGAGGGCGAGGTGGTGGTCGTGACCGGCGACGTGGTGCAGGGCGCGAACCGCGACGAGGCGCTGGCAGCGGTCCGGCTGGTCGGCCTCACCAACGACGTCTCGCTGCGCAACCTGATCCCGGGCGAACTGGCCAAGGGCTTCGGCTTCTTCCAGTCCAAGCCGGCCAGCGCATTCTCGCCGGTGTTCGTCACGCCCGACGCGCTGGGCGACTGGTGGCGGGACGGCAAGCTCCACCGCAAGCTGATGGTCGATCTGAACGGCAAGCCCTTCGGCCGCGCCGAAGCGGGGGAGGACATGACCTTCGATTTCGGCACGCTGATCGCGCACGCCGCCAAAACGCGCAAGCTGGGCGCGGGGACGATCATCGGATCGGGCACCGTCTCCAACCGCGACAGCGACGGAGGCCCGGGCAAGCCGGTGGCCGATGGCGGCGTCGGCTATAGCTGCATCGCCGAGCTGCGCACGATCGAGACGATCCGCGGCGGCAAGCCGGAGACGCCGTTCCTGAAGGCCGGAGACACCGTCCGCATCTGGGCCGAGGACGACAAGCACCACGCGATCTTCGGCACGATCGAGCAGACCGTCGGGGGGTGAATGGATCGCGACGAGCGGCTGTTCGACCGCGCCGAGGCGATCATGGAAGGGCGGGCGAACGGCTATTACATGCCGATCCTCGGCCATCTCGCCAGGCGCGGTCATGCTCGTGCGATGCTCGCGTTGGCCGGGTCGTTCAGCAAGGGTAACGATCCTGCTGCTCTGGGAGCGATGTGGCGGGCGGGGACCCCTGCATGGCTCTATCGGCGCGTCTGGCATCGCGGCGGCGATTACGCACCCACCGCCGCACAGAACCTGGCGATGAGTCTGTTCAATATCGGCGACTTGCGGGGGTATCGTTTTTGGCTGCGACGCGCGCAACTACTCGGAGACAATGCGGCGGGCCTGGAGCTCGATCGCTTCGAGACCCGCCTGCCGCATGGCGACGCGCGCGCGATCCGGCGCGGCCGGCCCTATCGGCGCAGCGAGCGCTAGAAACCGAAACTTCCCTGCAGGTCGACCAGCGGCCAGCGGCCGAGCAACTGATGGCCTTGGCCATGGACGCTGTTCACCAGCAGAAATTCTTCGACGCGCCACCCTATAGGTTCGACCCGGATATTGCGGCGCTGTCTTTCGGTATAGGCCAGCGAGACATGCGGCCTGAACGCATAGTCGGGCAGGATCAGCCCGAACGCACGCAAACGCTGGACGAGCGCGTTCTGAAATGTGTGCAGCGAGCGCATTCTGCTGCCGACCAGCGCGTTGTCCCGGATCCGGTTGAAGGCGACCGGAAAGGGTTCGGCGCGCATGGATGCCGCGGCAGACAGGATGCGCTCGAGCGTCGATCGCGAGATCGCCCGCATGTCGCCAAGCGGCAGGAGGGTGTTGTGAAAGCGCGCCGGTTCATAGCGGCAGGGCAGGCCGTGCAAACGGCGCAGGCCATCCATATGGGCCGCTTCGAATGCGGGCGGCTTGATCATGAAATAGACGTGTTGATCGTTCGCCACCTGATTGCGCGGGAGCACGGATTCGTGCGTTGCCGGCGACAGCATCATCTCGATTCTCCTAGTGGAAGTCGTGCGAGCGGATCGGGATCAGGTCCGCGTCCTTCAGGCTCCGGCGCGGCGGCCAGGCTTGCGGCTGCAATCGGTCGCGCGGGTCGATCTCGCCGCCATGGGTCGCGCCATCGCCGGGCATGGTCATGCGCGGCAGGTCGAGCTCACCCAGCTCGCGCAGCCATGGCGTCAGATCGGTGATCTGCTCGGCGACCAGGTGGATCACGATCCCCTCGCGCTGCACCTTGCCGCGGATCGCCAGCATCGTCGCGGACATGACGGTGCGGCGATTGGCCTCGAACCGGTCGGGCCAGAGCACGGCATTGGCGATGCCGGTCTCGTCCTCCAGCGTGACGAACACCACGCCCTTGGCGCTGCCCGGCCGCTGGCGCACCAGGATCAGCCCGGCGACCTCGACGCGGTCGCCGTCCTTCATCGTGCCAAGGTCGCCGCACCGTGCGATCCGCCGCGCAGCGAGCCGGTCGCGCAGGAAGGTGACCGGATGGGCGCGGAGCGTGAGCTGGGTCGAGCGATAATCCTCCACCACCTCGCTGCCCGCGGTCAGCGGCAGGAGCGCGACGGGTTGCTCGATCGCCTCGGGTCTGAGCGCCCCTTCGCGCGCGTCGGCGGCGGCCAGCAGCGGCAAGGGCGCCTGTTGCAAGGCCTTGACCGCCCATAACGCCTGGCGGCGATCCAGCCCCAGTATCTGAAACGCGTCCGCCCGCGCCAGCCGCTCCAGCGCCGCCGGCTTCACATTTGCGCGGCGCCAGACCTCCTCGATGGAGGTGAAGGGGCCGCCGGCTTCGCGCGCGGCGACGATCGCCTGCGCATCCTCCTCGGCCAGCCCCTGCACGATGCGCATGCCGAGCCGGAGCGGCAGCAGCGCCACCCAGTCCGCATCGTCGCCGCAGAAGCGCCCGCGCGGCCGGCCGGGATCGCCGGCCTGGTCGAGCACGCGCATGTCCCACAGGCTGTCGTTGATGCATACCGGCCGCACCTCGACGCCATGCTCGCGCGCGTCGCGCAGAATCTGTGCCGGCGCATAGAATCCCATCGGCTGCGCGTTGAGCAGAGCCGCGCAGAAGATGTCCGGATGCCGGCACTTCATCCAGGAAGAGGCATAGGCGATCTTGGCGAAGCTGGCGGCGTGGCTCTCGGGAAAGCCGTAATTGCTGAACCCCTTGATCTGCTCGACCAGCCGTTCGGCGAATTCCCGGCTGATGCCGCGCTCCAGCATGCCCGAGATGAGCTTGGGCTCGAATTCGCCGATGGTGCCGTTTGCCTTAAAGGACGCCATCGCGCGTCGTAGCCGATCGGATTCGGTGGGCGTGAAGCCGGCGCCGACGATCGCGACCTGCATCGCCTGTTCCTGGAACAGCGGCACGCCCAGCGTCTTCTTCAGCACCTGCTTGAGCTGGGGCGAGGGATAGTCGACCAAGTCGGGGTTCTGCCGCCGCTTGAGATAGGGATGCACCATGTTTCCCTGGATCGGACCCGGGCGAACGATCGCGACCTGGATGGTGATGTCGTACAGATTCACCGGCTTCATCCGGGGCAGCATCGACATCTGTGCGCGGCTTTCGATCTGGAAGACGCCCAGCGTGTCGGCCTTCTGGATCATGTCGAAGGTCGGTTTGTCGATGCCCTCCAGTTCCGGGGACGCGAGTTTCAGCGCGATACCCTTGTGTTCGCCCAACAACGCAAAGGCGCGCCGCATGCAGCTGAGCATGCCGAGCCCAAGCACGTCGACCTTCATCAGGCCCAGTTCTTCGATGTCCAGTTTCTCCCATTCGACCACGTGACGGTCGATCATCGCCGCCGGCTCGATCGGCACCAACGAATCGAGCCGATCGCGCGCGAGCACGAAACCGCCGGGATGCTGCGAGAGATGACGCGGCGTCTTGACCAGTTCGCGGGCGAGCTGAAGCGTCAGTGCAAGTCGGAGATCTTTGTGATCGAGATCGAGCGCAGTCGCATAATTGTCGTCGACTTCATTTGATGTTCCCCAGACCTGCGACGACAGTGCCGCCGTCAAATCCTCGGACAGACCCATTGCCTTGCCGACTTCACGGAGCGCCCCGCGCGAGCGATAGCGGCTGACTACAGCGGTCAGCGCAGCATGCTTGCGGCCATAGGTCTCGTAGATCCACTGGATCACTTCCTCGCGTCGTTCGTGCTCGAAATCGATGTCGATATCGGGCGGTTCGTTCCGCTCTTCCGAGACGAAGCGCTCGAACAGCAACGCGTGCTGGACCGGATCGATTGAAGTGACGCTCAGTAGATAGCAGATCAGCGAGTTGGCGGCCGAGCCACGCCCTTGGCAGAGTATGTCCTGGCTGCGCGCGAATTGGACGATAGCCAATACCGTCAGGAAGTAGGGCGCATACCCCAATTGCTTGACGAGCTTGAGCTCTCTGGTGAGCAAATGGCGATAGGCTTGTGGCGGACGCCTTTCATGCCTGGCGTTGAGTGCCTGCCACGCCATCCGCTCCAATGCCTTTTGTGGCGAGTGGCGCGACATCACGATCTCGTCGGGATAGCGATAGGCGTCTTTCAGCTCGCGCAACGAGAAGGTGCAGCGCTCGACGATCGCCGCGCTCGCCTTCACTGCCTCGGGATAGTCGGCGAAGCGCCGCGCCATTTCCTGCGGCGGCTTCAGATGCCGGTCGGCGCTGCGCTCGCGGCGGAAGCCGAGCTCGTCGATCGTGCATTTCTCGCGGATCGCGGTCACCACATCCTGCAGCATGCGCTTGTCGGGATGGTGGTAGAGCACGTCGCCGGTGGCGAGCGGGGTCAGGCCATGGCGCATGGCCGCCTGGGCAAGCGTGTGGATGCGCAGCGCATCGCCCGGCCGGCGATGCTGGGTGAGCGCGACATGGCCGCGCTCGCCGAACACATCCGCCATCCAGCGCAGTGCCAGCGGATCGCCCGGGTCGGCGAAGCCGGGCACCAGCGCGCCCACCAGCCCCTGGGCATGTTCGGCGACATCCTCCCAGTGGAGGAAGCATCTGCCCTTCTCGCCATGCTGCGGATCGGCGCGCGACTTGCCCAGGGTCAGCAGCCGGGTGAGCCGGCTCCAGGCCGGCCGGTCCTCGGGCCAGACCAGCAGCGAGGTGCCGTCGACCAGGTCGAGCCGGCAGCCCGCGGTCAGGTGCACCTTGGTCTCTTCGGCCGCCACCAGCGCGCGGACCACGCCCGCCACCGAATTGCGATCGGTGATGCCGAGCGCGGGAATGCCCATCAGCGCGGCGGTGGCGAACAGTTCCTCGGGCGAGGATGCGCCGCGCAGGAACGAGAAATGCGTCGTCACCTGGAGCTCGGCATAGGTCATCCGAACACCCCGTGCAGATACCAGCCGAGATCGCCGGTCACCGCGCGCTCGCCATCGCCGCTGCGGAACAGCCAGTAGCGGCGGCCGCAATCATCCTCGACCTGGAAATAGTCGCGCACGCTGTGCGTCTCGGCCATGCGCCGCCACCATTCGCCATGGATGCGCTCGGGCCCGTCGGCGCGCACGATCCTGTGGGTCTGCCCGCGCCAGGTGAAGCGCCGCGGCGGCTGATCGGGCAGCAGCGCGATCACGTCGTCGACGCGCTCGGGCCGCTTGAGCAACCGGGCCGGGCGCGGCCATTCGGGGTGCCAGACCGGTGTCTCGCCCTTGCGATCGAGCTGGCGGACATCGTCGGCCTTGATACGCGCATCGGAGCGGGCGGGCGCATCGAGCACGGCCATGCGCGCCACCGATCGCTCGGGCACGTCGCTCTCCACCGGCCGGCTGCGCCACAGCCGCCGCATGCCGATCCGCGTGGCGAGCGTGTCGACCAACGGCGCGAGATCGGGTGCTGCTTCCTCGTCCAGGCGCTCGGTCACCGGCTCGGGGCCGAGCGGATCGGCGCGGCGCAGGTGCAGCGTCATGACGTCAATGCCATATCCCGGCTCGATCTCCTCGATCCGGCGGACGAGCAGCCGCAGCAGATGCGCGGGATCGCGATTGGGGCGGGCGAGCCCGACGACGATCCGTTGCGGCACGCCGTCGACGCGATCGGCGACCAGCTCGATCCGCCGCGCGCCGAGCCCGGCCTGGGCCAGCGCATCGGTCAGCCGCGGCACCAGCGCGCCCAGCCAATGGCTGATCGCCTCGGGGCTGGCGATCGGCTCGGCGAAGCGCTGGGCGATGGCGATCGGCTCGGGCGGCACCACCGGATCAAGCGGCTCGCGGAGATGCCCGAGCGCCTGGTCGAGCCGCAGCACCAGCGCCATCCCGAAGCGGCGCGCCAGCGGCGCGCGCGGCATCGCCGACAGGGCGCCGATCCGCTCGACGCCGAGCCGCTTGAGCAGTTCGACCGCGCGGTCCTCGATGCGCAGCGCCGCGACGGGCAGGTCGGCGAGCGCGCGGGCCTGCTGGCCCGGCGGACAGAGCCCGCCCGCGGTGTGGCGTGCCAGCGCATGTGCCGCGCCCATGGTATCGGCGATGGCGATCCGCGCGGTGAAGCCAGCGCGCGCGAGGAAGTGGATGATCCGCCGCGCCATCCTTGCCTCGCCGCCGAACAGATGCGCGGTGCCGGTCAGGTCGAGCAGCAGCCCGTCGGCACCGTCGAGCATGACCACCGGGCACCAGCGCCGCGCCGCGCGCACCGCCAGCCGCTGGAGCTCGGCAAGATCGCCCTCGGGATCGGCGGGGCGGACCTCGATCCCCTTCACCTGCGCGCGCGCCTGGGTGACCGCCATGCCGGGCCGCAGCCCCAGCGCCAGCGCCAGCGGGCAGGCCGCGGCGATCTCCACGCGATTGCCGATGCGGACGGAGGTGACCAGAGCCCCCTCTCCCGCTTGCGGGAGAGGGCTGGGGTGAGGGTGAGTCGTGTTCGTTCGGCGATTCGCAGGAGACCCCGTCAGACCCTCATCCCGATCCTCTCCCGCAGGCGGGAGAGGAAGAGAAGAAGAACCATCTCCGCGTGGCGGCAGCATCGCGACATGGCCGAGCTGGTCCTCGCGTGCCCAGCGCGCGCCCGGCCGCCAGCCGCCACCGCGCGGCACCGAACCCGCCTGTTCGTGACCTGCAGCGGCGCGCAGCGCGTCGAGCGAAGCGGAGGGGCCGGCCTCAGGCGGCCTGGCGGTCCGCTCCGCCCGCCACAGCCTTTCGATGGCCCAATGCGGCAGGTAGAGCGCAGCGACCCGTTGCATCGCACGCCTCCACTATCTGTTCGAAACCTTCTCCCCCCTTTTGGCGCATCAGCTGGAGCCGCCAGCGCGGCCGCCCCACGCCCTTGACCGGCAGCGGCGAAGACGGCGCGGATCCCACCCGCCAACGCGTCACCGCGGCGGAAGGGGCGCCCAGCGGGTCGCTGCCCTCGCGGGCATGGCGCTTCATCAGCAGCGCGATCGTCCGCCCGCCCTCGGCCGCGAGCTGCAGCCGCCGCGTCGCGGGCATCCCCACGCGCCGCGCTTCGCCGATCACGGCGCCGAGCCCGCGGTGGCGGATGCCTTCCTCCATGATCGCCAGCAATTCCTCGTCATCGGCCGCCTCGGCATAGATCAGCCGCTTAGGGTCGAGCCCCACCTGCGCCAGCCCGGGCGCGAACAGGTCGCGGCGCCGCACCACCCACAGCACCGGCCCCCAGGCACGCGCCGCGATTCCCGCCAGGAACAGGGTCGCCGCGCAGTCATCGGCCATGTCGTGGGTAGCCCCGGCGATCTCGTGCAGCGCATCGAGTCGCAGACCGCCGCTGGCCAGCCGCGAATCGATCGCCTCCATGCCGAACGGCAGCGCCGGCCGGCGGCGGAAACCGCTTCCTTCGATCGCGCTCAGGGTTGCACGCAATTGGGCAAGGACGGCAGGATCGGACACGGCGACTCGCTAGACTCGGAATGTTCCCATTCTGTTCCTAATTCGTCCCGAGTCAATCATCCTGTCGTTAGGCCAGCCCTACTGACCTTCTCGACAAGGCTTTTGAAATTTTATAACAAGGCCCCGAAACCGAGTCCGTGCGTTGTGTTTGGCGACACGGTCCATGCAATTCGGAGAGATCATGACGGTGGACGCCCCGCGCTCCAACCTGCCGCCGCTTTCGCTGCACGTGCCCGAGCCCAGGTTCCGGCCGGGTGACGAAGCCGATTTCAGCGATGTCGACGTGCCCCCCGCGGACGCCGCGCGCCGTCCCGACACCGCCGATTCGGCCGCCAGCTTCCATGACCTCGCTTACGGCCTTGTCCGCGTGCTCGACGAGGGCGGGCAGGCGGTCGGCGCCTGGAACCCGCGACTCGATGCGGATGCCAAGCGCAAGATGCTCCGCAACATGGCCTTGGTCCGCGCGTTCGACGAGCGCATGTTCCGCGCCCAGCGCCAGGGCAAGACCAGCTTCTACATGAAGTCGACCGGCGAGGAGGCCGTCTCGGTCGCCGCGGCGATGGCGCTGGCGTCGGACGACATGTGCTTCCCCAGCTATCGCCAGCAGGGCATCCTGATCACTCGCGGCTATCCGCTCGTCGCGATGATGAACCAGATCTATTCGAACAAGGGCGATCCGCTCCAGGGCCGCCAGCTGCCGATCATGTATTCGGCCAAGGACCACGGCTTCTTCTCGATCTCGGGCAATCTCGCGACGCAATATCCCCAGGCCGTGGGCTGGGCGATGGCGAGCGCGGCCAAGGGCGACAGCCGCATCGCCGCCACCTGGTGCGGCGAAGGCTCGACCGCCGAGGGCGACTTCCACTCGGCACTGACCTTCGCCACGGTCTACAAGGCGCCGGTCATCCTCAACGTCGTCAACAATCAATGGGCGATCAGCTCCTTCTCGGGCTTCGCGGGTGCCGAGGCGACCACCTTCGCCGCCCGCGCGATCGGCTATGGCATTGCGGGGCTGCGCATCGACGGCAACGACGCGCTGGCGGTCTATGCCGCGACCCAATGGGCGGCCGAGCGCGCGCGGACCAACCAGGGGCCGACGCTGATCGAGCATTTCACCTATCGCGCCGAAGGCCATTCGACCTCGGACGATCCCACCCAATATCGCTCGGCCGGCGAGCCCAATGCCTGGCCGCTCGGCGATCCGATCCGTCGGCTGAAGGACCATCTCATCGCGCTCGGCGAATGGGACGAGGAACGCCACCAGGCACAGGATCTCGAGCTCGCCGAGACGGTCAAGGCCGCGCAGAAGGAAGCCGAGAAGAACGGCGTGCTCGGCCACGGCATGCACCAGCCGTTCGATTCGATGTTCGAGGGCGTGTTCGAGGACATTCCCTGGCACCTCAAGGAGCAGCAGCAGCAGATGCTCGATGAGCAGAAGGCGGCCGGCCTGTGAGCGATACGCAAGAAGAGCAGGGTGCCATCACCCGCATGAACATGATCCAGGCGATCAACTCCGCCATGGACGTGATGATGGCGCGCGATCCCAATGTGATCGTGATGGGCGAGGATGTCGGCTATTTCGGCGGCGTCTTCCGCGCCACCGCCGGGCTCCAGGCCAAATACGGTAAGACCCGCGCGTTCGACACGCCGATCACCGAGATCGGCATCATCGGCGTCGCGATCGGGATGGGCGCCTATGGCCTGCGCCCCGTGCCCGAGATCCAGTTCGCCGATTATATCTACCCGGCGCTCGACCAGCTCGTCTCGGAAGCCGCGCGGCTGCGCTATCGCTCGGCGGCCGACTTCACCGCGCCGATCACGGTGCGCTCGCCCTATGGCGGCGGCATCTTCGGCGGCCAGACGCACAGCCAGTCGCCCGAGGGCATCTTCACCCATGTCTCGGGCATCAAGACGGTGATCCCGTCGACACCCTATGACGCCAAGGGCCTGCTGATCGCCGCGATCGAGGACAATGACCCCGTCCTCTTCCTCGAGCCCAAGCGCATCTATAACGGTCCGTTCCACGGCCATTATGATCGCCCCGCCAAGACCTGGGCCGATCACCCCGGCGCCGACGTGCCCGAGGGCCATTACCGCGTCGAGTTGGGCAAGGCCGCGACCGTGCGCGCGGGCGAGGCGGTGACGATCCTCTGCTACGGCACGATGGTCCATGTCGTCGCCAACGCGGTCGAGGAACTGGGCGTCGACGCCGAGATCATCGACCTGCGCACGCTCGTGCCGCTCGACATCGACGCGATCGAGCAATCGGTGAAGAAGACCGGGCGCTGCCTGATCGTCCATGAGGCGACGCGCACCGGCGGCTTCGGCGCCGAGCTCTCCGCGCTCGTCCAGGAACGCTGCTTCTACCATCTCGAAGCGCCGATCGAGCGCGTCACCGGCTTCGACACGCCGTATCCCCACAGCCTCGAATGGGCCTATTTCCCCGGCCCGGTGCGCATCGGCGAGGCGCTCAAGAAAATCCTGAAGGACTGAGACGACATGGCACGCTTCACTTTCCGCCTGCCCGACATTGGCGAGGGTATCGCCGAGGCCGAGATCGTCGCCTGGCACGTCAAGGTCGGCGATCGCGTTGAGGAGGACCAGCAGGTCGCCGACATGATGACCGACAAGGCTACCGTCGAGATGGAATCGCCCGTCTCCGGCGTGGTCGTCGAGCTCGCCGGCGAAGTCGGCGATCAGGTGCCGATCGGCTCCGCGCTGATGATCGTCGAGACCGACGGCGCGGTCGAGGAAGCGTCCGCCGAGCCCAGCGAGCCGGTGCTCGAGGCCGAGACTCCGGGGGTCGAGGAAGTGGCGGTTGCGGCGCTCCAAGCCGTTCGCCCTGAGTCTGTCGAAGGGCAGGTTACCGCGAGCGCTCCGGTCGTGGAGAGCCGGCCTTCGACAAGCTCAGGCCAAACGGATGTTCCAGCGCGTGCGCCCGAGAAGCACGTCCTCGCATCCCCCGCCGTCCGCGCACGCGCCAGGGACCTCGGCATCGATCTCGGCGACGTGAAGGCCGAGGGCGATCGCCTGCGCCATTCCGATCTCGACGCCTATCTCCGCTACGGCAGCGGCCAGGGCTATCACGCGCCGCACGCCGACCGCGCCCGCGCGGACGAGGCGGTCAAGGTCATCGGCATGCGCCGCCGCATCGCCGAGAACATGGCCGCGTCGAAGCGCGCCATCCCGCACTTCACCTATGTCGACGAGATCGACGTCACCGCGCTCGAGGCGATGCGCGCCGACCTCAACGACAATCGCGGCAATCGCCCCAAGCTGACGATGCTGCCCTTCCTGATCGTCGCGATCTGCCGGACGATCCCGGCCTTCCCGATGATCAACGCCCGCTATGACGACGAGGCCGGCGTGGTCACCCGCCATGGTCGCGTCCATCTCGGTATGGCGGCGCAGACCGATGCCGGGCTGATGGTCCCGGTGATCCGCGATGCGCAGGACAAGAATGTCTGGCAGCTTGCAGCCGAGATCGGCCGCCTCGCCGAGGCCGCGCGCACCGGCAAGGCCAAGTCCGAGGAGCTGAGCGGATCGACGCTCACCGTCACCTCGCTCGGACCCTTGGGCGGCATCGCCACCACCCCGGTGATCAACCGGCCCGAGGTCGCGATCATCGGCCCGAACAAGATCGTCGAGCGCCCGATCTTCCAGGGCGACGAGATCGTCCGCGCCAAGCTGATGAACCTGTCGATCAGCTGCGACCACCGCGTCGTCGACGGCTGGGACGCGGCGAGCTTCGTCCAGGCGCTGCGGAAGCTGCTCGAGACCCCGGTGCTGCTCTTCGCGGACTGAGCGATGCGCTGGCGGCAGATGACGGCGGGCGACCTGGACGGCGTCGTCGCCGTCGCCCGCGTCGCGTTCCCCGATCACCCCGAGGACCGGCCCTGCTTCGCCGAGCGGCTGGCGCTGTCCCCGTCGCTCTGCTTCGTCCTGGCCGAAGGGGACGACGTCGCCGGCTATCTGATCGCCTATCCCTGGCCGCTCGGCCGCATCCCGCCGCTCAATTCGCTGCTCGGCGCGCTGCCCGAGGCACGGGATGCGCTTTATCTCCACGATCTCGCGCTGCGCCCCGATGCGCGCGGCGGCGGCCATGTGCGGGCGATCCTCGACACGCTGTTCGCCCGTGCCGGCGACAGACCGATCGCATTGGTCTCGGTCAACGAGTCCGCCGCCTTCTGGCGCGCGCAGGGCTTTGCCGAGCAGCGCGCACCGGACCTCGCCGCCAAGCTCGCCAGCTACGGGGCCGATGCGCGCTACATGGTGCGTCGCGACTGACAGGCGTCACGAAGCGATGCTAGGCGGGCCCATGCACTTCGATCTGATCCAGTCGCTCAGCCTCGCCGGCGCCTCCGCTACCCCCAATGACGATCGTGCCGGTGCGGGGCATGCCCTGGGCTGGGTGATCGACGGCGCCACCGATCTCGGTCCGCCCGGGCTGATGGGTAGGCGCGGTGGCGCGGCCTGGCTCGCGAGCGAGGCGCAGGCGGCGTTCACCGCCGCGCCCGAAGCGGCGATCGAAGCGGTCTGCGCGCGCGTGGCCGATCGTCTCGCCGCCGCCTATGCCGCCGCGCGCGCCCGCGAGCCCGAGGGACGCTGGGAGCTGCCGATGGCGTCGCTCCTCGCCGTCCGCCTCGCGGGCGACATGCTCGAGACCGCCTGGCTCGGCGATTGCGCCGGGCTGCTGCGAAGTGCCGGCCGCGTCACCCGGCTCGGTCCGCCCCGCCAGGAAAAGGATGCGGAGGCCGAGCGCGCGGCCAGTCTCGCCCAGCATGGCCTGGGCAGCCCCAAGCGCAGCGCTCCGATCCTCGAAGTGCTCCGTGCCGCGCGCAGTCGGCCGGGTCTGCGCATCCTCGGCGTCGAGCCCGAGACGATGGCCGGCCTCGAGACCGCCCGCATGGCCTGCGCGCCCGGCGACGATATCCTGCTGATGAGCGACGGCTTCTCGGCGCTGATCGACGCCTATGCCGCTTATGACGAAGCCGGACTGTTCGAAGCGCTCGCGGTCCAGGGTCTGGCCGCGCTCGGCGAGCGGCTGCGCGCGATCGAGGCCGCGGATATTGCCTGCGCTCGCTATCCGCGCTTCAAGACGTCGGACGACGCCACGGCCTTGTGGCTGCGCATCGGAGGGTGAGCATGGCGCGCGGGCGCGGAACGATCGTGACGGCGGTGGCGCTTTCGCTGCCGCTCGCGATCGGCGCCTGGTTCGCGCTCCGCTTCTGGCTTCCGCCGGTCGGCGCCGATCCGATGCTGTTCGCCCTGCAGTGCGCGGGTGCCGCGATCCTGCTCGCGCTCGTTCCGCTGATCGAGGCGGTGGCGCATGAGCGGCTCTACCATGCCTCGATCGATCCACTCGCCGGCGCCGATTCGCGGCGGCTCGAGGTCAACCGGCGCTGCCTCCAGAACACGCTCGAACAGACCGCGGTCTTCGCGCCCGGCCTGTTCCTGCTCGCGCATTATGCCGGCGACCTGCGCGCCGTTGCCGCCACCGCAATCGTCTGGATGCTCGGCCGCTGGGCGTTCTGGATCGGCTATCAGCTCGGCCCGATGTGGCGCGGGCTCGGCGTCTTCTCGATGTTCCAGAGCATGCTGGTCCTGCTCTACGGCGTCGCCAGCTTCGGTTTCGAACTGGCCGGCTGGGCGGGCGCCACGGCGCTGCTCGGGCCGTTCCTGGCGATCGAGGTCTATCTGTTCACCGCGCTGAGGAAGCCCGCATGACCCATTATCTGCTCCGCTACACGCTGGCGCCCGACTATCTCGAGCGCCGCGCAGCGCTGCGTGACCAGCATCTCGCGCTTGCCTGGGCAGCGGCGGACCAGGGGAGGCTGATCCTCGGCGGCGCAGTGGGCGATCCGATCGAGAGCGCGCTGCTGCTGTTCACCGATGGCGATGCCGCGCGCGCCTTCGCCGAAGCCGATCCCTATGTCGGCGAAGGGCTCGTCACCCGCTGGGAAGTGCTGCCCTGGATCACCGTCGCCGGGGCGGATGCGGCGACGCCGGTGCGCCCCGGCACCTGACCTTACGGCGCGAAGATCGAGCGGCTGAGCGCGTCGCGCACCAGGTCGCGACCCTTTTGCATCCTGTCGTTCGCGGCGCGCGCGAGCTGCGCGGTTTCGGCCGCGAGCGCCCTTCTCTGCACGGCGAGCGCGTCGAACTGCGCCTTGTCCGCGGCGCTGTTGAAGCCGAAATAGCCGCCGTCATTATACCAGCCGTGCCGCGCCAGCAGCTTGCACAATTGCTCGGTCGCATCGAGCGTCGAAATCTGGTTCGCGAGCAACCCGTGCTCGACGTCGAGCGGCGACAGGGGCTCGCCTGCCATCATTGAAATCCCGTTCTTGGCCTGGGGCGACAAATTGGTGGCCATGCTCGCCTTCTCGATGGCGGCCTGTCGTCCTTTGCGCGCGACGCTCTGCTCACGCGCCAGCGCTCGGATGCTTTCGATCTCGCCGCAATGGCCGATCGCGCGCGGATCCTGCTGGAGCAGATAGGGGCTGTTGAGCGCGCCCGCGCCGAACTTGCCCAAAGCCGCCGCATAGTCGCGCTGCGCCAGCGCATCGGCCTGGATCGCCGTGGTGAACAGCTGCGAGATCGGCCCGCGCGCCGACGCGTCGCCCGGCATCTGCGGCGCGCCCTGGGGGCCGAACTCGACCTCGGCGAAGCTGCTCGCATCGGCGCGTGCCCGCGTCTGGTATTGGCCGTGCGCGACGAGACCCGCGATCACGCCCGCGCCGGCGAGGATCGCCAGCGACCCCGCCTTCCATGCGATGGAGGACAGCCGGACGGTCGCCACGAACCCGATCGCCCACAAGAACACGCCCAGCGCGACCCCGCCGCCGAGCAAGGCCGCATAGGGCTGCTGGGGCAGCAGGCGCGGTCCGATCACCGCCGCCAGCACCAGCACGGCGCATCCTGCCAGCACGGCGATCACGGGATGGTCGTGCGGCGCGTGGACGCCGGTTTCGTCGGTTTCGGTCATGGCTTTCCCCCTTGTCACCGAACCTTAGAGGCGGTGTTTGATACTCGCAACGGGTGTCGGGACGTGGACCGGAAGATCGCTTCGCCCGCTTTCGCTTTGTCCGAGCCAAGCCGCGCTTGCTTGCGCCGCGCGGCGCGATCGGCTCAAGCGCCCGGATGACCAGCTCCACCCATCCCGATGCCAAGGGTCTCGCGCTCGGCGTCAGTGCCTATGCGCTGTGGGGCGTGCTGCCGCTCTACATCCATCTGCTGAAGGGCGTGCCCTCGCTCCAGGTGCTCGCCCACCGCGTGCTCTGGTCGGTGCTGCTGCTCGCGGTGATCGTGATCGTGCTGCGCAGGGGGCCGGCGATCATGGCCGCGGCGCGGCAACCGCGCACGCTGCTGCTGCTCCTCGCAAGCGCGGCGCTGATCGCGGTCAACTGGATCGTCTATATCTGGGCGGTCCAGAACGACCATGTGCTCGAGGCGAGCCTCGGCTATTTCATCAATCCGCTGGTCAATGTCGCGCTGGGCGTCGCGATCCTGGGAGAGCGGCTGCGGCGCATCCAGGGCGTCGCCATCGCGATCGCCGCCATCGGCGTCGTCGTGCTGGCATTCGACGGCGGCGGATCGCTGTGGATCTCGCTCGCGCTCGCCGCCAGCTTCGGCATGTACGGGCTGGTCCGCAAGGTCGTCGCGATCGATGCGCTGGGCGGCCTCACGGTCGAGACGCTGCTGCTCGCCCCCGCCTGCGCCGCCTGGCTGGCCTATGCCGCGAGCACGGGCGAGGGCGCGTTCGGCCATTCGCGCCATCTCGACATGCTGCTGGTGCTCGCCGGCGCGGTCACCGCCACGCCCCTGCTGCTCTTCGCCGCCGCCGCGCGCCGCATGCCCTATGCCACGCTCGGCCTGCTCCAGTATATCGCGCCCTCGCTCCAGTTCCTCGAGGCGGTGCTGCTGTTCAACGAGCCGGTCCACACCGTCCATATCGTCACCTTCGTGCTGATCTGGAGCGGCTGCGCGCTGTACGCGTGGGACAGTTTGCGGGGGCTGAGGGCGACTGTGGCGGCGTAGAGATGTTGGCACCGGTCGCTAATTGGTAGCGCGGCCATTCTCCTCGCCGTCACCCCGGCCCTGTGCCGGGGCCCAACCGTCGGCCGGCGATGCTGCCGAGGATCAACGGACACCCAGCCTGGCGGGATCATGGATTGGAACCGCGGGCGGCATTGTCCGACGGCATGGTGGGCCCCGGAACAAGTCCGGGGTGACGAAAAGGCGGAATAATCGTCCACAACTGGCTCGAAAGCGGGTCGGTTTTCGCTGTCCACATCTGGCAATGTAGGATTTCGGCTGCTGGGGTAGGTCGATGACCGCAGCCGGCCCCTCCGTCACCCCCGAAGCCCGCGCCGCCGCCGAGCGTGAGCGCGACGCGTTCTTTGCGCGTCTGCAAGGCAAGTTCGTCAACCGAGAAACGCCGGAACTACGCAAATCCGCCGAAAAACATTCAACCAATCGGTTGACTATTTCGGCCGAGGGCGGGATATTCAACCACATGGTTGAATATCGACTCGACACCACGTTCCAGGCTCTCGCCGATCCCACGCGGCGCGGCATGCTGGCCAATCTCACCCTTGGCGAAAAGTCGATCGGTGAACTCGCCGAACCCTTTTCGATGAGCTTCGCTGGCGCCGCCAAGCATGTGAAGGTCCTGGAGGACGCCGGTTTGGTCGCGCGGCGCAAGGTCGGGCGCAGCTATATGTGTGCGCTCAGGCCCGCGCCGCTGGCCGAGGCCGATCAATGGCTGCGCCAGTGGGAGCAATTCTGGAACCTTCGCCTCGACAAGCTCGAGGCGCTGATCGCCGCCGGGAATCCACAGGAGAAGTCATGAAAGTCACCCTCGTCTCGATCATCGTCGATGATCAGCAAAAGGCGTTGGCCTTTTATCGCGACACGCTCGGCTTCGTCGTCAAGGAGGATGTGCCGACCGGCCCGCCGGGTGCGCCACACTGGATCACGCTGGCGCCGGCAGAAGATCCGGATGGGGCGCGCATCTCGCTCGAGCCCAATTATTTCGGCTTCGTGAAGACCTATCAGTCGACCCTCAAGGAGAAGGGCATTCCGCTCACCGCCTTTCTGAGCGCCGATCTGAAGGCCGATTACGAGCGGCTCAGCGGCGCAGGGGTCGTATTCAAAGGGCCGCCCAGCGCTGGCGACGCGGCGATGCCGGCCATGGCATTCTTCGACGATACGGTCGGGAACTGGATCATGCTCTACGAGGCGCCGAAGCAATGAGCGCACCGGTCGTCCTGACCATCCGACGCGATTTCGTCGCCCCGCCCGAGCGCGTGTTCGACGCCTGGCTCGATCCGGCGCAGGCGCGCCACTTCCTGTTCGCCACGCCCGATGGCGAGATGCTGACCTGCGAGATCGATGCGCGCGTCGGCGGGCGCGGCCTGATCGTCGAGCGCCGCGAAGGTGGCGACGCGCATCACCGCATCCGGTTCGAGGTGATCGACCGGCCCGCGCGCCTCGTCTTCCTGTTCGCCGCCGATCCGGCCGAGGAGGGCGAGTGGACCCGCGTCAGCGTCGCCATCGCCGCCACGTCCGGCGGCTGCGCGCTCACCCTCACCCATGAAATGGACCCTGCCTGGGCCGCGTACGAGGCACAGACCCGCAAGGGCTGGACGATGATCCTCGAAAGCCTGGGCCGCATTCTGGAGACTGGAAATGACTGATACGCGCGCCGCCGATACGATCACGCCGCAGATGCTGCGCTTCGAGCGCGAGCTTGCCGCGCCGGTCGAGACCGTCTGGCAATATCTGGTCGATCCCGAGCTGCGCGCGCGCTGGTTCATGGGCGGGCCCACCGAGCCGCGCGTGGGCGGCATGCTCGGCCTCACCTTCGCGCATCAGAATCTCTCCGACGACCCTGTGCCGAACCCCGAGCGCTATGCGAAGAACGAGGGCAAGGCCTGGTCGGAGACGATCACCCGGATCGAGCCGCCGCATCTCCTCGCCTTCACCTGGGACAATGGCGATGCGGGTGACGTGACGATCGAGCTGGCCGAGATCGGCGCGGGCCGCACCCGGCTGACGCTCACCCATGTCCGCCTGCGCGGGCCCGAGGACGCGCGCAACTTCGGCGGCGGCTGGGCGGCACATCTCGACGTGCTGCAGAAGCGGCTGGCGGGCGAGCATGTCGCCAGCTTCTGGGCGCTCCATGCCGAGGCGGAGGCGCGCGCCGCCCGGGCGGTGGGTCTCTAGTCGCGGGCGATTGCAGCGGCCTTGCCGCACCCCATATGGCGCCTCTGGAGGTGCCATATGGCAAGCAAGCCCGTCAGGATTCCCGGCCCCGATCATCCTATCACCGTCACCCCGAGCGACGCTCATGTCGTCGTCCGCGCCGGGGGCAAGGTGATCGCCGACACGTACCGCGCGCTGGCGCTGCAGGAGGCGAGCTATCCGCTCGCCTATTACATCCCGCGCGAGGATGCCGATATGGACGCGCTCGAGCGTAGCGATCATGCGAGCTACTGCCCCTATAAGGGCGAGGCCTCCTATTATTCGGTGCGCGGCGGTTCGGCGAACGCGGTGTGGAGCTACGAGGCGCCCTATGATGCCGTCGCGGAGATACGCGGCCATCTCGCTTTCTATCCTGACCGGGTCGACGCGATCGAAGTCAGTCGGTGAAGCTGGGCGGACGCTTCTGCAGGTTCGCCATTACCGCCTCGATCTGATTGGGCGAGCGGAGCAGGGCTGCCTGCTCGGCGCTCTCGGCGACCAGGGTCGCGGCGGCGTCGCCCTCCAGATTGGCGAGCCGCTTGGCGGCGCGAACGGCGTGCGGATTGCGCGCGGCGATCGCCCGGGCCAGCACCATAGCCTCGGCGTGCGGATCCTCGGCGATCCGGGTGACGAAGCCCCAGGCCTGGGCTTCCCTGGCATCGAACTCGCGGGCGGTATAGGCCAGCTCGCGCAGCACGTCGTCGCGGACGGAGCCGCGCCACAGCGCGAAGCCCGCCATATCGGGGACGATGCCCCATTTCATCTCCATCACCGCCAGTCGCGTCCCCGGCGCCGCGATCCGCACATCCGCGCCGCTGGCGATCTGCAGCCCGCCGCCGAGCGCCACGCCGTGCACCGCGGCGATCACGGGCACGCCCAAAGTCCGCCAGCCCCAGGCGACCTGCTGGAAATCATTGGCCAGGCCATGGGTGCGCGCCGCCAGGTCGGTGCCGGATCCGGCGCTCGCCATGCTCGCCATGTCGAGCCCTGCGCAGAAGCCGCGGCCCTCGCCCGACAGCACCACCGCGCGCAGCCCCGGTATCGCCTCCAACTCGGCGATCGCGGCGATGATGCCGGCGAACATCGCCGGATCGAGCGCGTTGAGCTTGTCGGGCCGCGCGAGTCGTACATCGGCGACACCATTCTCGAAGCTGATCGTCACCCGCTGCTCGGTCATCTCGCTCTCCATTTCCCGCTTTTCGGCAGCGGTGCTTGCGCGCATGATTAGGGCAAATCCCGAAAACGGGAACAAGGGGAGAGGCAGAAATGAAAACCCTGGCGTTCGCCGCGGCGCTGCTCGCGGCCAGCTTCCAGACCACGCCCGCCAGTCCGGGCGCGGTCTACAGCAACGCGCTGGCCAATGGCTGGGAGAATTGGAAATGGGACGGCGCAGATGCCACGCTCTCCTTCGAGCTCGGCGGCACGGCGCGCAGGCCGATCCGGGTCGAGGCGCAGGGCTATAAGGGCCTTTATCTCCATCATGCCGGCTTCGACACCAAGCCGTTCGTCGGCCTGAGCTTCCTCGTCCAGACGGGGGAGGGCACCGGCCAGATCCGAGTGATCGCGATCAGCGGCGGCAAGCCGATCCCGGACAAGCAGAAGCTGGTGAAACTGGCGCCGGGCGGCTGGACCAAGGTCGATGTGCCGCTCGCCGATCTCGGGGCGGCGAACAAGACGATCGACGGCATCTGGTTCCAGAACGACA
The DNA here is from genome assembly GCA_966211615.1 of uncultured Sphingomonas sp. GTDB lineage: Bacteria > Pseudomonadota > Alphaproteobacteria > Sphingomonadales > Sphingomonadaceae > Sphingomonas. Next base: position 56,398 of record CBIHNZ010000027.1, read on the forward strand.
GCGCCGATCCCGCGCCGCGCTTCTACGTCACCGACATCATGTTCCACTGACCAGGCGATAGCCCTTTCCCCGGTCGGTGAGCAGCAGCGGCGCGGCGAAGCCCCGGTCGAGCTTGGCGCGCAGCCGCGAGATATGGACTTCGACGACGTTGGTTCCGGGATCGAAGCGCAGCGCCCAGACCGCGGCGAGCAGTTCCGCCCGGCTGATACACCGCCCGGCATGGCGCGCGAGATGGAGCAGCAGGCCATATTCGCGCGCGACCAGGCGGAGGCGCTTCCCGTCGCGTGTCACGCTGCGCTCGACCGGATCGATGCGCAGCGGCCCGATGATCAAGGGCGTCGGCGCCCGCCGCACGCGCGCGGCAAGGCGCGCGGCGATCTCGCCGGCACTGGCCGGGGACGTGACGGCATCATCGGCTCCGGCATCCAGGGCCTGGGCCACACATGCCCCTTCGCCGAGCACGAGCATCACCGGGCCGTGCCAGCCGCGCGCCCTGAGGCGCGAGACCTGGGCCGCGCAATCCCTGTCCCCGGCCAGCAGCGCCGCCTGCGCTTCCACATTCCGTACGAAAGGCACCAGGCGCAGCCCGCGCGCATCCGCTGCCTCTGCGAGGTGCGGAATCTCGAGCGTGCAAGCGATGAGGGCGGTCACGAAAATCAGGCTAGCGTGAAACATCCGGTTCCGAGGCAAACCTTGTCCGATACGGACCAAGTCCGGCTGCCTCCAATGCGGCCAGGCCAGCCCGGGCATGGCCCGCGACATAGCGGGAAGCATCCCCCGCCGCGTAGCCGAGGATCGCGTCCGCTTCGTCGGGCAGGGCCGATGCGAGCGCCGCCAGCGCCGTGACCCGCATGCGCTCGCACGGATGGCTGCGCGCGAATTCCATGGCGAGGTCGAGCCCGTTGCCGAGATGCGCGGCGATCGCGATCAATGCCTCCGCGCCGGTGGCGGTCAGTCCTTCGGCGATCACGCCGCGTCCGATGTCGAAGCGATATTGCTCGATCCAGGGTTGTGCGGGGTCGGCGCCGAGGATGTTGAGCGAGACCGAGAAGCTGTCCGGTGGCAATTGCACATGCACGTCGCGCCGCATCCGGTAGAGCATCAGCCTGCCGGGCTCGAGCCGCGCCCGTTCGACGAAGCGCAGCCGCGCATCCTCGCCGGGAACGCCGTCCAGCGCCTCCGCATCATATTCGAAATAATCGCTCCAATAGCCCGGCCCGAGATAGCCATAGGTGAGGAACGGGAAATTATGATCGTGCGGCATGTCGTAGAAAAAAGCCGCGAGCCCGCTCGCGCGCGTCACCGGATCGGCGCGCGCCGGCCAGAAATTGGCGCGCAGGACATAGCGGCCATTGGGCGGCCGCAGCAGGAATACCTGCGCCCCATAGGCGGCGGTCCGGTGCTGCCCCGCGCACTGAGTCTTGAGCTCGTCGATCGCCAGGTCCGCGAGAAAATTCCGGTTGCGCCCGAGCCGTGCGAGCAGCGGACCCAGCGCCGCGAACGACTCCTCGTCGCGCGTGTCGAAGTCGGCCTGGTCGAGCGCGTCGACCAGGTCGTCGAGCCCGATCGGCCCGTCCTCGCCGGGATCGATCAGGCGGGGCATTGCCTCTCTTCCAGCCGTCGCTCGACTGTGACCAGGGTCCGCGTTGCCGCCGCGCGGACTTCCGCATTGGGATCGCTCATGGCCATTTCGGCGAGGCGAGGCCGGGCGGCGCGCGCGTCCAGCGCAAGCCATTCGCGCATCGCCGCCCAGCGCAGGTGAAACGCGGGGCCGCGCGTCACCTGGTCGAACTGCTCGCCCGCATCGGTGCGACCCGAGAGGCGGAGGAAAGCGAGCAGCATCTCGGTCCGCGAGGCCCGGTCGTCGTTGCTGGCAGTGCGGATCAGCCTGCCATCGACAATCGCATATTCGCGCATCAGCGGCGCTGCATCGCAACGCACCGTGGCGGCGAGCGTCACGACATCCGCGTGCGCCCCGGCCACGAGCTGCGCTTCGATCCGGCCGTCGAGCCGCACCATGTCGCCATCGGCCAAGGTCATGGTCGGCAGGGCCTTGGCGGGCAGCGCGACCGCGGCACCGAATTGCGCGCCGACCGGCCCGGCCCGCCAGCGCCGGAGCGTCGCCCCGCCGGCCTTGAGGTACCGCGTCACCGCCATGCGTCCGGTGAACACCATCGATGTCGGTGCCGGCAAGGTCGCCATGGCAGTCGCGCTGGCGATGCTCATGGTGATCGAGAGGGCAGGGCAATCGAACAGCACCGCGCCGAACCGGCGCGTGTCCCGGCTGACCTTGAACGGCGGCTCGAAGAACGGATCGCGCTCCAGCGCGGCGACAAGCGGATCGATCAGCGCCGCCGCCCAGCCGTCGTCAGCGAACAAGCGCTCCGCCCGATCCGCCGCCGGTTCCGCGCTTTCCAGCGGGCAATCGTCAAAGGCGCTTTCGAGCGCGCGATATTCCGCCCCCTGCAGCCATCGCCGCGCGACCGCCCGGGAGGTTTCGCGCGATGCGGCGATCCGCGCGCGCAGAGCTCTGGTCACCTCCGCCACCTCGGCGCTCAGGGTGCGATCTCGTAGATCAGGATCGCGATCCCGACGAGGAATTCGAACAGGTCGTCCACACCCTGGATTTCGCCGGCACGCAGCGCCCCGTTGATCGCCACTTGCGTGCCAAGCTCGGCGATCTCGCTCAAGTCGATCTGGATCAAGGCCATGATATCCCCTTTCAAACTGCCCGCCCCTGCACCTAGCGGTACCGCCCCATCGGCTCACGTTACATCCGCGTAATGTGCCGGGTTTGCGCGATGGGGCACGCGCGGTTAGGGGGCGGAGCATGTCCGGCGATGACCATGCCGCCCCTGCCAAGGGCTTCGATCCGCGCTTGTTCTTCAATGCCCGCTTTGCCGGCCATGGGAGCGAGCTGGGAATCGGTCACCGCGCGCATGGCGACGACTGGGCCGAGCTGGTGCTTCCCTATGCCGAGGCGCTGATCGGCGATCCGGCTTCGGGTGTGCTCGCATCGGGGCCGATCCTGGCGCTGATGGACATGGCGACCAGCGTCGCGGTGTGGCGCAAGCTCGGCACCTTCGCGCCGCACGCGACACTCGATCTGCGCATCGATTATCTGCGGCCCGCCCGCCCGCGCGAAACCGTGATCGGGCGCGGCGAATGCTACCGCATCACCCGCTCGATCGCGTTCGTGCGCGGCCAGGCGCATGACGGCGATCCCGCCGATCCGCTGGCGCATGTCGCCGGCACCTTCATGGCGGCGGAGGGCTATTGGTGACCCTCCCGCCCTATGCCGAATTCCTCGGCCTCAGCGTCGAGCCGGGGGAGGGCGCGCCGGTGCTGCTGCTGCCGTTCGGCGAGGCGGTGATCGGCCGCCCCGGCTTCCTCCATGGCGGGGCGATCGGCGGACTGCTCGAAATGGCGGCGGTGGTCGCGCTCAAGCACGCGCTCGACGCCGATGGCGGCGGCCGGATCAAGCCGATCAACCTGACGGTCGACTATATGCGCGGCGGCCGCAACAAGCTCACCCGCGCGCAGGGCATTGTCACGCGCCTGGGCAATCGCGTCGCCAATGTCGAGGCGATCGCCTGGCAGGACGACCCCGATCGCCCGATCGCCGCAGCGCGGATGAACTATCTGATCGTGCGCTAGCGTTCGGGCGCCGGCCCGCAGCATTTCCTGCTTGCCAGGGTGCCGGCAACCGCGCCAATCTGGGGCCATATTCCACAGGCTTGGGGGGGCAAGCCCATGAAAGTTAAGCTCTTGGTCGCGCTCGCTCTGGCGGGCGCGCTGACCGTGTCCGAGCCCGCGCCTGCGGCCGATCCCGTGCTGCCGACGGCGGCGGATTTCGGCGCGGTGCCGAAGATCAAGAATCCCAAGCTTTCGCCCGACGGCGCGATGGTTGCGGCGGAAGGCCTGATCCAGGGCAAGGCAGCGGTGCTGCTCGTCGGGGCGACGGTCGGCGGGATCAAGACCGTTCCGGTTCCCGACAAGCACCGGATCGAATGGATTCGCTGGGCGGGCAGCCGTCGCGTCCTGGTAAGCCTCAGCACCATCACGCATGAGCTCGGGGAAGAGCAGCGGATGACCCGTATCGTGCTGATGGATCTCGATACCGGCAAGCAGAGCTTCGTCGGCCCGCGCGAGCAGGGCGTGGACGGCGACGACATCGTCCATGTCGACGACGATGGCCGGTTCGTGCTGCTTTCCACCCAGCCGAGCATCTACGAATATCCGGCGGTGTATCGGGTCGATCTGACCACCGGCAAATCCACGCGCGTCGTGAGCGCCCGGGACGATGTGTGGAACTGGTATGCCGATCCCGCAGGTGTCGTGCGCGCCGGCGTCGCGATGCGCGACGGCAAATGGTGGGTCTATTATCGGGACGGCGACAAGGGGGACTTCACGCGCACCAAGCGGCGCGATTTCGACGTCAACGATGCGCATGTCGACACGTTCGAACTGGTCGTCGGCAGCGACCAGGGGCTCGCCGTCGCCGCGGGCACCAGCGGCCGCTTCGGGCTCTACCGCTACGACTTCAAGAACGACCAGCTCGGCGAGAAGATCTACGAGAATCCGGTCGTGGACATCTCCGATTACGACGTCGCGCCCGACGGTGCGGTGCGCGGCATCTTCTACGACGACGACAAGCCCGAAGTGACCTGGCTCGATCCCGAGATGAAGAAGCTCCAGGCCAAGCTCGATCGCGCCGTGCCCGGGCATCTCAACCGGGTCATCTCCTCCAGCCGCGACAAGATGCGCCTGCTGGTGTGGAGCGGATCGGCCGACGATCCGGGCGTCTATTATATCTACGACCGCAAGACCAACCACATGGATCTCTTCGCCGAGCCCTTCCCGGGCCTGGGCGGCAAGCGGCTCGCGCCGATGGAGCCGGTCCGGTACAAGGCGCGCGACGGGCTCGAGCTGCGCGGCTATCTCACGCTGCCGCCGGGCCGCGATCCCGCCAAATTGCCGCTGATCGTGATGCCGCATGGCGGCCCCTTCGCGCGGGACAGCTGGGGCTATGATCCCTGGGTCCAGTATCTCGCGAGCAAGGGCTATGCCGTGCTCCAGACCAATTTCCGCGGCTCGACCGGCTTCGGCACCGAATTCGTCCGCAAGGGCTTGGGCGAATGGGGCCGCGGCATGCAGGACGATATCGACGACGGCGTGAAATGGCTGGCGGCCAAGGGCACCGCCGATCCCAAGCGGGTGTGCATCATGGGCGCGTCGTTCGGCGGTTATGCGGCGATGTGGGCGGCGGTGCGCAATCCCGAAATGTATCGCTGCGCGATCAGCTTCGCCGGGGTTTCCGACGTCGCGTCGATGCTCCGCTACGATCGCAAGGCGATGTCGGCGACGCGCTATTTCCGCGACTGGCGCACCCGCGTTCAGGGCGACAAGGATTTCTCGCTCGATACGATCTCGCCGCTCAAGCAGGCGGCGCAGATGACTGTGCCGATCCTGCTCGCGCATGGCGAGGATGATGACAATGTGCCGCTCTACCAGTCGCGGCGGCTCCACGAGGCGCTGGTGAAGCTCAAGCGTCCGCACGAATATGTCACCTATCCGAACGAGGGCCATGGCTTCAGCGACCCCGTCCACGCCACCGATTTCCTGACCCGCGTCGGCAAGTTCCTGGACACCCATAATCCGAGCTGACGCGGGGCGAGGCGTCATTTCGATAGTGAAATCATTAGGTTGCGCATAAGTACGGATTTGCGCAACTTCGTGGCAGCGGGCATTATCGCGGCGAATCGAGCTTGGGGGGTCCAAGTTGACCTTTTCGCGATTGCTGCGCGGTGCAGCCTTGTTTTCCATGGTTCTTGCGGCGCCTGCCCGGGCGGGTGCCGATCCGGCGCCGAGCGCGGCCGACTATGCGGCCAGCCCCGCGATCGCCGATCCGGTGCTCGCCCCCGACGGGCTTCGCGTCGCCGCCCGGGCGCGGATCGACGGCCGCCCGCAGCTCGCCTTGTTCAACCTCGCCGATCCCGCCCGCGCGGTGCAGCCGGTCGCGCTGCCCCAGGGCCAGCGGCTCGAATGGTTCGCCTGGCTCGATTCGAACCGGCTGCTCGCCAGCCTTGGCCGTGGCGGCACCGACGTCACGCGGCTGGTGGCGATCAACCTGACCAGCGGCGCATCCACGCAGATCGGCCCTGACCGGCCCGGCGGTGGCGACGAAGTCGTCCATCTCGATCGCGCGGGCAGCTTCCTGCTGCTCAAGCACCAGGACCAGGAGGACGAGACGCCCTCCATCTACCGCATCGACCTGCGCACCGGCGCGACGACGCTCGCGGTCGAGCCGCAGCCGGGCGTGTGGGACTGGCTGGTCGATTCCGCCGGCGTGGTGCGTGCGGGCATGGGCGCCAAGGGCAGCAAGTCCTGGATGCTCTATCGCCGGGGCGAGGGCGAGCGGTTCAGCCGCTCCGGCCGTGGCGCCGATCCGCGATCGGGCATCGACCAGCTCACCGCCGTGCAGGGCAGCGACCAGGGCTATGCGCTTGCCGAGACGCGCAGCGGCCGCACCGGGCTGTTCACCTATGACTTCCGGAAAGGGAGGCTGGGGGCGCTCGTCTACGAGAATCCCGATGTGGACCTCGATGGTTTCGAGACCGGCGCCGATGGGCGGGTGATCGGCGTGGACTATACGCTCGACCGGCGCGAGACGCATTGGCTCGATCCCGCGATGGCGAAGCAGCAGGCGGCGATCGATTCGGCGCTGCCCGGCCGCTCGAACCATGTCGTATCTGCCAGCGGCGACCACGCACGCCAGCTGGTGCTGAGCGAATCGGCGAGCGATCCCGGCGCCTATTATCTCGTCACGGGCGGCCGCGCCGAACTGCTCGCCGAGATCAACCCGGCGCTCCACGGCAAGCCGGCGGGCGAGATGCGCGCGGTACGGTACAAGGCGCGCGACGGGCTCGAGATCCGCGGCTATCTGACGCTGCCGCCCGGGCGCGCCGCCACCGGCCTGCCGCTGATCGTGATGCCGCATGGCGGGCCCTTCGCGCGCGACGACTGGGAATATGATCCCTGGGTCCAGTATCTGGCGGGCAAGGGCTATGCGGTGCTCCAGCCCAATTTCCGCGGCTCGACCGGCTTCGGCGACCAGTTCGTCGCGGCGGGCGACGGCGAATGGGGCCGCGGCATGCAGAACGATATCGACGACGGCGTGCAATGGCTCGCCGCGCAGGGGACGGCCGATCCCAAGCGCGTGTGCATCATGGGTGCATCGTTCGGCGGCTATGCGGCGATGTGGGCGGCGGTGCGCAACCCCGACATCTATCGCTGCGCGATCAGCTTCGCCGGCATCTCCGACGTGAAGGGCCAGCTCGACTACGACCACAAGACCTTCGACGAGCGCGACTTCCGCATCTGGCGCCGCCGAATCCAGGGCGATGCCCGCTCGCTCGAATCGCTGTCGCCGCTCAATTTCGTCGATCAGATGCGCGTGCCGATCCTGATCGCCAACGGCACGGCGGACACGGTGGTGCCGCCCGACCAGTCAGAACGGCTGCACCGGGCGCTCGCCCGGCTTGGCCGCGCGCATGGCTATGTCACCTATCCGGGCGAGGGCCACAGCCTCTCCGATCCGGCACACGAGGCCGATTTCCTGGCCCGGGTCGGCGCGTTCCTCGACGCGAACAATCCGAGCTGACCGGGCAGGGAATTCGGTCCGTCCACAGGGTCTTGCCGCCACCTTCCCTAGCGCGTATATAGACCGTGCTTTCTCGGACATCGTCAAACATGATCGAGGTCGAGGCCCCCGGGGTCTCGGCGCCGAAGCTGCTTATCTGCCAAGCTTACCTGAATACCGGAGACCGAATGGCGGACATCGCCGCATTGACCAGCCTGATCGAACCCGAAGCCAAGGCGCTCGGGCTCGAGCTCGTGCGCGTGAAGATGTTCGGCGGCCAGAGCGATCCGACGCTCCAGATCATGGCCGAGCGCCCCGATACGCGCCAGCTGAGCATCGACGATTGCGCCGATCTGTCGCGCCGCATCTCGGATCGGCTCGACGCGCTCGAGGCCGCCGGCCGCGATCCGATCGACTATGCCTATCGGCTCGAGGTCAGCTCGCCCGGCATCGATCGGCCGCTCACCCGGTTGAGGGATTATGCCGACTGGGCCGGGCATGAGGCGCGCCTCAATCTGGCAGCGCCTACCGAGGACGGCCGCAAGCAGCTCACTGGAATTCTCGCAGGCGTCGACGGCGACAATGTCACCATCGATGTCCGCAAGTATCGCGAAGTCACCGTGCCGTTCGCGCAGATCGCCGACGGCAAGCTGTTGCTGACCGATGCCCTGATTGCCGCAACCGTGCCGCTCTCCGTCGAGGGCGCCGACAAGATTATCGAAGTGGAAGGATAAAGGATGGCCACTGCCATTTCCGCCAACAAGGCCGAACTGCTCGCCATTGCCGACTCGGTCGCCAAGGAGAAGCTGATCGACAAGGCCATCGTCATCGAGGCGATGGAGGACGCGATCCAGCGGGCGGCCAAGAACCGCTACGGCGTCGAGAACGACATCCGCGCCAAGCTCGACCCGGTCTCGGGCGATCTGCGCCTGTGGCGCGTCGTCGAGGTGGTTGAGGCGGTCGACGATTATTTCAAGCAGGTCTCGGTCAAGGACGCGCAGAAGCTCCAGAAGGGCGCGGTCGTCGGCGACTACATCGTCGATCCGCTGCCCGCGATCGAGTTCGGCCGCATCCAGGCCCAGGCTTCGAAGCAGATCATCTTCCAGAAGGTTCGCGACGCCGAGCGCGAGCGCCAGTTCGAAGAGTTCAAGGACCGGATGGGCGAGATCATCACCGGCGTGGTGAAGCGCGTCGAGTTCGGCCATGTCGTCGTTGACCTGGGCCGCGCCGAGGGCGTGATCCGCCGCGACCAGCAGATCCCGCGCGAAGTCGTCCGCGTCGGCGATCGCGTCCGTTCGATCATCCTCAACGTCCGCCGCGAGAACCGCGGCCCGCAGATCTTCCTCAGCCGCGCGCATCCGGACTTCATGAAGAAGCTGTTCGCGCAGGAAGTGCCCGAGATCTACGACGGCATCATCGAAATCAAGGCCGCCGCCCGCGATCCGGGCTCGCGCGCCAAGATCGGCGTCATCTCGCATGATTCGTCGATCGATCCGGTCGGCGCCTGCGTCGGCATGAAGGGCAGCCGCGTCCAGGCGGTCGTCCAGG
>CBIHNZ010000028.1:0-64515 GCA_966211615.1 uncultured Sphingomonas sp.
TTCTTCAGGTCGAAGATCATCGCCGAATAGGTCTCGACCGAGCCGATGCCGTAGATGCAGGAGACCGAGGCGACGATGATCACGTCGTCCCGCTCCAGCAAAGAGCGCGTCGCCGAATGCCGCATCCGGTCGATCGCCTCGTTCACCGAGCTTTCCTTCTCGATGTAGGTGTCGGAGCGCGGCACATAGGCCTCGGGCTGGTAGTAATCGTAATAGCTGACGAAATACTCGACCGCATTGTCGGGAAAGAAGCTCTTGAACTCGCCATAGAGCTGCGCGGCCAGGATCTTGTTGGGCGCCAGGATCAGCGCCGGGCGCTGCAGCTCCTCGATCACCTTGGCCATCGTATAGGTCTTGCCCGATCCGGTGACCCCCAGCAGCACCTGGTCGCGCTCGCCGGCCTGCGCCTGCTCGACCAGCTCGGGGATCGCGAAGCGCTGGTCGCCCGAGGGCTCATAGTCGCTGACCAGCTTGAAGCGCCTGCCGCCCTCGACCTTGTCGGGGCGGTTGGGGCGATGGGGGACGAAGTCGGCCCCGGTCTCGGGCTCGGCTAGGCTGGTGCGGATCTGGATTGCCATGGGGGGAATATGGGGGGCTGGATCGTGTCAGACAATCAGCTGCGATCACATCGCGGCGTCAGGCGGCGGAGGATAGTTGATCGGCTTGTCGCCATATCTCGCCTTCAGTACTCGGCGACGCCGAACCTCAGGACCTTCCTCCTCGGAAACCTCATCAGGATATTCGAAGCGGGCGTCGAATGCATTTCCCGTGATGGCATAGGACAGCGTCGCCCAAGCCTTACCAGGCTCAGACGCGTACCATGCATCGAATAGTGTTTTTGAAAGCGCATCACTAGTGTCGATGCACTCGACACTATCTCCCTTGTCCAAAAACAGCGCTTCGTAGACCATGCCCGGCTCTACTTCCGCATACAGGAACGCGCCATCGGGATCGCCGTCAATCTCATCGACTATTGCCTCGCCAATCGCCTGAAGGCAGTCTTCCAACGACCTCTCTGTCATCGCGCCTTCTCCTGGGACGCATTTGGGAAACGTTGAAAGTGGCGTTCCCCATCAATCCAATAATACACCATTATCACGCTTGGTCTGCGCGACAGGCCTTCGTAGCTGGCCCGGATATCGACCCGCACAACCTGACCGGCCTTCATCGCTCTGTCCCAGCTATTCTCAAGCCTGGCATATGCCCTTTGGTTGAAAGAGCCGTCCTGGGCAAAATGGTTGAACCACTCTTTCGGACCGTTGAATCGTCGCGCGATAACGTGGCCGCCATGATCTTTGGGTAGGCGATCAGGTCCTCCCGCTATCTCTTGCGCCTTCCGCGAACGGCTCTGGTCTTTGTTGCGGGTGAGCACGCCGGTCACACGCTTAAATCGGTTGGCCAAATCCAGTTCGTAGTTATAGCCGTTTACCGAGGCACGACTGTAGGTCGCACTAATCTGTTCCGCTACGGAAGGAGGCTTTGCCGAATTAGCCGGCAGCTGCCCGCCATGCGTTCCCATGTAGAGAGCTAACGCCAGAGACTTCTCGTGCGCCACACGCCCGACTTCCAGCGAACGCCGGGTAGGCAATTTGATCTTCTGCGAAATTTGCAACGGCTGATTGAGCGGGATGTTGTTCAGCCACGCCAAATCTTTCGCAGTCAGGCTTCTCCGCATTTGCGCGATACCGGTCAGCGTATCACCACGCCGAACTTCGTAAATCGTCCAATTCTTGGGATGTCGCGGGTCCAGATCGCTGCGATCGGGAACATGGGGATCCCGCTGCGAAGGCTTCCGTCGCCCCCCCTGGTCTTGAGAGACCACCCGAGCGCCGGCTGCACGGTTACTCCCCGCGTGGTCCTCAGGCGCATAGCCGTTGGGATAATAGCGCCCCCGCCCAGCAAAGGTGAATTGCCCGTTCGCAGGGTCATGCCACGGATTGAATTTGACCTCGGTCTTAGCCCCGCCATCGCGCCGCCCCGTCCGAAGATAAATGCTGAAAGCCGACGGCTCACGCTTCCAGTTAGTGGCGACCTGGCGCATCGGAATCCCCCTTCGACCCCTCACTAGCAGAAACATCGGAACAAATCAAGAACAATATCCAGATAGGTTCGTTGCCCGCCGACCTCTCGTCGCTGACCAGCTTGAAGCGCCTGCCGCCCTCGATCTTGTCGGGGCGATTGGGCGATGGGGGACGAAGTCGGTCCCGGTCTCAGACTAGACTAGGCTAGGCTGGTGCGGATCTGGATTGCCATGGGGGAAATATGGGGTGCGGAGATGGGATCGCAAAGCGGTAGATCGAGGCGTCGCCACGCATCGATCAAAGGCTCATGGCTTCAATTCGAATCCACCTTCCGGCATCGGCGGATATACTACCGGCTTGTCACCGTAGCGGGCGCGCAACGCGTCCTCGCGATGCTTGGGATCCATCGTGTCGACGTCGATCTCCTCGGGATATTTGAGCGACACGGAAAATTGCCCGTCCTTGATTGCGTACTCCATCACCGACCAGCGCTTTCCTTCCGGTTCCGCATGCCACGCTTCGAACAGCAGATCGGACAGATCCGAATCATCAACATCCAGATAGTGGACGGCTTCTCCCTCATCCTTGAAAACACTTGAGCTGACCCACCCCTGACCGATCTCAACATAGAGAAACACGCCTTCCGGACGCCCGTCGACGATATTGGTGAGTTCCTGCCCGATTTCATTCATCAGCGATCCCAGAGCATCAAATCTATCTTGCGCCATCGGCCTTACCCCTTGGTGCGTTTGCAAACTTGGTTTTGTACCTCTTCCCGTTGACAGACCAACTGACATCGATCCAATCTGGGCGTTTGGAAGTGCCCAGATAGTGTGGAACGATATTGACAAACACCTTGTCGCCGGCACGCAGCGCGTCAGCCCATTTGTCTTCGAGAACCCGATAAGCACCGCGGTTGAAATTGGCGTTCTGGGCGAAATGGTTGAAAGCGTCGCTCGGCCCTTCGAAGCGCGCCGCGATATAATGGCCACCGTCATCCGTAGGCACGCGATCCTGCACGCCCTTTTGGTTCTTGCGCGACCTTTCGGAAGGGCCGAAATGCAGCAGTCCATACGCTTGCCGAGACCGGCCTATGGCATCGATGTAAAACTCATAGCCATTTTTCGCCTCCCTCCTCCAATTTGAATCAAGGATCTGTCTTTCCAGCGACGGAGGGTTTTTGGGATTCGCAGGAAATTGTCTGCGCGTACGAATGTAGTAATCGAGCGCCAAGGCCTTGTTCTTCGCCTCCCGAAGACCATCCAGATATTGCTGGTGCGGCACTTTGATCCGCTGACCAATTTGCAACGGGTGATCGAGCGGTATCTCGTTCAACCAGGCAAGATCCTCTGCGGTCACTCCCTCCCGGGACCTGGCTATGCGAGAGAGATTGTCTCCAGGCCGCACCACATAGATCGAATGGTTCTGCGGATTTTTCGGATCATTCCTCTTCGCGCTCGCCTGCGCATCTGTATAGTTTGGGTCGGAATAGTTGGCTCGGTCCTGTCGATCTTTCGACGGCGAACTTTGCGGATCGACGGCCGAAGCCCCGCCACCGGCAGGATATAAGCTTCCACGCCCGGCGAAGGTGAATCGACCATCGACCGGATCGTGCCACGGGTTGAACTTCACCTCTACTCGGCGATCCGCAACACGCCGCCCTGTCCGAAGATAAACACTGAAAGCGGTCGGCTCACGCTTTCGGCTACTGGTCGCCTGCTGCATAGGAATCCCCCTTGGATTCCTGCATAGCACAAGGTATAGAACAAATCAAGAACAATGTTCCAAATAGGTTCATCATTATCGATCACGGCCCAATCTGCGAAAGCGTTTCCAACCTTCCAGCCATGAGGAAGTCATGCTCCGTGCGATCGTTGCTCCATTGCTCCATTTCGGAGCAAATGAAGAACATTCTGAAATCCTACATTGCAAGCACGTATCGCCGAAAGCCACCGGCGTGCTCACCAGCGCTCCGCCTAGCCCTCCCATGAACAACCCCCTCACGGCCAATTCAGGAACAGTGGCGCATTCCCCGTGGTTGGAGGGGGCATCGAGGAGAGGATGCCATGACCAACCAAATCCGAATGCGTCGCCGCGGCGCGACCATGACCGCGGTCGTCGCGCTTGCGGCTATGCTGGCGGCCTGCAACCCGAATCCCGCGACCCAGGACGCGGCGACTTCCGATCCCAACCAGGCGGCGTCGCTGCCGCCCTTGCCCGCCACGCTGCCGCTCGATGCCGGCGCCGCGACCGCGATCGCCGCCGCGCCGCCCGCCGCGCGGCTCCCTGCCGCCCGCCCGATCCGCACGGTCCGCGTCGCCCAGCCGGAGGACGCCTGGGCCTATGCCGACGATGCGCGCGATTTCAGCGAGGTCGTCTATGACGCGCCGCCCGATTACGGCTTCGACTATGACGGGGTCGAGCCCTGGGCCTGGCAGGGCTATGACGACAGCCTGGTCTTCGCCGAACCGATCGACGACGGCTATCGCTATTATTACTACCGGCCGGGCGCCGGCCGCCCCTATTATGTCCGCGATCCCGATTATGGCTATGGCTATGACGGCGATCGCCTCGCAGTGGTCTATGGCCCGCGCGGCGACCTGCTCCCCTATGGCAGCTATGGCCCGCGCGCCGATTATGCCGGACGCTATCTGAGCCGCGGCGAGGCGCTGTATCGCGCGTCGCGCGAGCGCCAGCGCCGCGCCGTGATCGCCGCCAACTGGGCCGCGCGCCAGCAGTCGATCGCCCAGTCGCAGCGCCGCTGGGCGGCCGAGCAGGCGCAGCAGCGCGACTGGCAGGCCTATCATGCCCGCACCGCCCCGCGCGCCGCCGGCTATTGGCAGCCGGAGCGCGCGCGCCGCGCCGCCGATACGCGCCGCTATGCCGAATGGCACGGCCGCGGCTTCGACGCTGCCCCGCCGCCGCGCGTGATCCCCGAGCGCTGGCAGAAGGCCGATTGGGCGCGCGACCGCACCCGCTATGTCGCCGAGGCGCGGCAGGCCGCCGTCCAGCAGCAACAGGCGGCGCAGCGTCAGCAGGCGGTCCAGCGCCAGCAGGCCGTGCAGCGCCAACAGGCGGAGCAGCAGGCGCAGTTCCGCCAGCGCCAGGTCTTCGACCAGCGCCTCCAGCAGCAACAGCAGCGGGCGCAAGCGGTTCGCCAGCAGGCCGAGGCCCAGCGCGCGCAGGGGCAGCAGCAACAGCAGCTCCGCCAGCGCCAGCTCGCGCTGCAACAGGCCCAGCGCGCCGCCCAGGCGCAGCGCCAGCTCCAGGTCCGCCAGCAACAGGCCGCCCGCCAGCAGGCCCAGCGCGTCCAGGTCGACCGCCAGCAGGAGGTCCGCCAGCAACAGGCGCAGCGCGCCGTCCAGGTCCAGCGCCAGCAACAGGTCCGGCAGCAGCAGGTCGCCCGGCAGCAGGCGCAGCGGGTCCAGGTGGAGCGCCGGCAGCAGGTCGCGCAGCAACGCGCCCAGCAGGTCCAGGCCCAGGCGCGCGGCCGCCAGCAGCAGCGCCAGGCGCAGATGCAGAACCAGCGTGCCGCCCAGGCCCGCGCGCAACAGGTACAGGCGCGGAGCGCCCAGGCCGACCGGGCCCGCCAGATGCAGGCGCAGCGCCAGGTCCAGGCCGCGCAGCGTCAGGCCCAGGTTGCGCAGGCGCGGCAGGCGCAAGCCGCTCAGCGCCAGGTCCAGGTCGCACAACGCCAGGCCCAGGCCGCACAGCGTCAGGCGCAGGCGGCGCGGGTCCAGCAGGCCCGGCCTCCCCGCCCGGCGGCCGGCCCGCCAAACCGGCCGGACCGTCCGGGTCGCCCGGACCGTAAGGACCATCGCTAGCGTCCCGGAAGGGGGCGGTCCGTATCGGGCCGCCCCTTTCAACGTCCGCAGCTATCGCATTGCCATCGCGCCCGAACCCGGCGACACTCCCGCGCACAACAAGGGAGAGATGCCGATGCCCCGCCTGATCCTTGCCGTGCCCGTCCTTTTCGCCCTCGCCGCCTGCAACCAGCAGCAGTCCACCCAGGAGACCGCCGCCAAGACCGGCGAGGTCTCGCTCACCAATGCCTCGCCCGCCGAGGTCGCCAAGCAGGCCCAGGCCGCGGGCGGCGCGCATTTCACCCCCGGCGAGTGGGAGACGGCGGTCGACGTCACCGAGGTGGATCTGCCCGGCGTGCCGGCGGAGATGCGCGAGCAGATGAAGAAGACGCTGATGTCCGCCACCAAGGTGGTCAAGAGCTGCATGACCCCCGAACAGGCCGCCAAGCCCCAGGCCGGCATGCTGAGCGGCAAGAATGACGGCCGCTGCACCTACAAGAACTTCACCATGGCGGGCGGCCGGATCGACGCGGTGATGGTCTGCGCGGGTGCGCAGGGCGCCGAGATGACCCAGACGATCGCGGGCACCTATACCGATACCAGCTTCGCGCTCACCTCCTCGATGGACGCCACCGGCGGCCCCGGCGGCGGCATGAAGATGAAGGCCCGGACCAACGGCCGCCGCATCGGCGAGTGCAAGAGCTGAGCGGGGCCGAAGGGTCGCGGTGCGCGATCTCCTGATTGGTCACCCCGGCCTCGTGCCGGGGTCCACCGCTCGCCTCGCGAGCCGCTAGAGGCTCCGGCGCCGCGCCCGGCGCGCCCTTGCAATGTAGGATCTCGCCTGCGATCCCGGCCGGGCTCTTTCTCAGCGTCGGCGTCCCCTGAAACACGGTCCGTGGGCCGCGATACCCACCCCACGCGTTGATCAACTTCGTCAACCGGCGGAATCGCAGCCATCTGCAGGCCGAAACCTTCATGTTGCTGATTTTAAAGGATTTAAACGCTCAACCCATCGGTTGAACAAGGGAGGACGATCAACCGGCAGGTTGAATGACTGCTAGTCGCTCCGGCGATAGGCGATGCGCCACATCACCACGCCGATGGCGCCCGCGGCGAGCGCCAGCACCGCGCTGGACAGGATCGCGCTCAGCCAGCGATAGAGCAGGGCGCGGCTGTCCATCGGCGGCATCTCGAACAGCCCGAAGCCATAGGTCTGCGCGCCGACGAAGATCGCCATCGCCGTGGCCGCGCCGATCAGGGCGGCATGGTGGGCGCGGCGCAGTCCGGCGACGTGCATGACGAGCCATAGCGGTCCGCCCACCGCGGTCATGGCGAGCGCGGCGAAGATGCTGCCGATCATCCAGCCGCTGACGATCGACACCGGGTCGTGCCGCCCGCCGGCGACGACCAGCACGACGATGATGATCCCGGCCAGCAGGCTCCCGGCGCCCAGCGCGATGCCGGCGCGATCGATGCTGGTGTCGTAGCGGTGCCCGGCGCTGCGGGCGCGTCGATCGGTCACGGTGCGGGCTCCCCTCCCGGGGCGCACAGATACGACGTGGCGCGGCCGCCCTCAATATGGAGTCTCAGCGCAATGCGGCGAACCGACCGTCCCGTTCGCAGACAGCGACGGCGGCGAGATCGGCCGGCGGTGGCAGGGCGCCCAGCGGCGGGACCGTCACGGGCTGGCCGATCCGCACCGCGGCGAAGCGGGCCGGGTCGGCCCCGCCACAGCGCAGCATGTCCTCCAGCATCCGCGGCGGGGTGGCATAGCCCTCCCGCGAAAGCCGGAACGTGCCCCAATGGATCGGCATGGCGAACGGCCGCTCCAGTCCGTTCCACACCCGGATCGCGTCGCGCGGCCCGATATGGCTGCCGCTCGCCATCTGCCCCTCCTCGAAGCGGAACGCCCCGATCGGAATCGCCGCGAGGCGGATCGGCCCCAGCGCCGCGGCCTCGGCGGGCCACTTCCCGTCGCCAAAACCGGTATCGCCCGCGAAGAAGAAATTGCCGTGCGGCAGGCTCACGACGAAGCTCGACCACAGCGCCCGGTTGCGGTCAGCGAACCAGCGGCTGTCCCAGTGATGGCTGCGCGTGACGTAAACCTTGGCGATCGGCAGTGCCAGGCACGGTGGTGGGACCCGGCCCCTCGCATCCGGCACCACGGGCAGGCGTGCGCAGGGGTGCCCGACCAGCGCCATGCCGCCCCAGTCGCGTGGTTCCGCGTGCACTCCGGCGCTTGCGATCACGCTGTCATTGCCGAGCGAGGTGACGATCAAGGGTCGGTCGCGCTCCCAGATCCGCTTGAGCGTCGCCAGATCCATATGGTCGTAGTGATTGTGGCTGACGAGCACGAGGTCGATCCTGGGCAGGTCCTCGAAGCGGATGCCGGGCTCAGCCACCCGCCTGGGTCCGATGCCGAACGGCCCGGCGGTCTCGCTCCACACCGGATCGGTCAGGATGTTGACGCCGTCGGCCTGCACCAGCAGCGTGGCATGCCCCACCCAGGTGGCGAGCATCGCCCCGCCCTCGACACGGGCCGGAGGGTTTGACGGTGTCACCGCGACGTGATCGGGCCATATCGGCCGGGTGGGATCGCTGGCGATTTGCTTCCAGATCAGGCCCCAGGGCGGCCCCTTCGACGCCGCGATCCGGTCGTCGTCACCGTCGGGATTGAAGAAGCGCTGCCCGTCGAAATGGTCACTGGCCGGCCCGCGATAATAAATGCGGTCCAGATAGTGCGGCAGGATCGTCAGCGTCAGGCAGAGCGCGACGACGATCCAGAGGAGCAGGGCGCCCGCGCGGCGCAGCCAAGGTTTCATGGCTTTGCTCCATCCGTCAGAACGGCCTTGCGATCAACGCCCCTCATCCCCTAGCGCTGCATCCATGAAGCTGCTTGAAACAGCCCCAGAGACTCCGGAAGCCGCCGCCGCCGAGCTTGAACGGCTCGCCACCGAGATCGCGCACCATAACCGGCTCTATCACGGCCAGGATGCGCCTGAGATCAGTGACGCGGAGTTCGATGCGCTGATGCAGGCGAATGCGGCGATCGAGGCTGCCTTCCCCGATCTGGTCCGCGCCGATTCGCCCTCGCGGATCGTCGGCTCGACGCCGTCAGGACATCTCGCCAAGGTCGCCCATGCCCGGCAGATGTTCAGCCTCGACAACGGATTCTCGGACGAGGACGTCGCCGATTTCCTCGGCCGGGTCCGCCGCTTCCTCAAGCTGCCCGATGACGCGAGTGTCGCGCTCACCGCCGAGCCCAAGATCGACGGCCTGTCCTGCTCGCTGCGCTACGAGAAGGGCGCGCTGGTCCAGGCGCTGACCCGCGGCGACGGCCAGATCGGCGAGGACGTGACCGCCAATGTCCGCACCATCGCCGACATTCCGGCCCGGATCGAAGGCGCCCCGGACGTGTTCGAGGTGCGCGGCGAGGTCTATATGGCGAAGGGCGACTTCACCGCGCTCAACGCCCGCCTGCTCGCCGAGGCCGAGGAGATCGGCAAGGAAGCGCGCCAGTTCGCCAATCCGCGCAATGCCGCCGCCGGGTCGCTCCGCCAGAAGGACGCGTCAGTCACTGCGTCGCGCCCGCTGCGCTTCCTCGCCTGGGGGTGGGGCGAAGTCTCCGAAGACCCAGCCGACAGCCAGTATGCGGCGATGCTGCGCATCGGAAACTGGGGCTTCCCGGTCTCCGACATGCTGATCCGCGCCGAGACGCTCGACCAGGCCCTGGCCCAATACCGCGCCATCGAGAAGCAGCGCGCCGATCTGCCCTTCGACATCGACGGCGTCGTCTACAAGGTCGATCGGATCGACTGGCAGCAGCGCCTGGGCTTTGTCGGCCGCGCGCCGCGCTGGGGCCTTGCGCACAAATTCCCTGCCGAGCGCGCCGAGACGACGCTCAACGACATCGAGATCCAGGTCGGGCGCACCGGCAAACTGACCCCGGTGGCCAAGCTCGAGCCGGTCACGGTGGGCGGCGTGGTGGTGCGCAACGCGACGCTGCACAATGCCGACGAGATCGCCCGCCTCGGCGTGCGCCCCGGCGACCGCGTCGTCCTCCAGCGCGCCGGTGACGTCATCCCCCAGATCGTCGAGAACCTGACGCGGGATGAGGATCGTCCGGCCTATGTCTTCCCTGATCACTGCCCGATCTGCGATTCCGAAGCGGTCGCCGAGGAAGGCGAGGTCGATGTCCGCTGCACCGGCGGGCTGATCTGCCCGGCGCAGCGGCTCGAACGGCTCAAACATTTCGTCAGCCGCGGCGCGCTCGACATCGACGGGCTGGGCGAGAAGACGCTGGCCGAATTCCTCGACCTCGGCTGGATCGCCGAGCCGGCAGACATCTATCGCCTCGCGCCACATCGCGAGGTGCTGCTTGGACGCGAGGGCTGGCAGGAAAAATCGGTTGATGCCCTGCTCGCCGCCATCGAAGCCAAGCGCGCGCCCGATGCGGCACGCCTGCTCTTCGGCCTCGGCATTCGTCACATCGGCGCGATCACCGCGCGCGACCTGCTCAAACGCTATACCACGCTCGCCGCGCTCCGGGCGCTGGCCGACGAGGTCATCGCGCTGCGCGAGGCGACCCCGCCCGTGCTCGGCGAGACGGAGCAGAAGCACCAGGCGCGCCTCGACAAGGCGGTCACCGAGCATATCGGCGTCGAGAATGTCGGCGGCGCCGTTGGCCACGCGCTCGCCGACTTCTTCCATGAGCCACACAACCGCGCGGTCTGGGACGATCTGCTCGGCGAGGTCGCCCCACCGCCCTTCGTCGTCGAGACCCGCGACTCAGAAGTCACGGGCAAGACGCTGGTTTTCACCGGCAGTCTCGAGTCGCTGAGTCGCGACGAGGCGAAGGCGCAGGCCGAGTCATTGGGCGCCCGCGTCGCGGGATCGGTGTCCGCCAAGACCGATCTGGTAATTGCCGGTCCGGGCGCCGGATCGAAGCTCAAAAAGGCCGCGGAACTGCAGATTCCCGTGATATCCGAGAGCGATTGGGCGGAGATCGTAACGCGCGCGAAGTGATGCCTTTTTGCAACGCAGCAAAGCTGAATTGCGGGTTAACACGGACTCCGATTGACTGTCATCGAAGCGCAATAAAATAACGCCATGGGCGGCGAAGACGGTGAACCGCACCGCGTGAGTGCATCTCAGAGCACACCGAAAGGGAAATAATCAAAATGCGCACCAAGCTTTTTGCGGGCGTGGCTTTTGCCGCGCTGATGATTCCGGCGAGCGCCTACGCGCAGTCGTCCGGTTCCGTGGACTTCGAAGACCAGGGTACCGAGATCGTCGTCACCGGCAGCCGCGTCAATGACGGCGTCAACGGCATCGTAGTGCCGGACACGTCCAAGGCGAAGGCCGTGCTGACCTCCGAATTCATCCAGCGTCAGACCCCCGGCCAGTCGGTCAACGACCTGATCAACCAGCTCCCGGGCGTCAGCTTCCAGAACAACGATCCCTATGGTTCGTCGGGCGGCTCGATGAGCATCCGCGGCTTCGACAACTCGCGCATCTCGCAGACCTTTGACGGCGTTCCGCTGAACGACTCGGGTAACTATGCGATCTATTCGAACCAGCAGCTCGATCCCGAGCTGATCGAGCAGGTCAACGTCAACCTCGGCTCGACCGATATCGACAGCCCCACCGCCGCGGCGACCGGCTCGACCGTCAACTATCGCACCATCGTTCCGACCCAGGATTTCGGCGTCAAGCTGGTCGGGTCGGTCGGTGATTTCGGCTATTTCCGTACCTTCGGCCTGGTCAACACCGGCGAGTTCACCAGCTTCGGCACCCGCGCGTTCTTCTCCGCGAGCCAGGCGCGCAACCACTCGCCGTTCAACGTCGACTCGCAGATCGAAAAGCAGCAGTATAATGCGCGCCTCTACCAGCCGCTCGGCAGCGGTGGTGACTTTATCTCGATCGCCGGCAACTGGAACGAAAACCGCAACAACTTCCAGGGTTCGGTTCCGCTGCGCACCGACACCGCGGCCGTCACCGGCTCGCGCGTCGTTGGCCCTAACTCGAACAACCGCTTCCCGATCACCAAGGACGAGCGCACCTATTCGGTCGCTCCCTGCACGATCAACACGGTTGCACGCCCCGGTGTCGTCGACGCGGCGAACACCTGCGGCTCGATCTTCGACGAGCGCTTCAACCCGTCGAACACCGGCAACATCCGCGGCCAGTCGCGCTTCACGCTCTCCGACGGCCTCGTCCTCACGGTCGATCCGAGCTATCAGTATGTGAAGGCAAACGGCGGCGGCACGGTTGTGGCCCAGGAAGGCCGTCGTGACGTGTTCCCGGCCGGCGGCGCCGCGAACTGCGCGACCACGCCGAACGGCGCCCAGGTCAGCTGCCAGACCGGCTATACCGGCGGCACGCCCTATTTCGGCCGCGACCTGAACGGCGACGGTGACGCACTCGACTCCGTCCGCCTGCTGGCCCCCAGCCAGACCGGCACGAACCGCATCGGCGTGATCTCCTCGCTGCGCTACGACATCACGCCCGAGCACACGGTCCGCGTCGGCTACACCTATGACCGCGCCCGTCACCGCCAGACCGGCGAGACCGGCTTCCTCCAGCTCAACGGCAAGCCGTTCGACGTCTTCCCGATCAACGACCCGATCGCCGACGCGAATGGCCGCGTCCTGCAGAAGCGCGACCGCCTGTCGTTCGCCATCCTGCATCAGGCGTTTGCCGAATATCGCGGCGAGTATTTCGACGGTCAGTTCGTGGTCAATGCGGGCCTCACCGCGAAGTTCTTCAAGCGCAACCTGACCAACTATTGCGCGACCTCGAGCGCTTCGGGCTTCGTCGAGTGCTTCGGCAGCGACACCACGGCGCTTGCCGCTTGGCTGGCTGGCACGCCGACCCAGCCTGCCACGTCGACGACTGCCGCGTTCGCGACCCAGGGGCCGCAGCAGCGCGTCCTCAACTACAAGAAGCTGCTGCCGAGCTTCGGCTACACCTGGTCGCTGACCCCGCAGGTCGACGTGTTCGGCAACTTCTCGCAGGGCATCCAGGTCCCCGGTACGGACAACCTGTACAATTCCTTCTACTTCCCCCGGAACACGCCGCAGGCCAATCCGAAGCCGGAAACGACCGACAACTTCGACCTGGGCGTGCGCTATCGCTCGTCGACGGTACAGGCGCAGCTCTCGGGCTGGTACACCAACTACCAGAACCGCCTGGCATCCTCGTACGATCCTGAGCTCGACCGTTCGGTCTACCGCAACCTCGGCAAGGTGAAGAAGTACGGCATCGACGGCACGATCGCCTATCAGCCGATCCGCGCACTCAGCGTTTATGCCTTCGGTTCGTATCTGAAGTCCGAAATCCAGGACAATGTCGAGGTGTTCCGCACCACCGTGGCCGCTCCGGGCGTCCCCGTTGGCACGATCATCTACGCACCGACCAAGGGCAAGCGCGAGTCGAACGCTCCGACCTACACCTTCGGTGGCGGCGCGACGCTCGACCTGAAGTATGTCAGCGTCGGTGTCGACGTGAAGCGCACCGGTCCGCGCTATCTGTACGACACCAACGAACCGGCACGTCAGATCGTCGCGGGTACGACCTATGTCGTCTATGACGCCAAGGCTCCGGCCTACACGCTGGTCAACCTCAACGCCCGCGTCGGCCTGGATTGGGCTGGCCTCAACAAGAACACCTACTTCCAGCTCAACGTCATGAACCTGTTCGACGAGCTGTGGGTCGGCAGCATCAACAGCGGCAACGGCGCGCTGAACCAGGGCCCGACCTTCAGCACGTCGGGCGCGATCACGGGTTACGGCGCGGTGCCGAACACCCAGATCGGCTATCCGCGTACCTTCGTCGGTTCGCTGGTGGTGGGCTTCTAAGAAGACCGCTCCCCGCAAGGGACAATGAAGCCGCCGCCCCAGCGATGGGGCGGCGGTTTTCGTTTAATCAAGCCGCATCGGCGGCACCGGCGTACATGCTGTTCAACGGCCGCGCGAACACGCTGCGCACCATCGGCTCGAAGAACTCGAGCGGCGCGCTGTCATAGGCCGGATCGAACGCCGCCTGGTCGTAGAGCCGGCAGAAATCGGCGCAGGCCTCGAAATGCGGATGTCCGCGAAAGCGCTCGCGCACGTCGCGGTCCATCCCCAGATAGTGGAAGAAATAATAGCCCTGGAAAGCGCCGTGCTGCTCGGCGATCCAACGCAGTTCCTCGCTGACGAACGGCTTCAGGATGGCCGCGGCGATATCGGGATGGTTGTAGCTGCCCAGCGTGTCACCGATGTCGTGCAGCAGCGCCATCACGACATAGTCCTCGCCCCGACCGTCGCGATGCGCGCGTGTCGCGGTCTGGAGCGAGTGCTGCATCCGATCGATCGGGAATCCGCCGAAATCGCCATCGAGCAGCTTCAGATGCATCAGCACACGATCGGCCAGCCCGCCCGCGAAATGGTGGAATTGCCCGCCGATGATGGCCCAATCCTCGGCAGTGCCCTCGCGCATCGCATGGAATTTTGCCCGTTCCGGCCGCTCCTGGATCTCGCTCATACGCCCTCTCCTGCGTTTGACCCGAGCCTACGCCTCTTTGCCGCCGCTTGTCAGCGGTGTTAGAGGCACGGTGTGGCGAGCGTAATGAATCCTGCCGATCGGAGCACACCGCCGGCGATCAAACAGCCGGGATTATTCTCCCGGCCGTTCTTCGAGGACAAGAGCCGGGCCTTCTGGATGCTGCAGGCGGCCGGCTGGAGCGGTTATCTACTGCTGCGCACCGTCTCGTCGGTGTCCAACACCTTTTCGGTCGAAGGCATCATCAGAGCGATCATCGAGGCGATCGTCGGCTATTGCCTGACGCTGCTACTTTCTTCGCTCTACGGCTATTATCGCCGCCTGCCGCGGATCCCCAGCGTGATTCTGACGCTCGGCACCCTCGTGGGGGCCGCGCTGATCTATGCGGTGCTGGAGGCCTTCACCTTCTCTTTCACCGCCGCCGAACCCGGCATCACGCTCGCCCGCGTGCTGGGCTATACCTTCCTGACCTTTACGGTGCTCGCCGGTTGGTCGGCGCTCTATTTCGGGATCAACTTCTATCTGATCGTCGAGGCGCAGATCGATCAGATGCAGATCCTCGAGAACCAGGCATCGAGCGCCCAACTCGCGATGCTGCGCTATCAGCTCAACCCGCATTTCCTGTTCAACACGCTCAACTCTATCTCGACGCTGGTGCTCCTGAAGCAGACCGAGCGCGCCAACATCATGCTCTCCCGCCTGTCCTCGTTCCTGCGCTACACGCTCGCCAACGAGCCCACCGCCCACGTGACGCTGGCGCAGGAGGTCGAGACGCTGAAGCTCTATCTCGACATCGAGAAGATGCGTTTCGACGAGCGGCTGCGGACCCA
The DNA here is from genome assembly GCA_966211615.1 of uncultured Sphingomonas sp. Classification (GTDB taxonomy): domain Bacteria; phylum Pseudomonadota; class Alphaproteobacteria; order Sphingomonadales; family Sphingomonadaceae; genus Sphingomonas. Next base: position 15,199 of record CBIHNZ010000028.1, read on the forward strand.
TTTCGACGTCGATCCGCGTTGCGCCAAGGCCCGACTGCCGTCGCTGCTGCTCCAGCCGCTCGTCGAAAACGCGATCAAATATGCCGTCACGCCGCAGGAAGAGGGTGCCGATATCACCGTTTCCGCTCGACTCGCCGGAGAACGAGTGCAGATCGCCGTATCGGACACCGGGCCGGGATTGATCGAAAGCAAACCGCGGCCGACCCTTTCAACTGGCGTGGGGCTCGCCAATATCAGGGAACGACTGGCGCAGGCTTTCGGGCCTGACCATAGATTCGAAACGCGGTCGGACCCCGGGAAAGGGTTCAGCGTTGAGATCGAGATACCGTTCCAGCTTGAGGAACCGAACCGAGAGGCCGCATGACCATCCGTACCATCCTCGTCGACGACGAACCCCTGGCGATCCAGGGGCTGGAGCTCCGGCTCATGGAGCATGAGGATGTCGAAATTATCGACAAATGCTCCAATGGCCGCGAGGCCATCCGATCCATCAAAACCCATAAGCCCGATCTGGTCTTCCTCGATATCCAGATGCCCGGTTTCGACGGCTTCTCGGTCGTCCAGGGCCTGATGGAAGTCGAACCGCCGTTGTTCGTCTTCGTCACCGCCTATAGCGACCACGCCATCCGCGCCTTCGAGGCGCAGGCGATGGATTATCTCATGAAGCCCGTCGAGCCCGCCCGGCTCGCCGACACGCTCGACCGCGTTCGCCAGCGCCTCACCGAGAAGCGCGGCGTCGAGGAAGTGGAGAAACTGAAGGAAGTCCTTGCCGAAGTCGCTCCCGACGCGGTCGAGGAGATGGTCGACACCAACCCCGAGCACGCCGCCAACCGCTTTGAGAAGCTCATCAACATCAAGGACCGCGGCCAGATCTTCCGTGTCGATGTCGACACGATCGAGCGGATCGATGCTGCCGGCGATTATATGTGCATCTATACCGGCGACAACACGCTGATCCTGCGCGAAACGATGAAGGATCTAGAAAAGCGCCTCGATCCGCGCCGCTTCCAGCGCGTCCACCGCTCGACGATCGTCAACCTCGATCTCGTCAAGCAGGTGAAGCCTCATACGAATGGCGAATGTTTCCTTGTGCTCAATTCAGGCGCATCGGTGAAGGTCAGCCGCTCGTATCGCGACGTCGTGGCGCGCTTCGTCCATTGATCGTGCGCTGCTCGCGCCGTCTGCGCTGATCGCTCACGCGCAGGGGTAGACGGCCGAGCAGTTTGCAGCACGCGGGCTGCTCGAAGGGCACTGGGCCGGCATCGCACTTGGCGCGCCTCACCCGGCGCCGTCGCAAATGGCAGCGATTTTCGATCCCCTGAAGGATTGTGGGCGGTTCCGGCTTGCCCCGTAATCGTTCGCCCTCTAGAACAATAGAGGAACAAGGGAGCCGTTCATGACCGAGAAATTTGAGAGCTTCGCCGCGCTGCATGTGGCCGGTGACCCGGTGATCCTGTTCAATGTCTGGGACGCGGGCAGTGCCGTTGTCGCCGAAAAGGCGGGCGCAAAGGCAATCGCCACCGGCAGCGCATCGGTGGCGACCGCACACGGGGTGGGCGATGCGGAGGGCCTCGCGCTGGATCTTGCCCTCGCCAATGCTGCGCGCGTGGTGGCGAGCACGTCGCTGCCCGTCTCGATCGATTTCGAGGGGGCCTATGCCGCTCATCCGGAGCGCGGCGCATCCAATGTCGCGCGGCTCGCTGCCACCGGCGCGATCGGCTGCAATTTCGAGGACCAGGTCATCGGCGGCGAACCGCGGACGATGCACGATGTCGAGGATCAGGCCGCGCGTATCGCAGCGATCCGCTGGGAAACTGGCCCAGCCTTCTTCATCAACGCGCGTACCGACATCTTCCTGATCGCTAAACCCGATACGCATGACGACGCGATGGTCGATGCCGCGATCGCGCGCGGCCTGGCCTATGCCGAAGCGGGCGCGAGCGGCTTCTTCGTGCCGGGCCTGGCAGATCTCCGCCTGCTCGAGCGTGTCTGCAAAGCCGTCCCCTTGCCGGTTAACTTCATGGCCTTTCCCGGCGCGCCTTCGGCAAAAGACGTCGCAGCCACCGGCATCGCGCGGATCAGCCACGGCCCCTTCCCGCACATGCTCGCGCTGAAGGCCTTCGAAGAGGCGGCGCGCGCGGCGTTCGCGGAATAGCGCAAGCCGCACAGCCCAAGGCAACCGGCATTTCAGTTGGTCGCTACCGGCTCCCCGTCGAAGCAATGAACTTGATATGATACAACGTATCACATACAAACTCACGAAGTTCTGGGAGTCGCGCTCAATGCGTATCATTGTCTTGGTTGCCGACACCGCCTCGATTGCGCTCAGCCGGCCCGCCGCGGCCCAGAACACGAGCCCTGTGGACAGTAAGGCGGACTCGCCGCCACCCAACTTGACCAGCAATATCTTCGATGTGGACGCCCGCCGAGCCTCCAGCTTTCTCAAGGATTTCGAACCGCTCGCCGGCCGCGACATCCGCGTGATTGCCCGGATCGGTTTCTGACGGGCAGGGGCGGTGCCGGCCGTCACCGGTACCGCCCCTTCAGGCATTCACTCCGACTTCGCGGCGCTGCAAGCGGCGCAAGTGCCGGGGACTTCGACCACGTACCGGTTCGGACGGAAACCGCGCAGCCGCGCCGCCTCGTCGACCGCGTCGAAGAACCCCGCCGCCTCCACCATCCTGAGCGCACCGCATGCGCCGCACACCAGGCTCACGCACCGCGTTTCGCCACCGACGGCATAGCAATTCAGATGCTCGATCTTGCGGATCGCGTCGTCGCGGCGGAGTCGCTGGAGCGTACGGAATATCTGCGAATTGGAAATGTGGGGATCTTTGGTCCGCAGCCGTTCGGCGATCTCGATCCCGGTGAGCGGCGCGCGCGATCTTCGCAGCATGCGCAGGACCGTCTCCCCCAGATGTCCCGATCGCCGCCGCCGCGACGGTTCAGCCATGTCGGTGTCGCGCATGGCGCAGGCGCCAGTTCGTCAGATGCGCGAACGCCAGCGTCAGGCTGCCCGCAACCGTGACCGGCGTCTCGGCGAACGAGGCACCGAACACCAGCGCACCTGATGCGAGCATCGCGATGCCGGCGGCCCCGAGGACCAGCAATCCGCGCCGCTCGCGCCCGAAGCCGCCGCCGAGCAGTGCCAGCGTCGACGCCGGCACCGCCAGCACCAGCAGCCACACATGGACATTCTCGGGAAGCGCCAGCACGCGCGAGAGCGCGGGCAGCGCCGCAATGGCGATCGGCAGCGCAAGGCAATGCACCAGGCACAGCAAGGCGGCACTGAACGCTACACGCTCGATCCAGTCGGTACGCACTTGTGCGGCGAGACGGTTCGGCTCGCACGCGACATCAGGGGGATTCTTCATCGAAGATGATATGTTACATCATATCATATATGGTCAAGCACCAAGCGGGGCCGCTCCGACATTTCGTGCCCAATCCGCGACCGGCGCATGGCCGGTCTGCGGAAATCAGCCCTCGGCGGCCTCTTCGGCGGCGCCGGCGGCAGGCCGTTCGAACCAGGCCTCGACCGGGCCGGTCAGCTTGATCGTCAGCGGATTGCCCTTGCGGTCCACCTTGTTGCCAAGGGCAGCGCGGATCCAGCCTTCGGAGATGCAATATTCTTCGACGTCGCGGCGCTCGACGCCCTTGAAGCGGATGCCGATCCCCCGCTCCAGCAGTTCGCGCTGGAAATAGGGGCTGCTCTGATTGACCGAGAGCCGGTCGGGGGGAGTATCGCTCATGGCGGCGCCCTTAGCCGCTATTGGGGCGCCGGTTCAAGATAACGGTGGATCGCCGATACCACGACCGATCCCTCGCCCACGCCTGACGCGACGCGCTTGATCGATCCCGAGCGGACATCGCCCACCGCGAACACCCCCGGCTTGGACGAGCAGAAGAAGGTGGGGCCGCTTCCCGTCTTCACGAAGCCGGCGGGATCGAGCTCCAGGCAATCGTCGAGCCAGTCGGTATTGGGCTGTGCACCGATCATCACGAACAGTGCGCCCACATTATGCTTCTCGACAGCGCCGGAATTGCGGTTCGTCCAGCTGAGCGCGCGCAGATGCTTGTCGCCTTCCAGCTCGCTGACTTCGCTGAAGGGATGGAGCGTGATCTTCTCCGAGGCCTCGATCCGTTCGATCAGATAGCTCGACATGGTCGCGGCCAGCCCGGGCCCGCGCACCAGCATGTGCACATGGCCGGCGGTCTTGGACAGGTAGATCGCCGCCTGCCCCGCCGAATTGCCGCCGCCGATCACCACCGCGGTCTGATCCGCACAGATGCCGGCCTCCATCGCCGTTGCGGCATAATAGATGCCGTTGCCTTCCAGCTCGGCATAGAGCGGCAGGTCGAGCTTGCGGTAGCGTGCGCCTGTCGCGACCACCACGGTGCGTGCGCAAAGCGATGCCCCGTCGTCGAGATGGATGCGGAACGGCCGCCCGTCGCAATCGATGCCCTTGGCCGAACGCGAGACCAGCAGCCGCGCGCCGAATTTTTGCGCCTGTACCTGGGCGCGACCCGACAATGCCTGGCCGGAAATGCCGGTGGGGAAGCCGAGATAATTCTCGATACGCGAGCTCGTCCCCGCCTGCCCGCCCGGCGCGACGGCCTCGATCACGATCGTGTCGAGCCCTTCGGATGCGGCATAGACTGCCGCCGCCAGCCCCGCCGGCCCGGCGCCCACCACCGCCACGTCATGAACATGGTCCGGATCGAGCGTCGACGTCAGCCCCACCGCATCGGCGATCTGGGCATTGGTCGGATTGCGATAAACGCGTCCTTCGACGACGATGACCGGCAGGTCGCTCTCGCTGAGCGCCAAGCATGCCATGAAGCCGACAGCATCGGAATCGATCTCAGTGTCGATGCGCCGGTGAGGGAAGCCGTTGCGCGTCAGGAAAGTCTGGATCCGCCCCATATCCGCGGCGTGTGCGGGCCCGACCAGCGCCACGCCCGCCTCGCCGTGGCGGATCATGCCGACGCGGCGCAGGATGAACGCGCGCATCACGATCTCGCCGATATCGGGCTCGGCCGCCATCATCCGGCGAAACGCGCCGCGTTCGACCCGGACGACACGCGTGCCGGGCAGCGCGCGGCCGCTCACCAGGATGGTGCGGTCGTTGAACAGATCGAGCTCGCCGGTGAACTGGTGCGGCTCATGGACATGGACGATGCGCTCGCACCCCTTGGCACCGCGATCGATGATCTCAATCCGTCCGTCCAGGCAGAGGAAGAAATCGACGCTCCGGTCACCTCGACGGAACAGCATACCGCCTTCGGGGAAGGACTCCTCGACGCCGAACGAGGCGACCCGCTCGGCCATCTCCTCCGACAGGACCGGAAAGGTCTGTGCCGTCCGCGCATAGGGATCGGACGGATCGGATGCCTCGGGCCGGGCGAGCGAATCTACGGTTGCCATGGGCGCAGTGTACTGCACTCCACAGCCAAATCGACCCGTACGAAAGGGTGACGCGGGCATCCCTGCGCCACCCTTTCGACATGTCGGCCTGCCGACTAGTAGCGGCAGTAGCGGACCAGCACCGGGCGGTCCTCATAGCGGTCCCAGACGCGGCGGAGGTGGCAGCGCTCATAGCCGCGATAGCGGCGATAATTCTCGCGGTAGTAATAGCCGTCGCGTGGATAATAGCCGCGTTCGCGATAATAGCGGCGGTCGTAATCATAGCGGCGGTCGCCGGCGAGCGCCGCACCGATCGCGATGCCGGCGATGCCCGCGACGATGGCAGTGCCGGTATCGTCGTGATGGCGATAATGGCGATAGCGCTGCGCTTCGGCGGTCGGGGCGACGGCGGTCAGGACGGCGGCGCCGAGGACGGTGCCGAGCACCGCCTTCTTGACGAGATTGGTCATGGTCTTCCTCCTCGAAATGCTGGCACCAGACCCGTCTTCACATGCTGCGAGTCGCGGCGCTGAAAACGAAGAACTAACGCACCGCGCCTGAACTGGTTCGGAATCGGGTGTTCAGCCGCCGTTTAGGGAGCTAACGGCTGGCCATGGCCTATTGGATCCTCCGCTCCGAACCCGATGCCTATAGCTGGGACGAGCTCGTCCGCGACGGCGCCACCGAATGGAACGGGGTGCGCAACTATACCGCGCGCAATTTCCTCAAGGACATGCAGCCCGGCGACCAGGCGCTCTTCTACCATTCGAACACCGAAAAGGCCGCCGTGGGAATCATGGAGATCACCCGCGCCTGGCAGCCCGACGGCGACGACGGCAAATGGGCCAGCGTCGCGGTCAAGCCGGTGCGCAAGCTCGCCAAGCCGGTGACGCTGGCCGATATCAAGGCCGAGCCGCGCCTCGCCGCGATCGAGATGGTCCGTCAGTCGCGCCTCTCGGTCACCCCGGTCCGCGACGCGGAATGGAAAGTGCTGCTGGAAATGGCCGCCTAGGCCAGGAACGGCGCCGCCACTTCCGCGGGCACCCGCACGAGCCGGCCGGTAGCACGTTCGATCAGCGCCCAGGTCGTCTTCGCCTCGACCCGCACCTTCCCGTCATCGCCCAGGAACCGCATGTGCCGGTCGAACCGCGCCCCGCGCGGCGGTTCGGCCACCCAGGTCTCCGCGGTCACCGTCTCGCCCTCGGATACGTTGCCGCGATAGTCGATCTCGTGCCGCGTCACGACCCACACATAGGCGTCGCGATGCTCGGACGGTGCGATCGCCAGCCAGTGCGCCACGGCGACGTCCTGGATCCACTTCACCCATATCGCATTGTTGACGTGTCCGAGCATGTCGATGTCGTCGGATCCCGCGGTGATCCTGGTCGTGTAGCGCGCCATTGGCATGTTCTAGCTTAACCAGCTTTCGAAGCGCAGCGTTCATTCGCGCGTGCGATGTTGCCATGCATGATTCCCACTCGCCCAAGCCGCATCTTCCGCAGCCGCTGGTGGGCGCTGCTCTGGGCGGGCGGCGTGATCTGGACCGCGGTCAGCTTTGTCGGCTTCAGCCACTCGAAGTCCGACACCACGCCCGGGGCGGCCGAATCGGTCCTTACCGACGATAGCGGCGCCGAGGTCAGCAACGCCGACCTCGCGGTGCTCCGCAACTATCTCTCCGACTAGCGGACGACCGTACAGGCGATCGTCGGCGCATTGGGCGCGGTATAGGTCATCATGTCGCCCTTGCCGCCGAACGAATAGCCGCCGCCCGCATAGCGGATACCGGTGCTGGTGCCCTGGCGTTTCATCACGTGCGCAGCCGCGTTGCCATGTTCGACGGCCACTTCACCCTTGTCGGGATCGAAGCGCGCCGTGAGCCGCGTGCCGTCCATGCAGCGATAGCGCGCGACCGAGCGATTGTCCTCGGTCGCCTCGGGCGTCGGCGTCGCGTCGGGGCTGGGCTTGGTGACAAGGTCGGCGGAGCGGATGCGCCACTTCTTCTGCTCGGCGGTCGCGCCGTCGATGTCGGCGACGCGATGCAGCGTCACGCTGCCGAGCTGGTTGAACGGCCGCCCGTCCTTCATCCGGCCATAGGCCTGGACCGGCACGGTCACGTAGCGCTGCCCGGCGCCGGCATCGACCGCGCCCGGCGCGCCGATATTGGCGTGATATTCCGAATAGCGCCCGAAGCTGGCGGCGAATGCCTGCGGGCTCATCCCCGATGCCTTGCCGCCATTGCCCCACAGCGCCCAGGCCTCGCGATATTTCTTCGCCTCGATCAGCGCGTAATAGGTCTGGACGACATTGCCCGCTCCCTGCGTGCTTTCCTCGGTGAACGGCGCCTCGCTCACCGGCGTCATGTCGTTCGCCAGCCCGCCGGGTTCACCCGGCGCAGGCGGATTGAGCGGCGCCTGCACGTTCGCTGTGGAAGGCGCCGCGATATTGGTGTCCGGCTCGATCGACGCGTTCGCGGGTATCGGCGCGTTGCTGCTGGGCTGGGACGAACATGCGGCCAGCGCGCAGCCGGCCAGGCTCAGGATCGGGGTCAGGCGCATTCGGTGAGTCCTCTTCGTTCGCGAGCGAAACGAACGCTGCACCCAATGCGCCCGTTCCTCAATCCTCGAGAGGACGATTCCCTACGAAGCCGAGCCGTTCGATGCCCGCGCGCTTGACCACCGCCAGCACCGAATCGAACCGCTCGTAGCGCGCCTCGGGATCGGTCTGCATATGGAGCACGCCCTGGGGATCGGCCTTGAGCGCGGCGAGCGCGCTCGGCAACACCGCGTCGCCAATCGGCTTGCCGTCCCAATAGAGCGCGCCGCCGCGATCGATCGCGAGCTTGTGTGGGGTCTCCACCCCGCCCGACGGAGGCCCATTCGGTAAGTCGATCGGCACCTTGTGCGTCATGGCCGGGATCGAGAGGATCATCACGATCAACAATACCAGCATCACATCGATGAACGGCGTGACGTTGATTCCGCTGAAGGGGACGGGTTCGGGAATGCGGGCAGTTCTGGCCATGGCACCTCTCCTCGTGATGATGATGTAACATATCATCAAACTTGCGCGAGGAAAGCCCAGATCGTTACGGCCTCAAACGGTCAGCAATTCTCGTATTTCCAGTTGCGCCTCTTGCCCTCGCGTATCCAACCCACGGCCTCTTCGACCCGCTTGGCTTTGGTCTCGGGCCGCTTGGCCTCGGCGATCCACTCGCAATATTCGCGACGGCAGCCCGGCGGAAAGGCGATGAAGGTCGCGGACGCGGCGTCGTCCTTGGCCAGCGCCTCGGCCAGCTCGGGTGGCACTTCGGCCTCCGGCTTGGGCACGCGCGCCGCCCGGGCAGGCTTCACGCCGGCCTCGAGCAGGGCCGCAGCCTCCCGAATTTGCGCTTCCATGTCGGCACTGTCCGGAAGATCGGCGAGCGACTCGATGCGGCCGAACTGGCCCATCGCCTCGCCTTCCTTACCGGTGGCCAGTTCCTGCCGGTTCCAGAAGCCGAAGCTCGCATGCGCCTTGAACGCCGCCATGTTGGCCAGCGGACGGCCGTTATGGCTGAAGAAGGGCATGCTCCATTTGATGCCTTCCTCGGCGCCGGGCACCGCGGCGTGCACGCGCGCGCGCAACCATTCCAGGATCGGCCGCGCGAATTCGGCACGGCTCGCGATATAGGCATCGACGCGGGGATCGAAGGGCATGGCGCATTCCCTTGCTTAAGGATGTGCCATGCTTCTTCAGGCGTCTCGCGGCGTCAAGCGTCAGGGTTCGAGCGCGTCCCGATCGGCGTCGCCCAGGTCCTCGTCGTCGTCGAGTTCGTCGTCATCCTCGTCGAACTCGTCCTGGACTTCGTCCTCGTCCTGATCGGTCTCGGTCTGCTCGAGATCCTCGTCTTCCTCGCCGAGTTCGTCATCCTCCATCAGGAGGTCGTCCTCGTCATCGTCCGAATCGTCGCCGAGATCGGGGTCGATATCGGTCAGCAGGTCGCCGTCGGTCGGGCCGCCGCTCGTAGCCTCCAGAATCTCGGCGCGCTGGCTCTCGTCATAGCCTTCCTCGTCGAAGCCGTCGTCGTTCGGGCCTTGTCCGGTAACCTGATAGCCGCCCATCGCCGATCCTTCCCTATCGCCCGCCGGAAATCGCCGGGGTCCAAGGCGCGAACGGCGATCCGGGCCGACTCGTTCCACTCAGGTCGGCCGGAACAGCCTTCCGCGCTCCGCAATCGTTACTACCACGAAAGCGATGACACCCATGAGTACGAATCCACCATAGAGCGGCACGGTGGTGCCGTTGAAGGACTGACCGATCGCGGCGCCGATCAGCGCGCCGCCCAGCGTGGTGACGAATCCCTGCAGGCTCGAGGCCGTGCCCGCGATCTCGCCCATCTTCTCCATCGCCATCGCCGAGAAGTTCGACGTCGCCAGGCCGAAGCACGCCATCATCAGTGCCTGGAGCAGCACGAAGCTCCACAGCGCCTCCAGCCCGGCAAGGGTCACGGCCAGATGGATCGTGGCGATCACGATCAGTGCCGTCAGCGCGGTGTGGGAAATGCGCCGTGTCCCCAGGTGCATCACGATCCGCGAATTGAGGAACGACCCCACCGCCATCGTGCCCGCCACCATCGCGAAGACGATCGTCAGCAGCTCCGGTCGGTGGAACACTACTTCCATCACCTGCTGGATCGATCCGATGAATCCGAACATCGCGCCCGAAAGCAACGCGATCGCCAGCGTGTACCCCACCGCGATCCGGTCGCGCAGCATCAGCCCGTAATCGCCCAGAATCCGCCGCGGCCGGAGCGACAGGCGCGCGTCCGCTGCCAGTGTCTCGGGCATGCGCAGCGTGAACCACAAAGCGACGACCATCGCCGCGCCCGCCACGCCCCAGAAAATCATCCGCCACGAGCCTCCCGCCCAGAGCACCGCCTGGCCGAAGGTCGGCGCGAAGATCGGCGCGGCCATGAAGACCATGAACGCCAGGCTCATCACCCGCGCCATCGCCCGGCCCGAGAAACAGTCGCGCACCAGCGCCACCGTCACCACGCGACAGCCGGCGGCAGAGGCGCCCATCGTCGCGCGGGCGATCAGCAACAGCTCGAAGCTCCCGGAGATCGCCGCCAGCGCGCTCGTCACGACATAGGAAGCGAGCGCTATGATCAGCACCGGCCGCCGCCCGAAACGATCCGACAGCGGGCCGTAAGCGAGCTGCGCGACCGCGAACCCGATCAGATAGGCCGTGATCACATATTGGCGGTGATTGGGCTCGATGACGTCGAGGCTCTTGCCGATCGCGGGCAGCGCCGGCAGCATCGAATCGATGCCGAGCGCGGTCAGTGCCATCATCGCCGCGACGAGCGTGACGAACTCCCCGAACGCCAGGGGCGCCCGGTTCACGGATTGCGTGCTGAGATGCGGCTCTTCCATTGCCCGCGCAGATGGCCGATCAAAGGCCGCGCGTCACCCCCTTGGTTGGCGCAGTATCGCATCGGCGCCTAGCGCGTTATACAACTAATACACTTGTGGAGACTGGAATGTCGCGTTTCGCACTCCTGCCGCTCGCTGTCTCGTTCGCGCTCGCCGGGTGCGACGGATCGGGCACCAGCATCTCGATCAACGCCAAGGACGACGAGGGCAATTCCACCATCTCGACCGACGCCAATGGCCAGGTCGAGATCAAGGCGCCGGGCTTTGCCGGCTCGATCCGGTTGCCGAAGATCCACATCAATGCTGAGGATTTCGAGATAAACGGCGTCAAGCTCTATCCGGGTTCGACGATCGACGATTTCCGTGCCGATGCCGAGGACAAGGGCGGCAATGACGACAAGGGCAAGGTCACCATCCGATTCCGCAGCCCCGCCACGCCCACCACGGTGCGTGACTGGTTCCGCGACAATATGACCAAGCAGGGCTTCAAGGTGGAGACGCGCGGCAACGAACTGGCGGGCACCACCGAGGATGGCCAGCCTTTCTCGGTCCAGCTCGATGCCGATGGTGGCGGCAAGTCGAAGGGCCGGATGGAAGTCGGCAAATAGGTTTTCTTGTAGGATTTGCGGTGTTTGCCTCGGCGGATGCATCTTGATCCGCCGACACCGTCCATTCGCGCGGCACCGGCCCGACCGATATCGCGCGGGTCTAAAGTGAAAGAATGCACCGCATCTCCGTTCACTTTGACCGGGCGAGGACCGGGCGAGCGAGGGCCGCGGCTTGTTCAACCCCAGTCCGCGGGTCTAACGGATAGCCATTCCTCGGAGACTCGTAATGTTAGACACCCTCGCTGAAATCACGCCCGTTTCGATGGCGGACCAGCAATCCGATCCCGAAGGCTTCGCAAAGGCTTTCGGCGAATCCTTCCAGCGCTTCGGCTTCGCGGTGGTCAGCGACCATGGCGTTCCGGCGGAGCTGATCGCGCGCGCCTGGGCGATGGCCAAGGCGTTCTTCGACCTGCCCGAGGCCGAGAAGCGCGGCTATTTCGTCGAGGGCGGCGGCGGCGCGCGCGGCTACACGCCGTTCAAGACCGAGATCGCCAAGGGCGCGCAATATGTCGACCTGAAGGAATTCTGGCACGTCGGCCGCGAACTGGCCAAGGGCCATCGCTTCGAGGCGGAGATGGCGCCCAATATCTGGCCCGACCGCCCGGAAGGCTTTCGCGAAACCTTTCTCGAGCTGTTCCAGGCGTTCGACGATGCCGGCGACAAACTGCTCTCTGCGATCGCGCGCTATCTGGGGCTCGCGCCCGACTGGTTCGATCCCGCCGTCAGGGACGGCAATTCGGTGCTGCGCCTGCTCCATTACCCGCCGGTCGATGCCAACGCGCCCGAAGTCCGCGCCGGCGCGCATGAGGACATCAACCTCATCACTCTGCTGCTCGGCGCCGAGGAAGCCGGACTCGAGCTGCTCGACCGCGACGGCAAGTGGCTGCCGATCAAGCCGCCCGAGGGCGCGATGGTCGTCAATGTCGGCGACATGCTCCAGCGGCTGACCAACCATGTCCTGCCGTCGACCACGCACCGCGTGGTCAATCCGCCGGTCGAGCGGCGCGGCGTGCCCCGCTATTCGATGCCCTTCTTCCTGCACCCGGCGCCCGATTTCCTGATCGAGACCCTGCCCGGCTGCATCACTGCGGATCGGCCGAACCGCTATCCCGAGCCGATCACGGCACACGACTATCTGCACGAGCGGCTGGTCGAGATCGGCCTGATCAAGAAATAGTTGATTGAAAGCCCCTCCCCTTCAGGGGAGGGGTTGGGGCGTGGGGAAGTCTCGCAGAGAATGCGCTTACCTTACTGCCCCACCCCGACCCCTCCCCCGAGGGGGGGCTTTATGTTGCAGATTGAGGACTCGAATGACCGAACCACTTCGCGTTGCATTGGCTGGCCTGGGTACCGTCGGCGGCGGGGTGATCCGCGTGCTCGAGGCGAATGGCGATCTGATCGCGCGGCGTGCGGGCCGACCGATCGAGATCGTCGCGGTCTCGGCGCGCGACCGCACCAAGGATCGCGGAGTCGACCTCTCCCGCTTCGACTGGGTCGATGACACCGCTGCGCTGGCGCATCATGAGAAGGCCGATGTCGTGGTCGAACTGATCGGCGGCTCAGACGGTCCAGCGCTCGCCCTTGCCCGCTCGACCTTCGCGCAAGGCAAGAGCTTCGTCACCGCCAACAAGGCGATGATCGCACATCACGGCCTCGAGCTGGCCCGCGCCGCCGAAGCCGCCAATGTCGCGCTGAAGTTCGAGGCCGCGGTCGCGGGCGGCGTGCCCGTCATCAAGGGCCTGCGCGAAGGCGCCGCGGCGAACGTGATCGCCCGCGTCTATGGCATCCTCAACGGCACCTGCAATTTCATCCTGTCCAAGATGGAAGCCGAGGGTCGCGACTTCGCCGACATCCTCGCCGAGGCGCAGCGGCTGGGCTATGCCGAGGCCGACCCGACCTTCGACATCGATGGCATCGACGCCGCGCACAAGCTCTCGATCCTCGCCAGCCTCGCGTTCGGCACCCAGCCCGCCTTCGACGATCTGAAGGCGACCGGCATCCGTCACGTCATCGCCGCGGACATCGCCGAGGCCGCGGCACTCGGCTATCGCGTGCGCCTGCTCGGCGTCGCCGATGCCGGTCCGCACGGGCTGTTCCAGCGCGTCCATCCGCACCTCGTGCCCGTCAGCCACCCGCTCGCCCATGTGATCGGATCGACCAATGCTGTCGTCGCCGAAGGCAATTTCGTCGGCCGGCTGCTGTTCCAGGGTGCCGGCGCGGGCGACGGCCCGACCGCCTCCGCCGTTGTCGCCGACCTGATCGACATCGCCCGCGGCGAGTTCGGCCCGCCCTATGCGATGCCCGCCGACGCGCTCGCGGCCCAGCCTGTGGCCGACAGCGGCGAGCGCCGCGGCCGCGCCTATGTCCGCTTCACCGTGGTCGACAAGGTCGGCGTGCTGGCCGAGATCGCCGCGGCGATGCGCGACGCAGGCGTCTCGATCGAGAGCCTGATCCAGCGCGGCGTGATGCCCGACGGCAGCGTGCTCGTCGCGATCGTCACGCATGAGGGGCCGGAACACAGCGTCGCCCAGGCGCTGGAGAAACTGCGCGGCTCGTCCAGCCTGGCCGGCGAGCCGATGTGGATGCACATCCTCGGCGAGTAAGCCGGCTTAGGGCGCGAGCGGACGCTCCGAGGTCCGCGCGCCGCCGCCGCTGTCGATCGTGACGCCGACGCCGACCGAGCCGCAATGGACCATGAAGGCACCCTTGCCGCAGGGCACGAACCCGGCGGCATCGCTGCTAAGCAGGGTGTTCAGCCGCTCGCCGGACGCCTCGCGTCCCGCGCTCGAGGTGATGAGCGGCACGCGGAAGCGGTCCGCGTCGCGCAGCGCGCAAACCACGATCTCGTTCTCGTCCGCAGCCCGCCTGCACGGCACGTCGGCGCGGGTCTTTTCGCGATATTCTTTCAGCGCGGTCTCGACGCTGGCATCCTGGGCAAGCAGCAGAAGCACCGGCAGCAGCATGGACAGGTCCCCGAATCGCGAGATTCGTACGCTAGCGCAACGATGTGGCGGAAATAGGAAAGGCCTGACAACGTTAGCATGGTCGACATCGGCGAACGCCCCGCCTATCGCCGCGACGAAATCATAGGGACTTTCCACGACATGCAGCAGACCGCCAGCCACATGCTCGATCGCGTTCTCGTCCTCGAGATGGTGCGTGTGACCGAAGCCGCCGCAATCGCCGCCTCCACCCTGGTAGGGCGCGGGGACGAGAAGGCGGCCGACGCCGCCGCGGTCGAAGCGATGCGCGACGCGCTCAACAAGCTCTATCTCGACGGCACCGTGGTGATCGGCGAGGGCGAGCGCGACGAGGCGCCGATGCTGTTCATCGGCGAGAAGGTCGGCGCGGCGCAGGACAAGGGTCCCAAGATCGATATCGCGCTCGATCCGCTCGAAGGCACGACGATCTGCGCCAAGGCGGGCCCCAATGCGCTGGCGGTGCTCGCGGTCGCCGAGCAGGGCGGGCTGCTCAACGCGCCTGACGTCTATATGGACAAGATCGCGGTCGGCCCGGGCTATCCCGCCGACGTGATCGACCTCAACAAGACCCCGACCGAGAACGTCAAGGCGATCGCCGCGGCCAAGGGCGTCGAGCCGCACGAGATCATCGCCTGCGTGCTCGATCGTCCGCGCCACGAGGCGCTGATCGCCGAGCTGCGCACGATCGGCTGCGGCGTCGTGCTGATCGGCGACGGCGACGTCGCCGGCGTGATCGCCACGACCGATCCCGACACCACGATCGACGTCTATATGGGCACCGGCGGCGCCCCCGAGGGCGTGCTCGCCTGCGCGGCGCTGCGCTGCGTCGGCGGCCAGTTCAAGGGCCGGCTGCTGTTCCGCAACGACGACGAGCGCGGTCGCGCACGCAAATGGGGCATCGAGGATCTCGACAAGGTCTATGACCTGACCGAGCTCGCCAAGGGCGACTGCATCTTCGCCGCCACCGGCGTAACCGACGGTTCGCTGCTCCAGGGCGTCAAGCGCATGAAGGGCAAGATGACCACCGAGAGCGTCGTCATGCGTGCCAGCTCCGGCACGGTGCGCTGGGTGAAGGGCGAGCACCGGATCGGCTGATGCTGCTCGCCGCGCTGCTGCTTGCGGTAGCGATCGGCGCGTGCGCGCATTTCGTGCGGCACGACACGCGGGTCTTCACGCGTTTCAAGACCGTCGACGAGACGCGGACGCGCCAGCGCACCTTCCTGCGCTGGACGCTGCACGCAGCCGTTTATTTCCTCGGCATGCCGCTGATCGGGCTCGCGCTACTCGGGCGGATCGACGCGCTGTGGCGCTTCCCCGCCGAGTTCGTGCCGGTGGCGACGGAGATGCCGGAGATCGGCGACATGTCGCCCGGCTTCTTCGGCACGCTGGTCGGCGCCGTGTTCGCCGGAGGGCTGCTGGGTGGCGTGCTGGCCTCGCGCAGGCGCAAGCCGGCCAAGCCGCGCAAGGCGATCGACATCGACGCGATGATCCCGCGCAACCGCGCCGAGACCCTGCGCGTCGCGCTGCTCGGAGCCAATGCCGCGCTCACCGAGGAGATCTGCTTCCGGCTCTACGTCCCGCTGCTCTTCGCGGTGCTCGGGGTCGCCCCCTGGATCGGGTTCGCCGCGTCGGTGCTGCTGTTCGGGGCGATGCACCGCTATCAGGGCTGGCTGGGCGTGGTGCTGACCGGCCTGCTCGGCATGATGTTCGCCTTCGCCTATCTCGCGTCCAGCGGCCTCGCGCTGCCGATCCTGCTCCATCTGCTGCTCAACTGGAACGGGCTGATCCTGCGCCCCACGGTCAAGACGCTGGCCTCGCGCCGCGCCGATTGACAGCGGCCCCACGCCCCCTTCTAGTCCGCGCCAAACCCGGATGGAGGATCGCATGACGAAGCGGATGTTGGTTGTTCTGGCACTGAGCACTACCGCGCTGCCGCTGACATCGGCCCCTGCCCGTCCCGGCCAGACCGCCCCGTCCGAATCGCCCTTCATCCTCGAAGAGGCGATGATCCCGATGCGCGACGGCGCCAAGCTCCACACCGTGATCCTGCGACCCCGGAATCAGACCGGTCCGCTTCCGATCATGTTCGGCCGGACCCCGTACGGCACGTCGAACCAGGCACCGCGCGCCATTCCGGCAAGCTGGGCCGCGCTGGCCAAGGACGGCTATATCTTCGTCAACCAGGACATGCGCGGCCGCTTCACCTCCGAAGGCGGCCCCTTCACCCTCTCGACCGAGATCAAGACAGGCAAGGACGCGGTCGACGAATCCACCGACGCCTATGATTCGATCGACTGGCTGGTGAAGCATGTCGCCAACAACAACGGCAAGGTCGGCATGTTCGGCGTGTCGTACCCCGGCTTCGCCGCCGCGGTGGCGCTCGCCCGCCCGCATCCCGCGCTGAAGGCGGTCAGCCCGCAGGCGGCGTGGATCGACTATTGGATGAACGACGATCTGCACCGCTACGGCGCGATGCGGCTGACCTATGCCACCGACTGGGTCTCCAGCCTGCAGATGGCGAAGGACAATTGGGAATTCCCCTACGACCGGTTCGACACCTATCAATGGTTCCTCGAGGCCGGCTCACCCGCCGATATCGAGGCGAAATATTTCAAGGGCGGATCGCCGCGCTACCAGGAGATGATCGATCATCCCGACTATGACGATCACTGGAAGAAGCAGCGCTGGTCCGACAGCCTGAAGCGCACCACCGTCCCGACGCTCAACGTCGCGGGCTATTGGGACCAGGAGGATCCCTGGGGCAGCTGGAAGATCTTCGAGAAGCAGAAGCAGGACGATCCCAAGGGCCTGTCGCTGATGGTCGCTGGCCCCTGGGCGCACGGCACCTGGCGCTCGCCCGCCAATGCGCTCGGCCGCATCCCGTTCGGCGTAGACAGCGGCACCCAGTTCATGGAGCAGGTCGAGGCACCGTTCTTCGCCTATTGGCTGCACGGCAAGGGCACCCAGCCCAATTACGCGCTCAAGAGCTTCCAGAGCGGATCCTGGCAGTGGAAGACCTACGCCAAATATCCGCTGCCCGAGGCCAAGCCGACCAGCCTGTACCTCCGCGCCAGTGGCACGCTGAGCTTCGACGCGCCGGCGGCGGGCGAGGCATGCCGCGACTATGTCTCCGACCCCGCCCGACCGGTGCCGTTCCGCGTGCATCCGATGTCCGCAACCTATTCCACGCCCGACTGGCGCTGGTGGGAAGCGGAGGACCAGCGCTTCGTCGACGACCGGCCCGACGTGCTCAGCTATGTCAGCGCACCGCTCGACGCCGACCTGACGATCACCGGCAATGTCGCCGCCAAGCTGATGGCATCGACCAGCGGCACCGACAGCGATTTCGTGGTCAAGCTGATCGACGTCTTCCCCGAGGACTATCAATCTGCATCCACCCAGCCCGGCGCCTATGCCAGGTCGCTGAACGGCTATGAGCTGCCGATCGCGATGGAGATCCGCCGCGGGCGCTATCTCCAGTCGTTCGAGAAGGCGACGCCGCTGGTGCCCAACCAGGTCGTCGCCTGGGACGTGCCGCTGCGCGACCACGACCATGTCTTCAAGAAGGGCCACCGGCTGATGGTCCAGGTCCAGTCGAGCTGGTTCCCGGTGATCGACCGCAACCCGCAGAAATTCGTGCCCAACATCTACAAGGCGAAGCCCGAGGACTATCAGAAGGCGACGCAGAAGGTGTGCTCGGGCTCGGCGGTGATGCTGCCGGTGGTCCGGTAGCGCGTCACCCGGTGCGAATCGGCACGCGGGCGCGATCGGCCGATGATGTCCGGTTGACACGGTTGACACCCGCTATGTCGAAAACCCTACTCCCCGGAAAACGCGTCTCGCCGATGAGAAAGAGCCGGCGGGAGAATTGCAGGCGAAATCCTACATTCCAAGGGCTTTCACCCCGACCCTCAGAACCCGCAGATTTCGGTTGATGTAATCGGTTACATCGCTCAATTGGCGCGAAACAGAAACGAGGGAAGCGGGATGCTCGATCGTCGCCAATTGCTCGCCGGTGCGGCTGCGCTTGCCGCCGCCTCCGCCGCGAAACCCGCGCGTGCCGCGGGCGGACCCGCCTTCAGGATCGTCCGCGTGCTCGACGATGCGATCGTGCTGGCCGACGGCCGCACCGTCCGCCGCGGCGAGAATGCGGGCGACTGGACGCTGGTGGAGACGGCCAAGGGCTTTGCGGTGCTCGAGGATTTCGCGCACCGCGAGGGCGACATGGTCTTTGCCGATGCCGAGGGCGCCTGGCAGGTCTTTCCCAAGACCGCCGAATTCACCGGCGCCAAGGGCAGTTTCCTCGGCCACAGCAAGGAAGCGGTGTTCGCCAGCCCCGTCGACCTGCTCGGCAGCCAGATCCTCGCGCGTGCGGGCGACCCCGATTACGAAGAGATCGCGACGGCGTTTCCCCCGATCCGCCAGGTCTGGCTCGATACCTATAACTGGATCGGGACGCCGGAGACGCAGGACAAGATTTGGTTCTCCTATGGCGGGCGCTCGCCCAATTTCGATCCGGCGGTCTATCAGCCGTCGGTCGACGCGATCCGCAAGGCGGGCCAGGTCTGGGACGGCCTGCTCGGCGGCTGGCTGCCGGTGCTGCGCTTCGTCTATCCCGAGGCAAATGGCGACTGGACCGAGCTGCTCGCCTTCGCGCCCTTCCGGATCGACAACGGCAATCCGCGCATCCAGCCGGTCTGGTACCGCGTCGCGCGGGTCGAGAGCGGCAAGCTCAAATGGCTCCGCCATGTCGATTCCTACCTGCCCTATCCGCCGCGCACCGCTGACGATCCCAAGGCCTTCTATGCCGAGCTGCTCGACCTCCGGGCGGGGTGGAACGAGCGCCTACGCGGCGCGATGACGGTCGAGCTTCCCGACAACCGCATGACCGACATGGCGCGCTTCAGCCTGGTCCGCGCGATGATGACGCGATCGGCGGGCTTTCCGAAATATGGCGCGGTCGACAAGAACTACGCCAACAACGAACATGACGGCTTCCCCGACACCTTCACCGTCGAGACCGAGGCGATGCTCGAATGGGGCCTGATCGACCGGGCCGGGGCCTATATCGACAATTATTTCGGGCAGTTTGTCCGCGACAACGGCACCTTGCTCTATCGTGGGCCCGAGACCGGGCAGTTCGGCCGGATGCTCACCGTGCTGGCCGCCTATGTCGAGCGCGGCGGCGATCCCGCGCTGCTGCTCAAATATCGCAAGCGGATCGACGCCATCACCGACATCCTGCTGACCATGCGGGCCAAGGCGCGCGAACTTCCTGCCGGCGATCCGGCCCGGGGCATGCTCGTCGGCTGGAGCGAGGCCGACGCGGTGCTCGAAACCGATCCCCAGCGCTACATGCAACCCTATTTCTCCAACTCGACCGAGGCGGCACGCGGCTTTGCCGATCTGGGGCGCGTCTGGGTGAGGCTCGGCGAAGGCGTGCAGGGCCAGCGCCTCGTCGAGGAAGCGGCTGCGCTGAGCGCCGACATCCAGCAGGCGATCAAGCTGTCGACGCTGACCGTCGATAGCGAGAGCAGCTTCCCCACCATCGCGGGCGCCAGGGAGCCTTTCCATGTCGTGCTCCAGCGCGACAAGTCCGACCCGCAATGGCGCAGCTATCGTTCCTGGATGGAGATGCTCCACTCGGGCAACCTCGCCCCCGATCAGGTCGCGAACATCGTCGACTATCGCGCGCGGCACCACGACACGGTGCTCGGCCTGCCGATGGCCTATGGCTACAAGACCGGGGAGAGCGCCGGGTTCCTCAGCTATGGCCATGGCTATGGGCTGATCCAGATCGACCGCGTCCGCGAAGCGCTGCTGATGACCTATTCCCATATGGCGCATCAATATACGCGAGGCATGTGGATGGCGCCCGAGACGCGCAAGCTGCTCACCGACGACTGGTCCGCGCCCTATTGCGGCCCGGCGACGCTCGTCCAGCCGATGATGCTCAAATGGCTGCTGGTCTTCGAGGAGCCGGTGAAGGACGAACTCTGGCTCGCCAAGGGCTGCCCTCGCGCCTGGCTCGAGCCGGGCAAGCGCGTCGCGGTGAAGGACGCGCCGACGCGGTGGGGCCGGGTGAGCTACACGATCGAGGCGAAGCGCGGCCGGATCGAGGCAGAAGTCGAGCTGCCCGAGACCATGGCCGCCGAGGTGCGCCTGCGCCTCCGCGCGCCGCGCCCGCTCCGCGGCGTCACGATAGACGGCATGGGCGCGAAGGTCGAAGGCGACACGGTCCTGCTCCGGCCGGGCCGGAGCCTGATCGTCGCGAGGACCTAGTTCTTAAGCCGGTACCCCGTCCGGAAGATCGTGACGATCAGCCCCAGGCACAGCGCCAGGAACACGCCGGTGAAGCCCAGGCT
The DNA here is from genome assembly GCA_966211615.1 of uncultured Sphingomonas sp. Taxonomy (GTDB): domain Bacteria; phylum Pseudomonadota; class Alphaproteobacteria; order Sphingomonadales; family Sphingomonadaceae; genus Sphingomonas. Next base: position 35,974 of record CBIHNZ010000028.1, read on the forward strand.
CCACAGGATGTCGACATCGCCCTTGCCGAAGAAGCTCCAGCGGAAGCCGCTGACCAGGTACACGACCGGATTGAACAGCGAAATCGTGTGCCAGGGCTGGGGCAGCATATCGATCGAGTAGAAGGCGCCGCCCAGGAAGGTGAGCGGCGTCACCAGCAGCGCCGGCACGATGTTGAGCTGCTCGAAGCCCCTGGCCCAGATGCCGATAATGAAGCCGAACATGCTGAAGGTGATCGAGGTAAGCAGCAGGAAGGCGATCATCGCGATCGGGTGATCGATGCGCAGCGGCACGAACAGCGCCGAGGTCGCCAGGATGATCAGCCCGATCACCACCGATTTGGTCGCCGCCGCGCCGACGAACCCGATCACCATCTCCACCGCCGAGATCGGCGCGGAGAGCAGCTCGAACACGGTGCCGGTGAATTTCGGGAAATAGATGCCGATCGAGGCATTGGCGATGCTCTGGGTCAACAGCGAGAGCATGATCAGGCCGGGGACGAGGAAGCTGCCATAATTCACGTCGCCGATCGTCTGGATGCGGCTGCCGATCGCGCCGCCGAAGACGATGAAATAGAGCGAGGTGGTGATGACCGGCGTGACGATCGACTGCCAGAGCGTGCGCAGCGTACGCGCCATCTCGAACTTGTAGATCGCCCAGATGCCGTAGAAATTGATGCCGGTCATGCCGCGGCTCCCTCGTTCGACGCTTCCTTGTGCTCGACCAGATCGACGAAGATGTCCTCGAGGCTCGACTTGGAGGTATCGAGATCCTTGAAGGCGATTCCCATGTCGCCGAGCTTGCGCAGTAGCGACGGGATGCCGGTGCGCTCGGCCTGGGCGTCGAAGGTGTAGCGCAGGAAACGCCCCTCATCCTCGAGCGCGAGGTGCCATTCGTCGAGTTCGGCCGGAATCGCGGCAAGCGGCTCGACCAGCGACACGACCATCTCGCGCTTGCCGAGCTTCTTCATCAGCTCTGTCTTCTCCTCGACGAGGAGCAGCTGGCCCTTGTTGATGACGCCGACCCGGTCGGCCATCTCCTCGGCCTCTTCGATATAATGCGTGGTCAGGATGATCGTGGTGCCGCGCTCGCGCAGGCTGCCGATCATCTTCCACATGTCGCGGCGCAGCGACACGTCGACGCCGGCGGTGGGCTCGTCGAGAAACAGGATCTCGGGTTCATGCGCGAGCGCCTTGGCGATCATCACGCGGCGCTTCATGCCGCCCGACAATTCCATGATCTTGGAATTGCGCTTGTCCCACAGCGACAGGTCCTTGAGCACCTGGTCGCAATGCGCCTGGTTCGGCGCCTTGCCGAACAGGCCGCGCGAGAAGCGCAAGGTCGAGCCGACGGTGGAGAACATGTCGACCGCGATCTCCTGCGGCACCAGCCCGATCCGCGAGCGCGCCTCACGCGGCGAACGGATCGCGTCATGGCCATCGACCAGGATCGTGCCCGAGCTCGGCGTGACAATGCCGCAGATGATCGAGATCAGCGTGGTCTTGCCGGCGCCGTTCGGCCCCAGCAGCGCGAAGATCTCGCCCCGCTTGATGTCGAGGTCGACATGGTCGAGCGCCTTGTGGCCCGAGCCATAGGTCTTGCTGACCTGGCTGACCGAAAGAATGGATTGCATTGGGTGCCCCTGGCCGGAAGGACCCGTAACCTAGGTATCCGTTACGGTTGCGGCAAGGCGCGGTGGGTTATTTGCCCCTGCGCGCCGCCGCCACGGCATCGGCCAGACCCGCATAATCGCGCGCGCCGTAGAGAAGCTGATCGCCGATCACCCAGCTCGGCGTGCCGCTCATCACCAGCTTCGCGCCGAGCTGGCGATTGGCAATGATTTCCTTTTCCACCGCCTGCGACCGGGCCGCCTTCTCGGCCGCGACCTTGTCGAGCCCGGCTTTGTCGGCGGCGGCGGCAATGCCCTCGGCGCTGGGGCCGGCGGCATAGAGCGCCGCGTGGAAGGCGCGAAACTTGCCCTGCTCCGCTGCCGCCAACGCCCAGCGCGCCGCGACGACGCTCTCGTCGCCGAGCACCGGATATTCGCGATAGACGATGCGGACGTTCGGGTCCTTGGCGATCAGTTCGTCGATGCCGGGCAGGCTGGCGCGGCAATAGCCGCAGGCATAGTCCATGAACGCCACGACGGTGACGTCGCCCTTGGGATTGCCCGCCCAGGCGCCGGCATAGGGCGTGCGGAGCGCCGCCACATTCTCGGGCACGGTCTTCTGCGCATCGGCCTGTGCCTTTTGCAGCCGCGCATTCTCGCGCTCCTGCAGCCGGTTCATCGCCTCGGGCAGGATCTCGGGATGATCGAGGATATAGTTGCGCACCACCGTCTCGATCCGGGCGCGGTCGCCCGCGACGCCCGGGAGCGCCGCCTGGATCAGCGCGAAGGCGAGCGCGCCCAGCAGCGCGCACGCGACGAACGCGCCGGCCAGCACCAGCGGATTGCGCAGAAACCTGCTCGTCATTGGAAGTTGCGCCCCCGGCCCTTGCGCTTCTGGTCGTCGACCGCGTTCTGCGAGACCATCATGATGTCCTGCGCGCGGACCCAGTCGGACGAGCCCTGGGGCAGCCCTGCCATCGCCGTATGCGCGCTGACCAGCGCGGTGCGGGCATCGCCCATCAGATTGGCGCGCTCGGCGGTGGCGAGCGCGGTGCGCGGCTCGTCGCCCTTGCGCTCGTACACGGTGCCCAGGTTGAACCAGGCGAACGGATTCTCGTCGTCGCGCGCCACGGCCTGGCGGAGGATGCGCTCGGCCTCGGCCAGGTTCGCCTTGTCCTCGGTCGCGATCAGCGCGTGGCCGAAGGTGGTGGCGATCAGCGGCTGATTGTTCGAGCGCGCGGTGGCCTCGCGCAACGGTGCGAGCGCTTCGGCGGGCTTGCCCGATTCGAGCAGGATCTGCCCTTCGAGCTCGAGGAAATAGGGGTCGTCGGGCGCGGCCTTGACCAGGGCGTCGGTCTCCGCCGCCGCCTGATCGGGATAACCCGACTTATGATAGGCATAGGCGCGGGCATAATGCGCGGGCACCGAATTGTCGGTCTTGGGATAGATGCGCAGCGTCACCTCGGGCTCGTTGACATAGCCGCGCAGTTTCGCCTGGACGCGCTTGAAGCGAGCTTCCAGCCCCTTGTCGAGCGGCGCGTTCCAGGATGGGGCAGCCTGGAGATCATGCTTCAGCGTCTCGACGCGATCGGCCGACATCGGGTGCGTCTGGGCGAAGGGATCGACCTCGGGATCGGTGGTGTAATAGCCGTAGCGGTGCATCTCGGCGGTCAGCTTGTCGAAGAAGCTGAGCATGCCTTTGCCGCTGACGCCCGCGGTGTTGAGGAACTTGCTGCCGGCGGCGTCGGCCGAGGATTCCTGGACACGGCTGAAGGCGAGATATTTGCCGATCGCGGCGCGCTGGCCCGCCATCAGGATGCCGGTACCGGCCTCGGGCGAGCCCGCCGCCATCGCCGCGACGCCGAGCAACAGGCTGAGGATCGAGACATTGGTGTAGCCGCCATCGCCCTGGAACACGGCATGGCCGCCGACGATATGGCCGATTTCGTGCGCGATGACGCCCTGGACCTCGTTGGCGGTGTCCGCCCTGTCGATCAGCCCCGAATGGACATAGACGATCTGGCCGCCCGCGACGAAGGCGTTGATCGAATTGTCCTGGATCAGCACCACCTTGGCATTGGCGGGCGACAGGCCGGCGGCCTGGAACAGCGGACGCGCCATGTCGGCCAGCAGCGCCTCGGTCTCGGCGTCGCGCAGCACCGATTGCGCCAAGGCGGGCTGGGCGGCGAAGCTGGTCAGGCAAAGCAGCGCCAGCATCGTGGCGAGGCGCTTCAGACGCGGCATCATCGACTCAAGACTCCTTGGCCGTACGCTTCCTGCCCCGGCCATGAACCGGGTGTGAAGGCGCGAGGGGCGCGCGGCTCGTCACCGCGCACCCCTCGGCATCCTTAGGCTCCGAACGTCCGCTGCCACCAGCCGCGGCGCGGCGTACCGCCCTCGCCATCGGGCGCTTCGCCGTTCTCGGCGGGCGCGAGGTCCTGCTCGATCGCGTCGGGCGCGGTTTCGGCAACCGGCTCGGCGGTCAGCGTCTCGGCTTCCGCAGCGACGGCGGCCTTGCGGCGGCTCGCGCGCTTCTTGGGCGCGGGCGCCTCGACCGCGACCGGCTCGGGCTCGGGCTCGGGCGCAGCCTCGACCTCGGCGACGGGCGCTTCGGCATCGGCCTTCTTGCGGCGAGCGCGCTTGGGCTTGGCGACAGGCTCCTCGGCCGCTTCCACGACCGGAGTTTCCTCGACGACTTCCGCAACCGGCTCGGCGGCCGCGGGTGCCTCGGCATCGGCCTTCTTGCGGCGCGAACGCTTGGGCTTGGGCGCGGCTTCGGCTTCAGCGACAGGCTCGGCTTCGGCCAGCTCGGCGACATCGCTCACCGGCTCGGCTTCACCCTCGGCGGCTTCGGCGGCGTCAGCACCCTCCTCGGCCACATTGCCGCGGCGTCCGCCCCGACGACCGCGGCGGCGACGCTTGCGGCCGCGCTCGCCCTCGTCGGCGCGTGCTTCGGCGGTCTCGCCCTCGGGACGCTCCTCGCCCTCTTCCTGCTCGGCGGCTTCGCTCTCGGTGTCGGAAGTCTCCGAAGCCTCGGCGCCACCATCGCCCTCACGACCGCGGCGGCCACGACCACGGCGGCGGCGCCGGCGCTTGCCGCGGCCTTCGCCCTCGCCCTCGTCCCGCTCAGCGCGGTCGCCGCGATCGGCGCGCGCCGGACGCTCCGAAGCCTCCGCTTCGGCTTCGAGCTCTTCCTCTTCCTCCTCGATCTCCTCGACATAATCGTCTTCGGGGTCTTCGAGGAGCTGATCGATCCGGGGTGCGTGTGCCGGCGGCGGACCCGATGCCTCGACCGACATGCGCGCGCCTTCCAGCTCGCCGTCGGGCGCGACCTCGATCATCACGCCGTAGCGATCCTCGATCTCGGCGAGCTCCGAACGCTTGCGGTTGAGCACGTAGAAGGCCGCTTCCTGGCTGGCGCGCAGCACGAGCTGCGAACCACGGCCGCGGGCAGCCTCGTCCTCGATGAGACGCAGCGCCGAAAGTCCGGCCGACGAAGCGGTACGGACCAGGCCGGTGCCTTCGCAATGCGGGCACTGGCGGGTCGAGGCTTCGAGCACGCCGGTGCGCAGGCGCTGGCGGCTCATTTCCATCAGGCCGAAGGCCGAGATGCGGCCGACCTGGATGCGGGCGCGATCATTCTTGAGCGCCTCCTTCATCGCCTTCTCGACCTTACGGACGTTGGATCCGTGATCCATGTCGATAAAGTCGATGACGACGAGGCCGGCCATGTCGCGCAGACGCAGCTGGCGGGCGATTTCCTGCGCGGCTTCCAGATTGGTCTGGGTCGCGGTCTGCTCGATATTGTGCTCGCGCGTCGAACGGCCCGAGTTGATGTCGATCGAGACGAGGGCCTCGGTCGGGTTGATCACCAGATAGCCGCCGGACTTCAGCTGGACGACCGGATGATACATCGCGGCGAGCTGGTCCTCGACGTGCGCGCGCTGGAATAGCGGCACCGCATCGGCGTACTGCTTCACCTTGCGGGCATGGCTCGGCATCAGGAGCTTCATGAAGTCCTTGGCCTGGCGATAGCCGTCCTCGCCCTCGACGATCACCTCGTCGATGTCGCGGTTGTAGATGTCGCGGATCGCCCGCTTGATCAGGTCGCTGTCGCCATAGACGAGCGCGGGCGCCGAAGATTGCAGCGTCGTGTCGCGGATCCCGTCCCACAGCCGGGCGAGATAGTCGAAGTCGCGCTTGATCTCGACCTTGGTGCGCTGGAGGCCGGCGGTGCGGACGATGCAACCCATGGTCGGCGGCAGCTTGAGGTCCGCCATGATGCCCTTGAGGCGCTTGCGGTCGGCAGCCGAGCTGATCTTGCGCGAGATGCCGCCGCCATGCGCGGTGTTGGGCATCAGCACGCAGTAGCGGCCGGCGAGCGAGAGATAGGTGGTGAGCGCCGCGCCCTTGTTGCCGCGCTCTTCCTTGACGACCTGAACCAGCAGCACCTGGCGGCGGCGGATCACGTCCTGGATCTTGTAGCGGCGGCGCAGGTTCATGCGGCGCTGGCGCAGCGCTTCCGCCTCGTCGCCATTGCCGCCGCGCTTGCCGCGGCCACGACCGCGCCCGCGATTGCCATCGGACGATTCCTCGCCTTCGGCGGCTTCGGACTCGCCTTCGCCGTCCTCGTCGTCGTGCGAATGCTCGATTACCTCGAAGCCATCCTCATGATCGTGATGATCGTCGTCGTCGCCGTCCTCGTCGCGCAGCGCGGCTTCCTGCGCGGCGTGCTCGGCCTCTTCGGCGAGCAGCGCGTCGCGGTCTTCCTTGGGAATCTGGTAATAGTCGGGATGGATTTCGCTGAAAGCGAGGAAGCCGTGGCGATTGCCGCCGTAATCGACGAACGCCGCCTGCAGCGACGGCTCGACGCGCGTGACCTTGGCTAGATAGATGTTACCCTTGAGCTGCTTGCGCTCGGCGGACTCGAAATCAAACTCCTCGATCCGGTTTCCCTTGACGACGGCCACCCGGGTTTCCTCCCGGTGGCGTGCGTCGATCAGCATACGCATGGTCATTTATTATTCTCCAGGCGCGCCGGCCTGAGTCCCGAGGGAGCTGGGGCGCGTGCGCGCGATATACAATGCGGCCCTGGCCGGCGGCGCCGGCTGCGGTCACGCAGGTTTCAAAAGATGCCGTTGCTGCAAGGGCACGCACGGACCGGCGGTCCGATTGCTCCGCCGCCATCCAGCCGCCGGCCGGAAGGGCCAGGCGATGCGGATGGTAGGGAAATTGCCTCATGCGAGCGTCAACCTGAACTGTCGCGGCGAATGTGGCCGCGGTACCATTACGGCGCAAGGCCGGAACCCAAGCTGCGTAGCACCGCATGCACGATGCGGCAACCGGCACAGCGCCTTCGCGCAATTTGCTGTCGAAGCGGGACGATTTCGCCGCAACACATCCTACGGGTCAACAGGTTAGGGAATGGTTAACCATTCCGATTAACCGAGACTTGAACGCGTTGGCCTATCCCGTCTCGCCTCAGTTTCTGGCGTCACGAGTATCTCAATGGTTTTTGGCTGGACCCTTTACGGGCAGGCGCGGCATAGCGTGCGGGTGCTCTTCCTGCTCGCCCTGCTCTCCGGCTGGCTGACCGGTGCTCCGAGCTGGGCCGGCGTCGTCCAGCAGGTGCGCGTGCAGGGTGATAGCGTCGTCATCACCTTCGATACGCCTGTGCGCGACGCCAGCGCCTTCCTCCTTGCCGGGCCGCAACGCAGCGCGCTCGACGTCCAGGGCGCGACCCCCGGCACCCAGGCGCGCGCCGGCGGCGCGGTCTCGGCGATCCGCCAGGGCGCGCACGGCAGCGACGGCGCGCGGATCGTGTTCGACCTGGCCCGCCCCGCGATCGTCACCGAGGGCAGTTTCGGCTCCGACGGCCGCAAGCTCACGCTGCAGTTGCGCACCGTCGACGATGCCAGCTTCGCCCGCGCCGCGGCCGAGCGCCGGCTGAGCTTCCTGCCGCCGCTGACCTTCCTCCAGCCGGCGCGGCGCCATGGCTATAGCGTGTCGATGGCGATCCCTGCCCGGCTGCCCGCATCAGCGCTGCCGCACGTCTATGGCGATGCCAGCCGCCCGCTCGTCGTGATCGACGCGGGCCATGGCGGGCACGATCCCGGCGCGGTCTCGCCCTCGGGCACGCTGCGCGAGAAGGACCTGACGCTCCAGACCGCGCTGGCGATCAAGGACGCGCTGCTCGCCTCGGGACGGGTCCGCGTCGCGCTGACCCGCGAGGATGATCGCTTCCTGGTGCTCCAGGAACGCTATGGCATCGCGCGGCGATTGAAGGCCGACCTGTTCATCTCGGTGCATTGCGACAGCGCGGGCAACGAGGAGGCGTCGGGGGCGACTGTCTACACGCTCTCCGAGGTCGCCTCCGACAAGGAAGCCGCCAGGCTCGCCGCGCGCGAGAACAAGGCCGACATCATCTCGGGCGTCGATCTCGGCACGCAGAATGCCGATATCTCGTCGATCCTGATCGATCTCACCCAGCGCGAGACGATGAACATGTCGGCGAGCTTCGCGCGGCTGCTCGGCCGCGAGGCGCAGCCGCTCATCCCGATCAAGGCCAATTATCACCGCATGGCATCGCTGATGGTGCTGAAGGCGCCGGACATGCCCTCGGTGCTTTTCGAGACGGGCTATATCTCCAACACGGGCGACGCCGAGTTCCTGGCCTCCGACGAAGGGCGCAAGAAGGTCGCAGAGAGCGTGCGCAAGGCGGTCGAGATCCATTTCGCCACGCGGCTGGCGGCACGCTAGGGCGAACCGATCCGTCACCCCGGCCCTGGTGCCGGGGTCCACTTATCCGCGAGGCGAGCCGAAAGAGGCTCGAACACCTCTCCCAACCACACGGCGGACCCGGCACCACGGCCGGGGCGACGATAAGGGGAAGAGGCATTGAGATCAGCCGCCAGATTACCCCGCTGGCATCCCGGCGGAATCTTGCTAAACCGCGCGTCGCATGTCGGACGATGACACTCCCATCACAACCCTGAAGATCAAGCGCGCGCCTGGCGACGGCTTTTTCGCGCGCCTGCGCCGGCGCTGGTGGTTCCGCGTCCTGGCGGTGCTCGCGCTGCTCGCCGGGCTGTTCGTCTTCCTGATCTGGCTGTTCATCGCGCGCAACCTGCCGTCGATCGACAAGCTCAGGACCTATGAGCCGCCACTGCCGACCTATGTGCGCGCGGTCGATGGCCTGCCGGTCCACAGCTATGCGCGCGAGCGGCGTGTGCAGCTCAGCTATGCCGAATATCCGCCGCTGCTGGTCCGGGCCTATATGGCCGCCGAGGACCGCACCTTTTTCGAGCATCACGGCCTCGATTTCCCCGGCCTGGTGCGCGCCGCCGTTCAGGGCGTGGTGAGCGGCGAGACGCCGCGCGGCACCTCCACGATCACCCAGCAGGTGGCCAAGAACCTGCTCGTCGGCAACGAGACGAGCTATATGCGCAAGCTGAAGGAGGGCATCCTCGCCTGGCGCATGGAGGATACGCTCACCAAGCAGCAGATCATGGAGCTCTACCTCAACTCGATCGAGCTCGGCCGTAACGCCGGCGGGGTCGAGGCGGCGAGCCAGGCCTATTTCGGCAAGGAGCTCGACCAGCTCACTTTGCCGCAAATGGCCTATCTGGCGATCCTGCCCAAGGGCCCCTCCAACTATGATCCCGAGCGCCATACCGAGCGCGCGCTGGAGCGGCGCAACTGGGTGCTGGGGCAGATGCTCCAGAACGGCTTCATCGACCAGGCCCAGCATGATTCGGCAATCGCCGCGCCGCTCGGCACGGTTCCGCGCCAGACCCCCAAGTTCGAGCGGGTCGGCGGCTATTACATGGAAGAGGTCCGCCGCCAGCTGATCGACAAGTTCGGCGAGACCGACAAGGACAGCCCCTACAGCGTCTATTCGGGCGGCCTGTGGGTGCGCACCTCGCTCGATCCCAAGCTCCAGGAATATGCCCAGAAGGCCTTGCGCGACGGCCTGCTCCGCTATGATCGCGGGCGCGGCTGGAGCGGGCCGATCGGCCGCTCCGAGATCAAGTCGAGCTGGCTCCAGGCGCTGCTCAACACCAATATCGGCGTCGACTACGACAATTGGCGCGCCGCTATCGCGATCGAGCAGAGCAGCGGTGGCTGGCAGATCGGCTTCGACGACGGATCGACCGGCACCCTGCCCGAATCGGCGGCGACGATGCCGGTGCGCGGCCAGGGCGGCGAGGCATTCGACGCGATCAAGCGCGGCGACATCATCGCGGTCGCGCCCGATGGCGGCGGCTATGCGCTGCGCAACGTGCCCAAGGTCTCCGGCGGCATGGTGGTCGAGGATCCGCGCACCGGCCGCGTGCTGGCGATGCAGGGCGGGTTCGATTCGCGCATCCAGGCATTCAACCGCGCCACCCAGGCGCTGCGCCAGCCGGGATCGACGATCAAGCCGATCGTCTATGCCGCCGCGCTCGAGCAGGGGATGACCCCGGCGTCGATCATCGTCGATGGTCCCTTCTGCGTGTGGCAGGGCGCCGGCCTCGGCCAGAAATGCTTCCGCAACTTCGGCAATATGCGCGGCGCGGGCCCGCACACGATGCGCTGGGGCGTCGAGCAGTCGCGCAACCTGATGACCGTCCAGGCCGCGAACCAGACCGGCATGCCGCACGTCGTCGACCTGATCCAGCGGATCGGCGTGTCGAAGGGCAAGTTCCCGCCCTATCTCTCCTATGCGCTGGGCGCGGGCGAGACGACGGTGATGCGGATGGTCAACGCCTATTCGATCCTGGTGAACCATGGTCGGGCGCTCAATCCGACGGTGATCGACTTCGTTCAGAACCGCCGCGGCGCCGTGATCTGGCCCGAGAATTGGCGCGCCTGCGAGGGCTGCAACGCGCCCGACTGGAACGGCACGCCGATGCCGCGCCCGATCCCCCGCGCGCGCCAGATCGTCGATCCGCTCAGCGCCTATCAGATCGTCCACATCACCGAAGGCGTGATCCAGCGCGGCACCGCCACCGTGCTGCGCGATCTCGACCGCCCGCTGATGGGCAAGACCGGCACGACCTCGGGCCCGACCGACGTCTGGTTCGTCGGCGGCAGCCCGCAGATGCTCGCCGGCCTCTATCTCGGCTATGACAGCCCGACCAATCTGGGCGGCTATGCCCAGGGCGGATCGATCGCGGCGCCGATCTTCAAGGAATTCGCAATCCCCGCGTACAAGGATCTGGAGAAGGTACCCTTCACCGCGCCTGCCGGCATCCGCATGGTCCGCATCGACCGCGCCAGCGGCAAGCCGGTCTATGGCGCCTGGCCCGGCAACGATCCGCTGTCGTCGGTGATCTGGGAAGCGTTCAAGCCCGAGAGCGAGCCGCAGCGCCGCCGCCGCGAAAGCGACGCGGTGCAGGCCGATGCCAAGGCGGTCGAGAGGAAGGCCGCACCCAAGGCGGACGCTCCGGGCGACAGCGATTTCTTGCAACGTGAGGGCGGAATCTACTAGCGGCCGTGCTTACACCCTATATCCGTCATCCCGGCGAAGGCCGGGATCCAGAGCCCCAGACGTCGCCGTTCGTGACCCTGGATCCCGGCCATCGCCGGGATGACGCCGAATAAGTATCGAAAGGTATCCCGATGCGCGCCGAAGCGCAGGCCCATGTCGACAAGATCAACGATGCGCTGGCGCTGCTGCGCCGGTCGCTCGATTGGGACCGCGCGCTCCGCCGGCTCGACGAACTGAATGCGCGGGTCGAGGATCCGACGCTGTGGAACGACGCGAAGGCGGCGCAGGATGTGATGCGCGAACGCCGCCGGCTCGACGAGGCGATCGGCGCGACGCGCGCGATCGAGCGCGAGCTGAGCGACACCGCCGAGCTGATCGAGATGGCCGAGGCCGAGGGCGACGACGAGATGGCGAGCGAAGGCACCGCCGCGCTCGCCGCGCTCGCCGAACGCGCCGACACCGACAAGGTCAAGGCTCTGCTCTCGGGCGAGGCCGACGCCAACGACACCTATGTCGAGATCAACTCGGGTGCCGGCGGCACCGAGAGCCAGGACTGGGCGGGCATGCTCCAGCGCATGTACACGCGCTGGGCCGAGCGCCATGGCATGAAGGTCGAGCTGGTCGACTATCACGCCGGCGAGCAGGCCGGGATCAAGTCGGCGACGCTGCTGATCAAGGGCGAGAACGCCTATGGCTACGCCAAGACCGAGAGCGGCGTGCACCGCCTCGTCCGCATCTCGCCCTATGACAGCGCGGCGCGGCGCCACACCAGCTTCTCGAGCGTGTGGGTCTATCCGGTGATCGACGACAATATCGACATCGAGATCAACGAGAGCGAGCTGCGCATCGACACCTATCGCGCATCGGGCGCAGGCGGCCAGCACATCAACACGACCGATTCGGCGGTGCGCATCACGCATTTGCCCACCGGCATCGTCGTCCAGTGCCAGAACCAGCGCTCGCAGCACAAGAACAAGGCCGAGGCGTACAACCAGCTCCGCGCGCGCCTCTACGAGCGCGAGCTCGCCGAGCGCGAGGCGGTGGCGGACGCGCAGAACGCGACCAAGACCGATATCGGCTGGGGCCACCAGATCCGTTCCTATGTCCTCCAGCCCTACCAGCTGGTGAAGGACCTGCGCACCGGCGTCACCTCGACCGCGCCCGGCGACGTGCTCGACGGCGCGCTCGATCCGTTCATGGCGGCGGCGCTGTCGCAGCGCGTGACCGGCGAGACCGTCGTGGTGGAGGACGTCGATTGATCCGGATCGCGCGGTCGCTGGGGCTTGCCGGGACGCTGCTGCTGGCGGCGTGCGACGGCGGGCCGATAGCGTCGCGCGAGGCGAAGCAGGAGGCCCATACCGGCTTCCCCGCCGCCGACCGGCCCGTGGCGACGATCGTCTCGGCGCGCTGGTCGACCGAGGAAGCGCGCGACCGGCTCAACGAAGCCGGCCAGGTGATGAACCTTGCCAGGATCGAGCCGGGGATGACCGTCGCCGATATCGGCGCGGGCGAGGGCTATTACACGATCCGGCTGGCCCAGCGCGTCGGCGACAAGGGCCGCGTGGTGGCCGAGGACATCGTCCCCGAGGTCCGCGACGCGCTGGCGACCCGCGTCGTGCGCGAGCGGCTCAACAATGTCAGCGTGCGCCTCGGCCTGCCCGCCGATCCGCGGCTGCCCGAGGCCAGCTTCCACCGCGTGCTGATGGTCCACATGTATCACGAGATCGAATCGCCCTATGAGTTCCTGTGGCGGCTCCGCCCCTCGCTGACGCCCGATGGCCAGGTGGTCGTGGTCGATGCCAACCGCCCGACCGAGCATCACGGCACCCCGCCCGAGCTGCTCAAATGCGAGTTCGCCGCGGTCGGCTACAAGCTGGTCGCGATGCGGCCGATGCCGTCGGCGGGCGGCTATCTCGCGATCTTCAAGGCCGAGGGAGAACGCCCCGAACCGGGCACGATCAAGGCGTGCCGCACCGGCAAGACCGCCACCCCGGCGGCATTGTCGACCCAGTCAAAGCAGGCCGAGTAGGCGAAAGCTGGTGGTGCCGCCCGCGGCGACCACCAGGTGATCGACCAGCCGTACGCCGAGCGGGTCGAGCGCGCGCGCCAGCAGGTGCGTCGCCTCGCGATCGGCCGCGCTCGGTGTCGGATCGCCGCTCGGATGGTTGTGCGCCATCACCACCGCGAAGGCCTCGAGCGCGAGCACGTCCGCTACGATCGCACGGATCGGCAGCACGACATGGTCGACCGATCCCGCCCCGGCGCGGCGCAGGCCCAGCAGCCTCTGGTCACCGGCGAGATAGGCGAACGCCGCCACTTCGTCCGCCTCCCCCGCCAGGTCCGCGAACAGCGCGCCCGCCGCGTCCGGATCGGCGATGCGGCACGGCATGGCGATGGGTTCGGGCAGCAGCATCGGCGCGAAGGGTGGCACCGCCCTCCTCCCGCCCGAAGCGCATCCTCGTCCGATCCGGAGTCGCCTTTGTCCACAATGGAGCAAAGTCCGGCGCTTGGCGGAGGCGCGCGGGCCAGCTAGGCTCGGTGCATGCGTCAATATCTCGACTTGATGGCCCGCGCGCTCCACCAGGGCGCGGAGACGATGGACCGCACCGGCACCGGCACGCTCTCGGTGTTCGGCCACCAGATGCGCTTCGACCTGGCCGAAGGATTCCCGGTCCTCACCACCAAGAAGCTGCACCTGCGCTCGATCATCGTCGAATTGCTCTGGTTCCTGCGCGGCGACACCAATGTCCGCTGGCTCCAGGAGCGCAAGGTCAGCATCTGGGACGAATGGGCCGACGAGGCGGGCGAGCTCGGCCCGGTATACGGCAAGCAATGGCGCCACTGGCAGACCGCCGACGGCAAGGAGATCGACCAGATCGCCGAGCTGCTTGAGACGATCCGCACCAATCCCGGCTCGCGCCGCCAGATCGTCTCGGCCTGGAACCCCGGCGAGCTCCACGCCATGGCGCTGGCGCCGTGCCATTGCCTGTTCCAGACGCATGTCGCCAACGGCCGGCTGAGCCTCCAGCTCTACCAGCGCTCGGCGGACATCTTCCTGGGCGTGCCGTTCAACATCGCCAGCTATGCGCTGCTGACCATGCTGCTCGCCCAGCAGGCGGGGCTCGAGCCCGGCGAGTTCATCTGGACCGGCGGCGACTGCCACCTCTATTCGAACCATCTGGACCAGGCCCGCGAGCAGCTCGCGCGCACCCCCGGCCCGCTTCCGCGCCTCGAGATCCTCCGCAAGGCACCGTCGATCGACGCGTACGAGTATGAGGATTTCGCGATCCACGATTATGCGCCCCAGGCGCACATCAAGGCGCCGGTGGCGGTTTGATCAGCTTCCACCTCGCGCGGGCCGATAATGGCGTGATCGGGCGCGAGGGCAAGCTGCCCTGGCACCTGCCGGCCGACCTCAAGCGCTTCAAGGCGCAGACCATGGGCAAGCCGATGATCATGGGGCGCAAGACCTTCGACAGCTTCCCCAGCCCGCTGCCCGGCCGCCGCCACATCGTGCTCACCCGCGACCGGAGCTGGCATGCGGATGGCGCGGAAGTCGCCCACACGCCGGACGAGGCACTGGCGATGGCGGGTGGCGATGCGGCGGTGATCGGCGGCGCGGAGGTCTTCGCGCTGCTGCTCGACCGCGCCGACCGGATCGAGCTGACCGAAGTCCATATCCAGGCCGAGGGCGACGCCACCGTCCCTGCATTCGGCGCGGGCTGGCGCGAGGTCGCGCGCGAGGATCATGCGAGCGAAGCGGGGCGTCCTGGCTACAGCTTCGTCACATTGGAGCGAGTGGGGGAGCGGGCGCGATGATGAAGAAGATATTGTGGGGGCTGGCGATCGTCCTGGTGCTCGGGGCAATCGGCTTTTTCGGCATCGCCCCGGCCTATGTCGAATCGAGCATGAACAAGGTGGAGAAGACGACTCTCCCCAAGGTGACCGCGCAGACCCAGGCGCTCCACGCCACGCTCCAGATCGCCGACATGCATGGTGACACGCTGATGTGGCGCCGCAGCCTGCTCGACCGCGCCGGACGCGGCCAGGTCGATCTGCCGCGGCTGATCGACGGCAATGTCGCGCTCCAGGTCTTCTCGTCGGTGAGCAAGACGCCGAAGAACCAGAATTACGACGCCAATGGCGACGATACCGACAATATCACGCTGCTCGCCATCGCCCAGCTCCAGCCGCCGCGCACCTGGGGCTCGCTGCTCCAGCGCTCGCTCTGGCATGCCGAGAAGCTCGATCGCGCCGCGGAGAAGTCGAACGGCCAACTCCGCGTCATCCATACCCCCGCCGATCTCGACCGGCTGCTGGCAGACCGCGCCAAGGGGCAGAAGGTCGTCGGCGGCATGCTCTCGGTCGAGGGACTCCAGGATATCGAGGGCCGGATCGGCAATCTCGACCGGCTTCACGATGCCGGCTTCCGCATGGCCGGGCTCGCGCATTTCTTCGACAACCAGGTCGCCGGATCGATGCACGGCATCAAGAAGGGCGGACTGACCCCGCTGGGCGTGCAGGTCGTGCACCGGATGGAGGCGCTCGGCATGATTGTCGACATCGCGCATTCGAGCCACGAGACGGTCGCTGAGGTGCTGAAGATGGCCAAGCGCCCGGTGGTCTCCAGCCATGGCGGCGTCCAGGCGACCTGCAAGGTCAACCGCAACCTCACCGATGACGAGATCAAGGGCATCGCCCGCACCGGCGGCGTGATCGGCATCGGCTATTGGGATGCCGCGGTCTGCTCGATCGCGCCGTCCGCTATCGCCAACGCCATCGCGCAT
This sequence comes from uncultured Sphingomonas sp., assembly GCA_966211615.1. Classification (GTDB taxonomy): domain Bacteria; phylum Pseudomonadota; class Alphaproteobacteria; order Sphingomonadales; family Sphingomonadaceae; genus Sphingomonas. The sequence continues at coordinate 51,840 of CBIHNZ010000028.1, forward strand.
GTCCGCGACCTGGTCGGGGTGAACCATGTCGGCCTCGGATCGGACTTCGATGGCGCGGTGACCACCGGGTTCGATTCGTCGCAGCTCGTCGAGATCACCCAGGCGCTGGTCGATCGCGGTTTCAGCCAGGACGAGATCCGCAAGGTGATGGGGGGCAACGTGCTCCGGGTGATCCGGGCCGGGATCGTTCCGGCCCGCTGAATCGCGTTTGCCCCTCTCCCTTGATGGGAGAAGGGGGTTTCGAAGCGAGGTCACCCTCCCTATAGGCCGCTTCCATGCAGCGGCTGGACGGCGGCTCGGCGGTTCCGCCTCCTTTCCGGGGCGCGATCGTTGCGCTCGGCAATTTCGACGGGTTTCATCTGGGCCACCAGGCCGTGGTCGGCCGCGCGGTGGCCGACGCGCACGCCGCCGGGCGCCCGGCGATCGTCGGCACCTTCGATCCGCATCCGCGCCGCTATTTCCAGCCCGATTCTGACCATTTCCGCCTGACCACGCTCGACCAGCGCCAACGGCTGTTCGCCGAAGCCGGGGTCGATGCGATGCTCGTCTTCCCCTTCGATGCCGAACTGGCCAGGCTCAGCGCCCATGCCTTCGCCGCCGAGCGGCTGGTCGAGGCGTTCGGCGTCGGCGGCGTGGTGACCGGCATCGACTTCACCTTCGGCAAGGGCCGCGAGGGCGATGTCGCGCGGCTAGCGACCTTGGGCGAGGAACTCGGCTTCACCGCGATCGCGGTGCCGCCGGTGGCGCTGGACGGCGAGACCGTCTCCTCCAGCCGCATCCGCGAGCATCTGAAGGCCGGGCGCCCGCGCGATGCCGCCACATTGCTCACCCGCCCCTTCGCGATCGAAGGCGTGGTCGAGGGCGGCGCGAAGCTCGGCCGCCAGCTCGGCTATCCCACCGCAAACATGTCGCTCGCCAATTATCTGCGCCCCGCTTACGGCATCTATGCGGTGCGCGGACGCCTGGCCGACGGGCGCGTGCTCGACGGCGTCGCCAATCTCGGCATCCGCCCCAGCTTCGATCCGCCGGTAGAGCTGCTCGAAAGCTATTTCTTCGATTTCGACGGCGATCTCTATGGCCAGACGATCGAGGTCTCGCTGATCGACTATCTGCGGCCCGAGGCGAAGTTCGACGATCTGGAGGCGCTGAAGGTCCAGATGGCCGCCGATGCCGCAAAAGCGCGGGCGCTGCTCGGCGGCTGAAGCGAATCTGCCGTTTCGTCACCCCGGCCTTGTGCCGGAGCCCACTTCGCCGCGAGCGGGTCGCTAGAAGCTCGATCGGCTGTCCCGCCGCACCGAGGACCCCGGCACAAGGCCGGGGTGACGGGTACCTTCAATGCGGCGCAGCACACCCCAGCCGGCGCGCCACCGCCTGTTCGCGCTTGAAGCGCAGCAGCCGGAACCGCACCCGGTGCCACATGCTCATATCGTCCCAGCGCGAATCGGCCTTGGCATGCTCGATCTGCAGATCGACCCGTTCGACGCCGCGCGTGCCGGGCTCCAGCATGAACCCGCGCGCCAGAGCGGCGATCTCGTCGCCTTCGATCAGATACCCGTCGCTATATGCTTGTGGTTTCATGGCCGTTCGACGCTTGGGCCGCCCTCGCCGTTCCGCACAATCGTACCTAACTAATCCCTAACAACATCGGCTTTGCATGTGGGCAAGCCATCCTCTAATCCCCGCGCACCCATGAGCGAACCAATCGACTACCGCGACACCGTCTTCCTGCCGAAGACCGATTTCCCCATGAAGGCCGGCCTTGCCCAAAAGGAACCGGCGATCCTGGAGCGCTGGGCGAAGATCGGCCTGTACGCAAAGTTGCGCGAGCAGCGCGCGGGCCGCGAGCGCTTCCTGCTCCATGACGGCCCGCCCTATGCGAATGGCGACATTCACATGGGCCACGCCATGAACAAGATCCTCAAGGACATCGTGGTGCGCTCGCAGTCGCTGCTCGGCAAGGACGCGCCCTATGTGCCCGGCTGGGACTGCCACGGCCTGCCGATCGAGTGGAAGGTCGAGGAGGCGTATCGCGCCAAGAAGCTCAACAAGGACGAGGTCGACCCCGTCGCCTTCCGCGCCGAGTGCCGCGCCTATGCCGAGAAATGGGTCGCCGTGCAGCGCGCCCAGTTCGAACGGCTGGGGGTGATGGGCGACTGGGAAGACCCCTACCTCACGATGAAGTTCGAGAGCGAGGCGATCATCGCCGGCGAGCTCCTGAAGTTCGCGGAGAGCGGCCAGCTCTATCGCGGCGCCAAGCCGGTGATGTGGTCGCCGGTCGAGAAAACCGCTTTGGCCGAGGCCGAGGTCGAATATGAGGATGTGATGTCGACCCAGATCGACGTCGCGTTCGAGATCACGGAGGCACCCAACGCCCCCGAACTGGTCGGCGCGCACGCGGTGATCTGGACGACCACGCCCTGGACGATCCCGGTGAACCAGGCTTTGGCCTATGGGGCTGAGGTTGAATACACGCTCTGCCGGACGATGGTCGTCATCGAGGACAAGGCAGCGGCGTGGCCCGAGGGGCTGTCGCTACCGTTTCAGGATGCGCGATACCTCATCGCTGACGGGCTGATCGAGACATTCGAAGCCAGGCTGCAACGTGAGCTGCAGCGGCATGAAGGCACATCGGGTTACCGCGTGATGATCATGCCCGAGAGTGAGGCGCTCCAGCGCTTCAAGGGCTCCGACCTCGCCGACGCCATCGCCCGCCACCCGATGCACAAGCTCGGCGGGTTCTTCGCCAAGCCGCGTCCGTTCCTCGACGGCTCCAGCTTCGTCACCACCGAAGCGGGTACCGGCCTGGTCCATATGGCTCCCGATCACGGCGAGGACGATTTCCTGCTGTGCAAGGCGCACGGGATCGATCCGGTGTTCGCGGTCGATGGCGCGGGCATGTACCGGCCTGACTGGCTGTGGCTCGGCGGTCAGGGATCGGTGATCAACAAGAAGTTCGTCGCGCCCGACGGCCCGATCTGCACCGACCTGCGCGAGGCGGGGGCGCTGCTCTCGGCCTCGGAGGATTTCGCGCACAGCTATCCGCATAGCTGGCGCTCCAAGGCCAAGATCATCTTCCGCGCCACCCCGCAATGGTTCATCCCGATGGACCGCCCCGCGCCCGAAGTGGTGGTCGAGGTCCCGACGCCGTTCGGCGAGATCCCGATCTCGGCGGGCAACGGCGCCACGCTGCGCGGCATCGCGCTCGACGCGATCGAGCATACCCGCTGGGTGCCCGAGCGCTCGATCAACCGCATCCGCGCGATGGTGGAGGGCCGCCCCGACTGGGTGATCAGCCGCCAGCGCGCCTGGGGCGTGCCGATCGCGCTCTACGTCAACCGCAAGACCGGCGAGTATCTGCGCGACGCGCAGGTCAATGCCCGCATCCTCGAAGCCTTCCGCGCCGGCGGTGCCGATGCCTGGTTCCAGGCCGATCACCAGGCGCTGCTCGGGCCGCACTACAAGCTCGAAGACTATGAGGTCGTCACCGACATCCTCGACGTCTGGTTCGATTCGGGCTCGACCCACAGCTTCGTGATCGAGCAGCGTTACGGCGAGGGCGTCCGCGCCGACCTGTATCTCGAAGGATCGGACCAGCATCGCGGCTGGTTCCAGTCGTCGCTGCTCGAATCCTCCGGCACGCGCGGCCGCGCGCCCTATGGCGCGGTGCTGACGCACGGCTTCGCGCTCGACGGCAATGGCCGGAAAATGTCCAAGTCGCTCGGCAATGTCGTCGATCCGCTCAAGATCATCGGCGAGAGCGGCGCGGACATATTGCGCCTCTGGGTCGCGCAGACCGATTATTTCGAGGACGTCCGCATCGGCAAGGAAGTGCTCGCCGGCACCGGCGACACCTATCGCAAGCTGCGCAACACCTTCCGCTATCTGCTCGGCGCGCTCGAGGGGTTCGAGGCCAGCGAGAAGCTGCCGGTCTCGCAGATGCCCGAGCTCGAGCACTACATCCTCCACAAGCTGGCCGCGCTCGACGCCGAGCTGAAGGCGGCGGCGAACGACTTCGAGTTCAACCGCTACAGCCGCGCGCTGACCGATTTCGCCAATGAGGACCTGTCGGCCTTCTTCTTCGATATCCGCAAGGACTCGCTCTATTGCGATGCGCCCACGGATCCGAAGCGCCGCGCCTATCGCACCGTGCTCGACATCCTGTTCCACGCGCTGGTCCGCTACGCCGCGCCGATTCTGGCGTTCACCGCCGAGGAAGTGTGGCAGGCGCGCTTCCCGAGCGAGGACGAATCGGTGCACATGCTCGAATGGCCGGTGCTGCCCGCGCTGGTCGGCGGCCTCAAGGCCGACTGGGCCGAGGTCCGCGCGCTGCGCCAGGCGGTGACCGAGGCGATCGAGCCCTATCGCCGCGAGAAGCAGGTGCGCTCGAGCCTCGAGGCCGAGGTCACCGTGCCTGCGCTTCCGCTGTCGGGCGACGACCTCGCCGAGCTGTTCATCGTCTCGTCGGTGACCAAAAGCGACACGATCAAAGTGACGCCCACCCACCGCCACAAATGCGGTCGATGCTGGCGCCATCTTCCCGAAGTTGCGGAAGACGGAATGCTGTGCGACCGCTGCGCCGGAGTTGTAGGCAAGTGAATATGACGCGTTGGATCGGCCTTGGCGTGGCGGTGGTGGTGTTCCTGCTCGACCAGCTGGCCAAATTCTATGTGACCGGCCCGCTGGGGCTGAACGTGCAGGATGCGTCGCTGACGATCCTGCCGATCTTCGACCTGCGCTTCGTCAAGAATGTCGGCGTGTCGCTCGGGCTGCTGCCCGCGAGCGGCGCGACGATGCGCTGGCTGCTCGTCGCGATGACCGGCGCGATCGCCGCCGGCGTGCTGTGGTGGATGCTGCGCGAGAAGAAGCGGCCCGACGTGCTCGCACTCGGCATGGTGCTGGGCGGTGCGCTGGGCAACATCCTCGATCGCACACGGCTCGGCTATGTCGTTGATTTCGCCGATCTGCACTTCGGCGACTGGCGTCCCTTTTTGGTCTTCAATGTCGCCGATGCGGCGATTACCATCGGCGTGCTGATCCTGTTGATCCGCGCCCTGTTCGTGCGCGATAAGACGGCCAAGTCGCCGGCCCCTCTGGAGAATGAAGTCAATGCGTAAGCTTATCACCCTTGCGGCGGGCGTCGCGCTCGTGGCCACGCTCTCCGCCTGCGGCAAGAAGGGCTATGACCGCGTGCGTCCCGATGAATTCGCCGTCGCGCGCCAGGCGCCGCTGGTGATCCCGCCCGATTTCGCCCTCGTCCCGCCTCAGCCCGGCGCCCCGCGCCCGCAGGACACCTCGCCCTCGAACCAGGCGCTCGACGCGCTGTTCGGCGGATCTGCGGCGCGCAGCCCGTCCGAGAATGCGACGCTCGACGCCGCCGGCCGCACCGGCGCCGATGCCGGCGCGCGCACTACCGCGGGCAGCCCGAGCACCAATGTCGTCGACAAGGGCAGCACGACCCGCGACATCGTCGCCGCGCCCGAAGGCGATGGTCGTGACGCCCGCGCCAGCGCACCGGGCGCCGCTGCTCCGGCACCGGCCCCTGCTGCCCCTGCCCCGGCTCCCGCGCCGACGCCGCCGGCCACCAGCACGCCGCAATAAGCGGCGCATCCCATTCGATACGGAAAAGGGCCGGCCCGCGCGATGCGGACCGGCCCTTTTCTTTGGCCTGTTATGGCCGAGTCTGGCTTAGAAGCTGACGCCGATCGAACCGATCACGCCACCCTTGCTGGCATTCTTGCCGCTCGGGGTGATGAAGTCGCCATCGGTGTCGACATAGGAGACGCCGAAGGTCAGCGCCTTGTAGGTGTAGGTCGCGCCCAGGCTCCAATCGGTATATTCCTTGCCGATCGACAGCCAACTCGGGCCGAAGGTATGGCCGAGATGGGCGGTGAGGCCCAGCGGCACGCCCGGAACGGCGCCCGAGAGATCGCCGGCGATATAGACATTGTCGTTCTTCGGGCCGACCTGGTCGAGCGCGAGCGCCTTCTGCTTCGGCGCATAGTTGACCGTGCCCTTGGCGGTCACCGGGCCGATCGCGTACGAGATCGAGGCATAGGGCTCGATGAAGTCCGACGCGCTGGGATCACCGGCCGCACGGGTGCCCGGATAGACATAGTAGAGCGCGCCGACATCGAAGGTCGCCCCGCCGAAGGTCTTCTTGAAGCCGGCGATCAGATCGAGTTCCTGGTGCGCGCTGCCATGCGCGGTCACATAGTCGTCGATCGAGGATCCCCAGGCGGAGATGTAGAAGCCCGATTCGTGGCTGACGGTGATGCCGCCCTGGACCGCGAAATTGCCGTCGGTCTGCGAAATGCCGCGGAACTTGTAGTCGCTGACCACAGTCGCGCTGCCATTGATCGTGATCGCGGGCGCGGGTGCCGTTTCGTCTTGCGCCATTGCGGGCGCGGTGGAGGCGAGCATGAGCGCGCCAAAGCTGATCATCGAGAAGCGCATGGAATCCCTTTCAATTAATCCAAGGGTCCCCACCTGCCGTCGTCCGACGCTGCATCGTTGTGCGGCTCAATGGCCGGGGCAGCTTTCAGTCGACGGCGTCATCCATGCCGAATCGCGCTGCGCCGCACAATGAAAATTGCTGTTCCATGACAGGATCGTAAGGAACTGTTGCTGGCCAGCAACAGACAGCGCGGTCAGCGGATCGCGACGATCGCGTCCACTTCCACCGCGGCGCCGAGCGGCAGCGTGGGCACGCCCACCGCGCTGCGGGCATGGCGGCCGTCCTCGCCGAACAGCGCCTGCATCAGCTCGGATGCGCCGTTGGCGACCTTGGGCTGGTCGGTGAAATCGCCCGCCGAGTTCACGAATACGCCGAGCTTCACGATCCGGACGACACGCGAGAGATCGCCGTCGAGCGCCTTCTTGATCTGCGCGACGAGCATCAGCGCGCAGCGCTGCGCGGCCTCGGCACCGAATTCGAGATCGCGGCCGTCGCCCAGCCGACCGGTCATCAGCGCGCCGTCCTTGAACGGCAGCTGCCCGGAGATGTGGAGCAGCCCACCCGCCTCGACGGCGGGAACATAGGCGGCCACGGGGGCGGCGGCTTCAGGGAGGGAGAGGCCCAGCTCTTCCAGCTTGCGATCGATGGCGGTGGTCATGCCACAGGCTCAACCACTCGAGGCTTTGGCGGTCAAGCCCCGGCCGCGACTCCCGCGGCGAAGCGCGCCTCGATCCAGCCCTGCGCCTCGCGCCAATCGTCGATCCGGGCATGGGCGTGCTGCGCGGCCGGAACGTTCGGCGCCAGGCTCGGCTCGGCGATCATGTGGAGGCGGAATACGCCCGGCGCGTGCTTGGCGACCGATTCGTGATGGACGGCGAGATCGTCGACGAACACTGCGACCGGCGCCCCGAACTCCGCGACCAGCCTCGCCACCGGCGCGCCCTTGCCGCCCTGGTTGCACTCGACCCGATGGGCGATGCCATGCGCCGCGAGCTGGGCGATCCGGTGCGGCCGGCAATGGTCGCCCAGATTGGTCAGCACGACGATCTCGGCCTGCTCGGCAAGCGCCGCCAGCGCCTCGCGGGCGTGCGGGACCAGCGTCTGGCGGTCCATCTCGCTCGGAAAGAAGCCGTCGAGCAGGCCCCACATCTCGTCGCGCCCGACCACGCTCCGGTCGTGGCGGCGGCGCATCGAATTGGCGAAATCGCCGCCATTGGGCGCGAAATCGATCGCGTGCTCCTCGTCCAGCCAGCTGCCGAAATGCCGCACCATATGAAGCAGCACTTCGTCGCAATCGGTGATCAACAGCGGCTTCATGCGCATTCCAGTTCCATGCGTGCGGTGACGAGCGCGGACGGTTTCACCTCCAGCGCATCGGCACAGGCGATCAGATCGGGCTCATGCGCCTCGAGAAAACCCAGCGTCGCGGCGAGCAGCGAAGGCTCGCCCGCGCGCGCTCTGAGCGATGCGGGATCGAGCCCGGTCAGGTCGAGCAGCCGGCTCGCGCGCTGCGAGTCGGTCAGCGTCCAGGCGAGCGCCTGGAGCGCCAGCGCCGCCGCATTTGTTTCCGGCGCCACCATCGCCTAGAGAGTCCCCGAAAGCATAGGGTAGAGCGCGTGGCAAAAAGGGTGCTCGTTGTCGAGGACAACGAACTCAATCTGAAGCTGTTCTGCGATTTGCTGCGTGCGCACGGCTTCACCACCGAGCCTGTGCGGGACGGGCGCGACGCCGTCGCCGCCGCGCGGGCGTTCGAGCCCGACCTCGCGATCATGGATATCCAGCTGCCGCATGTCAGCGGCTATGAGCTGATCCAGCAGATGAAGCTCGATGCGGATCTGCGGTCGATCCCGATCATGGCGGTCACCGCCTATGCCGGGCACGAGGACGAGGAACGCATCCGCGCCGCCGGCGCGAATGCCTATGTCTCCAAGCCGATCTCGCTGGCGCGCTTCATGGAGGAAGTTCGCGCACTCCTGCCCGCCGAATCGCCGGCGGGTGACGCGGACGCCTGACGCGTCCGCGCGATCAAGATTACTTGATCTTCGCTTCCTTGAACTCGACATGCTTGCGCACGACGGGATCGTACTTGCGGAACGAGAACTTCTCGGTCTGGGTGCGCGGATTCTTCTTCGTGACGTAGAAGAAACCCGTGTCCGCCGTGCTGACGAGCTTGATCTTGACAGTGGTCGGCTTGGCCATGACCCGAAACCCTTGAATCTGCTAAAAAGAAAGAGCGGCACGCGAGGCGCACCGCTTCCAGAGGGGCGCACCTGCGCGAGTCCGCCGCAAAAGTCAAGGCGCGAGCCGCTTGACGCGGCCTTAACCGTGCATGGGCCAAGCTCGGCGTTGCACGAGGGAGGCCCATGGAAGCGATCGTCCCGGCCTTCCTTTTGGCCGTCCTGACCCAGCTTGGCGAGCGCCCCGCGGCGCTCACCGCGATTCTGTCTGATCGATTCCGCCGCCCGATCCTCGTCGCGCTGGTCGCCGGGCTCGCGCATGCGATCGGCAATGGCGCGGCCGCCGCGGCGGGCATGGCGATCGCACCGATGATGACTCCCAATGCGCAGGCGCTGTTTCTCGCCATTGCGCTTGTCTTCGGCGGCGTGGGCGGGCTCTGGCCGGTCAAGGCGCCCGACCGGCTGGCGCACTGGCGGCTGGGCGCATTGCTCACCCCGTTGCTGGGCGTGCTGATCCTGGCGTTCGGCGAGCGGACCCAATTCTTCACGCTGGCGATCTCGGTGCGCGGCCTGCCCTGGCTCGCGGCGGCGGGCGCGACGATCGGTGCTTTCGCGGTAGCGTTCGTCGCGGCGGTTCTCGGCGAGAAGCAATGGAGCGCGATCCGCTTCGGCTGGCTGCGGATCGGATCGGCCCTCTTGTTCCTGGTCGCCGGCGCCTGGGTCGGCCTGGGAGCAGTCCGCCTGCTCTAAGGCATCGCCGGATCGATCACCGTCATCGGGATAAATCCGATGTGCGGGCATGGACCCGGCACTATATGCCGTTCGTTAGCCCCACGAATCGAATTTTCCGGAGGACGAAAGATGGCAGACAAGACCGCGGCGCTCCAGACGCCCACCGACCTCAACCGCAACGACACCAAGAGCGTGGCCGATGCACTCAACAGCGCGCTGGCCGATTGCTTCGCGCTCTATTTCAAGACCAAGAATTTCCACTGGCATGTGTCTGGCCCGCATTTCCGCGACTATCACCTGCTGATGGATGACCAGGCGGCGCAGATCTACGGCATCACCGATGCCATCGCCGAGCGCGTGCGCAAGACCGGCAATGTCACGCTGCGTTCGATCGGCGATATCGGCCGCCACCAGACGCTGACCGACAATGACGCGGATTATGTCGCGCCCGGCGACATGCTGTCCGAACTGCGCGACGACAATCTCAAGCTCGTCGAGAGCTTCCGCGCGGTCAAGGAAGCCGCCGAAGCGGCCGGCGACAATGCCACCAGCGGCATCGTCGACGAATGGACCGACCAGGCCGAGGAGCGTGCCTGGTTTCTGTTCGAGGCCAGCCGCAAGGGCTGAAATTAAAAGGGCCGGGGATCGCTCCCCGGCCCTTTTCGCGTCACTTGATCACGGCGAGATCGGTTTCGATCTTCTTGAGCAGCTCGTCGGTCAGCTTGTCCGGCGCGAACGGCTGCACCTGGCGGAGGCTCATCGTCTTGAACGAGTCATAGGCGGGATTGGTCGTGATATCCGCGCCACCGAAATCGGCGGTGAGCACAGCCTTCGCCTTCTCGTCGGCGACCAGCGCCTCGATCGGCGTATCAAGATTGAACTTGGCGGTGGACGCAGCGGCGGCGGGAGCCGGCGCGGCGGTCGGTGCTGCTGCGGGCGCAGGCGCGGTCTGGGCGAATACGGCGATGGGAGCCAGGCAGGCAAGCGCTGCCGCGGTCAGGACGAGCTTCATATAGCGGGGAACTCCGTCGAGTGGAGCGCAGACCCTAGCGTGCCCCGCGGACCTCCGCTAGCGCCTCGGCGGGGCCAATCGTGACCAGCCACCAGTCGGGCGGCGCCCCCAGCCGGAAGGGTACCACGCTGGCGCCCCAGCCGGCGCCCACCACGATCGTGCGGCGGCCCTCACGGATCACCCCGCAGCGAAAGCGATCGCCGTAGCGCGACGCGCTTGCCAGCTGACCGTACCAGGGCAGCACGATCTGGCCGCAATGGGTGTGGCCGGCCAGGACCACGCCGAATTGGGGCGGCAGCCACGGGATCGAGTCGGGGCTGTGGGTGAACGCCAGTATCGGCCCGGGCATCCTGGCGACGGCCTGCACCACCGCGGGTACCGCGGCGTGGTGCGAATGCGCGTCGCCGATGCCCGCCAGCGTCAGCGGGCCCACGCGCCTGACCCGATTGTCGAGAACGCGGATACCGACGCGCTCGAGCGCCTCCCACATCCGGGGAAAGCCGCGGGACGTGTAGTCATGGTTGCCGAGCACCGCATAGACGCCGAGCGGCGCGGACAGGCGGCCAAGCGGCTCGGCGATCTCGGCATCCGAATAGTCGCGCGTCCCCAGCAGCCGATCGCCGACGAAATCGCCCGCGAGCAGGACGATGTCGGGGTGCTGGGCATTCACCTGCTCCACGATCCGCGCCACGCGCTCGGGCGGCATGTCGGGCCCCTGGACATGCACGTCGCTGATCAGCGCTACCCGCAACGGCGCAGCGCCGGCGGGCCAACCAGGGACCGCGACGGTCGTGCGCCGTACGATCGGATCGGCGAGGATGTTGAAATAACACCAGCCCGCAAGCGCGAGCAGGGCAATGAGAATCACTCCGAGGGCACGCAGCATGGCCCGGCTCTGGCACAAACCGCCGCGCGAAACCATTATTAGCCCATGCGCGCGTTCGCCGATCTGCTCGATGGTCTGATCTACACAAGGTCGCGCAACGCCAAGCTGCGACTGATCGGCGATTATCTGAAGGCCACGCCCGATCCCGATCGCGGCTGGGCGATGGCGGCGCTCACCGGCGCGCTCGATCTGCCCGCGGTCAAGCCGGCGCTGATCCGCGCGATGGTCGAGGAGCGCGTCGATCCGGTCCTGTTCGCGATGAGCCGCGATTTCGTCGGCGATTCGGCCGAGACGATCGCATTGCTCTGGCCCGAGCCCGCGACGCCGCCAGCCGATAGCGCGCTGCTCACCCTCTCGCAGGTCGTCGCCACGCTCGGCACCATCTCCAAGTCCGATGCGCCCGCCATGCTGGCCTCGATGCTCGACCGGCTCGAGGCCGATGAGCGCTTCGCCCTGCTCAAACTCGCCACCGGCGCGCTGCGCGTCGGCGTCTCGGCCCGACTCGCCAAAACCGCGCTCGCCCAGGCGTTCCGCCTCGAGGTCGATGCCGTGGAAGAGGTGTGGCACGGCCTCGTCCCGCCCTACGCTCCCCTGTTCGACTGGGCGGAGGGCAATGGCGCCCAGCCGACCCCGCAGAACGTGCCGGTCTTCCGCCCCTTCATGCTCGCGCATCCGCTGGAGGAAGCGAGCGTCAGCCTCGCCGACTATGCTGCCGAGTGGAAATGGGACGGCATCCGCGTCCAGCTCGTCCATGTCGCGGGCGAGACGCGGCTCTACAGCCGCGCGGGCGACGACATCACCCACAGCTTTCCTGAAGTCGCGGCCGCCTTCGCCACGCCGGGCGTGCTCGACGGCGAGCTGCTGGTGAAGGGCGAGTTCCAGGGCGGTGAGGGCGGCGCAGCGAGCTTCAACGCGCTCCAGCAACGGCTCGGCCGCAAGCAAGTGTCGGCGAAGACGCTCGCCGAATACCCCGCCTTTGTCCGGCTCTACGACATCCTGTTCGACGCCGCGGAGGATCTGCGCGCGCTCGGCTGGTCCGAACGCCGCGCCCGGCTCGAAGCCTTTGCCGCGACCCTCGATCCCGATCGTTTCGACGTCTCGGCGATCATCGAGGCGAAGGATTTCGCCGCGCTCGAGGAAATTCGCGCCGGCGCCCGCGACGCCTCGATCGAGGGCGTGATGCTCAAGCGTCGCGATTCGCCCTATGTCGCCGGCCGCCGCGCCGGGCTGTGGTACAAATGGAAGCGCGATCCGCTCATCGCCGATTGCGTGCTGATGTATGCCCAGCGCGGCTCGGGCAAGCGATCCTCTTTCTATTCGGACTATACCTTCGGCGCCTGGACCGAGACGCAGGAGCTGCTGCCCGTCGGCAAGGCCTATTTCGGCTTCACCGACGAGGAGCTGAAATGGCTCGA
>CBIHNZ010000029.1:0-63813 GCA_966211615.1 uncultured Sphingomonas sp.
AATGGAGCGAGGGCCGACCTAGCGTTCGTCACGCAGGCAGGAAATGGAGCCACCCAGGCAACAGGGGGAAAATCCCGGGATTGATCCCCACTTCCGCGATTGCCCTTCTAGGAGCGGTAACCTGTCGCTCACATGAACGATATTCACGAATGCGTTCAGCGGCGCCCTTGGGGGCGTGGATCGTTCCAGCGGAAAGTACCATCCGAGACATTGGCGTTGAAACGCTGATCCGAGAGCCGGATCGTCGTGCGGTTGTTCTGCGAATCGAGCGCGACCCAGCCCTGGAGCATCAATCCCGCCGGGGCGCTGGGCTGCTTCTGGAAGATCATCGTGATCCGGCCATATTCGGGATGCTGCGAATCATGCACCTCGATCGAGACGATGTTGGGATCGCGCGTAGGCAGCAGCTTCGAGAATTTGGTGATGTCGCGCTTGGGATTGAGCAGCACCGCCAGCGGCGAGTTGCCGATCGGCCAGCGATCGACCTGCCGGACCTGATAATCGATGAAATAGAGGCTGGAGCCGTCCGCGACGATCAGCTGGGGCACGCCCTTCTGATACTGGAAGCGGATCTTGCCAGGGCGCTTGAGCGTCATTGTGCCGGTCAGCGTGCGGCCGTTGCGATCGGTCTGCGCGAAGGTGGCGACCATCGAGCTCACGCCCTGAAGGTGCTGCTGCACCTGGGCGAGCTCGGGCTCGGCGGCGGAGACCAGCATCGGCGCCGCAAGGGCAAGGGTGAAGGCGAGGGGCCGTGCAAACACGTGAAATCTCTCCAATTGCAGGCTGATGCCGCTAGGCGGCGGGGATTGAATGTCCCCTGAACCCGCTGCGCCCGCGTTTCGATCCCTTACGTCCCTTAGAGCGGCCGCCCGTCGGTATCCATCAGCACTTCGCGGCGGCCGACATGATCGGGGCGTGAGACAAGCCCGTCCTTCTCCATCCGCTCGATCAGCCGCGCCGCGCTGTTATAGCCGACGCGGAGCTGACGCTGCAGCCATGACGTCGAAGCCTTCTGGCTTTCGGCGACCAGCTGCGTGGCGCGGCGATAGAGCTGCTCCTCGGGGCTGTCGTCGCCATCGGGGCTGCCCTCCAGCGCGAAGCCGCCATCCTCGGGCTCCTCGGTGACCGCGGTGATATAGTCGGGTGCGCCCTGCGATCGCCAGAAGTCCGACACGGCCTGGACCTCGTCGTCACTGACGAACGGGCCGTGGACGCGGACGATCTGCTTGCCGCCGGGCATGTAGAGCATGTCGCCCTTGCCGAGCAGCTGCTCGGCGCCCTGCTCGCCCAGGATGGTGCGCGAATCGATCTTGCTGGTGACGTGGAAGCTGATGCGGGTCGGCAGGTTCGCCTTGATCACGCCGGTGATGACGTCGACCGAGGGGCGCTGTGTCGCCATGATCAGGTGGATGCCGGCCGCGCGCGCCTTTTGCGCGAGGCGCTGGATCAGGAACTCGACCTCCTTGCCCGCGGTCATCATCAGATCGGCGAGCTCGTCGACGATCACGACGATCTGCGGCAGCGGCTGGAGATCGAGCGTCTCTTCCTCGTAGAGCGGCTTGCCGGTGTCCGAATCATAGCCGACCTGGACCTTGCGGCCGAGCTTCTGCCCCTTGGCCTTCGCCTGGCGCACCTTGTCGTTGAAGCTCGCCAGGCTGCGGACATTGACCGAGGCCATCATCCGGTAGCGGTCCTCCATCTGCTCCACCGCCCATTTGAGCGCGCGCACCGCCTTGGGCGGATCAGTGACGACGTCGGCCAGCAGGTGCGGGATACCCTTGTACATGCTGAGTTCCAGCATCTTGGGGTCGATCATGATCATCCGGCACTGGTCCGGCGTCAGCCGGTAGAGCAGCGACAGGATCATGCAGTTGAGGCCGACCGATTTGCCCGAGCCGGTGGTGCCCGCGACGAGCAGATGCGGCATCGGCGCGAGATCGGCGATGATCGGCTCGCCCGCAATGTTCTTGCCCAGCACCAGCGGCAGCGAAGCGCCCTGATCCTCGAAGCTCTGGCTGCCGACCAGCTCGTGGAGGTTCACCGCCTCGCGGGTGGCGTTGGGCAGTTCGATGCCGATCACGCTGCGACCGGGGATCGTCGCGACGCGCGCGGAGATGGCGCTCATGTTTCGCGCGATATCGTCGGCGAGCTGGATGACTCGGCTCGCCTTGATGCCCGATGCCGGCTCGAGCTCATACATCGTCACCACGGGGCCTGGGCGGACCTCGACGATCTGGCCCTTCACGTTGAAATCGTCGAGCACGCTTTCGAGCAGCCGGGCGTTGCGCTCCAGTGCGGCCTTGTCGATCCCGGCATTCTTGTTGACCGGGGCGGCCTTGAGCAGCTCGAGCGGTGGCAGCTTGTAGCTGTCCTTGAAGTCGAGCGACGACTGGACCGGCGGCTTGACCTTGGCCGGCGAGGGCGAGATCGAGCGATCGGCGATCACCGGGCCGGGACGATTGTCGGGCACCACCACCTTGCGGGGCTCGCGTGATTCGCGCGGTGGAACGCGGTCCTCGGGCTCGGGGCCGCGCAACAGCGGCAGCTTGGCGGGGCCCGTGAGGCTCGGCATGCGGATCACGGGGCCGCCACTGTGCTCGGGCAGAGTGAAGTCGAGGCTGCGCCACCAGAGGAACGCGCCGACCAGCGCGAAGACCAGGCCAAGGCCGCGCCCGGCCCAGAAGGCGATCGTCGGATCGCCGGTGAAACCGATCAGCCAGTTGAACAGGCCGGCAATGCTGAGCCCTACGATGCCGCCCCAGCCGCCGGGCAGCGAGAGAACGGCGTCGCTGGAAAAAAAGGCGAGCGCGGTCGCGATCAGCACCACGCCGATCGTCGCGCCACGCAGCATCTTCACCCAATGGCCGATCGGCCGATCGAGCCAGAGCCGGTACGCGACGATCAGCCCGACCGGCGCAAGCAGCGCCACGGGCAGGCCAAGCGCGGTGAGCAGCAGGTCGGCGGCCCAGGCGCCTACGCCGCCCAGCAGGTTACGCGCCGGACCCGCAGCGGCGGTGTTCAGCGAGGGATCCGAGGAATGATAGGTCAGCAGCGCGAAAATGAGCGCCATCGTGGCGAGGAACAGCAAGGTTCCGCCGATCAGCGCGCCGCTGCGGCGCGCACCAGCCTTCATCGTGTCGCGCCACAGCGGCGCTTGTGCCCGGGACGCCATGGCCCAGCCTCCAGATTGTCAGGGGTGCGGCGCAACCATCGCCTTTGCCGAGTCCGGCGTCAAGATGGACCTGTTTTGTACCAGCAAGTGCGGAGCCGCTGGAGGCGAGCGGGCTGGCACCGCCGGGTGAAAGTGCTAGGGCAGGCACATGGATTCAGCGGACATACTCATCCTCGGCGGCGGGCTGGTCGGCAGCGCGCTGGCGGTTGCGCTCGATGCGCATGGCCTGACGTCGATCGTGATCGACCCCGCCGATCTGGAGAAGACGCTGGCGGCAAGCTTCGACGGCCGCGCCTCGGCGATCGCCAGCGCGCCGATGCGGATGTTCGAGGCGATCGGCGTCGCGCCGCGCCTGGCCGGCAAGGGCAATCCGATCGAGGGTATCCGCGTCTCGGACGGGCTGGCTCCGGGCAAGCTCGATTTTGCGCCGGACGAGGGCGAAGGCGCGCTCGGCCATATGTTCGAGAATCGCGTGCTGCGCGCGGCGCTGCTCGAGGCGGCTCGGGCAGCGCCCGGTGTCGATCTCCGCATGCAGACCCGCGCCGTATCGGTCGAGCGCGGCGAATTCGGCGTGACTGCGACGCTCGATTCGGGTGCGACGGTGCGCGCCCGATTGCTGGTCGCGGCCGAGGGCCGGAACTCGCCGACGCGCGAGACCGCGGGACTGAAGGTCGCGCGCTGGACATATGACCATGCCGCGATGGTCGCCACGCTCGGGCACGAGCGTTCTCACGAAAATATCGCGTTCGAGATCTTCTATCCCGAAGGCCCGTTCGCGATCCTGCCGCTGCTCGACGACGAGAATGGTCATCGCTCGGCGGTCGTCTGGACGGTCAATGCGCGCGACGCGGCGGGGATGAACAAGATATCCGGCCGGGCCTATCTGGCCGAGGCGGAGAAACGGATGGGCGGCTTTCTCGGCAAGCTCGGTCCGCTTTCGACGCGTTTCAGCCATCCGCTCGGCTTTCACCACGCCGCCTGGATCACCTCCGACCGGCTGGCGCTGGTCGGCGATGCGGCGCACGGCATCCATCCGATCGCGGGCCAGGGCGTCAATGTCGGCTTCCGCGATGTCGCGACCCTGGTCGAGGTGCTGGTCGACGGCAAAAGGCTGGGCATGGACCTGGGCGATCCGCAGCTGCTCGCGCGCTACCAGCGCTGGCGCGGGCTCGACACCTTCATGGTCGCCGCCGCCACCGATGGCCTTACCCGCCTGTTCGGCGTGCCGGGCCGGACGGCGAGCGCGGTTCGCCGCTTCGGCCTGTCCGCGGTCGACCGGATGCCGCCGCTAAAGCGCTGGTTCATGGGCGAGGCGCGGGGCGAATCGGGCGATGTGCCCAAATTGCTGCAGGGCGTGGCGATATGATTTCGCTGCTGGCGCTCGTCTGGGCGTTCGGTGCCGCGCCCTTGCAGGATTCGGGTGATCCGCTGGCGCCAGCTCAGGACGGGAAGTTGCAATGCTATTCTCCGGATCGGGCGAACAAGACATGCCAGTCGCTAGCCGGCTATGTTCGCGACGGGCGCGGCGGATATCGCAATAGCGCGGAAGTGCTGCTGGCAAAGGCGCCGCGCCTTACTCTTGAAACCGTGACTCCCGTCACGATCAAATCGGGTGCGGTCTGCGGTTTCATCCGAAAGCAGGACATCGATGCGGGCATCGTGCGGCAGGATGGTGCCCCGATCACCGGTGAGGCGGCACAGCGGACCCTGGATGCGGCCTCACGGGCGGTGGCGCCTCTCGCCGACCAGGAAATCTGCACAAATTACATCGCCGACGGAGATCACTGGATTGCCCGGGGCACGATGGGCGGTGCGGCCGGCAAGCTGCCCGATCAGATGGTGATCTGGGTATCGCGTGCGGACGGGTATCGCGTCGCCCGCTAGCGGCGGAACGCAGGACGAATCAGAGCGCGACTATCGCCAGCGACCCTGCGTCGGTGACCTCCACCGCTTCGCGCATCGGCTCTGAATGATATTGCCCCGTTAACCCGCTATTGCAGCGTGCCGCCATCGTCACCGTGGCGGCCGAAGAACTGCATCAGCTGGACGATCAGCGCCGCGCGGTTACCCAGGGTCGCCGCTTCGAGCAGCGCCTGTTTCGATGCCACGTCGAACGGGGCGATCTGGGCGATGCCGTTGACGAGCGATTCGTCGTCGAGCCGCGTCACCGCTTCCCAATCGACCGCATAGCCGAGCCCGTCGGCGAATTTGCGCGATTCCATCTCGAGCGAGGCGCGCTCGCCGAGTGACAGGAACTCATCCTCGCGTGCCTCCTCCAGTTCGGCTTCGACCTGACGGAACGGCGTGGTCACGTCGAGCTCGCGCAGGATCGTGAAGCGCGCCAGGCCTTCGAGCACGATATCAAACCGGCCGTCGGGCAGCGCCTCGACATCGGCGATGCGGCCGACGCAACCGACATCGAACAGTGTCGGCGGCTCGTTTGCGTCACGTGGCTGGATCATGCCGATTCGCCGGTCGCGGGCCAGCGAATCGGTGATCATCGCGCGGTAGCGCGGCTCGAAGATATGGAGCGGCAGCTGCATCCGTGGAAACAGCAGTGCGCCCCCCAGCGGGAATACCGAAAGCCTTGTCGGCTTCATCCGAACAGGATCGCTGAGAGCTTGCGGCGCTGCCCCGACACCCAGGGGTCCTCGAGCCCTACGACCTCAAACAGCTTGAGCAGGCGCTGGCGGGCGGCGCCCTCATTCCAGTCGCGATCGTCCTGCACCATCGCGAGCAGGGTCGCTGCGGCGCCGTCGCGATCGCCCGCCGCCATCTGGCCGCCGGCGAGCTCATAGCGCGCGTCCATGTCCTCGGGATTGGCGGCCGCCTGCGCGGCGAGGCCGGACAGATCGGCGACCGGCTGGGCTTCCTGCGCAAGCGTCAGCGCGGCGCGGGCGCGCTCGATCTCGGGTGCCTTGGCGGCTTCCTCCGGTAATGCGGCGAGCGCGGCTGCGGCGGCGTCTGTCTGGCCTAGCGCCACCAGTGCGCGGACATGCCCCGCGATCACCGCGGGATGCTCGGGTGCCATTTCGGCCAGCTGCTCGAAGATCGACAGCGCCCGCTCATTGTCGCCGTCCTGCAGCACCTGCTCGCCCATCGCGATCAGCGGCTCCAGCTCGGCCTCGGCCTGGGCTTCCTCGCTCTGCACGGGGAGCTGGCGCAGAATCTGGTCGAGCATGGTGCGGACCTGGGTTTCGGTGCGCGCGCTGGTCAGATCCGCGACGAGCTGGCCCTGGAACATCGCATAGACGGTCGGGATCGACTTGACCTGGAATTGCGAGGCGATGAACTGGTTCTTGTCGACGTCGATCTTGGCGAGCGTCACGCCCTTGGACGCATATTCCGCGGCGACCTTTTCGAGCACCGGACCCAGCGCTTTGCACGGCCCGCACCATTCGGCCCAGAAATCGAGGATGACGAGGCTCGTCATCGAAGGCTCGACGACGTCGCGGCGGAATGCGTCGACGGCTTCCTTCTCGGCGGGGCTCAAACCAAGCGTGGCCAACGGGAGTGCTCCTGGGAATTGATGGGGTCGGCCGCCTATGTGGGGGTTTGCGCCCATACAGCCAAGCCTTTTCGGCCAAGCCATCGGGGTGCGCGGTTAGGGGGTTGCGTTGGTTGTGACCCGCTGCTAGTGGCCGCGCCTCACCCGCCCGGTGCGCTTCGGCGGCACAGGGCAACGCCAGAGCGGGCGTAGCTCAGGGGTAGAGCACGACCTTGCCAAGGTCGGGGTCGAGGGTTCGAATCCCTTCGCCCGCTCCAGCTTCGCTGCGCGATTCGGCGCAGCCGATCGCGACTTGCAGACGATTCGTGCAGAGTCAGCGATTCGCGAGATCGTTCGGGGAAGAGGCCGCGGCGATCGCCCTGATCAGCTCTTGCGGACGTAGCGGCTTTTCGAGCACCGCGTGAAATCCCGCCGCCATCGCCGCTTCGCGCAGGGCAGGCGATGGAGAGGTGGTGATCATGATCGCGCGTCCCCACCAGCCGATCTCGCGCAGCTCGCGCAGCACCTGAATCCCGTCCCGATCAGCCAGGCGATGATCGGCGATGAGGAGGCTGGTGGACCCGATGGCGGCATCCGCCAGGAGAGCCGCCGCCGCCGCATAGGAACTGACTTCGAAGCCATGCGCGCGAAGCATCAGGTGCAGCGACCGGCGCACGGCCTCGTCGTCCTCCAGGAGCAGGATGTGCAGGCCACGCGCCGGCCAATGGGGCATTCTCGATTGGGGCATTATCCGTCCGCTTTCCGGAAGAATAATGCGCCGACCGCCACCGCGTCTTTACGTGGTGTCCCCAGCTTGTGACGATACCGGCGCGATTTCGCCGATCATGCCCGCCGCAAACGCGATGCGCAGCGCCTCGGACAGGCTGCGCACGCCCAGCTTGCTCATCAGGGCGGCGCGATAGACCTCGACCGTGCGCGGCGAAATGCCGAGATCATAGGCGATCAGCTTGTTGGGCCGGCCTGCGACCAAGCCGTGCAGCACGTCCTGTTCGCGGCGACTGAGCGCGGCGATACGTACTTGCGCGACGTGGTGATGCGAACTTGCCGCGGCGCCTGCGTCCAGTCGCATGAAGGCGATTTCGATCGCTTGCGTCAGAACTTCCATCTCGAACGGCTTTTCGATGAAGTCCGAGGCACCGGCCTTCATGGCCACGACGGCGGTATTGATGTCGCCGTGCCCGGTCAGCACGATCACCGGCATGGCAATGCCGCGCTGGTTGAGCTCGGCCTGCACTTCCAGCCCGTCCATCCCGGGCATGCGTACGTCGAGCAGGATACAGCCGGGCTCCAGGTGTTTCACTTCGCTGAGAAATTCGACGCCGGACACATAGGTGTGCACCTTGAATCCCGACGTCCGCAGCATGAAACCGGCAGAGCGCCGGACCGCTTCCTCGTCATCGACGAGATGGATTATCCGCTCTTGCATCACTGGCTTCTTCCGCTCCCGCGCCCATGATCGTGAAATTGAAGATTGTGCCGCCACCCGGTCGCGGTTCGGCCCAGATGCGCCCCCCGTGCGACTCCACGATGGTGCGGCAGATCGACAAGCCGAGCCCCATTCCGCGTTCCTTGGTGCTCGTGAACGCCTCGAAGAGCTGCGCATCGACTTCGGGCGCCAGACCGGGTCCGGTATCGGCGACCGACACCCGCACCATGCCTCGCCGGTCGGCCCTTGTGGTGATGACGATCTTGCGTTCGCGCGTGTCGGACATCGCTTCGATGGCGTTGCGGACGAGATTGACCAGCACCTGCTGGACCTGCACGCGATCGACCAGCACGGTGTCCGCCTTGGGGTCGAGCACAAAATCGGCTTCGATTCCCCTCTCACTGGCGCCGATCAGCGCGAGGCGGCTCGCCTCGTCGATCAGGGCCGGCAGATCCTCGTTATGCTTCTCGACATCGCCTCGCGAAACGAAGTCGCGCAGCCGCCGCACGATCGTCCCGGCGCGCAAGGCCTCCTTGGCCGATTCGGCGACGGCCTCGCCGAGCAGTGAGTCGATGAGGTCGGAGCGCTCGGGGCGTTCCAGCAGCTTGCGCGCCGCTTCGAGGTAATTTGCGATCGCAGTGAGGGGTTGATTGAGTTCGTGCGCGAGCGTCGATGCCATCGTGCCCATCGCCGAAAGGCGCGAGACATGGATCAGCTCCGACTGCAGCTCCTGCAGCCGCAACTCGGCGCGCTGCTTCTCGGTCAGGTCTCGGATGAAGCCCGTGAAGATGCGATGACCGTCCGATTGAACCTCGCCGACCGAGAGCTCCATCGGGAAATCGGTGCCATCCCGGCGCCGCCCGACGACGATGCGGCCCATCCCGATCACGCGGCGTTCTCCGGTACCCAGATAGCGCTCGAGATAGGAATCATGGCGCTCGCGATCGGGCGAGGGCATCAGCATCGAGACGTTGCTGCCGATTACATCGGCTTCGGAATATCCGAACAGGCGCTCGGCGGCCGCGCTGAACGACAGGATGACGCCGCGATGGTCGATCACGATCATCGGGTCCGGGACCGTCGCCAGGATCGAGCGCAGATGCAGCGCACTCCGAGCCAGCGCCACCTCGGCCGCCTTGCGGTCGGTCGCGTCGACAAGGATCAGGCCATAGCCGCGCAACGCGCCATTGGCATCGTGGAGCGCGACGGTCGTGACTTCCGCCAGATATTCCGAGCCGCTTCTGTGGACGCGCCAGGCCTCCTCGCGAACGGTCTGGTCCCTTGCCGCTCGCTCGAGGTCGGCCCCCGGTTTGCCGGCGGCCGCGTCGGCTGGCGGGTAGAGTATCGCGACGGGCTGGCCGACTATCTCGTCGCTCTCCCAGCCGGTCAGCAGGCTCGCGCCGCGGTTCCAGTCCAGGATCCGCCCATCGATATCGAGTAGAAACAGCGCACGACCTTCGATGTTGGCAACGAACAGCTCAAGCATCGCTGCGTCCCGAGCTGAACCTTCCCCCATAGATATCGTCTCTTTGTCGGCCGACAGACTTTGACGGAACTATAGTGCGCGCCAATCCGCGACCTTGCCACGGGAAAACCATAGCAAAATGGATGTATCCGACGGTCGGGTATGCGTCTCGAAACCTGCAAACAGCTTCGGCCAGCGCGTCAGGGCATCAGCCGTTTACGCCCCTGCGTAAGATGCCAGCGCATCGCCAGCGCAGCGCCGTCGGCATCCTGGGCGCGAATCGCCTCCACGACCATTTCGTGCTCGCGCATCATCGCGCCGATCGCTTCGGGCGGGCGCGAGCGCGAAATGTCGACGCCGGCCTTGAGGATGCGCAGCACTTCCTCGTGAAGATGCTCGAATGTCGACACGAAAGCGGTGTTCGCGGTCGCCAGCACGATCGCGCGGTGGAGTTCCCAATCCTCGTCGTGCGCGGGCGCATCGGACAGCAGCGCGCGACGCAGGTCGTCCAGCGCGGCTTCGATCGCGGCAAGCTGCTCGCCCGACCGACGCATCGCCGCGAGCCGCGCGGCCTCCGCCTCGAGCACGAAGCGGACCTCATAGGTGCCGAGCGTCGCCGACAGATCGGACATCGGCATGTGCGCGCCCAGCCGCTCGGACGGGCGGCGCATGACATAGGAGCCGGCACCGCGCCGCGCCTCGGTGATGCCGTCGGCGGCGAGCCGGACCAGCGCCTCGCGGACGATCGTGCGCGACATGCCGAACATCTCGGCGAGCCGCGATTCGGAAGGGAGGCGGTCGCCGACGCGCAGATCGTCGTCGTTGATGATCTCGACGATTCGCGAATAAGCGCGATCCGCCAGCCTGCCTTCGCCCCATCGGCGATCGGCTTCCGGCACAGGGCGGCGCTCCGTCATCGCCCAGACGATACCGTGCGGCGGCGGGGAGCGCCAGTGCGCCGCGAGTCGCTGGCGTCGCTTTGGTTGGACAAGTTCGCCAAGTAACCGGTTAGATCGGCGCGTTGGCGGCCTCGGAAGTAAATACCGCTGCAATCTGTCCAACCGATATGCCCGGCATTTGATACCCTATCCCTGGGAATGATTTCGCGCTTCCCCGGGATTAGGCACAAGGCGCGATCGAATCGGGAGAGCCAAATGCCGCCACGCCTTGTCCCTGCCGCGATCGCCGGCCTGTTCCTGGCGCTTACCGGTGCCGCGCTTCCGACGCCCAAGGTCTGGGCCAATCCCAGCAACAGCGTGCATATCCGCTCGCACCCCTGCGGTGAACAGGCGATGTGCGGCACCGTCATCTGGGCGAACGACAAGGCGAAGGCCGATGCGGCGCGCGGGGGAACCAAGACTCTGGTCGGCACGCAGCTGTTTCGCAATTTCAGGCTGATCCGCCCCGGCGTGTGGAAGGGCAAGGTGTTCGTTCCCGACATCAACAAGACCTTTTCGGGGACGGTGACGCTGGTCGGTACCGACCAGCTCGTCGGGAAAGGCTGCCTGGCACTGGGGGTGGGCTGCAAATCGCAGACCTGGACTCGAATCGAGTGAGTGCCCGGGTTATGCCTCAGGACATGAGCAGCGCACCCATTCATGTCGGCATCGGCGGCTGGACCTTCGAGCCCTGGCGCGGGACCTTCTATCCGCCGGGCCTGGCGCAGAAGAAGGAACTGGAGTTCGCCGCGCGCGCACTCACCGCGATCGAGATCAACGGCACCTATTATTCGACCTTCAAGCCCGCGAGCTTCGCCGGCTGGGCGGCCGCGGCACCGGAGGGGTTCGTCTATACGGTCAAGGGCTCGCGCTTCTGCACAAACCGCAAGGTGCTGGCGGAGGCCGGCGAGTCGGTGCAGCGCTTCGTCGGCCAGGGGCTGGTCGAGCTGGGCGACAAGCTCGGGCCGCTCTTCTGGCAGTTCATGGCCACCAAGAAATTCGACGCCGCGGATTTCCAGGCGTTCCTCGATCTGCTGCCGCGCAAGCACGAAGGCGTGGCGCTGCGCCATGCCGTGCAGGTGCGGCACGACAGCTTCCATGTCCCCGAGTTCGTCGCGATGTGCCGCAAGGCGGGGGTGGCGATCGTCTATGCCGATTCGCCGCAATATCCGGCGATCGCCGATATCAGCGCGGACTTTGTCTATGCCCGGCTGGAGGCGGGCGAGGACGAGAATCCGCTCTGCTATCCCGAGGCGCATTTTCCGCGCTGGACCGACGTGGTGAAGAGCTGGGCGGCGGGTGGGCGGCCCGAGGGTCTGCCCTATGCAAGCGATGAGGTGCCGCCGGCGACCCCGCGCGAAACCTTCGTCTTCTTCATCCATGGTGGCAAAGTGCGCGCGCCCGCTGCGGCACAGGAACTGATCAAGCGGCTGGACGGGTAACAGGGCGCTGGTCTCGCTCGCCGGAAATTTCGACTTTTGCGAAGCCCAGTGCCTCGGCCATCTGGCCGATGGCGCGCTTCTCGACCGGGCTCAGCCCATCGTCGCAAAGTTCCATCGGATGGATGACCGCAGTCGGCCATGCGAACCATCGCCGCCGGCCTTCGAGATCGATGAGAATGGCTTTCAGTAAACCGACAGCGGCATCGGTGTCCGCGACGAGCATCCGGGCCGACGAGAAGGGAAGTTCCGCGACACGCTCGATCGCTTTACCCGTCTTGCCATGCACCACGCGCATCCGATTCGCCGAGATCCAGATTTCCAAACGGTGCCGGAACATGGTTGGCCCTCAAGACACCGTGCGGCGGATCTCGAACACCACCTGGCGATGGGTGCCACTGTTATAGTCGCGGCTGAGCATCTCGGCGCGGCGGACGCCACCGATCTTGGCCATCGCGCCTTGCGAGCGCAGATTGCCTTCGCCGACCAGAAAGATCGCGCAGCCGACATAGCGATGGATATGCTCGCACATCAGCCGCTTGACCTCGCGGTTATAGGCGCCGCCCCAATAGGTGCGGGCCAGGAAGGTCCAGCCGATCTCGATCTCGTCGCGCTCGGGCGCATGGCCGTAATAGCGGCTGGCGCCGATGATCGCGCCCGTCGCCTTGTCGAGGATCGTCAGGCCGCCGCCCGAAGACAGCGCATCGGCGAAATATTTGCGGAACTCGCGTTCCTCCCAGCGATCGTTCGCCGGATGTTGCTCCCAGATCAGCGGATCGGAGGCGACCGCGTACATCGCGTCCCAGTCTTCCGGGACGGTCGGGCGGAGGATCACCAGCTCGCCGGTGAGCGTCGGCTGCAGGTCCATCAGAAAGCGGCGATCCCGGTGATCGCGCGGCCGAGGATCAGCCCGTGCACGTCATGGGTACCCTCATAGGTGTTGACCGTCTCGAGGTTGATCGCATGGCGCAGCACGTGGAATTCGGCGGAGATGCCGTTGCCGCCATGCATGTCGCGGGCGACGCGGGCGATATCGAGCGCCTTGCCGCAATTGTTGCGCTTGATGATCGAGATCGCCTCGGGCGAGAGCGTGCCGTCGTCGAACATGCGGCCGCAGCGCAGTGCCGCCTGCAGGCCGAGCGCGATCTCGGTCTCCATATTGGCGAGCTTGAGCTGGACGAGCTGGGTCGCGGCCAGCGGCTTGCCGAACTGGGCACGATCGAGTGTGTACTGCCGCGCAGCGTGCATGCAGGCCTCGGCCGCGCCCATCGTGCCCCAGGCGATGCCGTAGCGCGCGCGATTGAGGCAGCCGAACGGGCCGCGAAGGCCCTGGACCTCGGGCAGCAGCGCGTCCTCGCCCACTTCGACGCCATCCATCACGATCTCGCCGGTGATCGAGGCGCGGAGCGAAAGCTTGCCCTCGATCTTGGGCGTGGAGAGCCCCTTCATGCCGCGTTCGAGCACGAAGCCCTTGATCCCGCCGCCATGCGCGTCGGACTTGGCCCATACCACCATGACGTCAGCGATCGGCGAGTTGGTGATCCACATCTTGGTGCCGGTCAGGCGGTAGCCGCCGTCTATCTTCTCGGCGCGGGTGCGCATGCCGCCGGGGTCGGAACCGGCATCGGGTTCGGTCAGGCCGAAACAGCCGACCCATTCGCCGCTGGCGAGCCTTGGCAGATATTTCCGCCGCTGTTCCTCGGTGCCATATGCATGGATTGGATGCATCACGAGCGAGCTCTGCACGCTCATTGCCGAACGATAGCCCGAATCGACGCGCTCGACCTCGCGCGCAACCAGCCCATAGGCGACATAGCCGAGGCCCGCGCCGCCATAGGTTTCGGGGATCGTCGGGCCGAGCAGGCCGAGCGCGCCCATCTCGGACATGATCTCGCGATCGAAGCGCTCCTCGAGGAACGCCGAGGTCACGCGCGGCAACAGCTCGCCCTGCGCGTAATCGCGCGCAGCGGCTTGCACCATCTGTTCCTCGTCGGTGAGCTGCGATTCGAGCCCAAACGGATCCTGCCAGTCGAACCGGCCCATCTCTGCCATAATCAGTTCCTCAGATTGCCGGGCGTGCCGGCTGTGCGGGGGCGGTCTCCACGGCCGCCCGCTCGATTTCGTTCAACCCGTTGCGCGCCGCGAGGAAGCGGCGCGCGGCGCCGGTCCAGCTCTCGGCATTGGCGGCGCCGGGAAGGTGCGCGACTTCGGCCAACGATGCCTCGACATCGCCCTGATCGAGCGCGCGCCGGGCGCGGCGCAGGCGATCGGACGTGCGCGGGCTCGGCACATCGGCCTGGCGTACGACGATCATGTCGCCGATGAAACCGCGGAAGCGCGCCCACAGGCTGTCATTGGGGCCGCTCGCCAGCCGTGGCCCGAGCGCGTCGAGCGCGAGGCGCAGATCCTCGAGCGTCACCGGCTGCGCCGCCGCCGCGACGATCGCGGCCACCGCCTCGCCATGCTGTTCGCCGAAGCGCGCGCGGAGCTGGTTTTCCAGGCTGCCGAGCGGCTGGCCGCGCTCGATCGCGCGCCGCACCGAGAAGGCGATCATCAGGCGCTCGGCCTGGGTCGCATAGGAAGCGGCGTTGCGCGCGCTGCCATTGGTGTCGGCGATGCGCTGCTCGAGCTGGTCGAGCTTGCCGGCAAGCTCTGCCTCGCGCGCGTTCAGCGTCGCCATGTCGGTGCCCGGAGGCAGCGCAGGCACGGCAAGGGGTTGCGGCTGGGGGCTGGCCTGGGGTGCCGGAGCCTTGGCAGTGCCCAGTGCCGGCACGCCGGTCAGCTGGATCAGGCCCGCGGTCAGCGCTACGCCGCCCAGAAAACCTAGGCCGCCGATCAGTATCCGGTTGCGCAGCGGAGACTGCGGGGCGAGGGGCTCGTCGCTCATACGACCCTTTTCGCCGTCCCGGTCGGCCCGGTCAATCGGCGAGCGCGATCGCGGCGTCGATCAGCGCGGTTCCGCGGAACGCGGGCGGCACCAAGATGCGCTCCCAGCCCTCTCCCGCGGCAGCGGCGGCGCGTTCGCTGGTCGCGACCAGGGCAATGCTGCCGCGCTGGCCAGGTTCGATGATTTCGGCGAGGCGGGCGCCTGCGCGCGCCGACTGGATCAGCGCGACCGATCCCGCGAGCCGTGTCGCCATGTCCGCGGTGACCGGCAGCGCCTCGCTTGCGTAGACCGTCACCACCTGCGCGACGATGCCGCCTGCCTCCAGCGTGCGCTCGCGTCCCGCGAGATGCAGCGCCCGACGCACGCCCATCGCCTCCACCTGCGCGATCAACGTCTGGGCGCCCGCATCGCCGATCGAGGCGATGGCGAAGCCCGCTCGCCGCGCGGCTTCGGCGGTGACGTCGCCTACTGCATGCACCGGCAATTCGCGCAATTGCGACAGGCCCGCTCCCGCGTGGCGGACAGCATTGGCGCTGGTCAGCAGCAGCGCATCGAACCGTGCCGGGGCGGGCACGTCCCACGCTACGGCGCCAGCCTTGAACAGCGGCAGGCGAATCGCGCGGCGTCCACGCGCCTCGATCGCCGCGGCAGTCACGCGATTGCCGGGCTCGGGCCGCAGCACCGCGATTGCGCGACTCATCCCGCGAACAGCCGCCGCACGCTTTCGGGCGCGCGGTCGAGAAGGTCGCGCGCGAGTGCGGCGGGCAGCTCATGATCGAGCGGCGCGCCCTCGATCTGGCCATGGACATGCGCGCTGCCGTCCTCGGAGAGTAGCTCGGCCTCGAGCGTCAGGATCGCGCCCTCCAGCGTGGCGAGCGCCGCCACCGGCGAGTGGCAATCCGCCTTGAGCGCCGCGAGCAGCGCGCGCTCGGCAAGGATGCAGGCATGGGTGTGCGGATCGTCGATCGCGGCGACCAGCGCGAGCGCCCGCCCATCGTCCGCGCGCACTTCGATCCCCACCGCACCCTGCGCGGGGGCGGGGAGCATCACATTGGTAGGGACGGCGAATCCGACGTCATGACGTCCCAGACGTTCCAGGCCCGCCGCGGCGAGCAGGGTTGCATCGGCCTCGCCCGCCGCCAATTTGGCAAGGCGCGTGTCGACATTGCCGCGGAACAGCACGGTCTCGACATCAGGCCGCAGGCGTTTGAGCTGCGCGGCGCGGCGCGGCGAGGCGGTGCCGACCACCGCGCCCTGCCGGAGCGCATCGATGCTGTCGGCGCCGACCAGCCGGTCGCGCACATCGGCGCGCGGCAGGATCGCGGCGATCGCGATCATGTCGGGCCGGAAAGTCTCGACATCCTTCATCGAATGCACCGCGCAATCGATCTCGCCGCCCAGCAGCGCGCGATCGAGCTCCTTGGTCCATAGCGACTTGCCGCCGATCTCGGCGAGCGCGCGGTCCTGGACCTTGTCGCCGGTGGTACGGATCACGACGATCTCGGCCTCAATGCCATGCGCGGCGGCCAGCGCATCGCGAACGATATGGGCTTGGACAAGGGCGAGCGGAGACCCGCGGGTACCGAGGCGGAACGGAGGCATGGCTTGTGCTAGCGGCTGGGCGGCCTAGATGGAAGCGATGGCACTGATCCTGGGGCTTGAATCGAGCTGCGACGAGACGGCGGCGGCGCTGGTGGACAGCGACGGTACGATCCGCGCGCACAAGCTCGCGCGCCAGGAGGAGGCGCACCGCCCCTATGGCGGCGTCGTTCCCGAGATCGCCGCGCGCGCGCATGTCGAGGTGCTGGCGCCCCTGGTCGAGGCGGCCCTGGCGGAAGCCGGTGTGACGCTGGCGGATGTCGATGCGATCGCGGCGACGGCGGGGCCGGGGCTGATCGGCGGCGTCATGGTGGGCCTGGTCACCGGCAAGGCGCTGGCGCTGGCGAGCGGCAAGCCGTTGGTGGCGATCAATCATCTCGAGGGCCATGCGCTGTCGCCGCGGCTGAGCGACCCGACGCTGGAATTCCCGTACCTGCTGCTGCTCGTATCGGGCGGGCATTGCCAGCTGCTGCTGGTCGAGGGCGTGGGCAGCTATCGCCGGCTCGCCACGACGATCGACGACGCCGCGGGCGAGGCGTTCGACAAGACCGCCAAGCTGCTCGGCCTGGGCTTTCCCGGAGGGCCGGCGGTCGAGGAAGCCGCTGCCCGGGGGAATCCGAAGGCAGTTCCGCTGCCGCGCCCGCTGGTCGGTTCGGCTGAGCCACATTTCTCCTTTGCCGGCCTGAAGAGCGCCGTCGCCCGCGCCGTGAACGACCATAGCGCCCAGGATCTGGCCGCGTCCTTCCAGCAGGCGGTGGTCGATTGCCTGATCGACCGCACCCGCCGCGCGCTCGCCGGGGTCCGTCCCACCGCTCTGGTCGTCGCCGGCGGCGTCGCGGCGAACAAGGCGGTGCGTTCGGCGCTCGAGAATCTGGCGGCCGAGCACGGCCTGCGCTTCGTCGCCCCGCCGCTCTGGCTGTGCACCGACAATGCGGCGATGATCGCCTGGGCCGGGGTCGAGCGCTTTGCCGCCGGCTTCACCGACCCGCTCGATTTTCCGGCGCGCCCGCGCTGGCCGCTCGATCCCGATGCGGAGAAGGTGCGCGGTGCAGGAGTGAAGGCATGAGGATCGGGGTGATCGGCGGCGGCGCCTGGGGCACCGCGCTGGCGGCGGTAGCGGCGCGGGGCGGGCAGCCGGTGCTGCTCTGGGCGCGCGAGCCCGAGGTGGTCGAGAGCGTCAACGGCTTCAACGAGAACAGCCAGTTCCTCGGCGGCGTGCCGCTGTCGTCCTCGATTCGCGCGACCGGAGACCTGAACGATCTTGCGGGGCTCGACGCGCTCCTCGTCGTCGCGCCCGCCCAGCACGTCCGTGCGGTGCTCGGCGCCACGCCGGTGGGAAAGACACCGCTTGTGCTTTGCGCGAAGGGGATCGAGGCGGGGACCCGCCTGCTGGTCGGCGAAGTCGCGCGCGATGCGGCACCGCAGGCACCGATCGCCGTACTCTCCGGACCGACGTTCGCCGGCGAGGTTGCCGCGGGCAAGCCGACCGCCGTTACTTTGGCCTGCGAGGACGAGGATCTGGGCGCGCGTCTTTCCGCCCGCCTCGCCGGTCCCGCCTTCCGCACCTATGCCTCTACCGACGTAATCGGCGCGGAGATCGGCGGCGCGGTCAAGAATGTGCTCGCCATCGCCTGTGGCGTGGTCGAGGGCGCCGGGCTGGGGCTCAACGCCCGCGCCGCGCTGATCGCACGCGGCTTTGCCGAGATGACGCGTTTCGGCCTGGCGCGCGGCGCGCAGGCCGAGACGCTGACCGGGCTTTCGGGGCTGGGCGACCTCGTCCTGACCTGCTCGTCGACCAACTCGCGCAACTTCTCGCTGGGGGTAGGGCTGGGCCAGGGCCGCAGCGCCGCCGAGCTGATGGCCGACCGCAGGACCGTGGCGGAAGGCGCGTTCACTGCGCCGGTGCTTCGCGAGGCGGCGGTAGCGGCAGGTGTGGACATGCCGGTCACCGAGGCGGTCAATGCGTTGCTCGAAGGCGCGGACGTCCGCGCCGTGGTCGAGGCGCTGCTCAGCCGGCCCTTGCGCGCGGAGGCGGTGTGAAGCGCTGGGCCGCCCTGCTGCGCGGCGTCAATCTGGGCGGTCGCAAGCTGCTCTCGACCGATCTCAAGGCGATCACCGAGAGCCAGGGCTATGCGCGGGTGGAGACGCTGCTCGCTTCGGGCAATGTCGTGTTCGATTGCGCGGAAAGCGGCCCCGAGATCGAGCGGCGGCTGGAAGCGGCCTTTCTGCAACACGGCTTGAAAACCGATGTGATTGTCCGCGATCTGGATGAGATGCGCGCGGCGATCGCCGCCAATCCTTATTCGGAAGCCGCGATCGACCATCCCAGTCATGTGCTGGTGACGTTCCACCGCGACACCTTTCCCGAAGGCCCGATCGAACGGCACGCCGAAATCCATCTCGGCCCCGAGCGGATGCAGGCGATCGGGCGCGAACTCTATGTCGATTATATGAGCCAGCAGGCCATGCGCGATTCGAAGCTGCTCCAGACGATGGCGAAGGCGAAATTCCCGAAGATCGCCACCGCGCGCAACTGGAACACGGTGAACAAGCTCGCGGCAATGCTGGCGGACGAATAGTCCCCGCGGCCTAGTCCGTGGCGCCCACGCGCGCGCCGGCGATCATCATGTCGACCAGGCGCTTGGCGTTCTCGCGACCCGCATTTCCCGCCTCGGGCTGGGCGACGCCCACCAGCGCGCGGAGCATATCGAGCGGATCGACCTCAAGGCGGATCGCGCCGCTCGCCACTGCGCGCCCGGCGAGATCGGCGAGCGCGCCCTTCAGCTGCGGGCCCGATTCGGCATAGAGCTCGGCGGGTCCGCAGACCATCGCGTTCAGCGCCTCCGACATGATCTGCTTGGTCGCGAGATAATCGACGAACAGCCGCATCCAAAGCCGCAGCGCCTCGACCGGCGGCTGGGTCCGGGCGAGATCGGCCGCCGCCTGGGCGAGCTGCGTCGATTCGCTCCGATAGACCTGCTCGACCAGCGCATCCCGTGTCGGGAAGTGGCGATAGAGCGTGCCGATCCCGACGCCGGCCGTGCGTGCGATCTCCTCCAGGCTGGCTTCCGCCGCCTTTTCGGCAAAGACCACCTTCGCCGCCTCGAGCAGCCGGAGCCGGTTGCGCTCGGCATCGGCGCGCGGCTTGCGGGAGTTCGGAGCGCTCGAATCGGGCAATTTCTTCCTGCATCCCTTGAAAAGTGGAGGGTGCCTCCGTATTAAAAGCGGAGCCACCCTCCCTTTTATATCGCAACAGGCCGGACGGCAATGCCGCCTCTGGCACAGGCGGCGTGTTGCCTCATGGATTCAAGGAGTTGATCATGGCTGATTCGTTCGGCGCAACCTCCACCACCGACGAGGTGCTGGCAGGG
Source organism: uncultured Sphingomonas sp. (assembly GCA_966211615.1). Classification (GTDB taxonomy): domain Bacteria; phylum Pseudomonadota; class Alphaproteobacteria; order Sphingomonadales; family Sphingomonadaceae; genus Sphingomonas. Next base: position 19,806 of record CBIHNZ010000029.1, read on the forward strand.
GTGGATTTGCGCGGCAAGCGCGTGCTGGTGACCGGCGTCTCGGCCGGGCTGGGCGTGGAGACGGCGCGGGCGCTCGCCGCGCACGGCGCGCAGGTGGTGGGTGCGGCGCGCGATCTCGCCAAGGCGGAGGCCGCAACGGCGCCGGTGCGCGCGGACGCTGCCAATGGGGGCGGGATCGAACTGGTCGAGCTCGACCTGGCCTCGCTCGCCAGCGTGCGCGCTGCAGCCGATCGACTGCTCGATTCGGGCAAGCCGTTCGACCTGGTGATCGCCAATGCCGGTGTGATGGCCACGCCGTTTGGGCATACCGCCGATGGCTTCGAGACGCAGATCGGCACCAATCACATCGGCCATTTCGTGCTGGTCAACCGCATCGCGCCGCTGATCGCTTCAGGTGGCCGGCTGGTGAACCTCGCCTCCTCTGGCCATCGCTATGCCGATGTCGATCTCGACGACCCGAATTTCGAGCATACGCCTTATGATCCGCGTGTCGCCTATGGCCGTTCCAAGACCGCGAACATCCTGTTCGCCGTCGAGTTCGACCGGCGGCATCGCGAGCGCGGCGTCCGCGCGACGGCGGTGCATCCCGGCGGCATCCAGACCGAACTGGGCCGCCATGTCGGTGAGGACGTGCTCAACGCGATGCTCGCCTCGATCAATGCCGATCTGGCTAAGCTCGGTCAGCCGCCCTTCCAGTGGAAGACGATTCCGCAGGGCGCGGCGACTTCGGTCTGGGCCGGCGCCGTCGCCGATGCCGATAAGGTGGGCGGCCGCTATTGCGAGAATTGCCACGTCACCACGCTGATCACCGACGGCGTCATCACGCCGGTCAGCGAAGGCGTGCGCCCCTATGCGCTCGATCCCGAGAGGGCGAAGGCGCTCTGGGCGAAGACCGAGCAATGGGTCGGCGAAAGCTTCTGAGGATCGGGGAGGGCGTGACGGTCAGAAATCGACCGCCACGCCCTTCAACTCCCAGTCGCCATAACGGGTCGGGTCCTTCCCGAGCGGATCCTCGGTGGGTTTGGCGGGCGCGGGTTCGGGCACCGGCGGGCTCGGCGTCAGATGTGCGGGCGGCTTCAGATGTTCGGGGCGCTGGCCCATGGCATTGCCTTCAAGCTCGATGACGCCCAAATCGGCGCGCAATGAAACAAGGTCAAGATAAACAACGTCGAGCCGGGCGCGCGCAGAACGCCGATGCCCCGGGCGTTCCCACGCGCCGCGCGGCCCTCAAGCTCCTCGACGCGGTGCTCCGTCGCGGGCTCGCGCTCGAACAGGCGATGGATAATGCCGCGCAGGGCCTGGCGCCCAACGATCGCGGGCTGGCGCACGCCATCGCGGCGGAGACGCTGCGCCGGCTTCCCGACCTCGACGCGCTGATCGACAGTGCGACCAAGCAGCGGCTGCCCGATGACGCCAAGGCGCGATTCGCACTGCGCATCGCGCTCGTCCAGGCGCTGGTGCTCGGCACGCCGGGCCATGCCGCGATCGCGACGGTGCTGCCCCTGGTCGATGGCGGGCCCCGGAAACTGGTGCACGGCGTGTTCGGCACCCTGGTGCGCAGCGGCGTGCTGCTGCCCGAGCCGCCGTCGCTGCCCGATGCGGTGGCGCTGCGCTGGCATGCGGCCTGGGGCGACCAGATGATCGAGGATGCCGAGCGTGCGATCGCGGTGCCGCCGCCGCTCGACCTGACGCTGCGCGATCCCGATGCGGCGCCCGATCTCGCCGGCAGGAGCCTGATGCCCGGACATCTCCGGCTCGACGAAAAGGGTTCGGTGCCCGGGCTCGAAGGCTATGCCGAGGGCGGCTGGTGGGTGCAGGATCTCGCCGCGTCGATTCCCGCCCGGTTGATCGGCAAGGGGCAGGGCACCGCGCTCGACCTGTGCGCCGCGCCGGGGGGCAAGACGCTCCAGCTTGCGGCAAATGGCTGGCAGGTGACGGCGGTCGACATTTCGGAAAGTCGTCTCGCGCGACTTCGCGACAATCTGGATCGCACCGGGCTGAACGCCGAGATCGTCGCGGCCGATCTGCTCGAATGGACGCCTGCCGGGCCTGCCGATGCGGTGCTGCTCGATGCGCCGTGCAGCGCGACGGGCATCTTCCGCCGGCACCCCGATGTGCTCCACCGTGTCCGCCCCTCGCTGATTTCCGAGATGGCCGAGCTGCAGACGAGGCTGTTCGCGCGCGCCGCGCCCTGGGTGAAGCCCGGCGGCCTGCTCGTCTTCTCGACCTGCTCGCTCGAGCCGAAGGAGGGCGAGGCCCAGCTCGCGCACTTCCTGGCAGGGCATCCGGACTTCGCGATCGAGCCGGTCCGGGCCGAGGAACTGCCCGAAGGCCTGGCGCCCCGCGCCGACGGATCGCTGCGCCTGCTGCCCGGTGCGCTTGCCGATGCCGGCGGCATGGACGGTTTTTTCATCGCAAGGCTGCGTCGAGTCGGCTGAAGCGCAATCGCGCGTTGCGCGCGATTCGGGCCATGCTAAGGACTCATCATGCCCGCAGTCCGTATCGCCCCGTCTATTCTTTCCGCCGACTTCGCTCGACTGGGCGAGGAAATACGCGCGATCGACCAGGCAGGCGCCGACTGGATCCATGTCGATGTGATGGACGGACATTTCGTGCCCAACATCACGATCGGGCCCGCAGTGGTGAAGGCGCTCCGTCCGCACACCGCCAAGCCGTTCGACGTGCATCTGATGATCACGCCGGTCGACCCGTTCCTCCAGGCATTCGCGGATGCGGGTGCCGATTGCATCTCGGTCCATCCAGAGAGCGGGCCGCATCTCCACCGCACGCTCCAGACGATCAAGGCGCTGGGCAAGCGCGCGGGCGTGGTGCTCAATCCCGCCACCCCGGTCGACGTCGTCGATCACGTCATGGACATGATCGACCTGATCCTGGTGATGAGCGTCAATCCGGGTTTCGGCGGGCAGAAGTTCATCGAGAGCCAGCTTCCCAAGATCACCGAGCTCCGGCGCCGCATCCAGGCATCCGGCCGCGCGATCGATCTCGAGGTGGATGGCGGCATCGATCGCGAGACCGCACCGAAGGCGATCGCCGCGGGCGCCGACGCGCTGGTCGCGGGCACCGCGACCTTCACCGGCGGGCCGGGTGAATATGCCGCCAACATCGCGGCGCTAAGGGGCGGTTGAACGACCTGACTCCCGGCTCCGGTGCCGACGGAGTCGAGGAAGGCAAGCGGCTGATCCGACTGGGCGGCGATCGCGGCCTGTCGCTGGCCGAGCGGATCTCCGAACGATTCCAGCGCTTCGCCTGGCGCACGCCGCTCCACACGATGCGGCTGAGGGGCCGTCATCCGCTCAAGCTGATCGCGGTCGCCGAGGATCCCTTTTTCGGTGACGTGTTGCGCGGCAACGCGCTGCTCGACGGCATGGTCCAGTTCCGCGGCGAGCGTCGCGCGATCGAGGATCTCGATTTCGCGCATCCCGACTGGTCGCCGGCGTTCGGCGACTATCTCCAGAGCTTCGCCTGGCTGCGCGACCTGTCGAGCGTCACCACCCGCATCCATGCCGCGCCGATCGCCGAGGAGATTATGCGGCGCTGGCTGGCGGCGCATGGCGAGAAAGTCTCCGATCTGGCCTGGCGCGCCGACCTGTGGGGCCGCCGCATCCTGTTCTGGACCGCGCACGCGCCGCTGATCCTGTCGAGCACCGACCTGGTCTATCGTTCCTCGGTGCTCCACGCGCTCGCCAGGGGGGCGCGCCACATCGATCGCGCCGCGGACAAGGCGCAGGCCGGCGTGCCGCGGCTGGCGGCATGGTGCGGCGTGCTCGCCGCCGGTCTGATGCTGCCGGGCGGTGATCCGCGCAGGGCGTTCGGCGAGGCGGGCCTGAACCGCGCGCTCGCTCAGTCGGTGTTCGAGGATGGCGGCACCGTCGGCCGCTCGCCCGCGGGCCAGCTTGAGGCGATCCAGCTGCTGACCATGCTGGTCCAGGCCTATCATGCGCGCCGCTTCGATCCGCCGGCCTTCGTGCCCGCAGCGCTCAATCGCATGGTCACCGCGCTGCTGGGCGTCTGCCATGGCGACAAAGGGCTATCGAGCTGGCAGGGATCGGGGCCCATCTCCGGCGATCTCATCAGCCAGACTGTCGAGGCTACGGGCGTGCGGACCCGCCCGCTCAAACAGGCGCGCGACTGGGGGTATCAGCGGCTTTCGGCGGGCAGCACGGTGCTGATCATGGACGCCGCGCCGCCGCCGGTCGCGCGATTGGTCGAGGGTGGCTGCGCCTCGACGCTCGCCTTCGAGCTTTCGGACGGTGCGCACCGGATCGTCGTCAATTGCGGCGGCGCGGGGATGACGGACGCGCAGCTTCCGGCCGAGCTTGTCAGGGGGCTGCGCACCACCGCGGCGCACTCGACCCTGGTGATCGGCGACAGCAACTCGACCGCGATCCATGCCGACGGCACGCTCGGACGCGGCGTCGGCGAGGTCGAGCTGGCGCGGCATGAGACCGACAATTCGAGCCGGATCGAGGCCAGCCATGACGGCTATGTGCGCCGCTACGGCTTTCTCCACCGCCGCCTGATCGCGCTGTCGCACGACGGGCGCGACGTGCGCGGCGAGGACATGCTGCTTCCCGCCGATCGCCGGCGCAATCGCGGCGACACGGAATTCGCAGTACGCTTCCACCTCGCGCCGCATATCGAGGTGGCGCCGACCGCCGACGGCCAGGCGGCGATCCTGCGCGCACCTTCGGGCGCGCTGTGGCAGTTCCGCTGCAAGGGCGGCACGCTCGCGGTCGAGGCCTCCTTATGGATCGACGCGCGCGGGCGCCCGCAATCGAGCGAGCAGCTGGTGATCAGCGGCGACACGCCGGCGGGCGGCACCAGCGTGAGCTGGGTGTTCCACCGCGCCAAGTAATATGGGCGAAATAAGGGCTTGCCCGCGCCGCCCTGATCCGGGAGAGGGCGCGCCATGGACCAGGTCAAGATCACGCGCGCGCTTCTCTCCGTCTCCGACAAGACGGGCATCGTCGAACTCGGACATGCGCTGGCGGCGCAGGGTGTCGAGCTCGTCTCCACCGGCGGCACCGCCACCGCGCTCCGTGCGGCGGGGCTCGAGGTGCGCGACATCTCCGATCTGACCGGCTTTCCCGAGATGATGGACGGCCGGGTCAAGACGCTCCACCCCAAGGTGCATGGCGGCCTGCTCGCGATTCGCGGCAACGAGGATCACGAGGCCTCGATGGCCGATCATGCCATCGCCCCGATCGATCTGGTGGTGGTGAACCTCTATCCCTTCGCCGAGACCGTAGCACGCGGCGCCAATCGCGAGACGATCATCGAGAATATCGACATTGGCGGCCCGTCGATGGTGCGTTCGGCGGCCAAGAACCACGATTCGGTTGCGATCGTCACCGATCCGGCCGACTATCCCCTGGTCTCGGGCGGCAGCACGACGCTGGAACAGCGCAAGAAGTTCGCGGCCAAGGCCTATGCCGCCACTGCGACCTATGACGCGATGATCGCGAGCTGGTTCGCCATGGCCGACCAGGGCGAGGCCTTTCCGGAGACGATCCACCTTTCGCTCAAGCGCGGCCAGGCGCTGCGCTATGGCGAGAATCCGCACCAGCAGGCCGCTTTCTACAGCCATGCCGGGCCGACCTCGTCGGGCATCGGCCAGGCGCGCCAGGTGCAGGGCAAGGAGCTCAGCTACAATAATTACAACGACGCCGATGCGGCGCTCGAGCTGGTCAGCGAGTTCCGCGACGGCCCGCCCACCGCGGTGATCGTCAAGCATGCCAATCCATGCGGCGTCGCGAGCGGGGCATCGCTCGCCGAAGCCTATGCCGCTGCCTTCGCTTGCGACACCGTCTCGGCGTTCGGCGGGATCATCGCGGTCAATCGTCCGCTCGATCGTGCGACGGCCGAGGCGATCACCGGGATCTTCACCGAAGTCGTGGTCGCGCCCGATGCCGACGAGGAGGCGATCGCGCTGTTCGCCGCGAAGAAGAACCTCCGCCTGCTGTTGACCGGCGACCTGCCCAATCCGGCACGCCCGGGCATGATGGCCAAGTCGATCACCGGCGGCTGGCTGGTCCAGAGCCGCGACAACGGCATCATCACGCGAGCGGACCTGAAGGTCGTCACCAAGCGCCAGCCGACCCAGCAGGAGCTGGCCGACTGCCTGTTCGCCTGGACGGTGGCCAAGCACGTCAAGTCGAACGCGATCGTCTATGCCAGGGACGGTTCGACCGCCGGCATCGGCGCGGGGCAGATGAACCGGCTGGAATCGGCCCGGATCGCCGCGTGGAAGGCCAAGGACGCTGCCGAAAAGGCCGGCTGGGCCACGCCGCGCACGATCGGATCGGCGGTCGCCTCCGACGCCTTCTTCCCGTTCGCGGATGGGCTATTGGCGGCGGTCGAGGCCGGCGCCACCGCGGTGATCCAGCCCGGCGGCTCGATCCGCGACGAGGACGTGATCGCGGCCGCCGACGAAGCCGGCCTGGCAATGGTCTTCACGGGCACGCGCCACTTCCGGCACTGAGGCGCTATGCGGCGTTCTCTGCGGGGAGCGCCGCGCCTGCCGTCGGCATCTTGCGGAACAATGACCGGTCCTCGGGACCGAAGCCGAACTTGATGATGACGAACAGATAGGTCGCCAGGATCGCCGGCATGCCGAGGCTGAGCTCGGCCCATTCGAACTGGTGCGGGAGCGACATGAACGCCGCGCCGACCAGGCCGGCGACGCCGATCGCGGCGAAGAAGCTCGGCCGGATGCTCAGCACGCTCGCCCCGGTCAGCCGATAGAGCAACCATGCCTTGGCAGCCGATCCGATCGTCAGCGAGATCGCCAACGCCACGGCGGGCGCGGCCACCTGGATCGGCAGCGGCGCATCATGGTCGCGCGCCAGCAGGAGCAGGCCGAACGTCAGCGCGATCTGGAGCAGCAACACCGTGCCCGAGATCATCAGGTTGCGATGCCGGGCCATGAAGACCAGGCCGGTCTCGCAGACCGCGCCGGTGGAGGCGAGCACTTCGGCGACGAGCAGGATGCAGAGCGCGAGCGCGCCGGGAACGAATTGTGGGCCGAGCAATCCCATTACGCCCGATGCAGGAATCGACGCCATCACCGCCAGCGCCGCCTGCGCGCTCGTCACCCAGAAGCCGACCTGCCGCACCTGCTTTGCCACTGCCTTGCGGTCCCCGACGGCCAGCGCCTGGGTCACCACGGGTCCCAATATCGGATCGAAGCTCGATTTCAGCTTCTGCGGCACCGATGCGACCTGCTGGGCCATGTAATAGACGCCGACCACGCTGGGTGCGAAGAGCAATGCGAGGATGAATCGATCGACGTTGCGCGTCGCCCATTCGATCGTGTCCGCACCTGCCAGCGGCGCGTTGCGCCGGGCGAGTGACCAGATCTGGACCGGCTGCGGCCGCCAGCCGTTGGGCAGGCCATATTCGCGCAGGAACGGCACGATCGATGCGACCAGCGCCGCCGACATGGACAGCACATAGGCGTAGAGCAATCCGTCGCGCGCGGAGACATAGGCAAAGCCCCAGGCAGCGATGCTGATCGTCCATGGCTCGACGATCGCGCGCGCCGTCACCGAGGCGCCGATATTGTGGCGATAGGCCAGCGCGGCGAGCGCCACATCCGATGCGGCGGTGGCGAAGACGACGAGGGGCAACAGCCGTTCCAGCCCCATCACCGGGCTATTGGGGAACAAGGCCTGCGGAAATGCGACCAGCAGGCCGGCGGCGATCGCCGACGCGATCATCGCGACCATCATCGCGTCATAGGCGACGTGCGACTGGGGGCGATCCGTGTTCGCCATCGCCTGGGCGATGCCGCGCTTGAGGCCCAGGGTCGCGACAAGCGCGGCGAACTCGATCACCAGCACCGCGATCGCATAGCGCCCAACAATGTCCGGGCCATAGACCCGGCCCGCGATGAACAGGAACGGCAGCCGCGCGGCGAGGCGCAGCATGAAGCCGAGCATGTTGGTGCGTCCGCCCTTGGCGAGGGCGTTGATGTCTTCGGTAGCAGCCGGCTGGCTCAATGCGCGGCGCCCCAGCTCGGGCCGACGCCGATCTCGACGCCGAGCGGCACGGTGAGCTTGATCGCCGGTTCCGCCGCGGTCGCCATCACATGCCCGATCACCGCGCGGGCCTTCTCGACATCGCCTTCGGGCAGTTCGAAGACGAGTTCGTCATGCACCTGCATCAGCATGCGGACGTTCGGCAGGCCTGCTTCGAGCAATGCCGGGCCCATCCGCGCCATCGCGCGCTTGATGATGTCGGCGCTGGTGCCTTGGATCGGCGCGTTGATCGCGGCGCGCTCGGCACCCTGGCGAACATGCTGGATCGGGGCCTTGATCTGCGGGAACCAGGTTTTCCGCCCGAACAGCGTTTCGGTATGACCGCGCTGGCGTGCCCCCTCCAGCGTCTCGTTGATATAGGTCGAAATGCCCGGGAAGCGTTCGAAATAGCGCGAGATCATCGCCTGCGCCTCTTCGGCGTCGATTTCCAGCCGCGTGGCAAGGCCCCAACGCGAAATGCCGTAGAGGATCGCGAAGTTGATCGTCTTCGCCCGGCCACGGGTATCGCGGTTGACCTCGCCGAACAGCTCCTTGGCGGTGGCGGCATGAATGTCCTCGCCGCGCAGAAAGGCGTCGCGCAGTTGCGGGACATCGGCCATGTGTGCCGCCAGCCGCAGCTCGATCTGACTGTAGTCGGCGGCGAGGATGACGTTGCCCGGCTCGGCGACGAATGCATCGCGGATCTGGCGGCCGATCTCGGTGCGGATCGGGATGTTCTGAAGGTTTGGATCGGTCGAGGAGAGCCGCCCGGTCTGTGCGCCGGTCAGCGAGTAGCTGGTATGAACGCGGCCGGTATCGCGGTCGATCTGCGCCTGCAGCGCGTCGGTATAGGTCGATTTGAGCTTTGAGAGCTGGCGCCATTCGAGCACGAGGCCCGCGATCGCCACCCCTTCGGCTTTCATTTTCTCCAGCACGGTGACGTCGGTCGAATAGGCGCCGGACTTCCCCTTCTTGCCCCCCTTGAGTCCCATCTTTTCGAACAGGATCGCGCCTAGCTGCTGGGTTGATCCGATCTGGAAGGGCTGGCCCGCCTCGGCCTGAATCTCTTCCTCCAGCCGCGCCATTTCTTGCGCGAAGCTGCTGGAGAGGCGCGACAATTGATCGCGATCCACCTTGACCCCGGCGCGTTCCATCGCCGCGACCACCGGGATCAGCGGCCGATCGACCATCTCATAGACGCGCGTCGCACCTTCATAGGCCAGCCGCGGCTTGAACCGCGTCCATAGCCGCCAGGTCACATCGGCGTCCTCGCCGCCATATTGGGTGGCGGCGTCGAGCGGAACCTGCGCGAAGCTGATCGCTTTCTTGCCCGTCCCGGTCACGTCCTTGAACGCGATGCAGCTATGTTCGAGCACGGCGTGCGCCACTTCGTCCATGCCATGCCCGGCAAGCGACTGGCCGGCGTCGAGATCGAAGCTCATCACCATAGTGTCGTCGATCGGCGCAACGTCGAGGCCGTGGCGGATCAGCACGTTGATGTCGTATTTGATGTTGTGCCCGATCTTGAGCACGCTGGGGTCGATCAGCAGGGGGCGCATCAGCCGCACCACGTCGTTCAGCGGCAGCTGGGGGGGCACTTCGCCGAACATGTCGTCGCTGCTCTTGTGCCCGATCGGAATGTAGCAGGCGCGCCCGGGCTTGGTCGCCAGGCAGATGCCGACCAGATTGGCGGACATGCTGTCGAGCGAATCGGTCTCGGTATCGATCGCGATGGTGCCGCTGGCGTGGCTCTCTGCGATCCAGGCCTCCAGCCGCTCGATCGTCGTCACGGTCTCATACGCCTTGCAGTCGATGGGCGGCAGATCGACGAAATCGGGCGTGTCGGACGCTGCCAGCGCGACCGCGGCAGCGACCGGATCGGAGGTGTCGCGTCCTGGCGCATGCGCGGCCATCCGCGAGAGCAAGGTCTTGAAGCCCTGGTCCTCGAGGAAATTGCGCAGCGGCTCGGGCGGGATGCCGTCGAGCCTGAGCTCGTCGAGCGTCATCGGCACCGCGGTGTCGGTATGGAGCGCCACCAGTTTCCGCGAAAGCCGCGCCATCGCCTCATGCTCGATGAGGTTGTCGCGCATCTTCGACGGCTTCATTCCCGGCGCGGCGACGAGCACTCCGTCCAGATCGCCGAACTCGCCGATCAGCTTGGCCGCGGTCTTGGGTCCGATCCCGGGCACCCCGGGGACGTTGTCGACGGTATCGCCCATCAGCGCGAGCACATCGCCGAGCTGCTCCGGCCGCACGCCGAACTTCGCTTCGACATATTCGGGGCCGCGCCGCTCATTCTTCATCGTGTCGAGCATGTCGACGCCGGGCTGGATCAGCTGTGCCAGATCCTTGTCCGAGCTGACGATGGTGACGTTCCATCCCGCCTCGACCGCGCGGCAGGTATAGGTCGCGATGATACCGTCCGCCTCATAGCCTGCCTCCTCGATGCACGGCAGCGAGAAGGCGCGCGTCGCCGCGCGGATCAGCGGGAATTGCGGAAGCAGGTCTTCGGGGGGGGGTGGGCGCTGCGCCTTGTATTTGTCGTAGAGATCGTTGCGGAACGTGTGCGAGCCCTTGTCGAGCACGACCGCGAGATGCGTGGGCCCTTCGGCCTTGTCGAGCGCATCGGCAAGCTTCCACAGCATCGCGGTATATCCATAGACCGCGCCCGCGGGCGTGCCGTGCCGGTTCGTCAGCGGGGGGAGCTGATGATAGGCGCGAAAGATGTAGCCGGAGCCGTCGACGAGATAGAGATGAGGCATTGCGCGCTCGGGATAGCCCAAGCGCTCCGCCGCACAAAGCCTTTCAGGTGGCTATCTTCGACGGCACCAGCCAGCTCCCCCGCCTGGCAACCCATATGATACTGCCGTCGGGTGGCCGGGTGGGGGAGCGGGCTGGTGCCGCCTCCTCAACTAGCGTCGTGGAAGATGATCCCCAGCATGTGGCGGCGGCCCAAGCGGATCGTGCTGACGCCGTGGCGCATCGTCACGCGATAGTCGCCGCGTGTGCCCGTGACGGGGCGGTGATTGACCGCGAAGATCACGGCGTCGCCCTGCGACAGCGGCACGACCTCGACGCGCGACTGCATCCGCGGGCGCTGCTCGGTCAGCACGAATTCGCCGCCGGTAAAGTCCTCGCCGGGCCTGGAGAGCAGTGTCGCGGCCTGGAGCGGAAAATGGAGCGCGCCGTACAGGTCCTGGTGGAGGCAATTATGGTCGCCCGGACCGTAGCGGAGCAGCAGCGGGGTCGGGCGGGTCTGCCCCGCGAGATGGCATTGGTCGCGATAGGCCTGGTGCGTGGCGGGATAGATTTCGGGGCGGCCCATGCGCTCCGACCAGCGATTGGCGACCTCTGCCAGCGGCGGATAGAGATCCCGCCGCAGCCGTGCCACCGTATCGGGCAGCGGATCGGCGAAATAGCGATATTCGCCGCGACCGAAGCCGTGGCGCGCCATCACCACGGTGCTGCGGAAGCGATTCGCCCGGTCATAGAGAGCGGTCGTCGCCGCGCAGTCCGCAGCATCCAGCAGGTGCGGCAGCACCGCCCAGCCGCGTGCGTCGAGCTCGGTTGCGATTCGGGTCCAGTCGATCGGTTCGGTTCGGGTCATGGCGCCGGTCCTAGCCGCACTGGCGGCGCCGGGCGTCCCGCGGCTTGCGCCCGAACTCAGCCGTGCTGCGCGATGATCGCCTGGACGACGGCCTGCATCAGCTTCTGCCGCTCGGGAATCGGGCGCGGCGTATCGCCGATCATCACCGCAAGCGCATAGGAGCGGCCGTCCGGCGCGGTCAGGATGCCGACATCGTTATAACCGGCGGTGCGGCCGAACAGGTCCTGGCCGGTGCCGGTCTTGTGGCCAAACTGCCAGCCGGGGGGCACCGCGCCGCGCAGGCGCTGCTTGCCGGTGTGCGAGCTCTGCATCGTCGAGATCAGCCAGGCGGTGGACGTCGGCGAAAGCAGCTCGCCGCGCTTCAGTCGCGCCAGCGCGCCGGCGATCGCCAGCGGTGCCGCGCCGTCGAGCGGATCGGCGACATAGGCGTCGAACGCCGCGACACGGGTCGCGCGGGGCAATTGCGCGCGCGCCACCGCGAAGCTGTTGCCCATCGAATACTGCGGCTTCCACTGGAGGCCGGCAGTCGTCGCCTGGAGCAGTTTCTCGCCCGGGCCGAAGCGGATCGGGCCCAGTGCGTTGCGCGCGATGAACGAGCGCACCGCCTCGGGGCCGCCGACGAGGCGGAGCAGCTTGTCGTTGCAGGTATTGTCGCTCATCGTCAGCGCGCGGCGCATGATCTCGCCGACGGTGCTGACATAGCCCTGATCGCCCTTGACCAGCGACGCGACGGGCTGGTGGAACAGGGTGAAATCGGACCGGGTGATGACGAGCGGATCGCTCAGATGGATGCGGCCCTGGTCGACCGCGTCGAGCACGGTCATCGCCACCCACAGCTTGCTCACGCTCTGCTGCGGCAGCTTGCGCGCGCCGCCCGAGGAGGCGATCCAGCCGCTGTCGACGCTGGTAATCGCGACGCCGACGACGCCGTTGAAATTGCGGGTGATCGCGCTCAGCGACGAGACGAGTCCCTCGGGCGCGGGGACCACTGGGTGTGCAGGCGCCGCGGTCGCCGACGGGATGGGGAGCAGGACGCGGTAATTGGGGGCGGGGAGATAGGCGGCGAGCTGCGGATTCTCGTGCACTGCGCAGCCAAGCAGCATCGCTGGGCCCAGCCCTGCGACGGTCAATGCCCGCTCGATGCTCGAGAAACCGAATTTACTCAAACTTACAACCCCTTGCCCTTCTCCAACATGCGACCGACACACGCCGCATCAAAGTACATAGGCCCGCCGATGCGACGAACCGACTCAGTATAACGACGAAGCGTGAACCTACGGAAAACAAAGCCGATCGCCGATGCCCGAAGGCGGGATTCAGGGCACCAGGACCGTATCCACCGCAACCGGGAGCGTCTCGGGATAGTCGAGCGTATAGTGCAGCCCGCGGCTCTCCTTGCGGTGCAGCGCGGAGCGCACGATCAGGTCCGCGGATTCGAGCAGGTTCCGGAGTTCGATCAGGTCCGGCGTCACGCGGAAATGGCCGTAATAGTCGTTGATCTCGTCGCGCAGCACCTTGATCCGATGTGCCGCGCGCTCGAGCCGCTTGGTGGTGCGGACGATGCCGACATAGTTCCACATGAAGCGGCGGATCTCGGTCCAGTTCTGCTTGATGACGACTTCCTCGTCCGAATCCGCCACGCGGCTCTCGTCCCAGGGCCGGATCGCCGGCGGCGGCGCGAAGTCGCCCCAATGGGCGGCGATGTGGCGTGCCGCGGCCTCGCCGAACACGAAGCATTCGAGCAGCGAATTGCTCGCCAGGCGATTGGCGCCGTGCAACCCCGACTGGCTGACCTCGCCCGCGGCATAGAGATTGGGCAGGTCGGTGCGCCCGTCGCGATCGATCACCACGCCGCCGCAGGTGTAATGCTGCGCCGGGACGACCGGGATCGGCTCCTTGGTCATGTCGATGTCGAGATCGAGCAACCGGGCGTGGATCGTCGGGAAGTGGTGCTTCACGAACTCGGCGCCCATCTGGCTGATGTCGAGATGGACATAATCGAGACCGAGCCGCTTGATCTCATGGTCGATCGCGCGGGCGACGATGTCGCGCGGGGCGAGCTCGGCGCGCGGATCGAAATCGGGCATGAAGCGATAGCCGGTGCCGGGGATCTTGAGATGCCCGCCTTCGCCGCGCACCGCCTCGGTGATCAGGAAGTTCTTGACCTCGAGATTGTAGAGGCAGGTCGGGTGGAACTGCATCATCTCCATGTTGGAGATGCGGCATCCCGCGCGCCAGGCCATCGCGATGCCGTCGCCGGTCGCGCCCCTGGGCGCGGTCGAGAACAGGTAGGTGCGGCCCGCGCCGCCGGTCGCCAGCACGGTCGCGCGCGCGGTGAACAGCTCGACCCGGTTGGTCTTGCGGTTGAAGGCATAGACGCCCCAGACCTGCCCCGCGCCCGAATAGCGGATCTCGTGCCGGCTGGTGGCGAGGTCGATCACGACCAGATCGGGCACCAAGGTGATGTTGGGATTGGCGCGGGCGGCGTTGAGCAGCGCCTCCTGCACCGCCCAGCCGGTGGCGTCGTCGACATGGACGATGCGGCGATGGCTGTGCCCGCCCTCGCGCGTCAGGTGCAGCGTGTTGCCCTCGGTGTTGAACGGGACGCCGAGCTTGGCCAGCCCCTCGATCGCGGCGGGGGCGTTCTCGACCACCATCTCGACGGTGGCGCGGTCGTTGAGCCCCGCGCCGGCGATCATTGTGTCCTCGATATGGCTCTCGAACGTGTCGCCCGGCTCGAGCACCGCGGCGATCCCGCCCTGCGCCCAGGCGGTCGAGCCCTCGTTGAGCGCGCCCTTGGCGAGCACGGTGACCTTGAAGCGCTCGGCCAGGTTCAGCGCTGCGGTGAGCCCCGCCGCGCCCGAGCCGATGACGAGGACGTCGCTGCTATGCGCCTCAGCCATTCGCGGCGCGCGTCAGGTTGAGGAACACGTCCTCTAGGTCCGCCTCGCGGGTCGAGACGTCGACGATGCCATAGCCGCCGCCCTGGACCGCGCCGAGCACCTCGCCGGCATTCGCCTGGTCCTTGCGATAGGTGATCACCAGCGTCCGCGCGCCCTTGAGCTCGATCTTCTGGAAACAGGCATTCTGGGGCGTCTCGGCCACGTCGCGGTCGACGGTCACCTCGACCACCTTCTCCTGCGCCATGCCGACCAGCTCGCGGGTCGGCTTGTTCGCGATCAGCGTGCCATGGTTGATGATCGCGATCCGGTCGCAGAGCTGCTCGGCCTCTTCCAGATAATGGGTGGTCAGCACCACCGTCACGCCGCGCTGGTTCAGCTGCTTCACATAGGCCCAGAGCTGCTGGCGCAGCTCGACATCGACCCCCGCGGTCGGCTCGTCGAGCACCAGCACCGGCGGCGAGTGGACCATCGCCTTGGCGACCATCAGCCGCCGCTTCATGCCCCCCGAGAGCGTGCGCGAATAGGCATCGGCCTTGTCTTCCAGATGGACGGCGCGCAGCAGCGCCATCGGGTCGAACATGCCCTTTTTCACGCCGTAGAGCCCGGCCTGGATCTCCAGCGTCTCCTTGGGCGTGAAGAAAGGATCGAACAGGATTTCCTGGTTGACGATGCCGATGCTCGCCTTGGCGTTGCGCGGATGCTGGTCGATGTCGAAGCCCCAGATCGACGCGCGGCCGCCGGTCTTCATCACCAGCCCGGCCAGGATGTTGATCAGCGTGGACTTGCCCGCGCCATTGGGGCCGAGCAGCCCGAAGATCTGGCCGCGGGGGACGTCGAAGGTCACGCCGTCCAGCGCACGCTTGCCGCCCTGATAGGTCTTGCACAGACCGTCGATCTCGATTGCCGCCTGGGTCATGGCGCCCGCATAGGACTGCGCGCGGACGATTGCGAGCCCCCTCGGGCTTTGCTAACCGGGCGCCATGAGCCACCCGCCCGAGCTGATCCGCACCACCCATGCCCGAGTCGCCTGCGATGGCACCGGCCCCGGCCTGCCCGCCGCGCTCGGCCACCCGCGGGTGTTCCTGCAGATCGACGAGAATGATGGCTATGTCGATTGCGGCTATTGCGACCGCCGCTTCGTGCTGATCGGCGGCGTGGCCGACGGCGCCGATCAGGGCAAGCTTCCCGATCACCCGGCTGGCGCGAGCGTTTAAGCCTCCTATATCGGTGGGATGAGCCTTCCCTCCGATCCGCGCGGCTTTCTCTACCGCGACAGCCTCGATCCCGACACCGCCGTCCGGCTGACCGCCGAAGCGCTCGGCAATGCCGAGGATGGCGAACTCTATCTCCAGTATCGCAAGACCGAGGCGTTCGGCTTCGACGACGGCCGGCTGAAGACGGCCTCGTTCGACACGCAGTCAGGCTTCGGCCTGCGCGCGGTCTCGGGCGAGACGACCGCCTTCGCGCACGCCAACGAGATCAGCCCCCAGGCGATTCGCCGCGCCGCCGAGACGATGGCGCTGATCGACCCCGCCACGGGCCCCAAGGCCGCGCCGCCGCGCAGGAACAACCGCCATCTCTACACCGATAGTGATCCGCTCGATCTGGTGCCTTTCGCCGACAAGGTGAATCTGTGCCAGTCGATCGACGCGGCGGCGCGGGCGCGCGATCCCCGCGTCGTCCAGGTCTCGGTGTCGCTCACCGGCCAGTGGAGCGTGGTCGAGATCGTCCGCCCCGACGGCTTCGTCGCGACCGATATCCGCCCGCTGGTCCGGCTCAACGTCTCGATCGTCGTCGAGCAGAATGGGCGCCGCGAGACCGGCAGCTTCGGGCTGGGCGGGCGCACGCTCTACGATAACCTTTTCCTGCCCGAGACCTGGAACCGCGCGATCGACCAGGCGCTGAGCCAGGCCCTGGTCAATCTCGATGCCGAGGATGCACCCGCCGGCGACATGACCGTGCTGTGCGGCCCCGGCTGGCCCGGCGTGCTGCTCCACGAAGCGGTCGGGCACGGGCTCGAGGGCGATTTCAACCGCAAGGGCACCAGCGCCTTTTCGGGCCGTATCGGCGAGCGCGTCGCCGCGCCCGGCGTCACCGTGGTCGATGACGGATCGCTCGATGCACGGCGCGGATCGCTGTCGATCGACGACGAAGGCACGCCGACCCAGGAGAATATCCTGATCGAGGACGGCATCCTCAAGGGCTATATCCAGGACCGGCTCAATGCGCGGCTGATGGGCGTCGCGCCCACCGGCAACGGGCGCCGCGAGAGCTTCCAGCACGCGCCGATGCCGCGGATGACCAACACCTTCATGCGCGGTGGCAATGATGATCCTGCCGAGCTGCTGTCGCGGATCAAGAAGGGTATTTATGCCAAGAGCTTCGGCGGCGGGCAGGTCGACATCGTCTCGGGCAAGTTCGTCTTCTCGTGCACCGAGGCCTACCGGATCGAGAACGGCAAGCTCGGCCGCCCGATCAAGGGTGCGACCTTGATCGGCGACGGGCCGACGGTGCTGAACAAGGTGACCGGCATCGGCAACGACTTCGCGCTCGACGAGGGCGTCGGCATGTGCGGCAAGGGCGGGCAGAGCGTGCCGGCGGGCGTCGGCCAGCCGACCTTGCTGGTCGAGGGCCTCACCGTGGGCGGTACTGCAACCTAGGAGGGACGCGATGCCGGTATCCGTATTTGTCGGCATCAGCGTCGATGGGTTCATGGCGCGCCCCGATGGCGGGCTCGACTGGCTGCCCGCGGATGGCGGCGAGCCCCATGGCTTCACCGAGTTCCTCGAGAGCGTCGATGCGCTCGTGATGGGGCGCAACACCTTCGAGATCGTCGCGGCGTTCGAGACCTGGCCCTATGGCAGCAAGCCGGTCGTGGTGCTGAGCAGCCGCCCCGTCGATCTGTCGCCGGTGCCTGGCCCGGCCGAGCAGATGGCGGGCGCGCCCGCCGAGATCGTCGCGCGGCTCGCCGCCCGCGGGATCGATCATCTCTATGTCGATGGCGGGATTACCATCCAGGATTTCCTGCGCGCGGGCCTTGTCGAACGATTGACCATCACCCGCGTGCCGGTTCTGATCGGCGAGGGCATTCCGCTGTTCGGGCCGCTTCCGCGGGATGTGCGGCTCGATCATGTCGCCACCCGTTCCTATGCGGGCGGCCTGGTCCAGAGCGAGTATAGGATGCACTGATGGACGGCAGGATCGATTGGCCCAGACTCGATTGGGCCGGCTGGCGCGAGACTGCGCAGCATCTCCACTTGATGACGCAGGTCGTGGGCAAGATCCGCCTCGCCTGCACGCCCTGGCTCAACCATAGCTGGCACGTCGTGCTCTACCCCACCGCGCGGGGGATGACGACCGGGCCGATCCCGGTTTCGGGCAAGACACTGCAGCTCGATTTCGATCTGGTCTCCAGCCATCTGACCTTGGCGACGGGCGAGGCGATCGAGCAGATCGAGCTCGCGCCCGGCAGCATCGCCGATTTCCACGCGGCGGTGATGGCGGCGCTCGATCGGCTGGGCACGCCGGTTCGCATCGTCACCCGACCGAGCGAGATCCCCGATGCGATCCCGTTTCCCGAGGACGTCGCGCAACGCCCCTATGACGCCGATGCAGTGCGGCGTTTCCACCGCGCGCTGCTGTCGGTCGCACGCGTCCTGCAGCAGTTCCGCACCGGTTTCCTCGGCAAGGCGAGCCCCGTCCATTTCTTCTGGGGCAGCTTCGATCTCGCGGTGACGCGTTTCTCGGGCCGCAGTGCGCCCAGGCACCCCGGCGGCTTTCCCGGCCTGCCCGACGATGTGACCTGCGAGGCCTATAGCCATGAGGAAGCCAGTGCCGGTTTCTGGCCGGGCACCGATGCGTTCCCCAAGCCCGCTTTCTACGCCTATGCCTATCCGGCCCCGGCGGGCTATGGCGATGCCGCGGTTCCGGCACCGGCTTATTTCGAGGGCGCTATGGGCGAGTTCATCCTCGATTATGACGCCGTCCGCAGCGCGCCCGATCCCGAGGCGATGCTGCTCCAGTTCCTCGACGCCGCCTATGCCGCCGCCGCCGATCTCGCCGGCTGGGACCGGGCGCATCTGGAATGCGCGCCAGGGGTGCCGCGCCGGCCGCGCATCGTCTAGGGTTGCCGCGTGGCCAAGTTCTTCGACCGGATCGACGACGCGCAGCGCGATTTCATCGCACGGCAGCGCCTGTTCTTCGTCGCAACCGCGGCTGCCGGCGCGCGGGTCAACCTCAGTCCCAAGGGCATGGACTGTTTCCGGGTGTTGGGCCCAAACCAGGTGGCCTGGCTCGATGTCGCCGGATCGGGCAACGAAACCCATGCGCATCTCGTCGCCGACGGCCGCGTCACGATCATGTTCTGTGCCTTCGAAAATCCGGCGCTGATCCTGCGGCTCTACGGCCGGGGCCGGCCGGTGCTGCCGCAGGATACCGGCTGGGCGGCGCTGGCCGGGCATTTCACGCTGCTGCCGGGCACCCGCCAGATCTTCGACGTCGCGGTGGAGAGCGTGCAGACCTCGTGCGGCTGGGGCGTGCCGCACATGAATTTCGAGCGCGAGCGCGAGACGCTGCGCAAATATCACGCCGGACATGACCCCGCCGAGCGCTTCGCCAAATATGCGGTGCGCACGCGCAGCATCGACGGCCTTCCCGTACGCAACCCCACCGAGGAACCTGCCTGATGGCACTTGTAGAGATTGGCCGTTTCGACCGGCAGGAAGCCTTTATCGTCCAGTCGCGGCTCGAGGCGGAGGGCATTCCCTCCTTCGTGTTCGACGAAGGCGCGAGCATCGCCGATGGCAGCGCTTTCCTGATCCCGGTGCGCGTGATGGTCGATGACGAGGATTTCGCGGCTGCCCGCAAACTGGTCGAGACTTCTGCCTGATTTTTGAGCAGCATTTCGCATCTGCACAAAAATTCACGTTTCGGTAATATTTGATTGCGCGAAAAGCCACGGAATCGTGGGATTCCTGCGTGTGGCACGCCCCTTGCTGAATTGGCCTTCGGGACAACCGCCAAAAGGGGGCGAAATGAAACTCATCATCGCCATCATAAAACCGTTCAAGCTCGACGAGGTCCGTGAAGCGCTGACCGCGGTCGGCGTGGCCGGCATGACCGTTACCGAGGTCAAGGGATTCGGCCGGCAAAAGGGCCAGACCGAGATTTACCGCGGCGCCGAGTACAGCACCAACATGGTGCCCAAGATCAAGATCGAGGTCGCATGCGGCTCCGACGTCGCGGATCGCGTCGTCGAGGCGATCCAGGCGGCCGCCAGCACCGGCGCGATCGGCGATGGCAAGATTTTCGTCCTCGATTTGGGTCAGGCGGTGCGCATCCGCACCGGCGAGACCGACGAAACCGCGCTGTGATGAAGGGGGTCACGATGAACAAAGCAATGAAATTCGCAGGCGCGGCGGCGATCGCCGGCCTGTTCGTGGCGCTGCCCGCGCTCGCGCAAGGGGGGCCGGTCAAGGCGCCCGACGCCGCGGCGCAGCTCGCCATGCAGAACAAGGGCGACACCACCTGGATGCTCGTCTCGGCCGCGCTGGTGCTGATGATGTCGGTCCCCGGCCTGGCGCTCTTCTATGGCGGCCTGGTTCGCACCAAGAACATGCTCTCGGTGCTGATGCAGGTGCTGATGATCGTCTGCGTCGCTGCCCTGCTCTGGGTCTGCTACGGCTATTCGATGGCCTTCACGAGCGGTGGCGACAACCACTTCTTCGGCGGCTTCTCCAAGGCGTTCCTGGCGGGCGTGTCGGCGACCACGTCGGCGGCGACCTTCTCCAACAACGTCTACATCCCCGAATATGCCTATATCTGCTTCCAGATGACCTTCGCCTGCATCACGCCGGCGCTGATCGTCGGTGCGTTCGCGGAGCGGGTGAAGTTCACCCCGCTGATTATCTTCGTGGTCGCGTGGCTGACGCTCGTCTATTTCCCGATCGCGCACATGGTGTGGTTCTGGGCGGGTCCAGACTTCCTGCCCGATACCCCGACCGATGGCGGCTTCCTGTTCGCCAAGGGCGCGCTCGATTTCGCCGGCGGCACCGTCGTCCACATCAATGCGGGCATCGCCGGGCTGGCGGGCTGCCTCGTGATCGGCAAGCGGATCGGCTACAAGACCGAGCCGATGCCGCCGCACTCGCTGACCATGACCATGATCGGCGCTTCGCTGCTGTGGGTGGGCTGGTTCGGCTTCAACGCCGGGTCCAACCTCGAGGCCAACGGCGTCGCCGCGACTGCCTTCATCAACACCTTCGTGGCGACTGCCGCGGCGGCGGTGAGCTGGGCGGTGGTCGAGCAGATCATCCACAAAAAGCCTTCGCTGCTGGGTGCGGCTACGGGTGCCGTCGCCGGCCTCGTCGCGATCACCCCGGCTTCGGGCTTCGCCGCGCCGATGACCTCGGTGGTGCTCGGCCTGGTCGTCTCGCCGATCTGCTTCTTCTTCGTCACCACGGTGAAGAACAAGTTCAAGTATGACGACTCGCTCGACGTGTTCGGCGTCCACTGCGTCGGCGGCATCGTCGGCGCGCTGGCCACCGCGATCGTCGCCGATCCCAAGCTCGGCGGGCAGGGCTATTTCGACTATACCAAGTTCCCCGCCGTCGCCGTGACGCCGGAAGCCTATAGCATCACCGCCCAGCTCTGGGTGCAGGTGCAGGCCGTGGGGATCACGCTGGTGTGGTCGGGCCTGGTCTCGGCGATCCTGTTCTACATCCTCAAGGTCACCATCGGCATCCGGCCGAGCGCCGAGGTCGAAGTCGAGGGTCTCGACATCAACGACCATGGCGAGCGTGCCTATAACTACTGACGAGTTCGGGCGCCGCGCTTTCTCTCCTTCGTGCGGCGCCCACACGATGTTCCTCCTGCGGACGACTGGGCCGGTGGTTTATCCCACCGGCCCTCTTTTTATTGCAGGTCCTCGCGGACGAACGCGGCGCAGCGCTCGCCGATCATGATGGTGGGGGCATTGGTGTTGCCGCCGATCAGTCGCGGCATCACCGAGGCATCGGCGATGTAGAGCCCCTCCACCCCGCGCACCCGGAGACGGGGATCGCACACCGCCGCGCCGTCATTGCCCATCCGCGCAGTGCCGACCGGGTGATAGATCGTGTCGGCGCGATTGCGGATCGCAGTTTCGAGCGCGGCATCGTCGGTCAGGTCGACCGGCCAGCGGTCGCGCCCGTTGAACCGGGCGAGCGGCGGTGCCTCCATGATCCGGTACATCGCGCGGGTACCGCGCTTGAGATTCTCGATATCGGCCGGCGCGGTCAGATAGGCGGGATCGATCAGCGGCGCGGCCTGGGCGTGGCGCGATTGCAGTCGCACGGTGCCGCGGCTCTCCGGGCGCAGCGCGCAGGCATGGCAGCTGAAGCCATGGCCCTTGAGCGCGGTACGGCCATGATCCTCGACGATCGCGATCAGGAAATGGAGCTGGATGTCGGGCCGCGGATCGGCGGGATCGGTGCGCAGGAAAGCGCCCGCTTCGGCATAGGGCGTGGTCATCCCGCCCTTGCGGGTGAACAGCCAGCGGAGCAGCGCTCCGGTCGATTTCAGCGAGCCCAGCGCCGATCGTCCCACGAAGAAGCTGCCCTCGGTCTCGAAGCTGGCGACATAGTCGACATGGTCCTGCAGATCGGCGCCGACGGCGGGCCGGTCGATCCGCACCTCGAGCCCGATCTCCTGCAGATGCGCGCCCGGGCCGATCCCCGACAGCATCAGCAGCTGCGGCGTCTGGAACGCGCCCGCCGCGAGCACCACCGCGCGCTTGGCCCGGATCTCGCGCGCCTCGCCGCCGCGGCGATAGGCGACGCCGGTCGCGCGCCCCTCGGTGAACAGGATGCGGTCGACCATCGCATCGCAGACGATCTGCAGATTGGCGCGGCTTCTGGCGTCCGACAGGAAGGCACGCGCAGCACTCCAGCGCTCGCCATGCTTCTGTGTCACCTGATAGAGTCCGGCGCCTTCCTGCCGCGCGCCGTTGAAGTCGGGATTGACCGGGACCTGCAGCGCCGCCGCCGCATCGATGAACGCCTGGCTGCCGGGATGGGCATAGTCCTGGTCGCTCACCCAGAGCGGTCCGGTGTCGCCGTGAAACGCATCGGCGCCGCGCGTATTGTGCTCCACGCCCTTGAACCAGGGGAACACGTCGTCCCAGCCCCAGCCCGGACAGCCGAGATCGCGCCACTCGTCATAGTCCGCGGGAAGTCCACGGACATAGAGCATCGCATTGATCGCGCTCGATCCGCCCAGGCCCCGGCCGCGCGGCTGGTATCCGCGCCGGCCGTTCAAGCCCGTCTGCGGTACCGTCTCGAACGCCCAGTTGGTCTCGGGCCCCTGGAACGGCATCATGCCCGGCATGATCGTCTTGAGCCCGGTGTTGCGTCCGCCGGCCTCGATCAGCGCGACCGAATAGCGGCCGTCCTCGCTCAGGCGGCCTGCGGCGGCGCTCCCGCCCGATCCTCCGCCGATGACGACGATATCGGCTTCTTCCATTCGGCCTCCCGCTCCTGCCGCGCCTGCCAGCGCGCCTTTATCGTCTCGGACGTGTCGCGGCTGCCGTCGTGGCTCCAGCCCGGCGGCGCGGCGACATAGAGCCAGCGCGCCTTCCAGCTCGGCGCGTGCCACACGTCCCGGGCGATGCCGATCCATTCGTGGAACGCCGCCCACAGCACGTTGAAGCTGCCCAGATTCTTGACGATGCCGTAGCGCGGCCGATCGTCGTCGCGCTCGGGCTCGAAGGTACCGAACCATTTGTCCCAGACGATGAAGACGCCGGCATAATTCTTGTCGAGATAGCGCGGATTGGTCGCATGATGGACGCGGTGGTGTGAGGGCGTGTTCATCACCGCCTCGAACCAGCGCGGCATCCGGTCGATCACTTCGGTGTGGATCCAGAACTGGTAGATCAGGTTGATCCCCGCGACGAAGAACACCATCGCCGGGGGAAATCCGATCAGGAACAGCGGAAGCCGGAAGATGAAGGCAATGCTGATGAAGCCGGTCCAGGTCTGCCGGAGCGCGGTCGAGAGGTTATAGTGCTGGCTCGAATGGTGGATGACGTGGCTCGCCCAGAACCACCGCACCCGGTGCGCCGAGCGATGGAAGGCGTAATATGCGAGGTCGTCGATCACGAAGGCGATGACGAACCAGTACCAGGCATAGGAAATGTCGAAGAGGCGGAACTGCCATACCCACATCGCCAGCGCGAACACCATGCTCCCGACGAGAAGGCTGGCCACCGTGCTGCCCAGTCCCAGCGTGAGCGAGGTCAGCGTGTCGCGAGGACAATAGCGCCGGCGATCCTTGGCCCAGGCGACGACCATCTCGGCCAGCACCAGCAGCACGAAGCCGGGGATGGCAAGGTCGACGGGATCGGGCAGTCTATCCATCGGGCGCAGCGCTTCCTAACAAGGATGTAAGTAAGCGCGCTTCGCCCGCCGAAGCAAGCGTGATGACGAAGGGTCTGAGCAGCCGCTCACCGCTGGCGACCAAGACGACGGGTCCTTCGGCTGAAACCTCGGCGGGCGAAACCAGCTTGCGCGCTACGAACCGTGACCCGTGGCGGCGGACCAGGGCGTGGCTGCCGTCCCGGCCCGCCACGACCGCGCTCTGACTGTCGACGTCGAGCCAGACCCTGTCCGCCTCGAAATCCGCAAATGTTGCTTCCGCAACTTCGCAAGCTTCGCTCTCGCCGCTCAGCTCCGCGCCGCCCAGTCGCAGCAGATAGGCGACCAACGCGAGCAGCAGGATCGCTGCCAGCGAACCGCCGAGCAGCGCGAACTGGTTCATCTGTCGCCCGAAAGCGTTTCGAGCAGCGGGCGGATCCCCGAAATGTCATAGCCCGCGCCGGCGGCCTTCTCGATCAGTTCATCGGGCGTGCCGCCGCTATGCGCCGCTGCGAGCGCCCACAAATTGCACGAGCGCGTGCCCGACCGGCAATAGGCGAGGACGGGGCCACTGGCCTCGGCCAGCGCCTTGGTCATCGCCTCGACCTGCTGGCTCGAGAAGCCGCCCGGCGTCACCGGGATCGCGACATAGCCGAGTCCCGCCGCCGCGGCGGCGCGCGCGATTGCTTCTCCGGAGGGCTGGCCCGGCTCCTCGTCGTCCGGTCGGTTGTTGATCACATAGCTGAAGCCCGCCGCCGCGAGCGCGGGAATGTCCTCGGGCGAGATCTGGGGGGCGACCGAGATGCGATCGTCGATGGTTCTGGTCATGATGTGCTCCTGCTTTGCCAAGAGCCTAGACCAGGAGCGCACCGGTCCGAAAGCGGGAACGGCCGGGATTCAGTTCTGGCGGATCACCGTCAGGAAATCCTCGCCATAGGCTTCGAGCTTGCGCACACCGACACCGGCGATCCTGCCGAGCTCGGCCAGGCTTGCGGGCCGCGCCGTCGCCATGTCGCGCAGCACCGAATCGTGGAAGATGACATAGGGCGGCAACCCCGTTTCCTGCGCGATCTCGCGGCGCCGAGCGCGCAGCGCCTCGAACAGCGGATTGCCGATTGGATTGGGGGCGCCTGCCTTGCCCCGCCGCGAGCGCCGCTCGCGCTTGGGCGGCAGCACCAGCGACAGATCGGCCTCGCCCTTCAGGATCGGTCGCGCGCCGGGACCGAATTCGAGCCCGCCATGTTCATTGGTCCGCAGCGCATCGCGCAGCAGCAGTGCGCGCGAAATCGGCTTGAGCAGCGCGGCCTCGTCGCCGTCGACGATGCCGAACACCGACAGTGCCTCATGCCCGTTCATCAGGCTGCGCTCGGTCGACTGGCCGAGCAATATGCTCTCGATATAGCCCGTGCCGAAGCTCATCCCGGTGCGGAACACTGCCGAGAGGAATTTCTGCGCGGTCACCGTCGCGTCGATCGCGGCAGGCGGGGTCAGGCAATTGTCGCAATTGCCGCAGGTTTCGGGCGAGTCCTCGCCGAAATGCTTGAGCAGGATGCGGCGGCGGCAGCCCCCGGTCTCGACCAGCGCACCGAGCGCGCTCAGCCGGGCGCGTTCGCCGGGCTGGCGGCCGGACTCGACCTCGCCGATCCGCTGGCGCGCGCGCGCGAAATCGTCGGCCCCCCAGAACAGATGCGCGACTGCGGGATCGCCGTCGCGCCCGGCACGCCCGGTCTCCTGATAATAGGCCTCGATCGACTTGGGCAGGCCGGCATGCGCGACGAAGCGGACATCGGGCTTGTCGATCCCCATGCCGAACGCGACGGTGGCAACGATCACCATCTCCTCGGACGCGACGAACGCCGCCTGGTTGCGGCGGCGCACCGCGGGATCGAGCCCGGCATGATAGGGCAGCACCGGCCGGCCGCTCTCGCCCAGTTTCTCGGCGAGCTTCTCCACCGCGGCGCGAGTCTGGGCATAGACGATGCCGGGACCAGGCTGCTCCGCGATCAGGTCGATCACCTGGCGTGTCGTGTTCTCCCGCGGCGTGATCGCGTAGCGGATATTGGGCCGATCGAACCCCGCGACGATCAGCCCTTCGGCGGGGATGCCGAGCTGTTCGAGGATGTCGGCGCGGGTATGCGCATCGGCGGTGGCGGTCAGCGCAAGGCGCGGGACGGTCGGAAAACGGTCGAGCAGCGGGCGCAGCAGGCGGTAGTCGGGGCGGAAATCATGCCCCCATTCGGAAACGCAATGCGCCTCGTCGATCGCGAACAGCGCAAGCCTCGCCTGGCCGAGCAGGTTGCGGAAGCCCTCGCCCGATGCGCGCTCGGGGGCGATATAGAGCAGGTCGAGATCGCCGGCGCGGAACCGGGCGATCGTTTCCTCGCGATTGTCGTCCACGGATGTCAGTGTCGCGGCCTTGATCCCCACCGCTTCGGCGGCGCGGAGCTGGTCGTGCATCAGCGCGATCAGCGGCGAGACGACGATGCAGGTTCCCTCCAGCGCGAGCGACGGCACCTGGTAGCAGAGCGATTTGCCCGCGCCGGTCGGCATCACCGCCAGCGTGTTCGCGCCGGCCATCACGCGGCCGATCACCTGGTCCTGGACGCCGCGAAAGCCGGGGAACCCGAAGGTGGTGTGCAGGATTTCGAGCGGATCGGCCATCCCGCCCCGCCTAGCGGTGCGGCGTGCGCTCTGTCGAGCCGCTTGCAATGTAGGATTTCGACTGCTTGGCTTCCGCGGCCGCATTCCCATGCGGCAGCTCTTTCAAACGCAGTGCAGGGAGGTGGCAAAGTGCACGAATTACTCTCGACTCCGTGCACTTTGCCGGTGGCTTCCCGCTCCCGCACGTCGCCGTTGCGGCCGCACATCCTGCTCCTTCTGGAAGGGATTTGGCAGCGCGTGCGAAGCGCCAACAGCTTTTCGCCAAACCGAGCTTGCCCCGTGTGCCCCTGATCCTGCAAAGCCGCGCAAGATGACGGTTCGGGTAGACATGGGGGTGGACGGCACCGGTAGTTCGGTGTCGATGGACCTGGAGGAGCTGCTTGCCACGCGGCTGCTCGTCCAGGGCAATTCGGGCTCGGGCAAGTCGCATTTGCTGCGCCGCCTGCTCGAACAGTCGGCGGGCCATGTTCAGCAGGTGGTGATCGATCCTGAGGGCGATTTCGTCACGCTGGCCGACCGTTACGGCCATGTCGCGATCGAGGCGGTCGATCATAGCGAGCGCGACATCATCCGCATCGCCGCGCGGATCCGCGAGCATCGCGCCTCGGTGGTGCTCAGCCTGGAAGGGCTGGAGGCGGAAGGCCAGATGAAATGCGCCGCCGCCTTCCTGTCCGGCATGTTCGATGCGCCGCGCGATCACTGGTATCCTGCGCTGGTGGTGGTCGACGAGGCGCAGCTCTTCGCGCCTGCCGGTGGCGGTGAAGTGGCGGAGGAAGTCCGCCGCGCGTCCTTGGGCGCGATGACCAATCTGATGTGCCGTGGCCGCAAGCGCGGGCTTGCCGGGGTGATTGCCACCCAGCGCCTCGCCAAGCTTGCCAAGAATGTCGCGGCGGAAGCGTCGAACTTTCTGATGGGCCGCACCTTTCTCGATATCGACATGGCGCGCGCCGCCGATCTGCTCGGCATGGAGCGCCGCCAGGCCGAGGCGATCCGCGACCTGCAGCGCGGCCATTTCCTCGCGCTCGGCCCGGCGGTGGCGCGCCGCCCGGTGTCGATCCGCATCGGCGCGGTCGAGACCAGCGCGCGCAGCTCGAGCCCCAAGCTCACACCGCTGCCCCAGGCACCGGCGGAGGATATCAAGGACCTGCTCCTCGCCCCCGCCGAGCCGACCTGGACGCCGCCCGCGCCCTCGCCCGCACCCAAGCCGCTTGCATCGGAGACGCTGATCGAGGCGCTGGCACGTTCCACCTCCGTTGCCGCCGAGCCCGAGCCGGAGCGCGATCCCGAGGAGACCGCCGTCCTGATCGCCGATGTGCTGCGCGACATCGTGTCCGACGGCGAATCCGCGCTGCGCTCGCCCGCAGTGCTCTATCAGGATTTCCTCGTTCGCTGCCGCATGGTCGGGCTCGCGCGGCCGCCGCTCGACCTGTCGAGCTTCGTCCGCCGCCTCTCGGCGGCGCGCGCCGGCATCCATGGCGATCCCGACGCGGAGTGGAGCCAGGCGCTCGATGCCGCCGGAGCCTTGCCCGACGACATGCTCGGGCCGTTCCTGCTCGTCGCCCGCGCCGCGCGCGAGGGCTTGCCCTGTCCGAGCGACACCGAGATCGCCGCCAGCTACGGCACCAGCTCGCTCGGCCGCGTCCGCCGGCTGATGACCTATATCGAGAGCCGCGAGCTGTTCGTCACCCGCGTCGATCTGTCGGGCAAGCGCTCGATCACGATCCCGCGGCTCGGCTGGACCACCCAGCCCGCGGAACTCGGCTAGGTCGCGAGCACCCGCCGCAGCCAGGCCTCGGTCTCGGCGGCATTTACGACAGGCAGCATATGCCCGCCCTCGATCATCTCGATCGAGCCGCCTGGGATCGCCTCCGCCGTCTTCGTCCCGTGCAGTTCGGGATCGAGCAGCGCGTCCTGCCGGCCATAGAGGATCGCGACCGGCACCTTGATCTCGCCGTAGCGCGGCGCCTGGCGTTCCATCTCGGCCTTGGCGATCCCGATCTCGAAACTGCCCTGCAGGAAGGATGTCGGCCGCACCGTCAGCGCGCCGCCACCGCGCGTGCCGAAATCGGGCGGCACCGGATCGGGCGAGAACACCATGACGCTCTTCGCCTTGCCGGTCCGTATCGCAATCGGCACCGCCACGGTCCAGGCGACCGGCCCGCGCAGCCCCTTGGGCACCATCAGCCCCTTGAACACGTCGGGCGGCCGATCGACCGGTTGGGTATAGGGCGCGATCAGCGCGAGCCCGCGGACGAGTTCAGGGTGCGCCAGTGCCAGCGCCAGCGACACCGCGCCGCCCATCGAATGGCCGACCAGCAGCGGTTTCTCCAGCCCGAGCTGCTCGATCAGCGCCGCGATCATCTCCGCCTGCTCGGCCACGCCCACGCGGGGGCCGGTGAGTTTCGAATAGCCCCAGCCCGGCCGGTCGATCAGGATCACGCGGTGATCCCTGGCCAGTCGATCGGCGAGCGAGTGCGAGAAATTGCGCATCTGGCCCATCAGGCCGTGGATCATCACGATCGGCGGGCCCTTTTCGTTGTCGGGCCGCATGTCGAGAAAGTGCAGCCGCGCGCCTGCGACATCGGCGAAGCTCCCGTCGGGCGGCACCGCCTCCTCGACCTTGCGCCCGACATAGGCGGCCCATCCGGCCAACGCGGCGACGGTGATTCCGGCAATTCCCAGGGGTATCAGCAAGGCTTACTCTCCCGATGCGGCATCACGATAGCGTAGCCGCCAGCGAAAGCCATGACGCGCCTATTCGGCCGCGACTTCCTCGCCTTGTTCGCGCTCCTGTGCCTGGCGCGCCCACATCTCGGCGTAGAGACCATCCTTGCGCAGCAGCAGCTCGGCATGCGTGCCCTGCTCGGCGACGCGGCCGGCCTCGAGCACGATGATGCGGTCGGCATGGACCACGGTCGACAGCCGGTGCGCGATGACGATCGTGGTGCGGCCATGCTCGATGGCTTCCAGCGTCGCCTGGATATCGGCCTCGGTGCGGCTGTCGAGCGCGCTGGTCGCCTCGTCGAGGATCAGGATCGGCGGATCCTTGACCAGCGTCCGCGCGATTGCGACGCGCTGCTTCTCGCCGCCCGAGAGCTTGAGTCCGCGTTCGCCTACCCGCGTGTCGAAGCCTTCGGGCAGCGACTGGATGAACCCCGCGATCGCGGCGCCCCGCGCGGCCGATGCGATCTCGTCGGGCCCGGCGCCTTCGCGGCCATAGGCGATGTTGTAGCCGATCGTGTCGTTGAACAGCACCGTGTCCTGCGGGACGATGCCGATCGCCGCGCGCAGCGTGGCCTGCTGGACCCGGGAAATGTCCTGCCCGTCGATCGTGATCCGCCCGCCGGTCAGATCGTAGAAACGGTACATCAGCCGCGCCAGCGTCGACTTGCCGGCGCCCGAGGGGCCGACCACCGCGACGGTGGCGCCCGGCGGGATGTCGAGGTCGATGCCTTTCAATATCTCGCGGCTCGGCTCATAGCCGAAATGCACGTCCTCAAAGCGGACATGGCCCTTGCCCACCACCAGCGGCGGCGCGCCGGGGGCATCCTTCACCTCGGCATCGGTGTCGATCAGGTCGAACATCGCGGCCATGTCGATTACGCCCTGGCGGATCGTGCGATAGACCATGCCGAGCAGGTCGAGCGGGCGGAAGAGCTGGGCGAGCAGGGTCGAGACCAGCACGACGTCGCCGGGCGTGAGCTTGCCCGCCGCCCAGCCGAACACGACGAGCGCGAGCCCCGCGCCCATCATCAGGTTGGTGATCAGCGCCTGGCCGATATTGAGCCAGGCGAGCGAATTCTCCGACGTCACCGCCGCGTCGGCATAATCGGAGACCGCCTTGTTGTAGCGCGCGGCTTCGCGGCCTTCGGCGTTGAAATATTTCACCGTCTCGAAGTTGAGCAGCGAATCCACCGCATGCGCCACGGCGCCGGTGTCGAGATTGTTCATCTGCTCGCGCAGCTTGGCGCGCCAGTCGGTCACCCAGCGGGTGAAGGCGATATAGACCACCACCATCACCAAGGTGCCCACCACCAGCCAGACGCCGTAGCGCGACCAGAAGATGCCGATCACCAGCGCGAGCTCGAGGATGGTCGGCGCGATGTTGAACAGCAGGAAATAGAGCATCGTGTCGATGCTCTTGGTGCCGCGCTCGACCACCTTGGTGATCGCGCCGGTGCGCCGCTCGAGATGGAAGCGCAGGGAGAGTTGGTGGAGGTGGCGGAACACGTCGGATGCCAGCCGCCGCGTCGCATCCTGGCCGACGCGCTCGAACACCGCGTTGCGCAGATTGTCGAACACCACCGATCCCAGCCGCGCTGCTGCATAGCCGGCGACGAGCGCGGTCACGAGCCACACGCCGTCGCGCGATCCGCTCGCCATGCGGTCGATCGCGCCCTGCAGCGCGAACGGGGCGCCATAGACCTGAACCAGTTTCGAGCAGACGACGAGCAGCAGCGCGATGACGATGCGGATGCGCAGTCCGGGCGAATCCTTGGGCCAAAGGTACGGCAGGAAGCGCTTCATCGTGCCGAGCAGCGGCCGCTCGGGCGCGGAAGACAAGGTTTGGGGCGGCATGCTCGGTGATTTGGGGCGTCCGGCGCTCGGATGCAACGCTTTGCCGGAACGGGCTGCGCTGCGCTTCGTTGAAGCCGGCGGAAGGAGCGGGCGATGGACCAGGTATTCTATGTGCTGGCGATCATGGGCTGTGGTGACGATTCGCGCGCGTGCAGCCAGGCGCGCGTCGAGCCGGTTCGCTACACGTCCTATGTCGCCTGCCAGGACGCAATGCCTGCCGCGCTCCAGCGCAACATGGATCTTTCCTATCCGGTGATCAGCGCGGCCTGCCAGCGGCAGGGCGAGCGCATGGTCGATCGCGATCCACCGCGCACGCGCAGCGGCAGCTAGCGGCTAGTCGTTCGCCGCGCCCTGATGGATCGGCAGCGCCCAGCGGATCTGGTCGCGCAATAGCGTCTCGAGCTCTTCGGCGCCGATATTGTGCGCGGCGGCGCGCTTGCGCAGCAGCGTCACCAACAGTTCCTCGCGCGAATCAGGGCGGGCCGGCGCGGCGCGGCCTTTGGCGAGTGCCTTTGAAAGCTTGAGCGACAACATGGTCATAGGCAATTCTTGCCTAGTGGGTGCTTGCAGTCCGCTTTCCGAGCAGGGTTAACGCGGCCGGGTCCACAAATTTTCTGCCCTCGGCTGAGGCGGATAGAGCCGAACGCGCAGACGCGCCTGGCCGAACGCGCGCAGGATCCAGCCGAACTTCGCCCTCGCCGAGGTCGATACGCGGTGGTCCCATGCCCCGGAGCCGCGCGTCGTCACTTCGCGGGCGATATCGCCATAGATCCCGGCGGCCGCGAGCACGGCCCATGCCGACCGGAACCCGAGTGCCGGCGCGCCCCGCCGCGCGCTCGCCTCATAGTCCTGTGCCATCGCGCAGAGCCGCGCCGCCAGCACTGCGAGCTTGTCGGGATCCGCCGTCACCGCGTCGGGCGCGATCCCGGCTTCCGCGAGCCAGTCGGCGGGCAGATAGCAGCGTCCTGCTTGCGCATCCTCGAAGAGGTCGCGCGCGATATTGGCGAGCTGGAAGCCGAGCCCGAGGTCGCAGGCTCGGTCGAGCAGCGCCTCGTCGTCGGGCCGTACGCCCATCACCACCGCCATCATGCAGCCGACCGCGCCGGCGACATGGTAGCAATAGCGCATCAGGTCGGCGGTGTTCGCCGGGCGCCACCCTCCGGCATCGAGCGCGAAGCCCTCGACCACGTCCCAGACCAGCCGGTGCGGTATTCCGCTTTCGCCGACCACGATCCGCAGCGCATCGAACGCCGCATCACCCACCCATTGACCATCGAGCGCCGCTTCGGTCCGCACGCGGATCGCCGCCAGCCGCGCCTCGGGATCGGCGACCGCACTCGCATCATGGCCATGGTCCTGCCCGTCGGCGAGATCGTCGCAGCGCCGGCACCAGGCATAGAGCAGCCAGGTCCGCTCGCGCACCGCCGGGGCGAACAGCCGGCTCGCCGCCGTGAAGCTCCGCGATCCGCGCGCGATCGCTTCGCCCGCCGTGGCGACGATCGCGTCGCGGGCGGGCAGGGCGCTCACAGATCCTCGCGCTTCATCCGGATGATCGGCACGGTCGGCTCGAAATCGGCCATCTTGGCGAGGAGGTCGTCGACAGTGTTGGAGACGATGAGCAGGTCCTGATGCTGCGGCCGCACGAAGCCGACATCGCCCATATGCGTCCAGAATTCGACCAGCTTGTCATAATAACCGGCCACGTTGAGCAGGCCGATCGGATCGGCATGATAGCCGAGCTGCGCCCAGCTCAGCGCTTCCCACAATTCGTCCATCGTGCCGGTGCCGCCGGGCAGGTTGATGAAGCCGTCGGCCAGCTCGGTGAAGCGCGCCTTGCGCTCGTGCATCGTGTCGACGACGTGAAGCTCGGTCAGCCCGCGATGCGCGACTTCGGCGTTCACCAGCGCGGTCGGGATCACCCCGATCACCTCGCCGCCGGTCGCCAGCGCCGCATCAGCGACCGCGCCCATGAGCCCGAGTTTGCCGCCGCCATAGACCACGCCGATGCCACGCGCGGCGAGCGTGCGTCCTACCATCCGCGCGCTTTCGATATAGACCGGGTCGGCCGGGCTCGCCGATCCGCAATAGACTGCGATACGCTTCACTTGGTTTCTCCCAGCATCAGCGCGGCAGTGGCCTTGGCGCTGCCGACGACGCCGGGGATGCCGGCGCCGGGATGCGTGCCCGCACCCACGAAATAGAGGTTGGAAATCGCATCGTCGCGATTGTGGACGCGGAACCAGGCGCTCTGGGTCAGGATCGGCTCCAGGCTGAAGCCCGAGCCCAGATGCGCATGGAGATCGTCGCGGAAATCCTTGGGCGCATAGCTGAACTTGGTGACTATCCGCTCGTGCAGGTCCGGGATCAGCCGCCGCTGCACTTCGGCCAGGATACGCGCCTCGAGCACCGGCCCGACCTCGTCCCAGTCGACCGGGAACTTGCCGAGATGGGGCACCGGCGCCAGCGCATAGAAGGTCGCATGCCCATCGGGGGCCATGCCCGCATCGGTCGCGCTCGGATGGTGGAGATAGATCGAGACGTCCTCGGGCAGCACGCCGGTGTCGAACAGGTCCGAGAGCAGCCCCTGGTAGCGTGGGCCGAACAGGATCGAATGGTGCGGGATGTTGGGGAAATTCCCCTTCACGCCGAAATGGACGACGAACAGCGAGGGCGAATAGCGTTTCCGCAGCAGGTCGGAAGCGGTCCGTTGCGCGCTGCGCGAGCCCTTGAGCAGGTCGCGATAGCTGTGGACGATATCGGCGTTGCTCGCCACCGCGTCGACCTGCATCTCGAAGCCGCTGGCGGTCTTCACGCCGGTCACACGGTCGCCCAGCGTGTCGATCGACGTCACCGGATCGCCGAGGCGCACCACGCCGCCGAGCCGCTCGAAATGCTTCACCATGCCCGCGACCAGCTTGTTGGTGCCGCCTTCGGCCCACCACACGCCGCCGTCGCGCTCGAGCTTGTGGATCAGCGCATAGATCGCGCTCGCGGTCGTCGGGTTGCCGCCGACCAGCAGCGTGTGGAACGACAGCGCCTGGCGCAGTTTCTCGTTCTTCACATAGCTGGAGACGATCGAATAGACCGACCGCCAGGCCTGTTGCCGGATCAGCGCGGGTGCCGCCTTCAGCATCGACTTGAAGTCGAGGAACGCGACATGGCCCAGCTTCACATAGCCTTCGCGGTACACGTCCTCGGAATAGCGGAGGAAGCGGGCATAGCCGCCGACATCCTCGGGGCTCAGCCGGGCGATCTCGGCGTTCAGCACCGGATCGTCGTTCGAATAGTCGAATCGTTCGCCGTCGGGCCAGGACAGGCGATAGAAGGGCGTCACCGGTACCAGCTTCACGTCTTCGGAAATATCGTGTCCCGACAGCCGCCACAGCTCGGCCAGCGCCGAGGGATCGGTGATCACGGTGGGGCCAGCATCGAAGATGAAGCCGTCCTTCTCCCAGAAATAGGCGCGGCCGCCCGGCTTGTCGCGCGCCTCGATCAGCACGGTGTCGACGCCCGCCGATTGCAGGCGGATGGCGAGCGCGAGCCCACCAATCCCAGCGCCGATCACCGCGACTCTTTTCATGCGATATTTCTCCGCATTGCCTTCATCGCCCGCCCGATCGGCACCGGCGGCTTGCCGCTCAGCACGCGCAGCCGGTCGAACAGCGTCGATTGGCCTGCATAGAAGCGTGCGATCAGCCCCGCGTCGAGCCGATAAAAGCGTTCGAGCACGAGATAGCGCTCGTGCGGGTCGGCGGCGCGGAACAGCATGGCCGCCAGCATGCGGTAGAAGCGGCGGCTGCGCCAGGCATTCCGGGCGGCATCATGGGTGAGCGCATGCAGCGCCGCGCCATTGAGGCTGCGCGCATTGGCGATCATCGAAGCGAGGCGCACCGCGTCGGGCAGCGAATAGCCGGTCATCGGGTGGAACAGCCCGGCGCGCATCCCGCCCTTGGCGACCCCGCGGCCGCCCGAATCCCAATAGGCCTCGAAATCGCCACCCATTGCCACCGGCAGGCTACCCGATTCCTCGCGCGTCACCCGATCGACCTGCCAGCCCCGCTCGGCGACATAGGCGTCGATCCGCGTGCCGATCTCCTTGGCCTTCAGCTCGGGCGTGTCGCTGTAATAGGTGTCCTCGACGAACATCCGCGTCGCCGCGAAGGGCAGGCAATAGGCGAAGCGATAGCCGTCCAGCTGCTCGATCGTCGCGTCCATCACCAGCGGGCGCTCCAGATCGTGCGGTTCGGCCAGCTCGAGCTCGCGTCCCAGGAATTTCTGCCAGCCCAGGTCGAGTTTCGACAGGTCGCCCGTGCCGCGGCAATCGATCACGCCCTCCGCCTGGACCAGGTCGCCGCCCGAAAGCGCGACCGCGGTGGGGGTCACGTCGATCGCTTTGCGCCGCATCATCAGCGCTTTTTTGGGCAGCGCCGCGCGCACCAGCCGGTCGAACCGCTCGGACTCGATCGAATAATAGGGCGCCTTCAGCGTCCGTTCGTGCGCGGGGAAGGCGACGTCGTAGCCGGTCCAGCCATAGCTGATCAGCGGGGCGGCCAGCCAGCGGTCGGCGGGGGCGATGTCGCTGCCGAAGAACGACCAGAGATGGTTGCCGCCGATCCGCGCCGATCCTTCGATCAGGCGGATGTCGCAATTGGGCTTCTTCTTCTTGAGTGCCAGGGCGATGAGCCCGCCGGCAAGTCCGCCGCCGACTATGGCGACGTCGCAACTGATGGTGGACGGCATTCGACGCCGCCTAGCCCATGCGGCCGGCGGGGGAAACCCCGCGTGCCGGTCGCCGGTCGCCGCCCAGGCTCGGCTCGCGCGAATTGATGCGGGGTTCGGCGCAGCTTCGCGCTATCAGCGCGGCGGGGCATCTGCCCCTGAAGGACAGGCCATGGCCAAGAGCCAGAAGAAGTCGAACCGCGAAGTGCGCAAGCCCAAGGCGGAGAAGGTAAAGACGATCGCCGCCAACGCCTCCACCAAGGACAAGCCGGTGAACATGGTGACGATCAAGAGCTGAGCATCGAAGGGTTGGGGACCGAATGAGCGGAGAGGAAGACGCGTTCGTCTATGACGAGGCGAGCGGCGAATGGATCAGCGCGGCGGAGGCCGCGGCCAAGGCGGGCGCCGAGGGCGCGGTCGAGGTCCGCGACGCGGTCGGCAACCTGCTCGCGGACGGCGACCAGGTGACGCTGATCAAGGACCTGACCGTCAAGGGTGCCGGGCAGACGCTCAAGCGCGGCACGCTGATCAAGTCGATCCGCCTCACCGGCGACCCGCAGGAGATCGACTGCAAATATGAAGGCATCAAGGGCCTCGTCCTGCGCGCCGAGTTCGTGAAGAAGCGCTGAGGTCCGACGGGCCTCGGCGCCGCCCTCAGGCCCGGGTGAAATCCATCGTCCAGTTGGTCTCCCAGCTCTGCCCGCCATCGTCGGAGAGCGCCTGCTCCCAGCGCGGCGTGGCGGTCTCGGTGCGCAGCCAGAGGAAGCGCATCCGCACCGGGCGGCCGTCCAGCATATCGTCGGCATAGAAGCTGCCGACGCCGTCCTCGAACCGGCCGACCACGGGCGCGTCCAGCGCATGCGGCGCGCGGGCGTCGAGCCACCAGATCGCCCAGGTCCCGCTCGCCGGATCGAACGAGCGGATCGCGATCGCACGGTAGCTGCCGGTCGAGATGTGGAGCAGATTGTCCTCCACATTGCCGTTGCCGCCGAGCACCGGCCGCGTCTCGCTCGTCCCCTCGAACGCCTCCCAGTCCTGACAACCGGCGAGCCGCGCCTTGAGCCGGCGATGCGCCACGCGCCAGCGGCCGATCTCGAAATCGAAATCGGGCGAGTGACCGGTGGATGCCATGCAAAAATCCCCTCAAAGCGTCTTGCGGCAAGTTCCCTTTATGTTCCGGACTTGTCAAGCATTTCGCATCGACATCGCGGCGCCAGCATTTACCCAGATGGCCATGCGATTCTCCCGACACCGCTCCGCCCGCCGCCCGGCCTTGCTCGCCCGGCTGTTCCTCGGCCTGACGCTCGCGCTGGGGAGCGTGGCGCCCGCCGTGGCACAGCCGCTCCGGGTGATGAGCTTCAACGTCCGCTTCCCGTCCAAGGACGACGGCGCCAATCTGTGGGAGAAGCGCCGCGACCTCGCCGCCGCCATGATCCGCCGCGAGCATCCCGAGCTGATCGGCACGCAGGAGCTGTTCCAGCGCCAGGGCGACGATCTGGTCGCGCGGCTGCCCGGCTATGCCTGGTTCGGGATCGATCGGCGCGGCGGCCATGCCGACGAGCATATGGGCGTGCTCTACGACACCAAGAGGCTCAGGCTGGTCGAGACCGGCCAGTTCTGGCTGTCGGACACGCCCGAGGTGGCGGCCAGCATCAGCTGGAACAATCTCTATCCGCGCATGGTGACCTGGGCGATCTTCGAACGGATCGGACCGGGCAAGGACAAGGGCCGCCGCTTCCGCCTGCTCAACACCCATTTCCCCTATCGCGACGAGGACGCCGTCGCCCGGGAAAAGGCGGCGCGGCTGATCGTCGCGCGGCTCGGCACGCTGCCCGGCGCCGAGCTGCCCACGGTGCTGACCGGCGACTTCAACACCGGCCCGGACAGCGCCGCCTGGCAGGTGCTTGCCGGCGCGCTCACCGACACCCGCGCCGCCGCCCCGACCCGCAAGGGTCCCGAGGGGACCTGGCACGCCTTCACCGGCAAGCCCGACCAGCGGATCGACGGCATCTTCGTGCAGGGCTTCACCGCACTGCGCGCCGAGACGCTGACCGATCATGAGGGGCCGGTCTGGACTTCGGATCACTTCCCGATCGTCGCCGACCTGAAGATGCGGTGACGCCCGCCGCTTGACCCGCTGGTCCGTGCCCGACAGATTTTGCGCCGCAGACCGACAAGGGAGCGAGCCATGGCCAAGAAGCATACAGCGCAGTGCGCGTGCGGCGCTGTGAAGTTCGAGTTCGACACCGACCCCAGCTTCATCGCGGAGTGTCACTGCCTCGACTGCAAGAAGGCGAGCGGCGGCGAGGCGGCGGTGTTCTTCGGCGTGCCGAGGAGGATTTCACCCTCACCAGCGGCAGTCCCAAGGCGTTCCACTATGTCGCCGAATCGGGGAAGGGGCTCGATCGCAACTTCTGCCCGGAATGCGGGGCGCGGGTGTTCAGCAGCAACCTGGAGAGCTTTCCCGGGCTGGTGTTCGTGACGCTGGGCAGCCTCGACGATCGCAGCGGGATCGCGCCGGGGCTCGAGATGTTCGTCAAGCGCCGGCTCGACTGGGCCCAGCCGATGGACCTGCCGCAATTCCCGGGCATGCCTGCATAGCAACCGCCGCGGCGCGCTTGGCGAAATTGACTCGCCGGGCGGTTCCGGGCGGGAAGCGCCCGCGAGGCGATAGCGAAGCGCCGCCGACGCGACACCAGCGCGCCACCGGCGCGACGGATGCGCGACACCAGCGCGACGGCGAGGCGACTGCGACGCCACCGGTTCGCGCCGCCCATGCATCACCGGCGCGCCGCCGGCGCGACAGGTGCCGCATCGCGCGCGAGCGGATCGGCTATGCGCCGCGCATGCTGGATCAGCAGTTGGTCCCAGGCGCGGTCGAACGGCGTGCCGGCGAGGCGCTGGCGCAGCCGGTGCGCGCTGGAACGCGACATGCCCGCCGCGCGCGCCGCGCGGGCGACGCTGCCGGTATCGAGCAGGGCGGCGAGGAAGATGCGCTGGCGGGAAGGCGTCCAGTGCGCGCGGATCGGCGGCGCGGCGGGCGGCGGGTTGGGAGGACTGGCGGCGGCACCAGGGGCGACCGGCGGCGGGGTGCGGGGCGATGGCTGTTCCATCCGACAGGATGGAGCAGAGCAAATCCTACATTGAAAGCGGAGTCAGCTCCGGGGCGGCGGCAATGCCTTGCGGGCGTAGCGCGCATGGACGAGCGGCGCGGTCGCGAGCAGGATCGCCGCGACCATCCCGCCGACCGCGAGCAGCCCGAGCGGGGTGAAGCGGACCTCGGACTCCATCACGAAGCGATCGCCGGCGCGGATCGTCGCGCGGGCGGTCTGCGGGGTGTCGAGCGGGTGCGGCGGCGGCGTTTCGGCTTTCATGCGGCGGTCTCCTGGAGACGGTCAGGACCGGAACTCTATCAGATCCCAGCGATTGCCGTAGAGATCCTCGAACACCGCGACCTTGCCATAGGGCTGGACGACCGGCGGCCGGACGAAGCGGATGCCGGCGGCCGTATAGGCGGCGAAGTCTCGGTCGAAATCGTCGGTGGCGAGGAAGAGGAACACGCGCCCGCCCGCCTGATCGCCGATGAAGCGCTCCTGCTCGGGCGTGGCGGCGCGGGCGAGGAGGATGGTGGTGGCATTCTCGGGCGCGCCGGGCGGCCGGATGGTGACCCAGCGCTTGTCCTGCTCGGGCTGGTACTCGTCCGCTACGAGGGTGAAGCCGAGCTTGCCGGTGTAGAAGGCGAGGGCTTCGTCATAGTCTCGGACGATCAGGGCGATATGGGCTAGGTGGGGCATAAAAATGAGACAATGACGGCTTTAATCTAGTCGATCATTTAGATTGATAAGAGAATACTCCTCTCTCTCCCTTCCGCCGGGTTTAATCACTTGTCGTTTCATAAAACTAGCCCGCCAAGCCTTACCAATAAATTGCTCATCATTCTGAATACGTTCAAGAAAATCTGCGCTTAGTGTCTGGCTAATTGTTCCTGTTATTATGATGTCTAATGTGTCTTCTTTAAATTCAAATCTACGAGCTATCGGTATGACACCGATCAGAACGCCCGTGAGGGTGACTTCTCTCTCAATAATCTCCGCTGCCTCTACTCTTTCGTAAGCGCGCTCGATCTTTGACGAGTCAAAAGACCATTCCTGTTCATCGTCAACAATTTTAAAAGAAGCATTCTCACGATAAAGGATTTCGAACAGCGATTTAATCGAAGAGAACGTACGACTATCAAGCTGGTCAATCGCGTGATCGAAAGCCTGATTCGATGGGTCAGAAAAATCGTTCAATATAGAAGATACATCGTTGACCGCGCTATGAAGCGCCGTCTCGAACATTTCACTATTGCCTTCATTATCTTCTTCCAGGAAGAAACCAAACGATCCGTGTACAACCTCAGTTATATTCATCCGAGATAATTTTCGCTCCGGAACGGGTCCACGCGCGCCCAGTCTACGGCCAGCGACCGAGACCATGTGCTTCGACAGGGCTGCCTGGTAGTTTTG
This sequence comes from uncultured Sphingomonas sp., assembly GCA_966211615.1. GTDB lineage: Bacteria > Pseudomonadota > Alphaproteobacteria > Sphingomonadales > Sphingomonadaceae > Sphingomonas. The sequence continues at coordinate 60,213 of CBIHNZ010000029.1, forward strand.
AATAGCCTTTCCAGCGAACTCCGCGTCGATACCACGCGAACCAGAAACAGGATCTCCGTAAAACAAAAGCGCAACGCTTGCGTGAAGCTGATCCTTACCGCTTAGAGCCTCAAGGTTGGCTTCGAGTTCTCGAAGGCGCTCGCGCAGAGACAAATCTCCCAAGGGGTCGTTACCATCACCCTCGGCAAGCAGCTTCGCGACAGCCGAAATCTCGCTTTCAAGAGCCGCTACAGTGAGCTTTCTCATGCGATACCTCCAGCGGCCAAGGCAGCCACAGCCAGCGCATCATCTGCGTCGAGGCGCACGCTAAGCATGCCTTTCCATTGGAAAGTCGCTCGCTGATGAGAAAACAGCCCATTCCAATAGGTTGCGCGGCGAACAAGAAGATGCGGAGCGATATCAAGATCAACGAAAAGCGTATCGCAACCAAATACAGCTCGATTAGCGGCTCGGGAAAAAATTCCGCCGCTGTGCGCAGCGACGAACGCATCCCAATCTCCTTGGGTGGTAATGTGTGGGGGGCGATATGAAAATGTCACAACATCAATATCTTGGGGAACTCGTCCCCACTTTTCGACCTCTTCGGTGAAACTCCCGTCGATCCATTGATAGCCGCTTACTATCCCTTCGGCACGCATAGCAGCTCGAAATTTTAGAAGACCGAGGAGCAAGGCGCCTCTGTCCGGAGATGTAAAGAAACGTTGGACAAGTTCCTGCGGTTCGCAATCATAAGGCGAGGACCACGCCGAATTGGCGCCGGGCGTCGCACCTAAAAAAGGCGGCAGCACACCACCCAAATTGAATGCTGGTATCAAGCTTCTCTCCCCCAAAGGACAAGAGAGCACATGAAATTAGCTAGCACCAGCCCCGCCGTTACTCACTGCGGGCAGACAGTTTCCTCGCATCCTTTTTACGCTCTCCCGGCCTCAATCATGCTCGCGTCCACGCGCCCCGATAAAGAAACTCGCTCCCCGTCTCCTTGAACATCGTGCTCACCTCTTCCATACCTTTGAGCGCCGCGGCCTTGCTGGAGGCGGCGGTTTCCGCCCCGTTGGCGAGGAAGCCGTTGCATAAATGCGCTGCCCCGGCACCTCCCGCCCGCAGCATCAGGCCGTAACCTCTCCCGCCCCATCCGGATCCGGCAGCGGATCGAACGCCGCACACACGCCGCATCCCCACACCTCGATCACGCTTTCGAAGCTCTTGCCGCCCCGGCGGTGGCTGGCCTTTACCCGGATCCGGCTGGGGACGATGCTGGCGCCCTTATAGTCGGGCTCGATTTCGAGCTGGTCGACCAGGTCGCGCTCGACATAGCGCGCCAGCATCCCGGTCAGCTGCGCGTGCGCCGCGGCGGCTTCGGGGGTGACATAGCCGATATTGTGCTTGAAGTTCGGGCCGCCCAGCGCGGTGGGGACATAGTGGATCTTCACCAGCCGGTGCTTGCGGACCAGCTTGCCCGCGGCCGCCCGGGTGGTGACGGCGGAGAAATCGGGGGTCTGTGTCGCGGCCTCCTGCCCGGCGGTGGCAGGTGCGGCGAGCGCGAAGGCGAGGAGCAGCGCCAGCGCCTTCAATACCGTCCGGCGAGGGCGGGGGCTGCCCGCCTTGCCTGCCATGCGCCGCTGCCTTGCCATGCCCGTTCCCCCGAACCCTTCCGCACGGCCCTCAGGCTATCGGAACATGGGTCGGGTATGGCGCGAAGCTTCTCCGTTTCGGAGATGACTCCGGCGGGCTTGCGCAACCGTGGTGAGGTTGCGGGCCCGGCGGGGTGGGCCCCGGCACGAGGCCGGGGTGACGGTTGGGGGTTACGGGTGGGCTGGCGTGATGGACGGGGCCCCGGGGAGACGGATCGAGACGGGAGGCTCGGCCGCGGTCGTGCTCATCGCCCCACCGGCCCCTCCGGCGGGTCGATCTGGTCGCCAAGCCCGGCCTCGCGCAGGCGGGCGGCCCAGTCAGGCTTGCAGTTGCGCACGCGGATGCAGTCGACCTCGTTGATTTCCATCGCGAACATCATCCGCTCGAACTCAGGGTCGGTTTCCGGCTGGCGCGCGACATAGCAGTGCGGGAGCTCCGCGTCGGGCAGCCATGCGAGAAGGCCGGCCGCCGCATCCTCCCAGACCCCGCAGGCGAGGCAGCAGCCGTCCTCGACATAGAAGGAGCCGGGGACGTTGGCCGGATGCGGCGGGAGGCGGAAACCTGCATAGCGCGCGGGATCCCGATCGGGCTCGGCGCCAGGTGCGGCCGGTCCCGCCAGGGACCGGAGCGCCATCCAGAGCCTCCCGAGCATTCAGTGCCTCCCGGCCTCAGTCGTGCTCGCGTCCGCCGGCGCCCATATAGAGCTCGCTGCCGGTTTCCTTGAACACCTTGCTCATCTCTTCCATGCCCTTGAGCGCCGCGGCCTTGCTGGCGGCGGCGGTCTCCGCGCCGGTGGGGCCGGTGGCGATAAAGCCTTCGACGCCCTGGTTCTGCTTGTTGGCGAAGGCGCGGACCTCCTGGCTGATCTGCATCGAGCAGAATTTGGGCCCGCACATCGAGCAGAAATGCGCGGTCTTGGCGCCTTCGGCGGGGAGGGTCTGGTCGTGATACTGCTCGGCGGTGTCGGGATCGAGCGACAGGTTGAACTGGTCGCGCCAGCGGAACTCGAAGCGGGCCTTGCTGAGGGCATTGTCGCGGACCTGCGCGGCGGGGTGGCCCTTGGCGAGATCGGCGGCGTGCGCGGCGAGCTTGTAGGTGACGACGCCGACCTTGACGTCGTCGCGGTCGGGCAATCCAAGATGCTCCTTGGGGGTGACGTAGCAGAGCATCGCCGTGCCGTACCAGCCGATCATCGCGGCGCCGATGCCGCTGGTGATATGGTCATAGCCGGGCGCGATGTCGGTGGTGAGCGGCCCCAATGTGTAGAAGGGCGCCTCGCCGCAGACCTCGAGCTGCTTGTCCATATTCTCCTTGATCTTGTGCATCGGCACATGGCCGGGGCCCTCGATCATCACCTGGACGTCCTGCTTCCAGGCGCGGTGGGTGAGCTCGCCGAGCGTGTAGAGCTCGCTGAACTGGGCCTCGTCATTGGCATCGGCGATCGAGCCGGGGCGCAGGCCGTCGCCGAGCGAATAGGCGATGTCGTACGCCTTCATGATCTCGGTGATCTCGTCGAAGCGCTCGTAGAGGAAGCTCTCCTTGTGGTGCGCGAGGCACCATTTCGCCATGATCGAGCCGCCGCGCGAGACGATGCCGGTGACGCGCTTGGCGGCCATCGGGATGTAGCCCAGGCGGACGCCGGCATGGATGGTGAAATAATCGACGCCCTGCTCGGCCTGCTCGATCAGCGTGTCGCGGAAGATCTCCCAGGTCAGCTCCTCGGCGACGCCGCCGACCTTCTCGAGCGCCTGGTAGATCGGGACGGTGCCGATCGGCACGGGGGAGTTGCGGAGAATCCATTCGCGGGTGTCGTGGATGTTGCGGCCGGTGGAGAGGTCCATCACCGTGTCCGCGCCCCAGCGGATCGACCAGACCATCTTGTCGACCTCGGCCGCGACGTTCGAGGCGACGGCGGAGTTGCCGATATTGGCGTTGATCTTGACCAGGAAGTTGCGGCCGATCGCCATCG
>CBIHNZ010000030.1:0-61588 GCA_966211615.1 uncultured Sphingomonas sp.
GGTCCCGGGGCCGCCGCCCACATGTCCCTTCATCAAAATCACAATGTCAAAGAGCCATTCTTTCTGGAAATAAATTCCAGACGCCGATCAAGCACGTTTTCAACAAAGCCAAAGGGCTCAGCCGAACACGAAGAATATTGCTTTAGCCGTTTCGGCCACTCGAACGAAGAAGCAGACGCCTCGTCGCCGGGAGGGCGCCATCTATGGATAGAATGGGAGGCCGTCAACCCCGAACAAGAGAGAATCTGAACAAATTCCGCCTGCCCCCACCGGCCTCGCCCGCTTCCGCCTGGAGTCTCCGGCTTTTCCTCGCTCCACAGCAGCCTTTTCGCCTGCGTCCGCGAACTCGCAATCCATGACGCGAAACATTCGCTGCGGAGAGTGCGAGGCGGCAATCGTGATCTGGTTCGGCCTAGAATAGGTCACGCTCGACTGGACAATGCAACGGCGTCGAACGCTGCTGCGCGGCGGCCGGCGAAAGCGTCAGACAGGTGGCAATGAAACAGGCTACCAGGCAGCCTTACCGCGCAGGATCAGGTCGACGAGAAAAGCAGCCTGTCCCTCGATCAGCGCAGCGGATCCATTTTCAGCGGGATTGAGGTCCACCCATCCCGCGATCAGCGCCACTATCGCGCGGGCGACCTCCCTGGGCTGGTGCGGCTCGATGCCCGAGGCCGACGCCAGTGCAATCACATCCGCGGCGATCAATTCGATCATCGAATTGTAGCCCAGGAAATGCGTGGTTCCCAAAAAGCGATCCGAATCAGCGTAGGCCCGGGTCGCAAGGCGAGTGAAGGCCCGGACATCCGGCCGATTTGCCCTTGTCAGCATCGTCGACACATGTCTGGTGATGCGGGCTTCGATCGTCTCGTCAGGGAGCCCGGAGGCGGCGCCGGCTTCGCCGCTCGCTGCCGCGACGCCGGCTTCGAGCACCGCGTGAAGCAGGTTCATCTTGTCGCTGAAACGCTTGTAGACCGTGCTGCGGGGCACCCCCGCACGCGCAGCGATCGCATCAAGCGACGCACCCTCGAAACCGACCTCGAGGAAGAGTTCGGTGGCCGCCGAGACGATTTCCGACGTGATCGCGACAGAATCACTAGACGACGGCCGCCCTCGCCCACGCAGCTGGCGCCTGGGCTGTTCCACAAGAGGCGAGGTGCTTGACATCGCGACCGTATCGCGTGGCTCGCCCACACACGCAAGCCAGCCCATGCGAATGCTCGCCACCCGCCAATACAGAACGCAGCCGCCCCTTGGCGCCAACAAAGACGACTGCCGGGAGGAAGTGGGAAAGCCGCTCGCGCCACTGATCGCGGACGGCGGGGCTCACGAAATCGGCAGACTTCAGGTGCACGCGTAACCCCGGCTTCTAGGACCGGATTTTGGCGCTGGCACATATTCGGGCGCATATCTCAAAACGACAGCGCGCTGAACGAACGACGGCTTTCGGGCGCTACAGAAAGCGCGCCGAACCTCCCCAAGAGGTGGAAAGCTGCCGTTGGCGGACACTAAGGCTTTGGCGATTGAATGGTTTACAAGCCTATGGCTGTCTGACTGCACTTCGCAAGCAGTCATTGAATCCAGCATTTGAAGAAGCTGTTGGCCGACCAGAACGTCACCGTCCTTGAACCGCAGAACTTCGACATCGGTCAGGCGGTCCAGACCGTCGTCACCGTCGAGCAGTGCATCCAGATCTCACGGAATCGTGACGATTCCGTCTCACCGAATTTCATGAAATCCCCCCGCCCATCCCACACAATGTGTGGGGTAGGGTCCGGAGCAAAATAAGGGTTCGATGCGGCCGGAAAGCGCTCGGCCCCAAGATTCGGCCCTGACCGTAGCGGCCGATCCACCCGTCGGAATAGGCATCTGCGCGGTTCCGCGCGGCCCTAAAGCCCGAGTTCCTTCAGTATGGCTTCGCGCAGGCTTTGCGCCCTTGGGTCCGAGAGCTTGCGCGGATGCGGCAGGTCCACGTGGAAGGTGGTTTGGATCATCGTCGGGCGCGCCGACAGCACCAGGATGCGGTCCGCGAGAAAGATCGCTTCCTCCACATCATGCGTGATCAGCAGCACCGTGTGCCGCTCCTCGTCGAGAATGCGCCGAAACTCGGTCTGCATTCTCAGGCTCATCAGTGCGTCGAGCGCCGAAAAGGGCTCGTCCATATACAGAATCTCGGGCTTCACCACGAGCGCGCGTGCGATCTCGACGCGCTTGAGCATGCCGCCCGACAGCTCGTGCGGGTACGCCGCCTCGAAGCCGGCGAGCCCGACCATGGCGATGTAGCGGTCGGCACGCTCCACCTGATCGCGGTGGCTGGTTCCGCTCAGGCCGAACATCAGATTCTCGTGCACGGTCAGCCATGGGAACACCGATCCGTGCTGGGAGATCATGATGCCGTTCCGGCTCGGACCGATGCGCTCAACGCCATTGATCCTGATCGTGCCCTGATCCGGACGCTCGAAGCCGGCGATGATGTTCAGCAAGGTCGACTTGCCGCAGCCGGAGGGGCCGACGATCGCAACGAACTCGCCATCGCGGACGTCGAGGCTCACGCCGCCGACGACCGGAAGTGCGCCGAAGCTCTTGGTGATGCCTTCAACGGCGATCTTCTTATCGGACATAGCGCCACTTCACAGTATTCAGCCGCTCGAGCAGGCGCGTGGCGCCGTCGAGCAGCAGCCCGATCACGCCGATGATGATCATGCTGGCGATCACGAGATCGTAGCGGTTGCCGGCGTTGCGCGAGTCCATGATGAGATAGCCGAGGCCAGAGTTCAGCGCGATCATCTCCGCGGCGACGACGACCAGCCACGCGACGCCGATGCCGATGCGCATCCCGACGATGATCTCCGGCAGCACCGCGGGAAAGACGACCCGGCGAAACAGCACCGAGCGCGAAACGCCGAAATTCGCGGCCGCCCGCAGATAGCGCCGGTCGATCGTGCGCACACCCACCGTGGTCTGCACCATCATTGGGAATACCGAGGATATGAAGATCAGGAAGATCGGCGAGAAGTCACCGACCCCGAACCAGAGGATGGCGACCGGAATCCAGGCGATCGGCGAAATCGGGCGCAGCATCTGGAACAGCGGGTTCAGCGTATAGAAGGCGCTGGAAACCCAGCCCATCCACAGCCCCAGCGGCACGCCGACCAGAAGCGCCAGCCCGAAGCCGATCTCGACGCGAAACAGCGACGCTTCGATGTGCTGCCACAGGGTGCCGTCCTTCGCGAGCGCCCATGCCCCGGTCGCAACCTGTCCCGGGGTCGGAAAGATGGGACTGTTGCTCCGTGCGACGACGATCCACCAGAGCGCGATCAGAAGCGCGATCAGGAGCACCGGAGGGACGACCCTCATCAGTTTGCTGTCGATTTCCCGCACAATTCCCCTCGCTTCCACAGGAGAGGCTTGAACAGCAGGAGCGATTTCACAACCTCGAAACTATGGCCGACACGGCGTCGGAACGCACATTTCCGCTCGGCTGCCGCATAGTGTTGTATGCGGGCAACAAGGTAGCAACGTACCTACAATCAACCGATGTGCCTGCGATCATAGCGGACGCCCGGTTCGAGGTGTCACACCGCCTTCATCAGCTCGCGCCAACGCCAGAAGAGCCTTTCCAACCCCGGAGCCGGACCCGGTTCCACGATCACGCTGAGCCCCCCGTTGGGATGCGCCGTGCACTGGAAACTATAAGTCGATGCCATCTCGAAGGGCAGGCGGAAGCTCTGGCCCGGCATGATCAGTGTCGGGCCGAAGATGTGCGGCACGGTGTCCGCGTTCCTGAGCACCAGCACGTCGTTGAGGCCGAGCGTCAGCCGGATCGTCTGCGGAAAGATATCGACCTTCTCTCCGGCCTTGCGATGCGCATAGGTGCCGCGCGGAATCTCGTACAACGCCTCGTGCGAAGCCACTGAGATCGGCGCCAGCGCGGCCCATCCCAGCACACCGAGCACGAGCAGCGACAGCGCCGTCACGATCGGGTGCCGGCGCACCGCGAGTTTCCAGAAGGCCAGTCGCATGCTCCGGCTATGCCAACAGGAGCTTGATGTCGTGCACGAAGTCGGCAGCGTCATGCCCGTAAGGCATCACCGCCCGCAGCTTGCCCGCACGATCGATCAGGAAGATCGACGATGTATGCGCCATCGCATAGTCGGGTCCGGTGCCCTCCCTGACGGCCGTGACACCATATTTCTGCCGCACCGACGCCAGCGCCTCGGGCGTGCCAGTGGCGCCGATGAAGCTGCGATCGAAAGCCGCCAGATAGCCTCGCATATGCTCGGCAGTATCGCGCGCCGGATCTACCGTCACATAGATCACCTGCACCGAATCCGCGGCCTTGCCGAGACCGCTGCGGGCCTGTGCGAGCGTCGCCAAGGTGGTTGGGCACACCGCCGCACAATGGGTGAAGCCGAACGTCAGCAACACGACCTTGCCGCGGTAGCGCGCGAGCGTCACGTCGGACCCGTCGGAGCCGCGCAACGAAAATTCGGACGCGCCATATGACGGACTGAGCACCCCGGCCGTCATCCCTTCCGTCCGCGCGGCGTCGCGCTTGAGACCTGCCTCGGGTCGCACCGGCCCGTGTGAGCGATTCATCACGACAAGGCCCGCCAACAGCAGCGCGAGCAGCAGGGCTGCGGCAAGGATCAGGCGCCTGGGGCTGGGCCGCACGGTCAAAGCGCGATCGACGCGGGCCGAGCCGCATGCGCGAAGCTCTCGTCCACATATTTCGCATAGGGAACCGGGTGCTTTAGCGCGCCGGCGGCGACGGCCTGCCGCATCAGGTCCTCGAACTCGTTCGGGACCATCCGCAGGTCGCCATAGGTGACGCGATCTTCCGGATGATCCATCACGAAGCGCAGGATGTTGGGGTCCTGGTTGAAATATTCGCGCCGGGCGGCGAGCTGGACCGCGGTTTCGCGGTTCTTGCGCTGCCCGTCGAGCCATCTCCCCGCGGCGAGCACATAGTTGACCATATTCTGCACCAGCGGCCGGTTCGACCGGATCAGCTCCTCGCGCACCGTCAGGACGCAGCACATATAACGGGGCCACTCGTCGCGCGTCATGCGCAGGACCCGCGCATAGCCGGCGCGCTGCGCCGCCGCGCCGAACGGCTCGCCGGTGCAATAGGCGTCTACGCCCTTCACATAGAGCGCCGCCGGCATGTCCGCCGGCGCCATCTCGACGATCTCGACATCGTCCGGCGTCATGTTCTCGTTGGCAAGCATCTTGCGCAGAAACAGGAAGTCGACCGCGAAGCGGCTGGGGATCGCGACGCGCTTGCGGCGCAGGTCGCTGAACGTCCGATAGGGAGAATCGGTGCGGACCATGATCACCGCGCCTGAACGGTGGCCGATCGACACGATCTTCACCGGGACCTTCTTGTCGGCGAGGTCCATCACCAGCGGCGCCAGCATATAGGCTGCCTGAAGGTCGCCGGACATCAGCGATTCCTTCAGCTCGGGCCATCCGTTGTACTTGGCAAACTTGAATGCGAGCTGCGCTGCGTCCTGCGTGCCGAACGGGTTCGCGGCCTGGTTGGCCGCACAGGCGACCGGCAGTGTGAGGTTACAGGTCACGGCAAGGCCGCCGACCGTCACGGGATCGGCCACTGCGGCAGGCGCCAGCAGCCTGCGGGCGGGGAGCGCTACAGCGGCAGCCACGCCAGCCGCGATCGCGCCGCGCATCAGCAGCCGGCGATCGACACTGCGGCCGATACCGGTACTAGGTGGAGGCTTGCTTTCCATGACGCTGCCATACGGGTAGCAAATTGATGTCCGGCCATACAAGGGCCGCCCCGTCGCACCGGCGGGCATGCCAGTGCTACACGGCACGCGACGAGAGGGAGACTATCGTGAGACGAATGGCTTTCGCATTGTTTCTGTCGCTTCCGGTCGCGGCTTGCCAGCAAGCGGCCCCCATGGCGTTGAAGGACGCGTGGGCGCGCGACACGGTGGGCGGCTCGGCGAACGCGGCCGTGTACATGACGATCACCTCACCGACCGCGGATCGGCTCCTCTCCGCTTCGACCCCCATCGCGAAGAAGACCGATCTCATGACGATGGCAGGCGGCAGCAGCGCGACGGAAATGACGTACGTGAACGGGATCGATATTCCCGCCAACAGGCCTGTGAGCCTGAATCCGAGCGGACTGCATGTTTGGCTGGCGGACCTGAACCAGCCGCTCAGGGCCGGTCAGACCTTCCCGCTGACGCTGAAATTCGAGAAAGCAGGCGAGCGCCAGGTTGTCGTATCCATAATAAAGCCCGCTGCGACGCCTCCCATGTCAGGGATGGGAATGTAATCCGGCATCTTCGCACGCCCCTTCTATTTGCCGGCGTCCCGAGCTTGGGCCGGAATCGCGATCAGCGCGATCGGGATGCCGACGAGCAGGATGTGGATCCCGAGCGGGACGAGCAGTGATGCCGGGGTGATCGCAGCGCTTTCCGGAGCCGGCGGCCAGCGCAGCGGCAACACGATCCAGTACATGATCGCATAGAGCAACGCCCCATAGGCCGCGCCGATGAGCAGCCGCGGCCGCCGCAACCGGGGCAGCAGCCCTGTCGCCGCGACAAAGACGGCGACCATCACGGCCATGATGGCGAAGTGCACCGCAAGGCCCGCGGCCGCGCCTGCCCAGCCGCTCGCCAGCGGCCATTCCCCGAACGGACCCGAAGCTATGCCCTGCAGCATGCGCGCGACCGATTTTCCGCGCAGCAAGGTCATTCCGATCGCCGATGCGATGTCGAGCGTCCCCGCAACCAATGTTGCAACTGCGATCAGCCTGCCCCGCACATCGTCCCTCCCTCTCATGCCGCCCGGTTGACCGCCCCGGCGATGCTCCGCCAGCCGCATGCGGCCCGGCGACGCCGTCTGGCCGTAGGAAGCGGGCGAATGTCGGAAATTCGCAGCCGAACGTCGTCAAGCCGATGCGCCGGCGCGTCGGCAGCTAGCGGCGTGCGTTCGCCCGCTGGCGAATTGGAATGGTGCCCACCTTCTCGTCTTGTCGATCGGATAAGCAAAAGGGGCATCTTCATGATCATCACTATTCGTGCACGCCTTCTCGCGTCAGCCATCCTGTTGTTGAGCGCGGCGACGCCCGCGTTCGCCCAGGACAGCAGCGCGACCGCTCCCTCCGCCCAGGCCGATGCCGGCGACACCCAGGAGGAGGAGATCGTCGTCACCGGGTCGCTGTTCGCCAGCTCCACGATCACGCCCTCGCCGGTCACCGTGCTGAGCGCCGAGTCGATCGATCAGCGCGGGCTCAACACCGTGCAGGACGCGGTGCAGCAGCTGTCGTCGAACAACGGCCCGGCACTCACCAACTCGTTCACCGCGAACGGCGCCTTTGCCGGCGGCGCATCGGCGGTGTCGCTGCGCGGCCTCTCGACCAGTTCGACCCTGGTGCTCTTCGACGGCCTTCGTGCCGCCTATTTCCCGCTGGCGGATGACGGCTCGCGCAACTTCGTCGACCTCAACACCATCCCCGACGACATCGTCGACCGGGTCGAGGTGCTGCGCGACGGCGCCTCGTCCAGCTATGGCGCCGATGCCATCGCCGGCGTCGTCAACATCATCACCAAGCGCGATTTCAAGGGCCTGGCCGGCCGAGCCGAGGCGGGAATCTCGGAGGACGGGCTCGGCGCGAACCAGCGCCTGACGCTCACCGCGGGCACCGGCGATCTCGATAGTGACGGGTACAATGCCTATCTCAGCGGCTTCTATTTCCGCAGCGAGGCGGTCTACAACAAGGACCTGCGCGCGCCCTTCAATTCCGACGATCTGCGCGGCATCTGCAGCGACCGTACGGGCGCTCTGCAGTGCGGCCCGAACAATGTGATGAACGGGCTCGACGTCGACGGCCATTTCCCCAATCTCGGCTTCGTCGTCGGCGCCTCGACCTTCTTCGTGCGTCCCTATGACGCGACCAACACCGCCGCGCTGGGCCGCTACCAGATCCTCAACGCCGCCGCCGGCTGCCGCGTGGGAACCGCCTACAGCCCCACCGCCGCCGAGCTCGCCGGGAGCAACAACGGCTCGGTCCCGACCACGCTCTGCCAGCAGGACACGACCAACGCCTATGCGGCGGTCACGCCCAATATCGAGCGGTTCGGCGCATCGGCGCGCTTCACCACCAAGCTGGGCGACGATGCGGAGGCCTATCTGCTGTTCAACTTCCAGCAGAGCACGACCAACTTCACCGGCCTTCCGGCGGCGATCCGCGCCAACGCCAATACCGGCATCCGCTACCCGCGCTTCTCGACCTCGACCGCAGCCGGTGCCGTGGCACCGGGTTCGGGCATCCTGACGCTGCCGGTCTATGTCTGCCCGCAGGGCGTGGGCTCGGTGAACGGGCTGGGCACGGGCTGCAACGCCGGCAACGGCGTGCTCAACCCGAACAACCCGTTCGCGGCGCAGGGCCAGGTCGCACGTCTGGTCGGCACGCTGGCGGACACCCGCACCTTCAACGAGACGCGCAGCAAGGTGTATCGCGCCGCCTTCGGCATCAGCGGCACGGTCTTCGACGACTGGAACTACAGCCTCAACGCCACTGCGATGCACACCGACCTGCGGCTGCGCACCGACGGCTTCGTCTATATCCAGCACCTGCTCGATGTGATCGCGCAGGGAACCTATAATTTCGTCAATCCGGAGCGGAACAGCGCCGCGATCCGCGACTATCTCTCGCCCGAGAACATCACCCACGACAGTTCGGACCTGTACCAGGCGCAGTTCACCGTGGCCAAGAAGCTGCTGGACCTGCCGGGCGGTCCGCTCCAGATCGGCTTTGGCGGCTCGATCTTCTACGAGGCGGTCGACGCGCCGAGCGCGAACGACGACTATAACGGACCGACCCAGCGCTTTTTCACGCTCAACGCCTTCGGCACCAAGGGCAACCGAACCGTCACCTCGGCCTTTGGCGAGATCAACGCACCGATCCTCGACATGCTCGAGGTCAACGCCTCGGGGCGCTACGACCATTATTCGAGCGGCCAGAGCGCCTTCTCGCCCAAGATCGGCGCGAAGTTCACGCCGATCCGCGAGATCGCGGTGCGCGGCACCTATTCGCGCGGGTTCCGCATCCCCAGCTTCGGCGAGGCGAACGCGCTGCCGACGACGGGGTTCGTCTCCCAGTCGGTCGCCAATATCCCGGCGAACTTCCTGGCGCTGTATGGCGCCAATTGCCGGCCCAACAACGCGGCGGGCTGCCCCACCTATGTCACGGCCTATGCGATCGGCCTCACGACGCTCGCCTCCCCCGATCTCAAGCCGGAAAAGTCGCGCAGCTTCACCGCCGGCGTACTGTTCGAGCCGATCCGCAATCTCTCGGTGACGGTCGACTATTTCAACATCAAGAAGACCGGCGCCATCACCGCGCCGTCCTCGGATCCCGCCATCTCGGCCTATTATGCCGGCACACCGATCCCGGCGGGCTACAACGTCATCGCCGACGCGCCCGATCCGAACCACCCCAACGCGCTGCCGCGCATCGCCTTCGTCGAATCCCAGCTGATCAACGCCAACACGATCAAATCCGAGGGCATCGATTTCGGGGTCAACTTCACCCATAATTTCGGCGGCTTCCGCTGGACTAGCAATCTCGACGCGAGCCTGATCCTCGAGCTCAGCACGACCTTCCCGGACGGCAGCAAGGAGACCTATGTCGACACGCTCGGCAACTTCAACCTGACCGCCGGATCGGGCACGTTCCGCTGGCGCGGGAGCTGGATGAACACGTTCGCGAGCGGCCCCTTCGCCGCGACGGGCACGGTCAACTACACCTCGGGCTACGACATGTCGGCGATGGACCAGGGCACCCATTATGGCGATTGCGGCCTGGCGCCCGACTATGTCGGCTGCCGCGTCAAGCGCTACATCACGGTGGATCTGAACGCGACGGTGAAGGTCACCGACAATTTCAGCTTCTATCTGAACGCGATCAACCTGTTCGACGCGATGCCGGGGATCGATCCGGTCACTTATGGCGCGTTCAACTACAACGCCGTGCAGGCCGGCAACAACATCCTCGGCCGGCAATATCGCGCGGGCGCGAAGTTCAGCTTCTGACGCTCCGATTCCCTCGAGGGCGGCGGTACAACCCGCCGCCCTTTTCTTTGCCTATAGCTGATCGCGGAGCATCTCGCGCAGGCGCCGGGCATAGACGCGCCCCGTGGCGATCCGCGTGCCGTCGCGCAGGATGATGTCGCGCCGGCCGGTGGTCGTCTGGCGCAGCTGCGCGATCGCGGCGAGCCGGACCAGCGCGGCGCGATGGACCCGGACGAACTTCGCCGAATCGATGCGTGCCGCGAGCGCCTTGATCGAGATGCGCAGCAGGTGCGAACCGGTCGGCGTGTGCAGCCGCACATAATCGTCTTCGCTGCTCACCCAGTCGACCTGGTCGAGCGCGACATGCGTCAGGCTGCCGCTGATGCCGCGGACCCACAGCTCGGTCTCATAGGGCGAAGGGCGGCCGGCATGAAACTCGGCACGGAGATCGGCGATGATCCGGCGCATCTCCTCGATCTCGCGCGACGAATTGTCGGCCGACAGCCGCTCATGCGCGCGCCCGACCGCCTCGTGCAGCCGCACGGCCTCGATCGGCTTGAGCACATAATCGACCGCCGAAACCTCGAAGGCGCGGATGGCGAAATGATCGAACGCGGTCGTGAAGATCACCGCCGGGCTCACCTCCGGCGGCAGTTGGTCGAGGATGTCGAACCCCGTGCCGTCGCGAAGCCGGATGTCGAGCAGGACCACGTCCGGCCGCAGCTCGGCGATCGCGCGCACCGCGTCGCGACAGGACGCGGCCGAGCCGATCAGCCGGACGCCGGGCATGGCCTGCAACAGGATCTCGAGCCGCCGCAGCGCCAGCGGCTCGTCGTCGACGGTGAATATGGTGCAGCCGGTCATCGCGCGAACGCCAGCGGCATCGTCACCCGTGCCGCGAACGATCCGATGGCGGGCGTCAGGGTCAGGCTCTGCGCGTCCCCGAAATATTCGGCGAGCCGCTGGCGTACATTGGCGATGCCGATCCCCTCGGATCCCGACAGCTTGCGCTCGACCTCGGGGTTGCCGGCATCCTCCACCGTGATCGAGAGCATGTCGCCGGTCCGTTCGGCGACGATCGAGATGCGCGTCGGCGGGCGGGACAGCGCCACGCCGTGCTTGATCGCGTTCTCGACCAGCGGCTGGATGATCAGCGCGGGCACCGCGGCGGACCGCAGCTCCTCCGGCAACATGATCTCGACGGACAGGTCGGGGTAACGCATCTGCTCGATCGCGAGATAGCGGCAATGCAGCTCGAATTCCCGGTCGAGCGGCACGTCCATCAGCGGATCGATCGCCAGCGTCGTGCGGAAAAAGGTCGAGAGGCGGGCCAGCATGCGCTCCGCCTCTTCCCCGCGACCATCGAGGATCAGCGCGGAGATCGAGTTCAGGCTGTTGAACAGGAAGTGGGGATTGATCTGGTTCGACAGCGCCCGGAGCTTCGCCGTATGCGCCATGCCGCGCAGTTCGGCCGAGCGCTGCGCCTCGTGGCGCGCATCGAAATTATACTCGATCGCCAGATAGAGCCCGGTCCAGGCGATGAAGAACCAGGTCCACATCGACAGCACATAGACCGCGTCGTTCCAGTCGACGATCACCAGGCGCGCGGTGCGGCCGTACAGCGCGGCGAAGGCGAAATAGTTCGCCCAGGCATAGGTTTCGGCGACGAACGGCGCGACCGCGGACAGGACGATGGCGCGCGTGCGGAACGAGCGATGCGAGAGCCGGCGCAGGAGGCGGTGGAAGCCGTAGCAGATCGCGACGCCGCCCACCGACATCGCGATCCGAAGCAGCGCCGCTTCGAACGCCATATGGCTGCCCTGGAGGATGGTGCCGAGCGTGAAGAGCGCGAAGCTCGCACCCCACATGGTGAGCGTGAGCGTCAGCTTGGCTCTTGTCTCCGCGGGCGCCTGGGGTCGCCGCGCGCCGGGGCCTACCTCCTCGACGAGAAAGAATTCGCGTTGGTTAGCGGGCATCGGGGCGTCCACGCCGCTTTCATTGCAGAACGGTCCTGAGGTGTCGACATACGCTCAGCCGCTCAGAATCGACGTTCGGCCTCCCAAACCGGCATGGGCGCGGCGGCCGGCCAGGCAGAGGGATCGCCGAACTGGCCGCCGCGCCGCTCCGCGGTGCCGATCCACAATGCGGTCGATCCGCGCGCATCGGGCTCCACTCGCAACACCAGGCCCCAGTTGCGGCGCGTCTCGATCGGATCGTGGGCGCCCGCGGCCGCGAACTTCCGGCGGATGCGATAGGTGATCACGTCCAGCGAAGCCGCGCTGGCACCGGCACCGGCAAGCGCCTCGGCGATATCGCGGTGCGCCGCGCGGCCGCGCCGGACCAGCATGGCCATCAATGCCGTTTCCGCAGGCGACAGTCCCATCGCCACGCCGTGCAGGAATATCTCCGGCGGTTCGGTCGTCACCGCCAGCGCGCCGCGCCACAACAATGCCGGTTGCTCGCCCGGATGGTACGAGACGTAGCTGCGCTCGATCATGCCGCATTGGTAAGGTCGGCGGCACAGCCTGATCGAGCCCGGCGCTGCCGAACGACCTGTGGGAATAGCCGAGCGGCCGCGGCGTGATCGAATGTGCGGTTCCGGAGGACCAGTGTGGCCGGCCGGGGCATCTCGCAATCGGGTGCATGCGCCCTTCGGCAGAGCGCATGCACCTCGAAATCAGAAATCGGGATCGAAGTTGAAGAAGATCGGATTGGATAGGCCGACCATGTCGCCGCTCAGCGCCATCGATCCCGGCACTTCGGGATAGGGCGTGGGCGTGCCCGTCACCACGACACGGTAATAGGTGCGTCCGGTCGTCGCCGGCGTGTCGTTGAAGTCGACGACCGGCGTCGGGCCGGTCGCCTTGAAGACCCCCAGCTGCTCGCCGTCCTTCACCACGGTAACCGTATAGGCCCCGTGCGCCGGGATCGTGCTGCCGACCAGCTTCACGCGGAAGTGGACCGGCTTGCCGGTGGGAGCGCTGTTGTCTCCCATCATCATGTCCATGCGGCCGTCGCCGTCGCGATCGGCATAGAATTCGACGCGCGGTGCATAGGGGTTGGCGCTGACCGAGGCGCGGCCATTGGTCAGTGCGTCGACCACCGCCTGCGGGCTGCGCGACTTGGCGAACACCCAGGTGGTCGGCGTGCCGACATAGTTGCTGGTCGCCTGCGCGCTTTGCGGGCGTGCCTGCTCGGGCGTGTCGGGAATGCCGTGATGCGCGTCGCTGCCGCCCCTGCCGGTCAGCTTGCGGCCGGACTTGAGCATGTCGTCCCAGATCATGATCGCATTGGCATTCTTCGACCAGAGCGCCGAGTTCCACACCTCGATCGAATCGGCGATGTCGTAGGAGAAGCCGAAATTGTCCTTGCCGATCGGATGGTTGGCGGAAAGGTGGACGCCGAGCGCCTTCTTGACCGCAAGGATCTTGGCATCGCGCTGGTCGCGCACGTCGTAAAGGCTCTGATGGTCGTAGGGCTTGGCCGAGAAGATGTTGCCGTGGCCGCGATGGGTGGTCCATTCGGCGGCGTAGAGCAGCACCAGCGACTTGGACCGGTATTCGGGATCGGCCCAGCTGTGGTGCGCGACGTCGCCCAGCACGTGATTGTCGTGATCGGTGAGCGCGATGTAATCCATCCCGACCTTCTCGGCGAAACCGATGATCTTCGAGACCGGGTTGTTGGTGGATTCCATGCTGTGGCGCGAATGGAGATGAAGGTCGCCCTTCATCCACACGCCGTCGTCCAAGCTGGCGACCGGCGGGATCCGGGGGCCGTCGTCGGGCGCCGCGACGGCGGGGCAGCTCGCCAGTGCCAAGGCGGCCGGGAGCAGGCGGGGGCTCATGTCTTCCCTTTCGATCTCAATGGGGCATCCAAAAAGGAGCGGCTCGCGCTGCCCCTTTTCGTCGTCAGAAGTGGGTGCGGACGCCGAACAGGAAGGTCCGGCCGTAATTGGTATAGCCGGCGAAGCGGTCGCCCCGGACATAGTTCCATTGCACCGCGTCGGTCAGGTTGATCGCCTGGAGCGACACGCTGACATTGGGCGTGATGTCGTAGGAGATGTCGCCGTCGAGCGAGCCGAACGGCTTGTCGTTGTTCGCGGCCAGCCCGGCACCGCCGACATCGCGCAGCACGCTGCCCCGCCACGAATAGCTGAACCGCACCGCGGCGCCGCCCTTCTCGTAGAACAGGGTGGTGCTGAAGCTGTCCTTCGCCACGTCGACCAGCGCGTCCTTGAAGGTCTCGCCGGTGGACTTGGCGTAGGTGCCCTGGCTCTCGGTGTGGGTGTAGTTCGCCAGCACGCCCAGCCCGTCGAACGGCGCCGGCAGGAACTTGAACGACTGCTGATAGGCGAGCTCGGCGCCGTACACATAGGCGTTGCCGCCGTTCTGCGGTGCGGTCAGCTGATAATCGACGCCGTCGATCACGAACGGACGGGTCTGCGCGAAGACGAAGGTGGTGATGTCCTTGTAGAACACGCCGGCGATCAACGCGCTGGCCGGCGCGAAATACCATTCGGCGGTCGCGTCATATTGCCACGCCTCGAAGGGCTTGAGGTCCGGGTTGCCGCCGGCGGCGGTCAGCTGGGTGCTGGTTGCCGTGCTCAGCCGCGGTGCGATGTCGGCCAGCGCCGGCCGGGTGATGACCTTCGATGCCGCGAAGTGCATCTGGAGGTCGGGGGTCAACTCGGCCGCCAGGTTGAACGCCGGAAGCACGTTCGCATAGTCGCGGACGAAGTGGACCGGGCGCGCGAACGAGCCATTGTCCAGATAGCCGTCGGACACCTGCCGGGTCGCGGCATAGCGCACGCCCAGATCGCCGCGCAACGTCACCCCGCCCAGCGGGAAGCTGAAATCGGCCATGCCGTAGCCGGCCTTGATCTGCTCGTGGATCGTATAGGAATTGCGCAGATCGCCGCGGGCGAGCGGTGCCGCGAGCTGCTGCTGCAGGTCGGTCGAGGCGCCCAGGAACATGTCCGGACGCGGCTGGAGCCAGTCGCGCGGCAGGTCGCCGCCGACCGAGGTGAGGAAGCCGTCGACCGGGAATGGGTTGAAGAACGACGCCGGAAAATGGACGCCGACAATGCCGTTGAGCAGGGTCAGGTCGCGCCGGTCATAGTCGCGGCCGCGCGCCTGCACCTTGGCGCCGACGTTGATCGAGGTGATGCCGGTGTCGCCGAACGCGCGCGACACGTCGAACTTCACCGCCTGCTCATTGTCGCGCGAATCGTTGGTGCGATATTCGATGCGGCGTCCCGGCAGCAGGCCGGGATCGTTGAGATTGGCCGAGAAATCGAGATTGGGCAGGCGATCGCCGGCGAGGCCATAGTCGAACGTGACGAGGCCGACCGGCCCGAGCAGGCGCGAGCGCGTGATCGGCTTGGGCGTGTTCGAATAGGCGCGGCTGTAGATCGCGTCGGTCGTCACCGTCCAGGTGCCGTCGGTCCAGCTCGCATTGCCGCCCAGGATGAAGTCCGAATAGTCGAGCTTCGATACCTCGCGGCCGATCTGGGTGTTGGTCAGCACGGTCGCATGGGTGAGCACGCCGTCCTCGACCACCGCGGTGCCGGGCACGATCGCCCTGGGCGTGGTGTTCTGGAAATCGGCCGAATAGGTCATCTCGTCATAGTCGATGCGCAGCCGGCTCCACAGCGCGTCGATGTTGAGCTGGAAATTGTCGTCGGGCTTCCACTGGACCGCGCCCGTCAGGCCCAGGCGGTTGCGATGCTCCTGCTCCAGCGTCGGGCGCGCGCTCGACGGGACCAGGATCGTGCCGGGATCGAGCACGCCGTCGCCGTTCGCGTCGATCCGGTTGTCCTGCCAGCCGACCTGGATGATGCGGTCCTGGCGCACCGTGCGCTCGTCATAGGCGCCCGAGACGAGCACGCCGAACGTGCCGGCGTCGTTCTGCCAGGCGGCGAGGCCCGAGATGCGCGGATCCACGCCCTTGTCAGCGAGCTGGGAGTAGCTGCCGGTCGCCGAAAGGCTGATCGAGGTCTTCTTGAAGTCGAGCGGCCGGAACGTCTTCATGTTGACGATGCCGGCGATGCCGCCCTCGTCCAGCGATGCCTTGGGGCTCTTGATCACCTCCACCGCGGAGACCAGCTCCGACGCGAAGGTGTCGAAGCGGAACTGGCGGCCGGTGGTGCCGCCGTCGCGGACATTCTCGTTCACCGCCGCAGTGCGGCCGTTCAAGGTGACGATGTCGAACGACGGGCCGAGGCCGCGCACGCGGACGAACACGCCCTCGCCGCGGTCGCGCACGATCGAAACGCCGGGCACGCGCTGCAGCGCCTCGGCGATGTTCTGGGCCGGGAACTTGCCGATATCCTCGGCCTTGACGACGTCGATCACGTTGGTCGCGCGCCGCTTCTCGTCGAGCGACTTGGCCAGGCTGTTCGCGATGCCGGTGACGACGATATCCTGGGCAGGTTCAGCTTCCGGCGCCGGGGTCGCTTCCGGCGCGGCGCTAGGGTGGGTGCGCCGCACGATCAGCGCGCCCGAGGCATCCTGCGTCACGGTGAGCGGCGTGCCCGCGAGCAGGCGGCGGACCGCGCTCTGCACGTCGAAATCCCCGTCGAGCCGGGGCGCACGCAGGTTCGCGACCGCGTCCTGGGTGAAGAGAATGTCGGTGCCGCTCTGGCGCGCAAGCTGCTCCAGCGCGCGGTCCATCGACTGCGCGGGCATCTGCACATGGATCGGACGGGTCTGTGCGTGGGCGGCACCGGTCCACAAGGTCGCGAGCGCAACGCCCGCAACCAACGAGCGGCGAAGTCGCCGCTGAACGTCGTTCATGAAATCCCCCTGAAGGCGCGCCCCGCGAGATCGGAGCTGCCCCCTCGACGCCCGCGGATGGATTTACCCCACCCACGCCGGCGAATTTATTTTCAGATGGCGTCGACCCGGATCGCGTCGGCGGTCTTGGTGATGCGGACCGGCAGGAGCATCGCGACCGAATTGGCGAAGGCCGCCGTGTCGCCGACGCGATAGACGCCGCTCAGCCGCAGCGCGTTTGCCTTGGGGCCGTCGATCACCAGCTTGCGGTCGGTATAGCGGTTCATCTCCTCCGCCGCGGCGGCAAGCGTGGTGTCGCGAAACACCGCGCGGCCGCTCTGCCAGGCGAGCAGGTCGTCGAGATTCGGGCGATCCACGGCATCCGCGTCGCTCGGCTTGGCGATGCGCAGCCGCTCGCCGACGGTGAGCTTGCGCGGCGCGGCGCCGCCGCTCACTTCGGCATGCCCCTCGGCCACCAGGATCGCCAGGCCATTGCCGTCGCAGCGCACGTCCAGCCTGCCGCCTCGCGCAACCGCGCGGCGCCCATCGGCGACGATCACGAACGGGCGGGGATCGGTCGCGATCTCCAGCCCTGCCCGGCCCCTATCCACCCGAAGCTCGCGGCGATCGCCATGCATGCGGACGCGCAATTCGGTCGCCGTGTCGAGCAGCAGCCGCGATCCGTCCGACAGCGCCACGCGACGCTGCTCGCCGACCGCGGTGCGATAGACTCCGGCATAGGCATTGTTCCAGCCGATCACGCCACCGCCGGCGACCGCCGCCACGCCCAGCCCGGCGAGCACCGCGCGGCGATCGACCAGGCTGCGCGCCGGCGCACGCTCGACACGGCCGGCGAGACCGCCCGCCGCTTCCCACACCGCGGAAACGCGATCGAGCGCCTCGGCATTCTCCGGCGCGGCCGCGATCCACTGGCGGAACGCGGCATCGTCGCCGGCGCAGCGATTTTCGGAATGCAGGCGCGCAAGCCAGGCCGAGGCCTCCTGAACGGGCGTGGCGCGATCACGGGCAGGCAGGATCGTCACCAATTCTCCATCCAATCGGCCAGGGTTTCGATGGCCCTGGCCATATGCTTTTCCACGGCGCTCTGGCTGATGCCCAAATCTGCGGCGATCTCCCGGTATTTACGGCCGTCCAGCCGATGCATCAAGAACACCTCGCGCGTTCGCGGGGTCAGCTGCTCCACGCCGAGCCGGAGCCGTTCGAGCCGGTGGCGCGCCATCAGCACCTCGTCCTGCAGCGGCGACTGATCGGATACGAGCGTCACCTCGGTTTCGAAAAGCGTCGCCGACGACGGCTCGCGCCGCTCGCGGCGATAGGCGTCCCATCCGCCATTCGCGGCGCTGCGTACCAGGAACGCCTCGGGATTCTCGACCGACGCGGTTCTTTCCGACATCCGCAGCCATGCATCGTGCAGCAGGTCCTCCGCATCGTCCCGGTGCGTGATCCGGGTGACTTGCGCACGCAGATAGGCCCAGCGCGAACGGAGATGGGACAGGCTCATGCGGGAACGGTCCAGGGTTGCGTCGGAAGCGCCCCCGCTAGAACCGCATCAATACGCTTTGATGACGCGCGCGACCGGCCGCGCGGCCTACCCGTTCGGCGCGCGTACCTGCGTCATCGCCAGCGCCGCGAGCAGCAGCGAACCCGCGGCGAAGGCCATCGTCCAGATCGGCTCGGTCGGAAAGAAATGCTTGGTCACCGATCCCATCACCGTGGCGACGAGCAGCTGGGGCACCACCACGAAGATGTTGAACAGGCCCATATAGATGCCGAGCTTGCGCTGCGGCAGGCTCGACGCAAGGATCGCATAGGGCATCGCCAGGATCGAGGCCCAGGCGATGCCGACCCCGATCTCGCTGACCAGCAGGAATTTGGGATCGCGGATCAGGAAGAAGCTGGAATAGCCTGCCGCGCCGCACAGCAATCCGAAGATATGCGTGCGCACCTGCCCGATCCGGCGCGACAGCAGGGGCAGCAAGGTGAGCGCCGCGATCGCCGCGACGCCGTTATAGGTGGCGAACAGCACATCGACCCAGTTCGCGCCTTCCTGGTAGAGCGGGCTCTTCGCGTCCGGCGCGCCGTAGAATGCGCCGGTGACGATCGGCGTGGTGTTGATCCACATGATGAACAGCGCCGACCAGCTGAAGAACTGCGCAAGCGCCAGCCGCTTCATCAGCACCGGCATGCCCGAGAAATCGCCGACGATATTGCCGAGCATGCCCGCGGTGCCGCCGCGCTTCACGCTGGCGATCGCGATCATGCTGGCCAGTCCATAGGCGGCGAGCAGTCCGCCCAGGAGATAGACTTCCTTCTCCAGTCCGAATGCCGCGACCGCCGCGATCGTCGCCGCGCCCGCGCCGATCCAGGCCAGGCTGGCGCCGAAACCGCGCGCGGCGAGCGCCTGCACGGCATCGCCGCTCTCGACGGCATCGTGGTGGAACGCGGCCATCTCGTCGGGCGCATATTCGCGCGTGGTCAGCACGGTCCACAGCACCGACAGGAACAGCGCCGCCCCGCCGAACCAGAAGGCATAGCGCACCGTATCGGGAACGCCGCCGCCCATCGCCTGGTTCGAGACGCCGAGATGCTCGAGCGCCCAGGGGAAGATCGATCCGACCACCGCGCCGGTGCCGATGAACGCCGTCTGCACCGCATAGCCGGCGGCGTGCTGCTCCTTGTCGAGCATGTCGCCGACGAACGCGCGGAACGGCTCCATCGAGATGTTGAGCGACGCGTCCAGTACCCAGAGCATCACCGCGGCGAACAGCAGCACCGGGCTTTCCGGCATCACCAGCAGCGCAAAGGCCGCGAGCAGCGCGCCGGCGAGGAAATAGGGACGGCGGCGCCCGAGCCGGCCCAGCCAGGTGCGGTCGCTCATATGACCGATGATCGGCTGGACCAGCAGCCCGGTCAGCGGCGCCGCGACCCAGAGCGCGGGCAGGTCGTCCAGGCTCGTCCCCAGCGACTGGAAGATGCGGCTCATGTTCGCATTCTGCAGCGCGAAGCCGATCTGGATCCCGAAGAACCCGAACGAAATGTTCCACAGCCCTGCCCAGCTCTGGCGCGGACGGCGCGTGGCGGCCTCGACGGTCATATCTCTTCTCCCGGTTCGAGGCTCATAGGGTTCGCTCCGCCAGCACTGCGGCATGATCGGGGAAATTGAGCAGGCAGCCGTCCAGGAAAACATCGATGCCGGCCAGATCGGCGACCGGCGGCGAAGGCCGCAGCCGCGCGGCTTCGGGGAAGGTCCCGTAGCCGGCGAGCAGCACTTCCCACGACATCGGCGCATAATAGCCGGCGAGATCGCGATCGGTGACGACCGCGCCGACATCGCGGCCGGTGAACCAGGCGGTCATGATCGCCTTGAGATCGTCGGACAGCTGGTCGTTGGCGGCATTGTCACGCCAATAGGGCGTGTCGGCGCGCTGGTTCATCCGGTAGTGCGCGACGATATAGTCGCGCACGCCTTCGTAGCGGCGGGCGATGCGGGCGTTGAAGGCATCGCGGTGCGCGGGCGTGAAGCCGCCTTCGGCAAAGGCGCGGATAAAGCCTTCGACCGTGGCCTGGACGATGTGCAGCGCGGTCGCCTCGAGCGGCTCGATGAACCCCTGGGCAAGTCCGATCGCAAGGCAATTGGCGGCCCAGCTCTGCTCGACCCGGCCGACCTTCATCGCCAGGTGCCGCGCGGCGACGTCGCTGTCGAGCAGCCCGAGATGCGCGCGCAGCTCGGTCTCCGCCGCATCGGCCGAGAGATAGGAGGAGGCATAGACATAGCCGTTGCCGGTGCGGCTGGTGAGCGGGATGTCCCAGGCCCAGCCGCACGACAGTGCGGTCGAGCTGGTATGGACATTGAGCGCCGCGCCGCGCGGTGTCGGCATCACGACGGCGCTGTCGTTGAACAGATTGCCGGCAAAGGGGAAGAAGCGGACGTCCAGCGCCTCCTGTGCGATCACCGAGCGAAAGCCGCTGGCATCGACGAACAGGTCTGCGGCGAGCGGAGGGCCCTCCTCCAGCGCGAGCCGGACGACATTGCCGTCCTCGCCCAGCAGCACCTGC
Source organism: uncultured Sphingomonas sp. (assembly GCA_966211615.1). Taxonomy (GTDB): domain Bacteria; phylum Pseudomonadota; class Alphaproteobacteria; order Sphingomonadales; family Sphingomonadaceae; genus Sphingomonas. Next base: position 20,901 of record CBIHNZ010000030.1, read on the forward strand.
GTGACGCGCCGGGCGAGATGGGTGACGCCCCGTGCGACGGCGTGATCGCGCAGGACATGGCCCACCTTGTGCGCGTCGAAATGATAGCCATAGCCGATCGCGAATGGGAAACTGTCCGGTGCCAGCGGCGCGCGGCGCGCGGCGGCCATGCGGCTGTTGAGGAAGAAGCGGTCGGGCTGCGCGAGCACGTCCGCGCCGGTGCGACGGGCGAGCGCGCTCGCATGAAAGGCGGGCTGGGTGTGGAGATCGATCCCGCCGGCGAAGGGATGGAAATAGCCGGGCGTGTCCGCGGCGCCCCAGCCATGAAAGGCGATGCCCGCCTTGTAGGTCGCATCGGCCGCCGGCATCCATTCCGCCTCGGCGATTCCCAGCGTGTCGAACAGGGCCTTGAGCTGCGGCGTCGATCCTTCGCCGACGCCGACAATGCCGATCTCCGGCGATTCGACCACGGTGATCGCGGCGCCCGGCCATGCCTGGGCCATCAGGCATGCCGCCATCCAGCCGGCGGTGCCGCCGCCAAGGACGGCGATGCGAAGGGACGGCGGCGCGGAGGATGCGCCGCCGTGCGCGGGTATCACCGCCGCCTGGCCTTCGTGCCGCTCGCGACGAAGCGGATCGCCTCGCCGCCGCCCGGGGCCAGCTCCAGCGTCAGCTGCTCGCCCTTCTTCACCGCGCGCCGTTCGATCGTGATCGAGTGCTGCGCATCGGTGCGATAGTCGGCGCCCGGGCCGTCGCGATAGATCTCGGCGGTATAGCTGCGGCCGGCATCGAGGAAGTCGAGCGACACGTTCAGGGTGCGCGCATTCTCGTCGGTGACGCTGCCGAGATACCAATTGTCCGATGCGCTGTCCTTGCGCGCGACGGTGACATAGTCGCCGACCTCGCCGTTCAGCACGCGCGTGTCGGACCAGTCGACCGGCACGTCGCGGATGAACTGGAACGCGCCCATATGCTTGGCATAATTCTCCGGCGTGTCGGCCGCCATCACCACCGGCGAATAGATCACGACATAGAGCGCAAGCTGCTTCGCCTCGGTCGAGAGGATGCGGCTGCCGCCCGATCCGGTGAGGCTGAGCACGCCGGGGGTGAAGTCCATCGGGCCGCCCAGCCACTGGGTGAAGAACATGTTGGCTTCATGCTCGGGCGGGTTCTTCCCGGCCCAGCTGTTATATTCCATGCCCCGGCCGCCCTCGCGGCTCACCCAGTTCGGATAGGTGCGGCGCAGGCCGGTGTCCTTGATCGGCTCGTGGCTGTCGATCGACACCTTGTACTTCGCGGCAGTCTGGACGACGCGGAGATAGTGGTTCGACATCCACTGGCCCTCGTGCCACTCGCGATGCTTGCTGCCGTCCGGGTCGACGCGCTCGATCTGGCCCGCATCGGTGACATAGCCGGTCTTCACCGTCGGGATGCCGTGATCCGCGGCGAACTTGAACGCGCGGTCGAGCTGGCCGTCATAATGGCTCGCCGATCCGCCGGTCTCGTTATGGCCGATCAGGTGAACGCCCTTCGACTTGGCGTAGCGGGCCAGCTCGTTCGCGTCGAAATCGGGGGTCGGCGTGTCGAACTGCATGTCGTTGCCGTTGCCGAACCAGTCGCCGTCCCAGCCGACATTCCAGCCCTCCACCAGCACGCCGGGAATATGGTTGGCGGCGGCGAAATCGATATATTTCTTGACGTTGGCGGTGGTGGCGCCGTGCTTGGGCCCGGTCGCCCAGGTCCATTCGCCCTTGATCATGTTCCACCACACGCCGACGAACTTGCCGGGCTTGATCCAGCTGACGTCGCCCAGCTTGTTCGGCTCGTTCAGGTTGAGCTCGATATGGCTCATGTAGAGGCCGGGGGCGTCGTCGGCGAGGATCACCGTGCGCCACGGCGTCGCGAAGGGCGCGTCGCGGCTGACCTTGGGTGCGCCCGCGCCGGGAGTGAGGACCGCGCGCAGCGTGTTGCCGGTGCCGCCCGCCAGGTTCAGCGCCGAATAGTCTACCAAAGCCGCCTCGTGCACTGCGGCGTGGGTGCCGTCGGCGAGCTTGACGGTGAACACGGTCTGGGCGGTGCCCACCGCGTTCAGCGGGGTGCGGTTGTAGACATATTCCTCGCGGTTCCACTCGAACGCCGGCTTCCACCAGGCGGTGCCGTCCTGCGCGAAAGCGAACTGCGTCAGCTCCTCGGCGATGTTGGCGTGGTGGAGATTGGGCTGGTCGGGAAAGGCATAGCGGAAGCCGATCCCGTCGTCGAAGATGCGGAAGGTGACGTCCATCTCGCGCTTCAGGCCGGTCTTTTCGCGGAAACGCAGCGCCAATTCGGTGTGATTATCGCGAATCGTCTTCCACTCGCCATAAGGCTGGGTCCAGCTCGAATCGCTGGAAGTGGTTGATTTACCGACCAGTTCCACGTTCCGCTCGATCTTGGGCGCGTCGGTGAACATGATGCCCAGCCTGCTCTCCCCCAGGATCGCCTTACCCTTGCGAGTGACCGTGTAGGACGGGCGGCCATCGCCATCGATGAAGATCGAGACAAGGATCGACTTGTCGGGCGAGGTCGCGGTGGCGAGCGCCGTGGCGGCAGGGGCGGCGGCCTGCGCGACCGGATTGGCATCCTGCGCGCGCGCGCCGGTCGCCGCCAGCAGGGCCAGCGTGAGCGCTGCGCCGATCGTCGGGTTCTTCATGTTCCTCATCCCAATTTCGTGGTTATCAGGGCGCCATAGCCCTCGAAGTGCCAGTTTTGCACGCCGGTTTCCATGACCGGCCGCCAGCGATCCGGCTGGGTCGGGCTCCAGCTTCGCGGCTCCGCCGACAGGTTGAAGACGCAGAGCAAAGCCTCTTCGTCCTCGAAACGCTCGAATGCGAGTATCGCCTCGCCCGCTTCCACCACGCGGATGTCCCCGATCAGCAACGCCGGATGTTCCTTGCGCAGCGCCAGCACCTGCCGTGTCCAGTTGAGCAGCGAATCCGGGTCCGCCTCCTGCCGATCGACCGCCAGCGCGGCGTGATCGGCGCCGACCGGCAGCCATGGATCGGCCGCCGAAAAGCCGAGCTGCGCCGCGCCCGATTGCCAAGGCATCGGGGTGCGCGCGCCGTCCCTCGAGAGCGTGCGCGGCCAATTGGCGATCGCCTCGGGATCCTGCAGGTCGTCGAACGGCACATCGACCTGGGTGAGCCCCAGTTCCTCGCCATAATAGAGGAAGATGTTCCCGCGCAGCGCCGCGAGCAGCAGCATCTTCATGCGGGTGAAGCGCTCGCGATGCTCGGGGGATGCCCAGCGCGACACGGCGCGGGGGGCATCGTGATTCTCGAACGCCCAGCTGGGCCAGCCCGTGCCCGGGCGCTCCGGCCATTTCGCGACCGCATCGGCGACGGCCTTGGGGGTCAGCGCCGGCGCGTAGAGGAAATCGAAGCCATAGGCGCTGTTGAGCCGGCGGTCCTCGGCGGTGAACAGCTTCATCTCGCCATCGCTGTTCGGGCCGCCGACTTCGGCGACGGTGAAGCGGGCGTCATATTCATCGAACACTTTGCGGAGGCGTTCGAGGAAGCCGGGGATCGCGGCGTGACTCTGATTGTACGTGTGGAGCTGGAAATCGAACGGACGGGTGCGCGGTTTGCCGGTATCGGGCGCCGGCGGATTGTCGCGGAATTCGGGGTCGAACATCATGAAGTTGATCGCGTCGATGCGGAACCCGTCGACGCCGCGCTCGAGCCAGAAGCGGGTGATGTCGATAAAGGCGGCCTGCACCTCGGGATGGTGGCCGTTGACCTGCGGCTGCTCCTTGAGGAAGTTGTGCATGTAATATTGGCCGCGGCGCGCGTCCCAGGTCCAGGCCGGCCCACCGAACACCGATTGCCAGTTGTTGGGCGGCGAGCCGTCGGGCTTCGCGTCGCGCCAGACATACCAGTCGGCCCGCGCATTGTCGCGGCTCGCGCGGCTCTCGACGAACCAGGCATGCTGGTCCGAGGTATGCGCCCAGACCTGGTCGATGATGAGCTTGAGGCCCAGCTCGTGCGCCCGCGCCACCAGCGCATCGAAATCGGCGAGCGTGCCGAAGATCGGATCGACGTCGCGATAATCGGCCACGTCATAGCCGAAATCCGCCATCGGCGACTTGAAGAAGGGCGAGAGCCACACCGCCTCGACCCCCAGCTTCGCGACATAGTCGAGATGCGCGGTGACGCCGGGCAGGTCGCCGATGCCGTCGCCGTTGGAATCGGCGAAGCTGCGCGGATAGATCTGGTAGATCGCGGCACCGCGCCACCATTCGCGGTTGGCGGAAGCCTCGATAAGCGGAACAGAAACGGTCATCAGGGGGCCTTCATGGCGCAGACGGCATAGCCGAACGGCGCGAGGGTGATGGTCAGGCTGCCGGGCGCCGAGACCCGTGCGGCGCAGCCCGTACCGGCCAGGGTCTCAGCGGACACGGCGTCGGCACCGATCTCGACCTGGCGCCGGAGCGGCTCGGCGGAGGAGTTGAACGCCAGCAGTATCTCGGCCCCCGTCGCCGGATCGAAGCGCGACAGCGCGAGCAGGCCGGGCGCGTCGCTGCGCGCGCGGAGGACCTCGCGGCCGCGGGTCAGCGCGGGCGTGACGACGCGCAGACGGGCCAGCGCGGCGATTTCGCGGAACAGCGGATTGTCCTGCCCGAAATGGGCCGTCGCGGTGCTGGTGTCGGTGCCGAGCAGGCGATTGTCGTTGTAGCTGGCGACCTGGCTGGCGAACATGTCCTCGCGGGCATCGCGGTCGCGCCCGTCGCCGACAAATCCCTGCTCGTCGCCCGCATAGATGGTCGGCACGCCGCGCAGGGTCAGCAGCATCGCATGGGCGAGCTGGACGCGCGCCAGTATCTCCCCCTCGGTCGCGGCGGGGAACGCCTTGCGCACGAAAAAGGCGAGCCGGCCGTCGTCGTGATTGCTGATGAAGGTCGGCAGCTGCGCGGCGGTCTCGAAGCCGTTCGCGTAAAGCGCGTCGCCGTTCACAAGCTTGTCCCAGGCGCCGGGCTCCTGGGTGCCGGTGACGGTCTGGAGGATCGCCTGGCGCGTGGCGAAATCGAGCACCGCCGGCAGCCGATCGACCACGGTGTGCCGCGCCAGCATGCCGACATCGAGCGTCTGCAGCGCGACTTCGCCGAAGATGTGGAAATTGGGGATGCCCCTGGCCTTTGCCCGCGCCAGCATCGCCGGCACGAAGGCCTGCCAGAATTCGGGCTCGACATGGCGCGCGGTGTCGATGCGGAAGCCGTCGACGCCGTAGCGGTCGATCCAGCCGCCGAAGATGTCGATCATCCCCTGCACGACGCGGGGATTCTCGGTCATCAGATCGTCGAGGCCGGAAAAGTCGCCGAGCGTGCTGCTCTCGCCGGCAAAGGTCGAGTTGCCGCGGTTGTGATAATAGATCGGAGCGTTGAGCCAGGCCGGCACCTTCACCGTCTTTTCCGCATCGGGCACGAACGGCGTGTAGGCGAAGCGCGGATCGGTGAGCCGCGCGAAATTGGCCGCGCTGCGATCGCCTTCGCCGGCGAAGCCCGGGTTGATCGGCGCGCCCGAGACGCCGCCGCGGCGCTGATACGGATAGTCCGCGCGGTCGCGATACGGACAATCGGTCCCCGGCGGGCATTCGCGATACTGGATCACGTCCGCCGTGTGGTTGACGATGATGTCCATATAGACCTTCAGCCCTCGCGCATGCGCGGCGTCGACCAGCGCACCGAAATCACTATCGGTGCCGAAATGCGGATCGACATGGGTGAAGTCGGTGATCCAATAGCCGTGATAGGCGGCCGATTCATGCCCCGGCGGGCCCTGAACCGGCTTGTTGCGGAAGATGGGACCGACCCAGATCGCGGTGGCGCCCAATGCCTGGATATAGTCGAGCCGGCGGATCAGGCCCTTCAGGTCGCCGCCATGATAGAATCCCGCGGCAGTCGGGTCGTATCCGGTCTTCAGCCGGTCGCCGGCCAGGCCGCCGCGATCGTTCGAAGGATCGCCATTCTCGAAGCGGTCGGGCAGCAGGAAATAGATGACCTCGTCCTGCGGCAGGCGCGCGCGGAAATCCGGCGCCTGCTGCGCGCGCGCGGGACCGCTCCCCATGCTGCCGAGCAGCAGGGCAAGGATCGCCGCCATTCGTATCGCCAGACCGTGCAAGCGCTCCCCCTTCGCAGGCCCGGTCTGCTGCCGGGCATGTCGCGCGCCGTTCTGGGTGCAGCGGCGCCGGAAGCCAAGCGCAAGGCATACGTATTCAAGGTCGCTTCCCCCACCGCGCCGCCTGCTGTACTCCATTGAAATGGAAGCCAAGCTCAGGGCACGTGGCGCGGCGGGAGGCAGTCAGAAGCCGACCTCGTTCGATATCGCCGCGCTCGCCGGGGTCTCGCAGCCGACCGTCAGCCGCGCGCTGCGTGGCGATCCGACGGTGAGCGAGGCGACCCGGATGCGCGTCGAGGTGATCGCGCGCCAGCTCAACTACACCGTCGACAAGCACGCATCGTCGCTCCGGCGCGGGCAGAGCATGACGCTCGCCCTGCTGTTCTTCGAGGATCCGCTGCCCGACGACAGCTATATCAACCCCTTCTTCCTCTCGATGCTCGGATCGATCCTGCGGGCCTGCGCGGCGCGGGGATACGACCTGCTGACCTCGTTCCAGCAGCTCTCCGCCGACTGGCACATGGATTATGAGGACAGCCGCAAGGCGGACGGGATCATCCTGCTCGGCTATGGCGACTATGAGCTCTACAAGTCGCGGCTGGAGGCACTGGTCGCGCAGGGCACGCATTTCGTGCGCTGGGGCTCGGTCGACCAGCTCGGCCTGGGCACCACGATCGGCTGCGACAACCTGGCCGGCGGCCGCAGCGCGGGTACGCATCTGATCGAGCGCGGGCGCAAGCGCATCGCGTTCCTCGGCCACTGCGACGATCACTATCCCGAGTTCCGTGACCGCTATCGCGGGCTGGTCGAGGTGATGCGCGCGGCGAATCTGCCGGTCGATCCGGGCCTCCATGCCGATTCGCTGTCGGTCGAGGAGGACGGCTACGAGGCGACGCAGCGACTGCTGGCGCGTGGCATTCCCTTCGACGCGATCTTCGCCGCGTCGGACCTGATCGCGCTGGGCGCGATGCGCGCGCTGACCGAGGCGGGACTGCGGGTGCCCGACGATGTCGCGATCGTCGGCTTCGACGGGCTTCCGGCCTCGGCAACGACCCAGCCCCCGCTCACCACGGTCGCGCAGGATTATCGCCACGCCGGCGAGCTGCTGGTCGACGCGATCGTGCGGCAGATCGGCAACAAGCCCGCCGACACCACGCTGCTGCAACCTCGGCTGGTGGTGCGCGCCTCGAGCTAGGGCGGCGCGGCTGACGATGCGCTTCCTACATCGTCACCCCGGACCTGTTCCGGGGTCCACTTTTCCGTGAATGGCCCGCCAGAGGCTCGATGCATTCGTCTGCCGCCCGGTGGGCCCCGGAACAGGTCCGGGGTGACGAGGGCAGAGACAGCTTTCCATCACTTCCCGCCGTTCAGAGCGATCATACGACGGATCGGCAACAAGCCGGCCGACACGACGCTGCAGCCCCGCCTGGTAGTGCGCGCCTCGAGCTAGAGGCCCAAGCGGGCCTAAGCGGCTCCCGCCTTGGATTTGAGGCGCGCCATGAAGCGATCGGCGTCGATGATCGCGCGGCGATGCGAACCCTCACCGATCAGGCCCGTATCGTCCTCGCAGCGCACGTTGAAAACCAGGCTCTTTCCTTCGACGGCGACAAGCTCGACGGTCGCGGTCACCGACATGCCGACCGGCGTCGCGGCCACATGGCTCACATCGACATGGGTTCCCACCGTGCGCTGATCGTCGGTGAGGAACGGCCGCAGACCCTGAATGCAGGTCTGCTCGATGAAGCCGATCATCATCGCAGTGGCGAACACCGGCGGCATGTCGACGAAACCGGGCCATTGGCTTTCGACCGCAGGAACCGTGTGCCTTGCCTCGACGGCCATGGTTTCGCGGTGACGAAGCCCCGGCTGCGGGGGCGGCAAATCCACATCGCTCATCTTTGCGCTCCTCCGCGAACGGAGTGGTCGGGTGGTCAGTCTCCTCTTTCCACCAATCTTCGCCGCTCCCGTCTACAGGTTCGCGACTAAGCGGGCCGCGCCGCGCAGTTGCCTGCGATGAAATCGGCGTGGCTGGGCAGCGCCTCCGCCTCGCGCCGATAAAGCAGCTCCAGCGTCTCCATATATTCGGCGAGATCGGCGGGCGCGATCTGATCGGCCAGGGGGTGATGGCGCCGCGCCTCGATCCCCTGCCCGGCAAGCACCTGCAGCCAGCCGTCCTCGGTGAACAATTCCTCCCGCTCGCGCACGATCGTTCCGGCTTCGCGCCAGAGCTCGATCTTGGCGCGCAGCGTGTCCGGCAGCGCCGTCTCGCGGCAGGCCTGCCAGAAGGGCTCGGGCCGCGCATTCGCCCAATAGTGCAGGATCAGGAAGTCGCGGATCCGCTCGATCTCGAAGTCGGTCTCGCGATTATATTCGTCGCGCAGCGCATCCGCGACCGGCAGCGCCGGCAGCAGCTTGAGCAATCGCGAGATCGCCGCCTGGATCAGATGGATGCTGGTCGATTCGAGCGGCTCGAGGAAGCCGCTGGCAAGGCCCATCGCCACGACGTTGCGGTTCCAGGCGCGCCGGCGGCGGCCGGTGACGAAGCGCAAGGGCCGCGGATCGGCCTGGGGGGCGCCCTCCAGATTGGCGAGCAATGTGTCCGCCGCGGCCTGATCGCTGGTGAAGGCGCTGCAATAGACATGGCCGTTGCCGGTCCGGTGCTGGAGCGGGATGCGCCATTGCCACCCGGCCTCGCGCGCGATCGCCCTGGTATAGGGAAGCGGCGGACCGACATTCGCGGTCGGCACCGCGAGCGCGCGGTCGCAGGGCAGCCAGCGGGACCAGTCCTCATAGCCGGTGCCGAGTTCTCCCTCGATCAGCAGCCCGCGAAAGCCGGTGCAGTCGAGGAACAGGTCGCCCTCGATGCGCTGGCCCGATTCGAGCACGAGCGCGGCGACATCGCCATTTTCGGCCCGCGCCGCCTGGGCGATCTTGCCCTCGATCCGCTCGACGCCGCGATTCTCGGAGAAGCGGCGCAGATAGGCGGCATAGAGGCCGGCGTCGAAATGGAAGGCATAGGGAATGGCCGGGATCGCCGCGGCGGTAAGCGGACCGCCGCGATGCATGCGGCCGGCGCGGGCCGCGGTCTCGTTCATCGAATAGGCATGGAGCGGCTTGGCGATGCCCAGCGCGCGTGCCCGGAGCCAATAATGCTGGAAGGCGATCAGCCCGACATCGCGGCCGATATCGCCGAACGCATGCATGTAGCGATGCCCCGGCGCGGTCCAGCCGTCGAACTCGATGCCGAGCTTGAAGGTGCCGCCGGTCGCGCGCAGGAACGCGTTCTCGTCCAGCCCCAACGCCTCGTTGAACAAGCGGATCTGGGGGATCGTCGCCTCGCCGACGCCGACGGTGCCGATCTCCTCGGATTCGATCAGCCGGATGCGATAGCCGCTTTCCAGGAAGCGTCCGAATGCCGCGGCGGCCATCCAGCCCGCGGTGCCGCCGCCGGCGATGACGATGGTGACCGGGTCCTGCTGCATGCTTCAGCCTCGATGTAGAAGGGTTCAATCCAATCGGCCGTCACCCCGGACTTGTTCCGGGGTCCACTGTGCCGCTGGACGATGCGGTAAGCGACACCAAGCTCGGCCCGATCTTGGACTCGCCAAACAGAAAACGTTCATGAAACCGTCGGCGGCATTGCGTGCATCAGGGTGGGCCCCGGAACAAGTCCGGGGTGACGAAATGGGGCAATCTAGAAAATAGGGCTGCCGTCACATGACATGACGACAGCCCGTAGTCCGATCGGGAGGGATCAGAATTTGTAGGAAAGGCCGATATAATAATCGCGGCCATAGCGCTGATAGTCGATCACCTGGCGCGGATCGTTGTTCTGATAGGTGACGAACGGGCGATCGGTCAGGTTCTTGGCCTGGGCCAGGATCGAGAAGCCCTGCAGGAAGCCGGACTGGAACTCATAGCCGATCTGGGCGTCGAGAATGCCTTCCGACCTGGCGGTGCGATAGGTCGGTGCGGCCGAGAGGCCCGCGACTTCGGCGAGGAACGACGAGCGATAGCGATAGCTGGCGCGCGCCTGGAAGCCCCATTTCTCGAAATAGGCGGTGCCGCTGAGCGTCCAGTCCGACAGGCCCGGCAGCGTGATCGCCTGGTTCGGGTTGTTGGCATATTTGATCGACGAGTAAGTGTAGTTGCCGGTCGCGAACACGCCGAACCCGTCGAGCGCGCTGGTCATCACCTTGAACGGCAGCGAGATCGTCGCTTCGCCGCCCAGCACCTGGCCGCGGCCGGTATTCTTCGGCGCGCTGACCGGGCCGATGGTCAGTCCGTTGGCGGTGACGATCGCCTGCTGCGCCGGCGTCAGGGCGCCGAGCAGCGAACTGAAGTCATAGGCGATGCTGTTGTTCGGATCGACGAAGTCGCTGAGATGCTTGAAATAGCCCGACACCGAGACATAGCCGCCGCCGGCGAAATATTTCTCGAGCGAGATGTCGATATTGGTCGACTTGTACGGCCGGAGCGCGACGTTGCCGCCGGTCGAGCTGAACACCGGATTGAGCCCCGGATTGGTGTTGCCCGGCTGGATGTTGCCGAGATTGATCGCGACGTCCTGGGTCACCCGCTCCTGGTCGAGCCGCGGGCGCACCATCGTCTTCGAGGCGCCGAGCTTGATGAAGCCGTTCGGGACCAGCTCGACCGACATGGTCGCGCTGGGCAGGACGTCGGTATAGTTCACCTTCTCGAATGCCGGGGCGACCGTGACGATGCCGTTCAGCACGCTGGCGATCTGGCCGTCCGAGCTCTGCTCGCTGCGGATCACCTGCACGCCGAGCGAACCCTTGAGCGCCTTGCCGCCGACGGTGCCGTCGATGTTCAGCTTGCCATAGCCGGTCCAGATCTTCTCGGTGACGGTGTTGTCGCGCACCAGCGAGACCGGACGGTTGTCGAACGCGCGGTTGAGCGCGTTGTTGTAGACGTAGAGCGGGTCCCAGGTGAGCATCTTGGGGATGCCCAGATAGTCGAGCGGGATGTTGGTACCGAGCAGCGCCGCGGCCGGCAGCGGCGCGACGAGCGGCGTGCCGCTGGCGACGGTGCAGTTGGTGCCGGCGCCGGTGGGGCACAGGAAATAGGAGCTATAGGCGCTGGTCTTCTCGCGCTGCGAATAATTGCCGCCGACTTCCCAGCTCCGGATCACGCCGCCGCCGAACTCGCCGTTCAGGCTGGCGCGGAGCGACTTGAGGTCGTCCTTGAAGCTGGGGCGGTTGAGGAAGCCCGACTGCACCACCTGCTGCGTGCCGTTATTGCCCCAGCCCTGGGGATCGGTCAGGCGGAAGATGCTGGTGTCGGTATAGTCGAGCGTCGGCACGATGCGATAGGTGCCGTTGCCGTTCTGCGTGACGGTGACCGTGTCGGGCAGGCCGCTCTTGGCGAAGCCCGAACCGGTGTTGGTCTCAAGCAGGAAATCGGTGCGGGTGGCGCGCGACCAGCTCGCATCGACGTTGAAATGGATGCTGTCGCTGACCTTGAAATCGTTGTTCCAGCCCAGCGAGATGTTCTCGGCCTTGCGCTGGTTATAGTCGTTGCGCTGCACGGCGAAGACGTTGGTGAAGGTCGTCTTGGTCGCGAAGCCGTCGTCCACCGTGATGCCGCTCTTCACCGGATCGGAGAAGCCGAGCGGGAACTCGATGCCGCGCAGGAGCTGCGTTTCCTCGAAGTGCGAGTAGAGCGCGTCGAAGGTCGAGTGGAAGCTGTCCGACGGCTCCCATTCGATCGTGCCGACCGCGCCGTAGCGCTTTAGCTCGTTCGACTGGACATAGGGCTTGGCGCCGCCCAGCACGAACGGATCGGCGGCGGTGCCACTGCCCGAATAGCCCCAGGCATTGTAGCGCTCGTCCTGCGACGGGGTCTTGGTCGCCGAGACGCCGAGGGCGATGCCGAGCGTGTCGCCCGCGAACTTGTCGACATAGGTCGCCGAGGCACGATAGCCGTAGCGCGAGCCGTCCGGATTGAGCTTGTCGATGCCGTTCATCTGGCCGCGCAGGTTGATCGCGATGATGCGGTTGGGCTGGTCGAGCGGACGCAGCATGCGCAGATCGACGGTGCCCGAGATGCCGGCCGCGATCAGCGAGGCGTCGGCGGACTTGTAGACATTGACGTTGCGGAAGAATTCCGAGGGATATTGGTCATATTCGACGCCGCGATTGTCGCCGACGGTGACCTGCTCGCGGCCGTTGAGCAACGTGGTCGAGAAATCGGGGCCGAGGCCGCGGATCGAGAGGCGCTGGTCGCGGCCTTCGAGGCGCTGCGCGGTGACGCCGGGCAGACGGGCGAGCGCGTCGGCGATCGAGACGTCGGGCAGCTTGCCGACATCCTCGGCCGAGACCGAGTCGACGATCAGCGTGGCGTCGCGCTTGATCCGGGCGGAATTTGCAAGGCTGGCGCTGATGCCGGTGACGACGATCGCGGTGCCGTCATCGACCTCGGCAACCTGCTGCTGGTCGGACGCCGGGGCCGGCGCTTCCTGCGCGAACGCGGCGCCGCCGGTGACGAGGAAGATGCTGCCCAGGGCAATTGTGCTGGAGCGCAGCGCGAGGCGCGCGCGCACGGAAAAACCGGAATCGATATGGGACACAAAATCCTCCCCTTATGGTGTCATGCCCCCGTCCGCTCCATCACGGACGATCGACTGACCCATTCCAGGCGCTTGTGAACGGGGGGGTGCCTAGTGCCAAGTCGGCCACATACGTATTCAATTGGCCACCACAGAGGGCGTTGTTTTTCAGCAACAGCAGCGTGTTACCGTGCCGCATCCAGGAAGGTGTTGACCGTGAGCCGCCCGGCAAGCGGGTCTTCGCTCAAGAGCATGGCCTGCGGAATCGCCGCGCAATGCAGCGTATTCGAGCGATAGAGGATCGCGCGATTATAGCGGCCCTGGTGCATCGCGATCTGTTCGAACAGCGGCGTGTCGCCGGCAATATAGCTCGGATCCGGCAGGCCCGAGCGCGCGATGTCCGCCTGCAGCGCCGCGCGATATTCGGGCAGCCGGGCCGCATCGATCGATTCGAAGCCGGTGCTGCGGTGCCGGTAAAAGGCCGTCCCGCTGCTCTCGTCGCGCGACAGGAAATGCAGCAAGGCGAGCCGCGTCGGCGACACCTCGTCGAAATGCGGCAGGCGCTGGATCGGCGTCAGCGCCGACGCCGGCTGGGTCACCAGCGAATAGAAGGCGTCGACGACTTCCAGCCCGGCGATGCCGAACACTTGCCCGGCGATCGGTGCCAGCGCCGCGAGCAGGTCGCGGAGCATCACCGGCGCGACGACCGCGCGCACCCCCGGATAATGCTCGCCGATCGGCCGCAGCGACAGGAACGAGACGTCGTCGAGAAAGCGGTCGGCGTCGGCGAACCCGTCGATCACCACCACCGGCTGCCGCTCGATGCCATGCGGGACGACGGAAACTTGCCAGGACATGGCGACGCTCTGGCATCCTCGGCCTTGCAAGATCAACCGGACACTGATCCGTTCGAATTGAAATGTCATCCCAGCGGAAGCCGGGATCCAGAGCCAAGCGGCGTGCCGCCTGTGACCCTGGGCCCCGGCTTTCGCCGGGGTGACGATTCGATTCTGGGGAATCGCACTCCAGGACCGTCCGCCCCTTCCCGCCCCGCCCGGGCTGCGCTATCCTGCGGCTCTCGCGTGACTGGCGATCTGGATGGAGCACCATCGGGAAGCGCGGGGTTTTCGGCCGCGTCGCCTGGGCACCCTTCCCGACGGAGGATCGCATGCCCGAACCCCTGCACATCGCCTTCCTGCTCTTCCCGGACGTCACCCAGCTCGATCTGACCGGCCCCGCCCAGGTCCTGTCGCGCCTGGGCGACGCCAGGCTCGACCTGGTCGCCAAGTCCCGCGATCCGGTGCGCACCGACGCGCAGTTCGCGCTGCTGCCCACCGCCACCTTCGGCGAGATAGCGCGGACCGACATCCTCTGCGTGCCGGGCGGCTTCGGCACGGTCGCGGCGATGGAGGATACCGAGACGCTCGACTGGCTGCGGCGCATGGCGGCGGAAGCGCAGTGGGTGACGAGCGTCTGCACCGGATCGCTGCTGCTCGCCGCCGCCGGCCTGCTGACCGGCTATCGCGCCGCCTGCCACTGGGCATCGCGCGAACAGCTCGCCTGGTTCGGCGTCGAGCCGGTGGCCGAGCGCGTGGTGTTCGATCGCAACCGCGTCACCGGCGGCGGCGTGACCGCGGGGATCGACTTCGCGCTGGCGCTCACCGCAGCGATCCGCGGCGAGGACCATGCCCGCTTCGTCCAGCTCAGCCTGGAATATGATCCCGCGCCGCCCTTCGACAGCGGCGCGCCCGAGCGCGCCGACGCCGCCACGCTCGAACGCTATCGCGCGATGGTCGATAAGTTCGCGCCCGGGCGCGCCGAGAAGGTCCGAAGCATCGCGGAGAGATTGCGTGGCTGATCCGCGCTTCGTGCCGGTCCACCCGCCGCGCCCGGCGCAGATGTCGTCGGCGTGGCGGAGCCTGTTCAACGAGCATGCCCGCAATTCGGTCGCCGGCTGGTCGCAGCTTGCATTCACCGAATGGCACACGCGGCGCAACGTGCTGGGCACGATCGTCCATATCCCCCGCCATCCCGACGCGATCGAGCGGGTGCTGCTGGGCAATGCCGCCAATTACGAGAAGCCCCGGCTGGTGAAACGCGTGCTGGCGCCGCTGATCGGGCGCGGGCTGCTGAGCTCGGACAGCGACTTGTGGCGCGCGCAGCGCCGCATCGTCGCGCCGAGCTTCGCACCGAATGCGGTCGCGCAGCTGGCCGGACTGATCGCGCAGGCGGCGAAGTGGCGCACGGCGGCATGGCCGCAGCAGGGCCGGCTGGATATCGCCGCGGCGGCGACGGGCACGACCATGGCGATCATCGCCGATGCGCTGTTCTCGGGCGATCCGCGCCTCACCAGCGGCGCCGCGGCGCGCAACATCGAGGCGGCGCTGCTCGCGGCGGGGCAGGTGCGGATCACCGCGCTGCTCGGCTTTCCCGGCATCCGGCTCAACCGCACCGCGTGGCGGGGCGAGCGCGGGCGGCGCTATCTGCGTGAGACGCTCGCCGCGATCGTGCGCGAGCGCGGGCCGGAGGGCGGCGACGATTTCCTCGGCGCGATGATCCGCGGCCTGCACGAGCGCTTCCCGCCGGAAGAGGCGATGGCGCTCGCGACCGACAACGCCGCCACTTTCTATGTCGCCGGGCATGAGACTACCGCCAATGCGCTGGCGTGGAGCATCTATCTGCTCGCCGGCGACCAGGTGGTGCAGGACCGGGCCCGCGAGGAGGTGCGCGCCGCGATCGACGGCGATCCCGAGACGCTGGCCGATCGCCTGCCCTATCTGCGCCAGGTCCTCGACGAGGCGCTGCGCCTCTATCCGCCCGCGCCGCGCTTCGAGCGCGAGGCGATGGCCGATGACGAGCTGCACGGCGTTCCCGTCGCCAAGGGCAATATCGTCTCGGTCTGGCCCTGGCTGCTCCATCGCCACAGCAAGTTATGGGAGCATGCCGACGCATTCGATCCCGATCGCTTCGCACCCGGCCGGGAGGGCGAGCGCCACCGCTTCCAGTACATCCCGTTCGGCGGCGGCCCGCGGGTCTGCGTCGGCGCGCGCTTCGCGATCGTCGAGGCGCTGGTGATCCTCGCCCACTGGCTGGCGGCACGGCGCTTCGCGCTTGCCGAGGGGTTCGCGGTCGACCCGCTCGGCAGCGTCACGCTGCGCCCGCGCAGCGGGTTGATGGTCGAGGTGTCGCCCGCCTAGCCGAGGCCGGCCTTTGCCGCCTTCAGATCCGCGACGAAGTGCGCATATTCCGCATCGGCCTCGCCAGGATCCTGGATGAGCAGCAGATAGCTGGGGTGGATCGTGATCCAGCCGACCCCGCCTGGCAGGCCGATGGGTCGCCCCCGCTCCTTGGCGATCGTCACCGCCTTGCCCAGCATCGCCCGCCCGGCGGTGGCGCCCAGCGCGACCGTCACCTCGGGCTTCACCAACAGGCTCTCCTGCTCATACCACCAGCGGCACGCGCTGATCTCGCCGGCATTGGGCCTGGAATGGATGCGGCGCTTGCCCCGCTGCTCGAACTTGAAGTGCTTGACCGCATTGGTGACGTAGACGGTATCGCGGGCGATCCCCGCCTCGGCCAGCGCCCGGTCGAGCACCGCGCCAGCGGGGCCGACAAAGGGCCTGCCCGCCACATCCTCCTGGTCGCCCGGCTGCTCGCCGACCAGCATCATCCGCGCATCGACCGGACCTTCGCCGA
The DNA here is from genome assembly GCA_966211615.1 of uncultured Sphingomonas sp. GTDB lineage: Bacteria > Pseudomonadota > Alphaproteobacteria > Sphingomonadales > Sphingomonadaceae > Sphingomonas. The sequence continues at coordinate 37,293 of CBIHNZ010000030.1, forward strand.
AAACGGTCTGGGTGGCGTGCTTGTAGAGGTCGCAGCGCGTGCACGACGCGGCCTCGTCGCGCAGCGCCGCCCAGGCCGCGACATTGCCGCCGGGCGCCGTCCTCGCCGTCTGCACCATCGCTGTCTCCCGTGCTCGCGCACCCGCGATCAGATCCTTCACCAACGCGGTTTCGGGCATGTTTTTCCAATATTTGCGCGGCATCTCCCTGAGCATCGCGCCGGTCTTTAGCCGGGCGGGATTGAAGATCGAGGCGTAATAGGTCTTCCACACCTGCTCGACCGGATCCTCGCCCGGCGCATCGGTGCGGGCGGCACCGGGGCCCTCCGTCAGCGATTCGCCGTCCCAATGGAGCGACAGCGCAGGCGTGAGGATCGACCAGCGCATGTTTGCGAAGCGTTCGACGAAGAAGCGCGCGTTCGCCCGGACGATATGATGCTCGGGCTCGAACCAGGCGACATAGCGCACGCCCTCCTCGTCCCGGACTTCGCGGAACCGCACAAAGGCGCGCATCTTGTGGATGTCGCGGCGCACCGCGCGCGCCATGCCCTCCAGCCGGCGGACGAGCGGATCGGCCGCATCCTCGATCCGGTGCGGATCGCCGGCGAGCAACGCGTAGAGCAGGGCGAAGCGCTCGGGATCGGCATGGAGCACCACGGTCTGCGCCAGGTCGAGGAACGCGCGCGGCACCTTGAGCGGGCGGGATGCCGCAGGGGTGAGCACCGCCTCGTCGGCGAACAGGTCGCCGGGCGCGTCGCCCACCTGCCATACCACCGCCGATGCCGGCACCCGCGCCTGGGCAAGCGCCCGCGCGGCATCGCGCCAGCCCTCGAAATCATCCGCGCTCGCCAAGGCTACGACCTGCATGGGCGATCAACGCCTGGGCAGCGAATCGATCCATTGGCGGACGAGCACGACGCCTTCCTTGTGCACGGTCGCGCGGCCGAGCTCGGGCATGGCGATGCCGGGATCGGTCGATTCCATCCGAAAGGTGAGGATAGAGGCATCGGCCTCGCCCGGCACGATGTCGAAGTCGCGCGTGCCGCTGCCGCGCCCCGCCGCGGTCGGGCGCTTGAAGATGCCGCGTGATTCGGGATCGGTGCGGGCGAGCTCGAGGAACAGCCCCGAATTGGACGCGGCGCCCGCCGGGTTGTGGCAATGCGCACAGTTGATCTCGAGATAGGCGCGCGCGCGGGCCTCCAGCGGCGCGCCCGCATCGTCCCAGCGCGCGACCCGCGGTGCGTCGGCCGGCAACCGGTCGAGCATGCCCCCTGCCAGCATCTTCTCGAGCTGCCCGCCATGGTTGAGGTAGCGCGCCTTCACCCCGATCGGCGTCACCTGGCCGGCGAGCCCGTGGCAATCCTTGCACTGGTTCTGGTTGGGCACGGCATAGCTGATGTCGTGCGCTTCTCCCGCGGGATCGGTGAAGTGAACCGGGATGCGCGTCCCCGCGCGCTTCACGTCCGCATCGGTGCCGTCGGCGTTCCAGACATAGGGGATCGGCACCCAACCTTCGGCGCGGTGGAGCAGAACGCGCGTCTCGAGCGGCTTGAACTTGCCGTCCAGATGATAGCCGAAGGTCTTCACCAGTGCCGCGCCGACCGGCAGGTCGAACGCCTTGTCCGGGTCGTATCTCGCCTGCTTGCCCTCGGGCACGTAGATGTAGCGCTCCTTCTCGGCATAGTCCGAGAAGAGCGCGGTCTCGAGATCGTAGCGCATCAGCCGCTGCGCCGGCGTCCGCGCCTTCAGATCGGTGAAGAAGCCGAATTCGGAGAGATGCGCGGGGAAGCCCTGACCGGTGATCGCGGCATCGTTGATCCCGCCGGGCCGGCCGAGCAGCGCCGCCGCGAAGACCGCAATCGCACCCAGCAACAGCTTCATGCCGTGAAACTCACCGCGCAGCCGCCTCCATCGCGTCGGACATCTTGACCGGCGGCAGTGGCGCGGGCGCGGCACCGGCGAGCTTCGGCATATCGGGCCTGGCGGTCTCGATCGCCGCACCGAGCGCGAGCCCGAGCGAGAGCACCGGCACCGGATCGTTGACCACCAGCTTCACCTCCGCGCCGCCGGTGCCGTCCCAGAAGATCGGCGGCAGCGTCCCGCCCAGCGCCGCCGCTAGCTGCTGCCCGCCCGGCATCGCCGGCGCGAAACCGGCGCGGCCATGCTTGTTCGGCTGGATGGTGATGTTGCGGGGGAGCGGATCATAGCCCTTGTCCTCGAAGGGCTGGCGATAGGCGACGATCATGATGTTCGCCGTGCCGTTGCCGCTCAGCTCGTTGTCGCCGACGGTCACGTCATTCTCGGCCATGACCAGCACGCCGGTGCCGGTCGGCACGGTGGCGACGGTATTGCCCTTGGGCGCGAAATTGGGGGTGTCGTTGTCGATGATCCTGTTGTTGCGGACGGATACGTGCCCGTCGCCGCGCCGGGGCAGCGCCGGCAGGTCGAACACCAGGATGCCGCCGGTATTGTGCGTGGCGAGATTGCCATAGACATCGGCATGGCCGCTATTCTCGATCTCGATCCCGGCGACGTTGAACATCGCGGTCGAGTTGCGGACGATGATCTTGTTGGACTGCCCGACATAGATGCCCGCGTCCGAAGCGCCCTTCACCGTGACGCCGTCGATCAGCACGTCGCTGCTCTCGACCGGATAGACGCCGTACGCGCCGTTGGTCGCCTTGGGCCCGCCGGTCCATTCGACGCGGACATTCTTGTAGACGATGCGGTCGGCGCCCTTGGACTTGATGCCGTCACCCTTCGAATCCTCGACCGCGAAATCGCGGAGCACCACATCGTCCGAGGTGACGAGCAGCCCCTCGCCCGCGCCGAGCTGGCCCTTGAAGCTGAGCACCGTCCTGTCCGGCCCGGCGCCGCGGATCGTGATGCGGTTCACGTCGAGGCTGAGCCCGTCGGTCAGCTCGAACCGGCCCGCCCCGATCCGGACGACGTCGCCGGGTTTCGCGTCGAGCAGCGCAGTCTGGAGCCGCTCCTGCGCGTTGGGCCCGGCCTCCACGGTGATGTCGCGCGCCATGGCCGGAGTCGCGGCCGCCAGCGCGACAAGCGCACAGAATCGAAGCATCCCTCTCTCCCTCGCCTATTTTTCGGGGATGATACGCAAGCGCGGCGGAATTGACAGTCCTGTCAGTTACGCGCGCTTGCTCAGGTGGCGAACAGTTCGAGCTGCTCGCGCTTCGGCGCGACGAGCGACCGCAGATCGGCCTTCTCCGCCAGCGCCAGCGGCTTCCAGTCGTCGGCGACAAGAAAGGGCCGGACCTTGGCGATCGACGCGGTCAGCCGCGCGACATCGGCCAGCCGGAGCCGCCGCCAGCGCCGTGTCGCGAGGATCGAATCGACCGCCTTCACCCCCAGCCCGGGCACGCGCAGCAACGCCTCGCGCGCGGCGCGGTTGACGTCGACCGGGAAGCGATCGCGAAAGCGCAGCGCCCAGGCCAGCTTGGGATCGATGTCGAGCGGCAGCATCCCCGTCACCGGATCGGCTGCCGCGGCGACCTCGCCCGGCCGATAATCGTAGAAGCGCATCAGCCAGTCCGACTGGTAGAGCCGATGCTCGCGCATCAGCGGCGGACGCTGGAGCGGCAGCACCGCGCTGGCATCGGGGATCGGGCTGAACGCCGAATAATAGACCCGGCGGAGCTGGAAGCGATCGTAGAGACCGGACGCGCGCGCGATGATGTCGCCGTCGGTCGCGGCATCGGCGCCGACGATCATCTGGGTCGACTGGCCGGCGGGCGCGAAGCTCGGCGCCGATTTGTAGCGGGCGCTGGCATCGGCGCGATCGTCGATCGCGGCGCGCACGTCGCGCATCGCGCCTTCGATCCGGATGCCCGATTTCTCGGGCGCCAGCCGCTTGAGCCCCGCCACGGTCGGCAGCTCGACATTGATCGATATCCGATCGGCATGGAGCCCAGCCTGGTGGACCAGTGCGGGATCGGCGTCGGGAATCGTCTTAAGATGGATATAGCCGCGGAAATCATGGTCCTCGCGGAGCGACCGCGCGACCTCGACGATCTGCTCCATCGTATAGTCGGACGAGCGGATGATCCCCGAGGAGAGGAACAGGCCCTCGATATAGTTGCGCCGATAGAAGCTCAGCGTGAGATCGACGACTTCCCTGGGCGTGAAGCGTGCGCGGCGGACGTTCGAGCTCTTGCGGTTGATGCAGTAGTGGCAGTCGAACACGCAGCTATTGGTCAGCAGGATCTTGAGCAGGCTGATGCAGCGCCCGTCGGGAGCGTAGGCGTGGCAGATGCCCATGCCCTCGGTCGATCCCAGTCCGCCCTTTCCCTTGGGGCCGCCCGCCGAGTTGCGCTTCACCGTGCCCGACGAGGCACAGGAGGCGTCATATTTGGCGGCGTCCGCCAGGATCGCCAGCTTGGCGCGCAGATCGAGTTGAGCCATTCGTTCTTCTTATGTTCTTGTTTTCCTTAAGTCCAGCGCGATGGACGCCCGAGGCCGCGCCGATTAGACCGCGCGCGACAAGGGGTGGGCAATGCGGCGTGCGATCGATCGGCAACTGATCTGGCTGGCGCTGGCGCTCGCCGTCACCTGTTCGCTCGGCTGGCTGTTCAAGGCGCATTGCACCCCCGGCGGCTGGACCGGCGGCGAGCAATACACCACCGGCTGCTACAGCGACGCGCTGCCCTTCTGGGGCATGCGCGGGGTCGACAAGGGGCAGATTCCCTATCTCGAGGCACGGATGGAGTATCCGGTGCTCACCGGCGCGCAGATCTGGGTGGAAGGGGCGATCACCCACGCGCTGTTCGGGGCGCAGGCACGCGATTTCGAGTTCCTCGCCGTAGTGAGCGCGGTCAACGCGCTGTTCGCCGGGCTGATCCTGTGGCTGTTCTGGCAGGCCGGCATGAACCGGGGCCGGCTCTGGGTCTGGGCGGTGGCGCCGCCGCTGATCCTCTATCTCGGGCATAACTGGGACCTCGGCGCGGGCGCGCTGGCGGTGGGAGCGCTGCTGCTCGCGCGCGACGGCAGGCTGGTGCCGGCGGCCGCGACCGCCGCGCTGGGCGCCGCGGCCAAGCTGTTTCCGGTGCTGATGCTCCCGCTGATCGGCCTGGGCGCATTGTTCGGCGAGGGCGATTGGCGCCACCGCCTGCTTCGCGCCACCGCATGCACCGGCGCCGCGATCCTCGCCTGGGGCGCGGTCAATCTGCCGATCGCATTGCTCGCCCCGGCGAACTGGTCCGAATTCTATCTTTTCTCGCAGGCGCGCGAGGGCACCCTGGCCGCGAGTTGGGACATCGCCAACAATATGGGCTGGTGGGTCACCAGCATCGCCGAGCGCAACCTCTATGCAGCTGTGCTGTTCCTCGCGGGTGCCGCGCTGATCGTCGCGCTCGGCTGGCGGCGGCACCATACACATCTCTGGGTGCTGTTCGCGCCGGTGCTCGCCTGGTTCATGCTGACCAACAAGGTCTATTCGCCCCAGTTCGACCTGTGGCTCTACCCGGTACTGGTGATGACCGCGCCGCGGCTATGGCCGGTGGCGCTCTTCGTGGCGGGCGACATCGCCGCCTATTTCGCCGAATTCTGGTTCTTCGCCGGCATGGAGAATGCCTGGCCTTATGCCACGACCACCGACATCGCCATGTCGGCGGGCTTCCGCGCCGCCACTATGCTGCTGATCATCGCCGATGCCGTGCGGCGCGATCCGCCCCAATGGCTCCTGCGCAAAAGCTGAGCGCGCTCAGGGCAGCGGCAGCGTATTCTCTTCCGCCTTGCGCGCCTTCACATCGGCCTTGGCCTTGGTCGCCTGGCGCACGAAGCAGCCGGTACCGCCGCCCGCGCCTACCGCCGAGCAGCTGCCGGTGCCGAAGCTGCCCTCCTGCAGCGCATCCTGCGAACGCACCGCCCAGCTCTCGGTTTTTTGCGGGGCACCGGGCTGGTCGCGCAGCGTCTTGGGAATGCGGAAGCGCTCGGCCTCGTCGAGCCGCTGACAGACGACGATTTCCTCGCCATTGTCGTTGGTCGGGCACTTGTCCTGGCCATAGATGATCAGCACGCCGTTCTGCGCGGCATTCTGCGCGTGCGCCGTGGCGGGCATCAGCATCGGCAGCGCGACGGCCCCGGCCAGGAACGCGATCCTCTTCAGCATCGGTCTTCTCCTCGAAAGTCCGAACCGTGCGATATACCCGCCCCCGGTTGAACGTCGCCTGTCATATCCGCTTGGACAGCGCAATCGCGGCCCGGCATCCCGCACGGATCATACCAGACAACACCGGATAACCCGGAGTTGTTTCCGCACCGGCGGCGATCGCGGTGTCGCGATGCTCCAACTCCTCGTCGCGGAACTCGGCCACCGCCTTGCTCAGCTCGGGATCGCTGTCGCCGAGCAGGTCGAGCTGGCTGCGATAGTGGCGGTCGATCTCGGTCTCCACCGCGGCGGTGCACGCCATCGCCGCGCGTGGCCCCAGCGCGGCCGTCACCGCGCCCAGCGCGAAGCCGGCGACATTCCAGAAGGGCTGGAGCACGGTCGGCCGCACGCCCCTTTTGGCGATCATCGCGTCGAAAAAGGCGCGATGGCGCTCTTCCTGGTTGGCCATGCCCGCGATCATCCGCGCCGAGGGCGTGCGATCGCCCATCACCGCGAGCTGGCCGGCATAGATCCGCGTCGCGCCATATTCGCCGGCCTGGTCCACCCGGACCATCGCATCGGTCGCCTCGCGGCGGTCGCCGGGCTTCCAGCTCATCATAAACTCCTGGGTCGAGCCCCGCGCACCGCCAGCGCGAAGATCGCCACCGCCCCGCTCAGCGAGAAGATCGCGTTGAAGCCCGCCAGGCTGATTCCGAACAATTGCCATTGCGGTACGTCACAACGCACGAGCGGCTTGCGCAGTGCCTCGTTCAATATGTCCATCGGGTTGCCGGCGGTCAGATTGGTGGTGCAGGCGGTGATCCCCTGCCACCATTTATACTCGACCCCGGCATGGAAGACGCCGATCGCGCCGCTCAGCGCGATCAGCACGGCGGCCACCAGCACGAACAGCATCGTCACCGGGCGCGGGCGCACCACGAAGGCGAGCAGGGCGACTGCGATCGCCGCGACATGCGGCCAGCGCTGCCACACGCACATCTCGCACGGCACCAGATGGCCGATGAACTGCGAGCCGAGCGCGCCGCCCATCAGCGCGAGCGGCAGGAGGAGCGCGATCCACCGCGCGGTGCGAAGACCGTCCGAGCGCATCGCCTTACTTGCCCTTGGTCGCGACCTGCGGCTTTGGCCCCAGTCTTGCGATCGTCTGGAGGGCGTAGTTGAGCTGGAAATCATCGATGCCCTGCTTCTTCAACTGCTCGGGCGTCGCCGAGAAGCGCGGATCGGTGCGCACATCTTCTTCGAGGACGCTGTCGTCCACCTTTTCCTGGTTGATCAGGTGGCGGCGCAGATCGGCCTCGCGCACCACCGGCCGATCCTTGTAATCGGGATCGGAGATCTGGGGCACGAGGATGTCCGGCTTGATGCCGCCCTCCTGCACCGAATGGCCCGAGGGCGTATAGTAGCGCGCCGTGGTCAGGCGCAGCGCCGCGCGCTGCCCCATCGGCAGGATCGACTGGACCGAGCCCTTGCCGAAGCTGCGCACGCCCATCACCAGCGCGCGGTGATGATCCTGCAGCGCGCCGGCGACGATCTCGGACGCCGAAGCGGTGCCCGAATCGACCAGCACGACCACCGGCAGCCCGCGCGCGAGATCGCCCGGGAACATCGATTCGGCATAATAGCGCTCGATGTCGTTCTTCTCGCGGCCGCGCTGCGAGACGATCTCGCCGTGCGTGAGGAACACGTCGGACACGCCGATCGCCTCGCTCAGCAGGCCGCCGCCATTCTCGCGCAGATCGACGATATAGCCGAGCGGCTTGTGGCCCAGCTTCTTGTCGATCGCCTGGATCGCCAGCGCGGTGTCGCCCGCGGTCTGGGCGGTGAAGGTGTTGATGTTGATATAGCCGACGCCGTTCTTGATCTCCCACTTCACCGGCTTCTGGACGATGACCTCGCGCACCAGCGTGAACTGGAGCGGCTTGTCGGCGCCCGGGCGCACCACGGTGAGGCTGATCTTGGTGCCCGGCGCGCCGCGCATCTGCTCGATCGCCTCGTCCAGGCTGCCGCCGACGATGAACTTGCCGTCGAGATGGGTGATGAAGTCGCCCGACTTGATGCCCGCGCGCGCGGCCGGGGTATCCTCGGTCGGCGCGATGACCTTCACCGCGCCGTCGACCTGGGTGACGGTGAGCCCCAGCCCACCGTAATTGCCGTCGGTCTGGATCTTGAGATTGTCGAAATCGAGCCCGTCGGCATAGCTGCTGTGCGGATCGAGCGCCGCGAGCATGCCCTGGATCGCGCCCTTCACCAGCGTCTTGTCGTCGACCTTGTCGACGTAATTCGCCTTCACCTGGTTATACACCTCCATGAAGGTGTCGAGCTCGCGATAGCTGTTGGTGTCGACGCCCGCCATGGCGCCCGAGGCGATCGGCACGAGCGCGAGCGCGCTGACGGCGGCGGTGACTTGCAGGAACGAACGCAGCATCAAGGGGCTTTCTGGAAAATACGCGTACTCAATCTAGTGCAGGATAGCGACTTTTCCACGGCGGGCAAAGCAGAAGGCCAAGCCCGGGACACCACCTCTCAATCGAGCAGCTGGGTGAGGTCCATCGGCGTGCCGCGGCGGCGCAGCTCGACGGTGACGCGCGGCGCGTCCCCGCCCCCGGCGCGGCCGATCGCGCCGCCCGGCGCGACCTTGTCGCCGACGCGTACCGAAAGCGCGCCCAGCCCGGAGACCAGGCTGGTCCAGCCCTTGCCGTGATCGATGATCACCACCCCGCCATAATCGCGGAAGCCCGCGGCATAGACGATCGTCCCGCCTGCGGGCGCCACCGCCTGCGCATTCGCCGCGCAGGCCAGGGTCACGCCGCGCGCGCGCACGCCCGTGGCCGAAAGCTCGCCCAGTCCGGTGACGACGCGGCCCGAAACGGGCAGGCGATATGCTGCCGCCTGTCGCTGAAGAGCGCGCGGTCGAACCTCGCCATTCTGCGCCGGGCGCGGCAGCGGGCCGGGCAATGCCGCCAGATCCGCCTGGACCTCGCTCGCCGCACCCGCGCTCTCCATCTGGTCGACAATGTCGCGCGCGCGCTCGCCGAGCGCCATCGCCCGATCCGATTCGACCATCGCGCTGCGGCCGAGTTCGCTGGAGCGCAGGCGGTGCCGCGCCTCGAGCTGGACCAGCGCATTGCGCTCGCCTTCCAGCCGCGCCCTGCCCTCGCGCAGGCTGGCGACCGCCGCCTCGGCGGCGATGCGCAGCCGCCGCACCCGCCCCAGTTCGGCGCGGACATCGGCGGTGCGCGCCGCGACCACCGGCATCGTCGTGCCGAGCACCGCGCGGACATGGACCATGTCCTCGGTCGATCCGGGCTGGACCAACCCCAGCACCGGGGGGCGGCGCGCCATCGATTGCAGCGCCGCGATAAGCCGCACGACCGGCCCCTGCCCCGCAGCGACGCGCGCGCGCTGCGCCTCGAACAACCTGTCGACGATGGCGATGCGCGCCTGCGCCGCCTGGATATCGGCCTCGGCCGCCTTGATCCGTTCGGCGGCCGCGGCTTCCTGGGCCTTGGCCTGGACAGCACGGTCGCGCTCGCCGGCGGCGGCCTGCTCCAGCCCCTGGGAGCGCGCCTGCGCCGCCCGGGACTGGGCCTGCGCGGCACGCAACCGCTGCTGCTGGTCGGCGATCCCCGGGATCTGCGCGCCCGCCAGGCTGCCGGTGGCGAGCATCGCCATAAGCGCGACAGCGAGAGCCAGGCTGCGCGCCGGTCCCATCAGCCTTCGCGATGATAGGGATGGTTGGCGAGGATCGAGGCCGCCCGCCAGAGCTGCTCGGCGAGCATCGCGCGCGCCATCATGTGCGGCCAGGTCGCGCGGCCAAAGGACAATAAAAGATGCGCGCCGGCGCGCTCGGCATCGCCGAAGCCGTCCGCGGCACCGATCAGGAAGCGCGCCTCGCGCACGCCATCGTCGCGCCACGCGCCCAGCCGCTCGGCGAGCACGCGCGACGGCAGGTTCTCGCCGGTCTCGTCGAGCATGACGATGCGAGTCGCGGGCTCGACTGCGGGCAGGCGCCCGCCGGTATCGGGAAGTTCGGTCACGCGCACCGGCCAGGACACCCGCTTCAGATAGCGGTCGACCAGCTCCGCCTCGGGGCTGCGCCCGATGCGCCCACGCGCGACAATATGGAGCAGCATCTAGGCGGCTCCGACAGGAATCAGGCCTGGCCCGCGGCGGCCGTGTCTCCGAACGCCCACATGCGCTCGAGATTGTAGAAGCTGCGGACTTCGGGGCGGAACAGATGGACGATCACGTCGCCGGCATCGATCAGCACCCAATCGGCGGTGGGCAGACCCTCGACGCGGGGGCTGCGGCCGAACTCGGCCTTGATCTTCTCGGCGAGCTTGGCGGCCATCGACGCGACCTGGCGCGTCGAGCGACCCGAGGCGACCACCCTGAAATAGGCGATGCTGCTCTTGCCCGCGAGTGGGATGGAAACCGTCTCGACCGCCTGGTCGTCGTCGAGCGACGCCATGACGAGTCTATGCAGTGCTGCAACGCCGTCGGCGTCGGTCGAGCGCTGCACATTGGGGGAAGTGGCCAAGATAACTCCTAGGGTTGAACGCGGTCTGTGCCGATGAGTGGAGACGGCGCCGGCTCGTTCAAAACACGGTTCTGAAGCAAGCCGAGGAATCGCCGGTGCCAGACGGGATCGGCGGCCCGAAGGCGCGTCGCCGAGGTAGGATCGGGGCGGAAGCGCAACAGCACGAGTGCCGGCAATCTCCATCGCGTCCAATTCTTCGCCTGGCCTGCGGGCCGCACAACGCGCCGCAGCCAACCCATCGCAGGACTTGCGTGGGCCTGGCGATCATAGCCCGGACGGGCGATCACCGCAATCGGAACCTGCCGGGCGATATGGCGCCAGCGTTCCCAGCGGTGGAACTGCGCCAGATTGTCCGCCCCCATCAGCCAGATGAAGCGGTGGCGCGGATAGAGGCGCGGCAGCTTGGTGAGCGTATCCGCGGTGTAGCGGGTCTTCAGCCTTTTCTCGATCGGCGTGACGCGGATCGGCGCGTGGCGCGCCATCGCCCGGGCCGATGCCATCCGCGCGGCGAACGGCGCCATGCCCTTTTCGGGCTTGAGCGGATTGCCGGGGGACACCAGCCACCACACTTCGTCGAGCTCGAGCGCGCGCAGGGCATGGAGCGAAAGCCGCCTATGTCCCTCATGCGCCGGATTGAAAGACCCGCCGAGCAGCCCGATGCGCTTCATTCGGGGAATCGCCGGACCACTTCGATCCGGCCCGTGATCGCCGCGTTGAAGGCCGGCAGATCCTCTGCCGGTATCCAATATTCGCGGTGCGCGCTTCCGCCGGCGTCCTGCACCGCATAGCGCGACAGGAAATCGGCAAGCACGTCGAACCGCGTGACGAAGCCCGCGCCGCTGTCGCGCACGTTCCAGTCGCGCGCGATCTTGATCGCATAGTCCTCGGTGGTCACCGGATAGAAGATGGGCTGCTCGGGCAGCCTGGGCGGGAAGCCGCGCATGTCGCTCGCTTCGATCAGCGCCAGTTCTTCAGGCCCCACCGGACGCCACAACGTTATGGTTTCGCTCATGGCCGCGTCTGGCCGGTCCCTCGCACAACCCATTTGTACGTCGTCAGCCCTTCGAGCGCGACGGGGCCGCGGGCGTGGAGGCGGCCGGTCGAGATGCCGATCTCGGCGCCCAGCCCGAACTCTCCCCCGTCCGCGAACTGCGTCGAGGCGTTCCACATCACGATCGCGCTGTCGACTTCGGCCAGGAAGCGCTCGGCCACCGCCGAATCCTCGGTGACGATCGCGTCGGTATGGTGCGAGGCGTGGCGGGCGATATGCTCGATCGCGCCGTCGGCGCCGTCGACCAGCTTCACCGACAGGATCGCGTCGAGATATTCGGTGTCCCAGTCGTCCGAATTGGCGGCCTGGGCGCGCGGCTCGAGCGCGCGGATCTCCGGATCGCCGCGCAGCTCGCAGCCGGCATCGGCGAGGTCCGCCAGGATCGGCCGGGGATCGGCGAAGCCGCGGTCGATCAGCAACGTCTCGGTCGCCCCGCAAATGCCGGTGCGGCGCATCTTGGCGTTGAGCGCCAGCGACCGCGCCATCTCCGGATCGGCGGCGCGATCGATATAGGTGTGGTTGATCCCGTCGAGATGCGCGAGCACGGGCACCCGCGCCTCGGCCTGGACGCGCGCGACCAGGCTCTTGCCGCCGCGCGGCACGACCAGATCGATCAGCCCCTCCGCGGTCAGCATCGCCCCCACCACCGCGCGATCGGTGACCGGCACGAGCTGCACCGCGTCGGCGGGCGCGCCGCCCGCCTCCAGCCCGCGCGCCAGCGCCGCGTGGATCGCGCGATTGCTGCGGATCGCTTCCGACCCGCCGCGCAGGATCGCGGCATTGCCCGCCATCACCGCGAGCGCGCCGGCATCGGCGGTCACGTTGGGCCGGCTCTCATAGATGATGCCGATCACGCCGATCGGCACGCGGATGCGGGTCAGCTCCAGCCCGTTCGGGCGCTCGGCGCGGTCGATCACCTGCCCGACGGGATCGCTCAGCCGCGCGACCGCCTCGACGCCCGCCGCCGCCGACTCGACCCGGCCGCCATCGAGCCGCAGCCGATCGAGCAGCGCGCCGGAAAGGCCCGAGGCCTGGGCCGCCGCCATGTCCTCGGCATTGGCGGCGATGATCTCGGCGCTCGCCGCGCGAATCGCGGCGGCAGCGGAGAGCAGCGCATGGCTCTTGGCCACGGTCGGCATCGCCGCGAGCACGCGCGCGGCTGCGCGAGCGCGCTTGCCCATTTCGGCGATCAGCATATTCGTATCCGCATCGGCCATGCTGCACCCGCTAGCACGGCTAAAGCGAAGCTGGTAGGTCTTGGGCGCATGGGGGATTTCGACGCAGCAGGGGAACTTGTGACGGGCGGGCTGCTGGGCCGCGCCGTCGAGCCGCATCATGGCGAAGGCCATGGCCATGGCGGCGGGATCTGCCTCAATTGCGGCACCGCGCTGATCGGGTCGCACTGCCACCAATGCGGGCAATCGGGCCATATCCACCGGTCGCTGGGCGCGATCGGACACGAGATATTGCACGGCGTCGCGCATTTCGAAGGCAAGTTGTGGAAGACGCTGCCGCTGCTCGCCTGGCGGCCCGGCGACCTGACCCGGCGCTACGTCGCCGGCGAGCGGGCGCGATTCGTCTCGCCGATGGCGATCTTCCTCTTCTCGGTCTTCACGATGTTCGCGGTGTTTCAGATCCTCGGCATCTCGACCCCCGCCGAGCTCAACTCGGTGAATGGCAAGCCCCTGGCCACGATCCAGCAGACCCGGCAGGAAGCGGTCGAGGAACGCCAGGAGGCGATCAAGGAACGCGACGAGCGTCCGGTAGGCGATCCCAAACGCGCCAAATATGAGCGGCGCATCGCCGAGGCGGAGAATGACATCCGCGGGCTCGACGCGGCCGCCAAGGCAATCGGGGAGAACCCCGTCAAGGTCACCACCAAGCTGAGCGGCTGGCACGCGCTCGATCACGGCATCGAGAAGTGGCAGAAGAATCCGGCGCTGATGCTCTACAAGCTGCAGTCGAGCGTCTACAAATTCTCGTGGCTGCTGATTCCGCTGTCACTGCCCTTCGTCTGGCTGCTCTTCTTCTGGAAGCGCCAGTACAAGCTCTACGACCATACGGTGTTCATCACCTATTCGATCGCGTTCATGTCGCTGCTGTTCATCGTCCTGACCGTGCTGGGCGCGGCGGGCGTCAGCACCGGCTGGCTGGTGACCGCGGGCATGCTGATCCCGCTCGTCCATATGACACGGCAGATGAAACAGGCCTATCAGCTGGGCTGGTTCTCGGCGATCGTCCGGACGATGATCCTGTCCTGGTTCATCACGATCGTGATCACGCTGTTCCTGTTCCTGCTGGTGCTGATGGGGATGTTCGGCTGACCGTCTAGCAGGGATAGCGGCGCTTCATGATCGCGTAGAAGGCCGCCTTCATGCTCATCCCGCGCTGCCGCGGCGGGATCTTCTCGAGCTCGGCGATCAGCTGGCTGCTGTCCATCTTGACCTGGCCCTTGGGCGGCGGACAGCTGTGCGGCGCCCTGCCCGCCGCGCGCGCGGCCTGAAGGTCGGCGCGATAGAAGGTGCTGATATCGGCCATCTCCTTCTGGAGCAGCCCGAGATCGGACGACAGCAGCGCCAGCGCGCCCTTCGCCTTCAGCGCATTGGCCTTGGCCAGGAATTCCGCCACGCTCATCGCCTGGGCCGAACCGGCCATCAGCGAAAGCAGCGCCGCGGCGGCAAACAGGCGCATCATGCGAAAAGCCCTCCCTCGATCGTCTCGAGGAAGGGCTACGCAGTTTTCACTTATAGGGGAATCGGGTTCAGGCGCCTTGCGGCGTCGGATTGCCGAACGGACCCTTGGGACGGCGGATCTTGGGGATCGAGGTGCCGCCCGTGGGAACCGGCGTGGCGCGCGTGCTCGGATCGTCGCGACCGATATCGTCGCCCGCGATCAGCCGCTTGATCTCCTCGCCGGTCAGCGTCTCATATTCGAGCAGCGCATTGGCCAGGCCATGGAGCTGATCGATATGATCGGTCAGCAGCTGCTTGGCGCGGTTGAGCCCGCCCTCGACCAGCTTCTTGATCTCGGCATCGATCAGCAAGGCCGTCTCGTTCGACATGTTCGCGGGGCGCGCCATGCCATAGCCGAGATAATTCTGCTCATCCTCGGCATATTCGAGCGGACCGACCGCATCGGACATGCCCCAGCGCGTCACCATCGACCGCGCGAGACGCGTCGCCGACTGGATGTCGCTCGAGGCGCCCGACGAGACGCGGTCATAGCCGAAGATCAGTTCCTCGGCGACGCGGCCGCCCATCGCGATCGAGAGATGCGCGTACATCTGGTCGCGGTGCATCGAATTCTGGTCGCGCTCGGGCAGGCGCATCACCATGCCCAGCGCGCGGCCGCGCGGGATGATCGTCGCCTTGTGGATCGGATCCGAAGCCGGCTCGTGCATCGCGACGATGGCGTGACCGGCCTCGTGATAGGCGGTCATCCGCTTCTCGTCCTCGGTCATGAGCATCGACTTGCGCTCGGCGCCCATCATGACCTTGTCCTTGGCGTCCTCGAACTCGCTCATCGCGACGAGGCGCTTGCCGCGGCGCGCGGCCAGCAGCGCCGCCTCGTTGACGAGGTTCGCGAGGTCGGCACCCGAGAAGCCCGGCGTGCCGCGCGCGATGACGCGGGCATCGACGTCGGGCGCCAGCGGCACCTTCTTCATATGGACCTGGATGATCTTGACGCGGCCCTCGATGTCCGGGCGCGGAACGACGACCTGGCGGTCGAAGCGGCCCGGGCGCAGCAGCGCGGGGTCGAGCACGTCGGGGCGGTTGGTCGCCGCGATGATGATGATGCCCTCGTTCGCCTCGAAGCCGTCCATCTCGACCAGCAGCTGGTTCAGCGTCTGCTCGCGCTCGTCATTCTGGTTGCCCAGACCGGCGCCGCGCGAACGGCCGACCGCGTCGATCTCGTCGATGAAGACGATGCAGGGGGCCGACTTCTTGGCCTGCTCGAACATGTCGCGGACGCGGCTCGCGCCGACGCCGACGAACATCTCGACGAAATCCGAACCCGAAATGGTGAAGAAGGGCACGCCCGCCTCGCCCGCGATCGCGCGGGCGAGCAGGGTCTTGCCGGTGCCGGGCGAGCCGACCAGCAGCGCGCCCTTGGGGATCTTGCCGCCCAGGCGGGCGAATTTCGACGGGTCCTTCAGGAACTCGACGATCTCCTGCAGCTCCTCGCGCGCCTCGTCGATGCCGGCGACGTCGTCGAACGTGACCTTGCCTTCCTTCTGGGTGAGCAGGCGCGCACGCGACTTGCCGAAGCCCATCGCACCCGAGCCCGAATTCTTCTGCATCTGGCGCAGCACGAAGAAGGCGATGCCGAGGAACAGCAGGAAGGGCAGCGACTGGACGAGGATATACTGCCAGATCGAGGCCTGCTCTTCCGGGCGCGCGTTGATCACGACGCCCTTGTCGCGCAGGCGCTGGGTGAGCTGCGGATCGTTGGGAATGTTGGTGCGGAACTTGCCCTCGGTCATGGTGCCGGTGACCACCCCGGTGCCGACCGAGATGTTGACTTCCTTGACGTCGCCGGCCTCGACCTTGTCGAGGAAGGTCGAATAGGGAATCGTGTTCCCGGCAGGCTGCGCGCCGCGGGTGTCGAAGACGGTGACGAACAGCGCGAGCGCCGCCAGGATGCCAACCCAGATCAGCAGGCTCTTCATCCAGGGATTGCCGCCCCCGTTGTCCGGACCCTGCGGCTTGCCGTTGTCGCTCATATCTTGCCCAACACCTTTCAGAGCCCAGTAGATAGGCATGTGGACGTTAATGACAATGGAACAACGTCGATCAGAGTGATCGGCGCGGCGGAGATCTGCGAAAGCTTGCAAAGGTAGCGCGGGTGCGGGCCTCGATTCCGGCATGGGTCCCCCCGGAAGCGTTTTCCAACTGGTTGAGCAGCGCTTCGATATTTGCACCATCGCCAAAGGCAGGCGCGGTGATTCGCGCCAGGCTGCGCATCTCGCGGATCGCGCGGCGGACGAGGCGGCGGCGGATCTCGCGGGGAAGGTCGGCGATCTCCAGGCGGATCTCGTCCTCGCCCATCACGGCGCGCTCCGTCCAGAAGCGATCGGCAAGCGCGGCGAGCGTCGCCTCGGCCTCGGCGGCATAGCGCGCGGAGGCGGCGAGCGCGCAAACATCGAGATCCGGATTGTTCGCCAGCAGCGCGCGGAAGCGCGTGCGGTCATGGCGATCGTCCGCGTTCGAGGGATCGTCGACAAAGGGCAGCCCCGCAGCGACCGCCAGGTCACGCAGCTCGGCGCGGCGCCAGCCCAGCAGCGGACGCAGCAAATTCAAACCATTGGCCCCCAGCGCGCGGCGGTCGCGGATCGCGGCGAGCCCGGCGACCCCCGAGCCGCGCGCGGCGCGCATCAGGAAGGTCTCGGCCTGGTCATCGGCATGATGCGCGGTCAGGAGGCTCGCCGCGCGAACTTCGGCGGCCCATTGTTCCAGCAGAAAATAGCGCGTTTCCCGTGCCTTGGCCTGGATGCTCGCCCCTTTTATCGGCGAAGTCGGCACCAGCACCCGATGCGGCACGCCGAGCGCGGCGCAGGCCCCCGCGACCATCGCCGCCTCCTCGGCGGAACCCGGCCGCAGCTGGTGATCGACCGTGGCGGCAGCGACGCAGCCCGGAAAACCGGCATGCGCCAGCGCGAGCATCGCCATGCTGTCCGGCCCGCCCGACACGGCGAGCGCGAGCGGGGCATCGGGCGAAGGCGCGCGGTCCGACAGCGCCAGCAGATCGGCGCGGAAGCGCGCCGCGCCGCCGGCTAGAACCTCATTGGCACTTGTTGGCGGCACGTCCCTGGGCGACCCCGGCCTTCATCTCGGCATTGAGCCGCTCGCCATAGAGCTGGGTCAGCTCGGTATAGACCTTGCAGATCTCGGTCGCCGGCTTCTTCAGCTTGGTGAGCGCCTGCGCCAGATAATAGAGGCTGTCGCCGGCGCGCTCGCCATTGGGGTTCTTCTTGTAGTTCTCGTAGAACGCCACCGCGGCGAGGCTGGGCGCCCCTGCGTCGAGATAGGCGCGGCCGAGCAGGTTCTGCGCATAGCTGGCGCGGCGATGCGTCGGATACTTGGTCGCCACCGCCTCGAGCTCGCGGCGCGCCTCGGGATAGAGCTTGGCCGACCAGAGGCGGAAGCCATAATTATAGCCGTCCTCGGCCGGATCGCCGGTATTGGGCTTCTCGATCGCCGCGACCTGCTCGGCGCGCGGGCCGGTCGGCTTCGCGGCGGGCTTGTCGGCGGCGGGTACGGGCTTGTCGACCGGCCTGGTGGCGGGGCGGGTGGCGATCACCGGGGGCGTATCGATCACCGCGGCGTCGCCGCTCGGGCCGCCGATGCCGTCGGTGGCGGGCGCCGGCGGACGGGCGGCGGTCTCCAGCGTCGCCAGCCGCGCATCGGTGGCGCGCTTATAGGCGTTGAACGCCTCGTCGAGCTGGCGCAGGCGATACTGGTCCTGCTCGATCTGGCCGGTCATCTGCTGGATCTGCCCCTCGAGCGCGCCGACGCGCTGGGTGAGATCGGCGAGCGGCGTATCGACCGGCGTGCCGGGAACCACCGTGCTGGTCTCGGGCGTGATCTGCGCCTCGACCGTCTTGCCGGCGCCGCCGGGGAATATCTTGCGCTGGACGGCGCGCATCTCGCGCTCGAGCCGATCGACGCGGCCATCGAGCGTCACGGTCGTCGTCTGCGCGGCGGCAGTGCCGCTCACGCCCGTCGCGGCGAGGAGCACCGCCGCAGTCATCACGAAACGCATAGTCAAACCCCTGGGAGGCGCAGTTTCAGCCGGAAAAACGAGATACGGTTATAGCAATCGAGCACCGCCAGCCTCAAGGCGCGGCACTCGAATTGACGGGCGAATCGGCAGGTGCCGAATAGTCGATGCCGGCCGGCAGGGCCGGGCCGAGACGGCGCTGGCCGGTGCGCGGCGGCGCCGCGCTGCCGGGCGCCGGCGACGGCGTCGCACCCGGCGTACCGCGCGCCCGAAGCGCCGCGGCGCTGACGTCGACGCTGACCGCCTGCTCGCCGGTGCCGAGCGGCGGCACGTTCGAGCCGTTGATCGTCACCTGGAGCTTGTCGGGCCGGCCGGTGCGCGCGATCGGATGCGCGACCTCGATCGGCACCTCATAGCGCTCGCCGGGCGCCATTTCCTTCTCGAACAGCCGCTTGCCGGTCTCGTCGCTGACGCGCAGCCAGACCGTGTCGATCGCGACGAGGGTGACATGCTCCTGGCCCGCCGGAACGGCGGGTGCCGCCGCGGTGCCGTTGCCGGGTGCCGGGGCGGCGGCATTGTCCTCGACCTGGACCAGCCCTTCGGTCGCGGGCGCGCCGGCCCGGAAGAGATTGGTGCCGTACCAGAGCCCGACGCCGATCAGCACCAGCACCGCGACGATCAGCCCGGCCCATGCCAGGCCGCGCGGCGGCACGCGACTGGGATCCTCGAGCGGATATTCGGGCATCGGCGCGCGCTGCTCATATTGGCCGAGCTCGGCACGCACGTCGCGGGCGATGCCCACCTCGTCGGCGCCGACCGCGCGGGCATAGGCCTTGGCGAAGCCCATCGCATAGGTGACCGAGGGCAGGCCGGTATAATTGCCCTTCTCGATCGCGTCCAAATGCCGGAGCGGGATGCGCGTGCGGTTGGCGACCTCGGCGAGATCGAGTCCCTGTGCCTCGCGCGCGGCGCGCAGCTTCTCACCGACGGTGGCGGGAAACAGCGTAGGGTCTTCGGCGGGCTCGCCTTCCATCAAGTACCTCCGGTGAACGGGTGTTGTCTCTGTGCCGCGCACCTGTTGCTGGGCGGTGTCGGCCAGCGCGCAGCGAGTGTCAACGCTGCCCGATATTCACTCGGCCGGCGTTTGTTACAGCAAAGCGGAACCGAGGCGGCCCCGGCCCGCCCCCCCGCCCGCCCACCAAACGGCAGTATTCTCGGGGGGGCCGGGCGGGGGAGCGGGCTGGTGCCGATTCAGCGAAGCCGAAAACGAGCATCAGGCCAGTTCGACCGAATGTTCATCGGCCCAGGCTTCGAGCGCGGCGCGCAGCGAGAAGCGCGGGTCGGCGAGCTGGACCTCGACCAGCTTCATCAGCCCCGCGCGATCGAGCGAGCGGACCATCGCCTTGATCGGGCCGACCGCCGCCGGGGTGATCGAGAGCCGGTCGATGCCGAGCCCGATCAGCGCCATCGCCTCCAAAGGCCGCCCGCCCATCTCGCCGCACACCGCGACGGGCACGCCCGCGGCATGCGCCTGATCGGTGACGCGCTTGAGGAAGCGCAGGATCGACGGGCTCAGCCAGTCGTAGCGCAGCGCCAGCTTGGGGTGCGCGCGATCGGCGGCGAACAGGAACTGGGTGAGGTCGTTGGTGCCGATCGACAGGAAGTCGATCTTGGGCAGCAGCAGGTCGAGCACTTCGGCGAGCGCGGGGACTTCGAGCATCGCGCCGTAGCGGATCTCGGTCGGCATCTTCTTGCCGCGCGCCGCGAGCCAGGCGCGCTGCGCCTCGAACAAGGCGCGCGCCTCGTCGAATTCCCAGGGCTCGGAGACCATCGGGAACATGATGTTGAGCGTGCGGCCCGCGCCCGCCTCGATCAGCGCGCGCGCCTGCGCCTTCATCAGCCCGCCGCGCTCGAGCGCGAGGCGGAGCGCGCGCCAGCCCATCGCCGGGTTCTCCTCATTCCCTTCCTCGTCATGGTCGAGATAGGGCAAGGCCTTGTCGCCGCCGATATCGACCGTGCGGAAGGTGACCGCCTTGTCGCCGACGCCTTCGAGCACGTCCTTGTAGAGCCGGCGCTGCGCCTCGCGCTGCGGCAGGGTCGCCGAGACGAGGAACTGGAATTCGGTGCGGAACAGCCCGATGCCGTCGGCACCGGTCAGGTCGACCGCGGCGATATCGTCGCGCAGGCCGGCATTGACCATCACCGTGACGCGGTGGCCGTCGAGCGTCACCGGCGCTTCGGAGCGCAGCCGCGCAAAGGCGGCGCGGCGCTTCTGGCTGAGCGCGAGCTTGGCCTCGAACGCCTCCTGCATCGCCGCGCTCGGGCGGACGAACAGGCTCTCCTCGCTGGTGTCGAGCAGCAGCATGTCGCCCTCGGCGATCAGCTGGCGGACGTCGCGGACCCGGCCCATCACCGGCACGCCCATCGCGCGGGCGACGATGGTGACGTGCGCGGTCAGCGAACCTTCCTCGAGCACCACGCCCTTGAGCCGGCGCCGGTCATATTCGAGCAGCTCGGCCGGACCCAGGTTGCGCGCGATCAGGATCGAATCCTGGCGCAGGCCCATCTGCGCCGCGGTGCCGAGCTGGCCCGAGACGATGCGGAGCAGCCGGTTGGAGAGGTCCTCCAGATCGTGCATCCGGTCGCGGAGCAGCGGATCGTCGATCTCGCGCATGCGCTGGCGGGTGCGCTGCTGGACGCGCTCGATCGCGGCCTCGGCGGTCAGGCCCGAATCGATCGCCTCGTTGATCCGGCGGCTCCAGCCTTCGTCATAGGCGAACATCTTGTAGGTCGCGAGGACCTCGTCATGCTCGCCGCCGCCACCGAATTCGGCCTGGCTGGCCATGCGCTCGATCTGCTCGCGCATCTTGTCGAACGCGGCATAGACCCGGTGCCGCTCGGCCTCGATGTCCTCGGCGACGGTATGCTCGATGGTGATGCGCGGCTGGTGGAACACCGCGACGCCGGCGGCCATGCCGTCGACCAGCTTGAAGCCCTGGGCATGGGTGGCCGCGGTCGATTGCGGACGCGTCGAGCCGCCGCCGGTGGAATCGACAAGATCGGCATTGGCGATCAGCTCGGAGAGCACCATCGCGACGGTCTGCAGCGCCTCGATCTCGACATCGGCGTAGCGGCGCGGCTCGGCATGCTGGACCGCAAGCACGCCCACCGCGCGCTCGCGGCGGATGATCGGGACGCCGGCAAAGCTGTGATACGCCTCTTCGCCCGTCTCCGGGCGATAGGCGAAGGCCGGGTGCATCTCGGCCTCGTCGAGATTGAGCGTCTCGACATGCTGGGCGATCGTGCCGACCAGCCCCTCGCCCATCGCCAGCTTGGTGACGTGGACCGCCTCTTGCGCCAGGCCGCGCGTGGCGAACAGTTCGAGCACGCCTTCGCGCAGCAGATAGATCGAGCAGACCTCGCTGTGCAGCACCTCGCCGATCGTGTTGACGACCGAATTGAGCTTCGACTGGGCGGGAAGCCGTTTCGCCATCACGTCGTGAAGGCGTGTGAGGATTTCCCGGGCTGAAGCAGCGGCAGTGAGGGCCATGAGCCGGCGCTAACACACTGTGTCAGCGCACGCCATTACCTGAACGTAAGCAAGTGTTTCACGGGTTCAGCGGGTGCCCGGGCCGGCGGGAGCCGAGGCCATCGCCATCGCCGGCGCGGCCGCGCCGCTGCGCCATGCGGCATAGGCGGTGCGATAGGCGTCATAGTCGCGGTAGAAATCGGTGAACGGCGCCTCGAGCCGCGGCAGCGCCGCCGCGGCGAAGGCGGCGAAATCGGCGGGCCGCACCGCCTGCACCTCGGCCAGCACCTCGCGCGCGACGGCGCAGAAGCGCTGCTGGGCCGGCGGCTGGGCGAAGAAATTGTAGAGCCGGGTCATGTTCCGGTCGTGCACCGGCTCCCAGCCGGCGCCGTAGCGCGCGCGGTACCGGGTCTTCACCCCGGACGCCGCGGCGGCGAGCACCGCGCTGTTGCGCGCGATCAGCCGGTTGTACGCGGCGACCGTCGCGCGCTCGGCGGCATCGCGGCAGCCCAGCGCGGCGACGTTGAGCGCGGCGCGGACGTGCCAGCTGGTCTCGTCCTGGCTGAGCCCCTGGTTGAGCGTGACATAGCGGCCGTCGGGGCCGAGCGGCGGGATCGCCTGATTGGGCGCGGCACCCATCGGCGCCTGGGGCGGCTGGCTCCAGCCCTGCGCCGATGCGGGCGCGGCCAGGCTTGCGAACGCAACGAAGACGGACAGCGAAATGCCGAATCGAACCATGAACCACCCCCCGGTTGCGGCACGCTCCCCAGCATGCCCATCGGTGATTCCCTTATAGAGAGAACAAGTATCTCAATGGTTTACGTACGGGATTCTCCGGAGGGCACTTATACCTTGCGTCACACAGTACTGTGTGTCATATAGTGTATGTCATACACGATGCGAGACATAGGCCGTGCCAATCGAGGAAGACCTGTTCGAGAAGCTGCGCATCGAGCTGCGCCGGGGTTCGCTGATATTGGCGGTGCTCGGGGCGCTGCGCGAGGAGCGCTATGGCTACACGCTGCGCGTCAGCCTGGAGGAAGCCGGGCTGCCGATCGAGGAAGGCGCGCTGTATCCGCTGCTGCGGCGGCTGGAGACCCAGGGCCTGCTCACCAGCGAATGGCGCGAGGAGGACCGGCGCAACAAGCGCTTCTACCGGCTGAGCCCGGTGGGGCTCGCGGTGCTCGGCCAGCTGCTCGCCGAATGGAACGCGATTTCCGAATCGATCCTACGCCTTACCGAGAAGGACAAGTGATGGACCTGCTGGACCGTTATCTTGCGGCGGTGCGCCGCAACCTGCCGGCGAAGGACGCCGACGACATCATCGCCGAGCTGCGCGACGTGCTGCTCGCCCAGGCCGAGGAGCGCGAGGAGCGCTACGGCCATGTCGACTGGACCGGGCTGCTGCGCGAGTTCGGCCATCCGCTGACGGTGGCCGCGCGCTACCGGCCGCAGCAATGGCTGATCGGGCCCGAGCTCTATCCCTTCTACCTCTATTTCCTGAAGATGATCGGCGGGATCGTCGCAGTGGTGGTGATCGTATCCGCGGTGGGCAAGGCGGTGCTGCACGCGGGGCCGCCGGGAGAGATGATCGTCGACCTGCTCGGCGCGCTCTGGTCGTCGCTGGCCGGGACGGTGGGCGCGGTGACGATCGTCTTCGCGCTGGTCGAGCGCTATGGCGGGGTCGACCGGCATTTCCGCAACTGGAAGCCGGGCGAGCTGCCCGAGCTTCCGGACCTCTCCCAGCTCGTCGGCGACAAGCCCAAGAAGCGCTGGGAAGCGGCGTTCGAAGTCGCGCTGGGCATATTGGTGCTGCTGTGGTGGGCCGGCGCGGTGCAGCTGCCCTTCCCGCTCCACAACAGTGATTTCCGGCTCGAGCTCGCGCCGGTCTGGACGCAGCTCTACTGGCCGATCCTGATCCTGCTCGCCGGACGGCTCGTCTATGACGCGCTGCGCTGGCTCCATCCGCGGGGCCGGTGGCTGATCGGGCTGTTCGGCATCACCACCGCGGTGGGCGGCGTGATCCTCGCGGCGCTGCTCCACCGCGCCGGGCAATGGGCGACCGTGGTGCCGCTCAACATGGCCGCCGAGCAGGCCGCCAAGCTCCAGGAAAGCCTCAACCTCGCGCTGGGCATCGCCATCGTCGTGGTCGCCATCATCTGGACGCTGCAGTGCCTCGGCGAGCTATGGCGCTGGATGCGGGGAGCGCGGGGTTAGGCGGCGCGCCCCTCGCCGTGCGACCCGCGCCGGGCCGGGTGGCCACGCGGTTTTAAGCCGCGCCCGTGTACCACGCCAGGGGCGCCACGGGCCACACCGCGGCGATGATATCAG
>CBIHNZ010000031.1:0-58245 GCA_966211615.1 uncultured Sphingomonas sp.
CGCCGAATCCCTCCCAGCCACCGTCAAATTCTCCCTCAGCTTCAAATATTGAAACGGGAAGGGGACCGGGTCGCCAGGCGACCCGGTCCCTAGACCGGCAGGTGGCTGGTCGCCTTGACCTCTTCGAGCACGGCATAGGTCCGCGTCTCGCGAATGCCGGGCATCGCGACCAGCGTGTCGCCGAGGAAGCTGCGATAGGCCGCGATATCGGCGACGCGCACCTTGAGCAGATAGTCGAAGCCGCCTGCGACCATGTGGCATTCCAGTACTTCGGGCAGCTTTCGGACATGATCGGCAAACGCCTGGAACACATCGGTGGTGGTGCGGTCGAGCAGCACTTCGATGAAGATCAGCATCGCGCGATCGAGCTGCCCGGGGTCGAGCAGCGCCGTGTAGCCTCGGATCACGCCGGAGGCGCGCAGGCGCTTCACGCGATCGAAGCAGGCCGCGGGCGAGATACCGCAGCGCAGGGCGAGCGCCTGGTTGGTCATCCGCCCATCCTCCTGCAATGCGCGGAGCAGCTTTCGGTCCATTTCA
This sequence comes from uncultured Sphingomonas sp., assembly GCA_966211615.1. GTDB lineage: Bacteria > Pseudomonadota > Alphaproteobacteria > Sphingomonadales > Sphingomonadaceae > Sphingomonas. The sequence continues at coordinate 538 of CBIHNZ010000031.1, forward strand.
TCCATGGTATGCGATCTTCGGTTCGAGGTGGAGTCCGGCGAATATAATAAGGTCGTGTGCCACCAATAACGAAGCACATTCTGCATATTTGCTGCCAGACACCGGAAAACCAATGGCCATGGGCGGTGTATATGCAGTTTTCTTCGTGGGATCGGCTGGACGGCTACAAATATCTCGACGAGGCGGCGTCGACGACCACATTGCTGGAGGCGTCGCCGCTCGCGGAAGCCGAGCGCGCCGCGGTCCGCGACGCAGCGATCCGCCTGGTCGAGGATACCCGTGCGCTCGCCGGCGGGCAGCGCCTGATGGAGGGTTTCCTCGCCGAATTCTCGCTCGACACGGATGAGGGCCTCGCGCTGATGACGCTCGCCGAGGCGCTGATCCGCACGCCGGACAATACCACGCGCGACCTGCTGATCGCCGAGAAGATCGGATCGGGCGACTGGCATGCGCATCGCGGCCAGTCGCCGAGCTCGGTCGTCAATCTCGCCACCCGTGGCCTCGCGCTGGCCGATGACCTGCTCGGCGCCCGCGCTGGCACGGACAATGTGCTCAAGCGTCTCGCCGCGCGCGTGGGCGAACCGGTGATCCGCCGCGCGGTGGGCGCGGCAGTGGCGCAGATGGGCAACCAGTTCGTGCTGGGCCGGACGATCAGCGAGGCGCTGCGCCGGGCGAAGAAGCACGGCTTTCTCTGCTCGTTCGACATGCTGGGCGAGGGCGCGCGCACAGAGGCCGATGCCGTACGGTACGAACAGATCTACGCCGCGGCGATCGAGGCGGTGGGACGCGATCATCGCGGACTGCCCCCCGAGGAGGGCCACGGCATCTCGGTCAAGCTTTCGGCACTGTGCCCGCGCTACACGGCGGTGCAGGAAGACCGCGTCTGGGACGAGCTCTATCCGCGGATCAAGCGGCTCGCGGTGATGGCTGCGGCGCATGATCTCAATCTCGCGATCGATGCCGAGGAGGCGGACCGGCTGGTGCTGTCGCTCAAGCTGGTCGAGCGGCTCGCGCACGAGCCCGATCTCGACGCATGGCGCGGATTGGGCGTGGTGGTGCAGGCGTATCAGAAGCGTGCCGGCGCGGTGATCGACGCGCTGCACGATCTGGCGCGGCGGAGTGGCCGGCGGCTGATGATCCGCCTGGTCAAGGGCGCCTATTGGGACAGCGAGATCAAGCGCGCCCAGGTCGCCGGCCGGCCCGATTATCCCGTGTTCACGACCAAGGCCGCGACCGATGTCAGCTATCTCGTCTGTGCGGATCGGCTGATCGCGGCGAGCCCGCATCTCTATCCGCAATTCGCCACGCACAACGCACACACCCTGGTCGCGGTCCGCCGGATGGCGGCATCGCGCGGCGTCGCCATCGAGCACCAGCGGCTGCACGGCATGGGGGAAACGCTCTACGCGGCGGCTGCGAAAGCCGGCCCGCTCCGCGTCCGCGCCTATGCGCCGGTGGGCGGGCACGAGGAACTCCTGCCCTATCTGGTGCGGCGGCTGCTCGAGAACGGCGCCAACTCCAGCTTCGTCAACGCACTGCTCGACGAGGACGTGCCCCCGGTCGAGCTGGTCCGCGATCCGTTCGAGGCGCTCGCCGCCACGCCTGGCCGCCATCCCAGGATCCCGCTGCCCTCGCAGCTCTACGGTCCGGCGCGCGCCAATCCGCTCGGTCGCGACTATAGCATCGCCGCGATGCGCGCCTCGGCCGGCGAGGCCGCTGCCCGGCTTGGCAACGACAAGCCGTTGGGCGGGCCGGTGATCGATGGCGAGAACGCCGGCGACGAGCCGATGCGCCCGCTGCGAAGCCCCGTCGACGGCGGCTTTGTCGGCCTGACCCGCGACGCGACGACCGCCGATATCGATCGGGCCGTCGCGGCCGCCCGCCGGGCACAGCCCGAATGGGATCGACGCGGCGGCATCGCACGCGCCGCGATCCTGCGCCGGATGGGCGATGCCCTGGAAGCCCGGATGGACGATCTGATCGCGCTGCTGGCACGCGAAGCGGGAAAGACGCTCGAGGATGGTGTCGCCGAGGTCCGCGAGGCCGTGGATTTCTGCCGCTATTATGCCGGGCTCGCGGAGCGGCAGTTCGCCGCCCCTCTGATCCTCGACGGGCCGGTGGGCGAAACCAATGCGCTCGAACTGCATGGCCGCGGCGTCTTTGTCTGCATCAGCCCGTGGAATTTCCCGCTGGCGATCTTCACCGGGCAGATCGCCGCAGCGCTCGCGGCCGGCAATGCCGTGCTCGCCAAGCCGGCCGAGCAGACGCCGCTGGTCGCGGCGGAGGCGGTGCGCCTGTTTCGTCGGGCCGGCCTTCCGGACGGCGTCCTGGCCCTGCTTCCGGGAGCCGGCGCGGTGACGGGCGCGGCGCTTGTCGAGCATCGCGGGATCGACGGCGTCGCCTTCACCGGCGGCACCGAGACGGCCTGGCGGATCAACCGCAGCCTCGCGCTCCGCGAGGGGCCGATCCTGCCGTTCATCGCCGAAACCGGCGGCCTCAACGGCATGTTCGTCGACACGACCGCGCTGCGCGAGCAGGTCGTCGATGACGTGATCCTGTCCGCATTCGGCTCGGCGGGCCAGCGATGCTCCGCGCTGCGCATGCTGTTCGTGCCCGAAGAGAATGCCGATGCGACGATCGAGGCGATCGCCGGCGCCATGGACCAGCTGCGAGTCGGCGACCCCTCCGATCCGTCCACGGATATCGGCCCCGTCATCGATTGCGCGGCGCGGGCGAAGCTGGCCGAGCACGCCGTCCGACTCGAGCGCGAGGCCCGGATTGTGCGCAGGCTGGACTGCGGATCGCGGCCGGGCAGCTTTTTCGGCCCGATCCTCGTCGAAGTGCCGCGCCCCGATTTCCTGGAGCGCGAGGTGTTCGGTCCGATCCTGCACGTCTATCGCTATCGTGCCGGCGAACTCGATTCGGTCGCGGCGCTGCTGGCCCAGCGCGGCTATGGCCTGACATTGGGCATCCACAGCCGCCTCGATTGCTTTGCCGAGCGGGTCCGCGCGGCGGTGCCGGCGGGGAATATCTATGTGAATCGCTCGATGGTCGGCGCCGTGGTCGGCGTGCAGCCGTTCGGCGGGGAAGGCCTTTCCGGTACCGGGCCGAAGGCGGGAGGTCCGCACGCCTTGCTCCGCTATGCCACCGAGCGCGCGCTCTCCGTCAACATCGCCGCCCAGGGAGGAGACCCGGCACTGCTCGGCCTCTAGGGCCTCCCTTCGCCGCCGCGGCGGCCACAGGACTTTGCATTTTCCCGCGCGAAAGTATATTCCGGGCGAAGGATCGATGCGCGTGCACGCGTCGCGATTGCAAGGACTTGCTCGAAGATGAACATCGCCGTCTTGTCAGAAGACCTCCAAGCGGCGGAGCAGCCGCGCGCCAGCCGGCTCCAGGCGGACCTGGCCGGCCGTATCCTCCGCATGCTCAAGGAGCAGGGTGCCGGCCCCGGCCATCACCTGGTCGAACTGGACCTGTGCCGCATGTTCGACGTCTCGCGCACGCCGGTCCGCGGCGCGCTCAAGCTGCTTGCCGAACAGGGCGCGGTCGAGCAGCGCGCCAATCGCGGCTATGTGTTGCGCGGGCCGATCATCGAAGCGCCCGAAGTCGAAGTGGTGAATCCCGCCAATGAAGAGGATCAGCGCCTCTTCATCGCGATCGCGGAAGCCCGCAACGCCGGTCGCCTGCCCGACCAGTGCAGCCAGCAGGAGATCGTGCGCATCCTGGGCGCGAAGCTGGGATCGGTGGTCCGCGTGCTGCGCCAGCTCGCCGATCTGGGCCTTGTCGAGCGGAAGCCCGGCAATGGCTGGTCGTTCGCGCTTCCGATCAATTCGGGCCAGGCGCGCGAAGACAGCTATGCCTTTCGCCACATCGTCGAGCCCGCCGGGCTGATCGAACCGACCTTCCAGCTCGATGTGGAGTGGCTCGAGCGCAGCCGTGCGCGGCACATCGCCTTCCGCAAGCGCAAGTGGCGCGATACGCTCGCGGTCGAGCTGTTCGAGATCAATTCCGATTTCCACGAGCAGCTCGCGCGCTGCTCGGGCAATCGCTACATCCTCGACGCCGTCCAGCGGCAGAATCGGCTTCGCTCGTTCCTGAACATCCAGTGGGTCAACGGCGTCGAGCGCGTCCTCGATTCGATCGACGAGCATGTGCAGATCATCGATGCACTGGCCAATGGCGACAATTACCGGGCGCATGACCTGATGAAGGGCCATCTGACCAGCGCCAAGGAAGTCGAACCCACCATCGTCTGACTAGGCTCTTGTATTATTGATTTCAATAGTACAAACTGGCTCGCCAAATGATGAGGCGAGGCGATGGCTCGACAGGATAGTATCATACTTTTCGGCGGGGGTCGCATGGGTTCCGCGCTGCTGCGCGGCTGGCTGAGCAGTGGCATCGAAGCCGGTGACATCAACGTTGTCGATCCCTACCCGTCCCCCGAACTTGACGCATTGGCGCGCGAGGCCGGCTTTGCCGTCAATGCGCCCATCATTGCCCGAGCGGGGCAGACATTGGTCCTGGCCGTAAAGCCACAGAAGATAGCCGAGCTGGCTACGGAGCAAGCCGCCTTGGCGGGCGGCGACACGCTGATCGTGTCGATCATGGCGGGCAAGACGATCGACAACCTGGCGCAGCTGTTTCCGCGATCCGCGTCCTTCGTCCGGGCGATGCCCAACCTGCCCGCAGCGGTAGGTCGTGGCGCGACGGTGGCCGTGGCCTCGAGCGGCTGCACGCCGGCCCATCGCGACCTCGCCGAGCGGCTGCTGGGCAGCAGCGGGACGCTCGAATGGCTCGAGGACGAGGCGCTGATCGATGCGGCGACGGGGGTATCGGGTTCGGGACCTGCCTATTTACTCTATCTGTGCGATTGCCTGACCGAGGCCGGCCTCGCCGCCGGACTGCCTTATCCGATTGCGGAGCGGCTCGCGCGACAGACGATCGCGGGCGCGGGGGAGATGCTGCGGGTGAGCGAGAAAAGCGCCGAGCAACTCCGTCGCGACGTGACCTCGCCCGCGGGCACGACCGAGGCGGGACTGAAGGTCCTGATGGCCGACGGGCTGCTTGCAGGGCTGGTCGATCGTACGGTTGCGGCGGCGGCCGGACGCGCGCGCGAGCTGGCAGGATAGATGGCGGCCCCGCACGGCCCCCTGGTGATCGATGCGCCGGCTGCGGCGCGGGCACTGCCGTTTCCCGAACTGGTCGCGGCGCTTCGCGATGCCTTTGCGACGGGGGCGACGGTTCCCGAGCGGCATCACCACCATGTGCCGGTGAAGGGCCAGGCCCCGGGCGTGCTGTTGGTGATGCCCGCCTGGCGCGAGGACGGGTATCTGGGCATCAAGCTCGCCAACATCTTCCCGGGCAATACCGCGCTGGGGCTGCCGAGCGTCCATGCCGGCTATCTGCTGTTCGATGCGTCGACCGGCGTTCCGCTCGCGATGATCGACGGGAACGAGATCACCGCCCGACGGACGGTCGCGGTGTCCGCGCTGGCCGCATCCTATCTGGCGCGCGAGAATGCCCGGTCGTTGCTGATCGTGGGTGCCGGGCGGCTGGCGGGGCTCGCGGCGCATGCCTTTCGGGCGGTCCGGCCGATCGACCGCGTGGCCGTGTGGAACGTCCGGCCGGACCGGGCGATCGCGCTTGCCGCAACCTTGCGCGAGCAGGGAATCGAGGCGGTACATGCGCCATCGCTCGAACAGGCGGTAGGCAAGGCCGATATCGTTAGCTGCGCAACGCTTTCCGCGGATCCGCTGATCCGGGGTGAATGGCTGCGGCCGGGCACGCATCTCGACCTGATCGGCAGCTTCACGCCGGCCATGCGCGAAGCGGACGACGCCTGCTTCGCGCGGTCGCGCGTGTTCGTCGACAGCGAAGGCGGTTTCGAGGAATCGGGCGATCTGATCGGCCCGCTCGCAAGCGGGGCGATTCCGGGCCGCGACTCGGTGGGCACGCTTGCTGGCCTTTGCAGCGGGCAGGCCAGGGGCCGCCGCAGCGATGCAGAAATCACGCTGTTCAAGGCGGTCGGCACGGCATTGGCCGATCTGGCGGCGGCGGGACTCGTCTTCGAAAACGCCGGGAGGATGGAGTGACCGACACCGTGATCCGCACGATCGACATGCACACTGCCGGCGAGCCGGTCCGCATCGTCGAGAGCGGGTATCCGGAGCTTCGGGGCGCGACGATCCTCGATAAACGCCGCGACGCACTGACCCGGTTCGACTCGCTGCGGACGATGCTGATGCTCGAGCCGCGCGGGCATGACGGGATGTATGGCGTGATCCCGACGACACCATGCGCGCAGGGTGCCGATCTCGCGGTGCTGTTCACCCACCAGGAGGGCTACAGCACGATGTGCGGCCATGCCACGATCGCGATCGGGCGCTGGGCGGTCGACACCGGGCGCGTGCCGATGGTCGATGGGCGCGCAACATTCGGGCTCGAGGCGCCGTGCGGCGTCGTGCGTGTCGAAGTGGAGCAGCAGGGCGAGGGCGCGCCGCTGGTGGCGTTCGAGAGTGTCCGCTCGTTCGCGACGCATCTCGACCAGAAGGTGCAGGTGCCCGGGCTGGGCGAGGTGACCTTCGATATCGCGTTCGGCGGTGCCTTCTACGCGATCCTGCCCGCATCTCGGATCGGCCTGTCGCTGATGGAGACGCAGCTTGCCGAGCTGGTCCGCGCGGGAACGGAGATCACGGCCGCGGTTCGCGCGGCGCTGATGATCCTTCACCCGAGCGAGCCCGATCTCGGCTTCCTCTACGGCACCATTTTGACCGACGACGTGCCGCTCGGCGCGCATGACGGCCGGCCGAGCTATAATCTGTGCATCTTCGCGGAGGGCCAGATCGACCGGTCGCCTACCGGTAGCGGCGTCACGGCACGCATCGCGCTGGCGGCGGCGCGGGGCGACATGGCGCTTGGGCAGTCGTGCGAGATACGGGGCGTCTCGGGCGAAGGCTTTGTGGGGACGCTCGCGGCCGCCCAGCAGGGCGCCGACGGAATCGAATCACGCGTGCGGGTGGCCGGGCGATCCCATTATGCGGCGCGCTGCGAATTCATCGCCGAGGCGGGGGACCGCTTCGCGCACGGCTTCACACTGCCGGCGAAGCTGAGCGATCTCTAATCGGAGCGACCCGCGCGCAGCGTCGGCCAAGCCCGCGCGCTGCTGTTGATGTTGACGCGCCGGTCGAGCGTCAGGACGTCGCCGTCGCGCGCGACGGTCAGCGTATCGCGGAACGCGGACTCGACGAAGTGGAGCACGATCTCCAGCCGGCCCTCGGCGATCCAGCGGGCGCCGGCCACGGTCGGCATTTCAGCCATGACATAGCCGTGATGGAGCGATGCGCCGGGGAAGGTGAGGGGCGCGATCCGCCAGCCATCAAGAGGTGCGGCCAGGAAATGCTCGCCGCCTGAATCGGTCAGCGCCAGCCGCACCGAGTCGGCCGTGAAGCGCAGCCCGATCCGATCGATGCCGAGTTCGTTCGGCTCTACGGCCCAATTGCCCTCGAGGCGTGCGGGATCGCCCGTTGCGGACGAGAGCAGTGCAGGCTCCGCAGACCATCCGGCGAGACGATCAGCCAGACTGCGATCCGCCTCGGGGCTGCCGCCGGCAAAAGCCGCCGGGAAGTGGCGCTTGAGATGCGGAAGCAGGACCGCGCTCTCTTCCATCGCCCCGTGTATCGCCAGCACGGCGTTGTGCTCGGGATAGACGATGACCATCTGAACGAACTGACCAAGCGCGACGAAATAGGTGTCGCCGATTACCCAGTGATAGCCATAATCGTCCGCGCCCTGGGCCCGCGTCGCCACATCGACCCACCAGCGCGGCAGGACCTGGTTGCCTTCCCATACACCCTTCTGGGCGTGCAGGATGCCGAGCTTGAGCGCGTCGACCGGCAGGAAGGTGATGCCGTTCCCGCCGGGGTTGATGCCGTCGGGCCCGACATCCCAGCGCAACTGTCGAATGCCGAGCGGTTCGAAGAGCCGCGGTGTCAGATAGGCGTGGATCGTATCCCCGGTCACGCGTTGCACGATGGCGGACAGCATGTAGCTCGCCGCGCTCGAATAGAGATAATGCGTGCCCGGCTCGTGCACGATCGGGATCTTGAAGAATTCGGCGATCCAGCTCGTTCCGATTCCGCGCCAGATCGATCCGGAGACCTCCTGCGCATGGCCGGTGCGCATGGTGATGAGATCCTCGACCGTCATGCGCGCGGCGGGTGAGGCGGGATCGATCTCGATTTCGGGAAAGAAGCTCGCGACGCGGTCCTGCAGGGCTAGCGTTCCGGCATCGACGAGAAGGCCGATCGCGCAGGCCGTGACACTCTTGGTCATCGAGTGGCTCATGCGCGGCCGGTCCGGACCATAGGGCCAGTGAAACCCCTCGCACACGACGGCACCGTCGCGCCAAAGCATCAGGCTCTGCAACTCGAGCCCGGCACCTTCGACATCGTCGAGGAATCGCTGGATCGCGGTGGCGTCGATCCGCTTGTCCGCAGGCAGGGCGCGACGAAGCCCGTCGCCCCTGTCAGCCTCGCTCGCCCCGGCTTCGTCGATCACACCTGCACTCCAATTGGTTCGGACTCGTCGCGTCCGATAGCCATCGAGCTAGAATCGCATTGCCGCGCGGTCAAGAATTTTGTATTGTTGATTTAGAAAATCCAAAATCCTCGGTGGGATTGGATGCGGTCGCGACCGTGGTCGGGAGGTGTTGCACAGTGTCGAAGCAGCTGTTGTTGAAGATCCATCGCTGGGTGGGGGGCGTGCTCGCGATCCTATTGATCGTGCAGGCGCTGACCGGAACCGTCCTGGTATTCCGCGACGAGATCGAGCGATTCATCCACCCTGCGCTGATCGTCCAGCCGGGCCCGGAGCGGCAGCCGGTGCAGACGCTGCTCGATACGGTCCGTGCGCGCCATCCCGAAGCGGTGGTCCAGCGCGCCGAGTTCGCGCACGCAGACGACCAGACGGTTCTGTTCAAGCTCAAGCAAAAGGCGGACGACGCACTGCTGCTCGTTGCCGTTGATCCGTATCGAAACGTGATCGTGCGGGATGGCGGATTGGGGAGTTGGCCCACCGAATGGATCTTCGCGGTTCATGAGCATCTGCTGGTCGGGCCGGTGGGAGAGACGGTCGTCGGGATCGAAGGCGTCGGCTTGCTGTTCATGGCGATCACTGGCCCGATCGTCTGGTGGCCGGGTCGGCGCCGTCTGAAACAGGGCTTCAAGGTCCGCTGGGATGCGAAGCCCGATCCGAAGTGGCGGTCGCTGCATCGCGCGGTCGGGGCGGGCGCCGCGCTGTTCTTGTTGATCTCGGCGGTTACCGGGGTGCTCATGGTCTGGAAGGAGCCGTTCCGCGATGCGCTTGGGACGGTGACGCGCGCCGACGGCAAGCCCACGCCGAAGGTTGCCGATCACAAGGTCCCGCTCGTCGCCGTCGACCAGCTGATCGCCCAGGCGCATGCCGCATATCCCGGCCCCGAGCTACGCCAGCTGCGCTTTTCCAGCGGGGGACGCGTGGTTGCGGTCTATCTGGACAGCGATCGCACGATCCGGGCCGATGGCACGATCCAGCTCTACTACAATGCCGAGAGCGGCACCGCGGTTGGCCGCTACGTCTCGGGCGAGATGCCGGCGGGCAGCGAATTCATCGACTGGATCTACACCGTCCATACCGGCCTTTGGGGCGGCGTGCTGACGCGCGCGCTGCTGGTACTGACCGGGCTGGTGCTGGCCGGACTGGCCGGCAGCGGTGCCTGGCTCTGGTACGTACGTGCACGCCGCGTGCGCGAAAACCGTGCCGCCAGAGCCGCCGCTGCGGCGGAATGAGACTGGACTTTTAAAATCAATAATGCAATTCGCGCCGAACCGATGCGGAGAGGTCAGATGACACGACAGGAGGCCCGGCAACATCGCCGGGAGGCGCAATGAAGACGATCCTGGTTCTGCCGGGCGACGGCATCGGGCCCGAGATAACCGAGGCGACGCTGGCGGTATTGGAGGCCGCGACGCAGGGCGCGGTCCGGTTCGAGAAGATGCTGATCGGCGAGGCCAGCCTGGCCTCGACCGGATCGACGCTTCCCGCCGACGTCCTCGAGGCGATCCCGGCAGTCGACGGCGTGCTGTTGGGGCCGGTGTCGCACTATACCTATCCGGCCGGGCAGCCCAATCCGTCCGCGGCACTCCGCACCCGCTTCAATCTGTTCGCCAATATCCGGCCCTGCCGTTCACGGCCCGATCTCTCGATCCTGCGCAAGCCGATGGACCTCATCATCGTGCGCGAGAACACCGAGGGTTTCTACGCCGATCGCAGCATGCACATGGGGCCGGGCGAGTTCATGCCTGATCCGGACAGCGCCTTCTCGATCCGCAAGATCACCGCAACGGCGAGCCGGCGCGTCGCGCAGGCGGCGTGCGAACTCGCGGAGGCGCGCAGCGGTCGGCTGACCGTGGTGCACAAGGCGAACGTGCTCAAGCTCACCGACGGCCTGTTCCTTCGCGAAGTCCGTGCGGTCGCCGCGCAGCATCCAGCCGTGACGCTCGACGAAGTGATCGTCGACGCTGCCGCCGCGCTGCTGATCCGCGATCCGGCGCGTTTCGACGTGATCGTCACGACCAACATGTTCGGCGACATCCTGTCCGACGAAGCATCCGAGCTGAGCGGTAGCCTGGGGCTCGGCGGCTCGATCAATGCGGGCGAGGACATTTGCGTCGGCCAGGCGCAGCATGGCTCCGCGCCCGACATCGCCGGGCAAGGGATCGCCAATCCGACCTCGCTGATCCTCTCGGCCGCGATGCTGCTCGACTGGATGGGTCGGCGCGCGAACGACGCCGCGCTGACCGAGGCCGCGCGCCGGATCGAAGCGGCGGTGGACCGCACGCTTGACGATCCCGCGACCCGCACCCGCGACATCGGTGGCACGCTGGGCACCGCCGATTTCGCCAACGCAGTGGTGCAGGCGCTGTGATCGCATCGGTCAATCCCGCAACGGGCGAGACGCTGGCGCGGTTCGAGCCGCTCGACGGCAATGGCGTGGACCGGGTTCTGGAGCGGGCGGCTGCGGCGCAGTGCGGCTGGCGGCAGGTTCCGGTCGAGGCGCGCTGCGCACAACTTTCTGCGATCGCGGTGCTGCTCCGGCGGAATCGCGATCGGCTGGCGGCGATCATCACCGCCGAGATGGGCAAGCCGATCGCCGAGGCCATGGCCGAGGTCGAGAAATGCGCGCTCAACTGCGATTTCTATGCCGGTGCGGCGCCCGCCATGGTTGCGGACACGGTGATCGCTGCGGTCCCGGGGACACGCATTGCCTACCAGCCGCTGGGCGTGGTGCTTGCGATCATGCCGTGGAACTATCCCTTGTGGCAGGTGGTGCGCTTCCTCGCGCCGGCGCTGGCCGCGGGCAACGGCATCGTCCTCAAGCATGCGGCGAACACGCCGCAATGCGCACTGGCGATCGAAGCGCTGGTCGAGGAAGCCGGGGTTCCGCGCGGACTGTTCGCCAATCTCTTCGTCGAACCCGGCCAGGTGGCGGGCGTCATCGCCGATCCGCGCATCGCCGCGGTGACCCTGACGGGATCGACGCAGGTCGGCATGATCGTCGCCGCGCAGGCGGGAGCGGCGCTCAAGAAGCAGGTGCTCGAGCTCGGCGGATCGGATCCGTTCGTGGTGCTTGCCGATGCCGATGTCGGGCACGCCGCCGCGCAGGCGGTGACGGCGCGCTTCACCAATGCCGGACAGAGCTGCGTCAATGCCAAGCGATTCATCGTCGAGGACGCGGTCGCCGATGACTTTGTCGACGCTTTCCGCACGGCCATGGACGCGCGGCTGCGGATGGGCGATCCGACCGATTCCGCAACGACGCTCGGGCCGCTCGCGCGCGCCAATCTGCGCGCCGCGATCGAGGACCAGGTCGGTCGTACGCTCGCCGGCGGAGCGAAGCTGGTCAGCGGCGGTGTGAGCGGCGAGGGCGCCGGCTTCTTCTACGCGCCGACGTTGCTCGACCAGGTGCGCCCCGGCATGGCAGCTTTCGACGAAGAGACGTTCGGCCCGGCCGCGGCAATCGTTCGCGCAGCCGACGCTAGGGAGGCGGTCGCGCTTGCCAACCGCACGGCGTTCGGGCTCGGCGCGTCGATCTGGACGCGCGATGCCGAGCGTGGGGCCGCGCTGGCGCGCGAGATCGATGCGGGCGCGGTGTTCGTCAACGCGGTGGTCGCATCCGATCCGCGCGTGCCCTTCGGCGGCATCAAGCATTCGGGCTATGGCCGCGAGCTTGGCGAGCTGGGGCTCAAGGAATTCGTCAATGCAAAGACGATCAAGGTGGCGGCATGACCGGAATACTCCTTCGTCCCGCCGGACTCCCGGTCAAGGATCGCGGCGGCGGCATCGTCACCACGCCTCTGGTCACCGCGGGCCGCGGATCGCGTGCGATGCTCACCGGCATCACCGAAATCGCGCCCGGTGCCGCGGTGCCGCTCCACACGCATAATTGCGAGGAATGTGTCGTGGTGCTCTCAGGGACCGGCTTCGCGCATATCGATGGTGTCGATCACCCGGTGCAGCCACGCGACACCAGCTGGATCCCGGCGGAAGTACCGCACTGCTTCCGCAATGCGTCGAATACCGAGCCGATGGCGATCTTCTGGACCTATGCCTCGATCGATGCCACGCGCACCATCGTCGCGACGGGCGTGACGACGCGGATCGACGAGGAACGCTGATGGCGACCGAGATTGCGTGTATCGACGTGCGCGCGGGCAGCGAGGCCGCCTTCGAGGCCGGCGCGCGCGCGGCGGTGCCGGAATTCAGCGCGGCGGCGGGATGCTCGGCGATGCGGCTGCTGCGCTCGCACGAGACCGCGGGGCGCTACTGGCTGATCGTCGAATGGACCGATGTCGCCGCCCATGAGGCGTTTCGCGTCACCCCGGGCTTTGCGCGCTGGCGCGAGCTGGTCGGGGATTTCTTCGCCGCGAAGCCGATGGTCGAGCACGGCCTTCCCCTCGACATTGGGTTCTAGACCGAGCTCAGCAACAGGCTCGTCTCGCTGTTGAGTATGCCGTCGATGCTGCGCACCTCGCGCAGCACGCGGTCGAAATCCGCCAGCGTCTCGGTCTCGATCTCCGCGACCAGGTCCCAGCCGCCATTGGTGGTGTGCAGCGTCCGCAATTCGGGCATGCCCTTCAGGCTGTGGATCACCGCGCTCGTCGATCGTCCGGCGACTTCGATCAGCATCACCGCGCGCACGCCGCCCCGCACATCGTCGCGCGCGCGCACCGTGAAGCCCAGGATCGCGCCCGTCGCGATCATCCGTGCCATGCGCTTTTCGACCGTCGCGCGCGAAATGCCGAGCCGTTCGGCGAGGTGCGAGACCGGCGCACGCGCATCTATGCGCAATTCGGCGATCAGGCGGCGGTCGAGCGAGTCCAGCGGCTGCATGCGCGAAATGCTCGGCGCGCCGTCGCAATTTGTCAATATTTTTGCACTTTCTAGCGCAATAGTGCAGTTTAACGCAGCACTTGTTGGCGCCACTCTGGCCTCGTCGGATGTGGAGACAGGCTATGCGATTGGTGGAAGTCGGGCATGTCGCGGCGCTGGTGCGCGCGCGGGGGATCGAAGAGGTGCTTTGCGACCTCGCGGACTATATCGAGGCGGACTACCGGCGCTGGGCCGAATTCGACAAGTCGCCGCGCTTCGCCAGCCATTCGCGGGACGGCGTGATCGAGCTGATGCCGATTGCCGACGCCGAGGCCTTCGGCTTCAAATATGTGAACGGCCATCCGCGCAACTTCGAGGCGGGCCTCCAGACCGTCACCGGCTTCGGCGTGCTAGCTGATGTAGCCACCGGCTATCCGCACCTGATCGCCGAAATGACGATCATGACTGCGCTGCGTACCGCGGCAATGTCGGCACTCGCCGCACGGCATCTCGCCCGGCCCGACTCGTCGAGCATGGCGATCATCGGGCTGGGCGCGCAATCCGAGTTCCAGGCGATCGCGTTCGGCGCGCTGCTCGGGATCGACCGGCTGCGCGTCTATGACGTCGATCCGGCCGCGGCAGCCAAGTTCGTGCGCAACATGGAGGGTGCGGGCTTCCGCATCCACGTCGCGCGATCGGCGCCGGAGGCGGTGGAGGGCGCGGACATCGTCACTACCGTCACCGCCGACAAGAAGCTGGCGACCATCCTTTCGGACAATATGGTCGGCGCCGGGGTGCATCTGAACGCCATCGGCGGCGATTGCCCGGGCAAGACCGAACTCCAGCCGGCGATACTCGATCGTGCGAGCGTCTTCGTCGAATATCACCCGCAGACCAGGATCGAGGGCGAGATCCAGCAGATGCCGGCGGACTTCCCGGTCACCGAGCTGTGGCGCGTGATCGCCGGCGAGGCGCCCGGCCGCCAGCGCGCGGACGAAATCACCCTGTTCGACTCGGTCGGCTTCGCGATCGAGGATTTCGCGGCGCTGCGGTATTTGGCTGACGTCACGCAGGATCCGCGCTTCCATCGCGAGATCGACCTGCTGGCGCAGCCCGCCGATCCGCGCGACCTTTTCGGCCTTGTCCGCCCGGCCCTGGAACAGGCTGCCGCCTAGTCCGGCAGCCTGTTCCAGACCGCCTTGGCGATGGCGAGGTCCTGCACCGCGACGCCGGTAAGGTCGGCGACGACCGTGCGATCGGCGGGAAATCGATCCCGCCGGGCGAGCAGTTCGCCGAGCTCGATCACCGTGGCGGGATCGAGCAATCCGTCGCGCACCGCCCATCCTGTCTCGCCATGGTCGAAGCATTGCGCGCGTGAATCGACGATGGTGATGGCCGATGCCACGATCGCCGGGTCGAGTTCCTGCTTGCCGGGCGCGTCCGCGCCGAGCGCGATGATCCGGGTTCCCGGGCGCACCCACTCGGCGGGAATGAGCGGCGAACGCGCGGCGGTGGCGGTGACGATGAGATCCGCCTCGGCGCAGAGTTGCTGCAGGTCGATGGCTTCGCCGCCCAGGGAGGCCGCGAGCGCTTCGGCGCGATCGGGGCGCCGTGCCGAGACCAGGACGCGCTCGATCGGCAGATGGCGCCGAATTGCCTCGGCCTGCATCTGCGCCTGCTTGCCCGAACCGACGATTCCCAGCGTCCGCGTGCCTTCGGCGGCTATCGCGCGCGCCACGATCGCGCCGGCAAGTGCGGTTCGGATGTCGGTGAGTTCGCCATGATCGCGCAGCAGCGCGACGACCTGACCGGTTTCGGCGCTCGACAATATGATGAAGCCGTCGCTCCCCGGCTTGCCGGTGGCCGGCGCCGCGAAGCTGTTGACGAACTTGACCGCGAACAGATCGTCGCCGGCCAGATGTGCGCCCTTGACGTGACAGTCGCCCGACCGCGCCTCGAATCCCAGATGGCCGACCGCCATCACCTGCGCCTCGCCCGCGCTGTAGCGGACAAAGGCCGCCTCGAGTTCGTGCATCAGCACCGATTCTTCGACCGCATCGAGAAGTGCTTCGAGTTCGATGATTCGCATGAATGTCCCCTGATTCTGTTCGACGAGTTATGATTTATCACTTTACATAGTACAATCCACCATTACCATCGACGAAAATACACGACCCACGTGCGTGGGCGGTCCGCAGGGACACTCAGGGAGATACATGATGACGACTACCCGGTTTTTGATGGCGAGCAGTGTTGCCGCCATCGCGCTGATTGCCCAATCGGCATCTGCGCAGACGAACCCCGCGGATACGCAGGAACCTGTGGCGCAGACCCAGGAAGGCGACCAGACCGCGCTCGACGAGATCGTCGTCACCGGCGACCGCACCGGCACCGAAGCCGTGCAGGTCGGCAGCTTTCGCGGCGCCCGTCCGCTCGACGTGCCGCTGACCATCTCGGTCATTCCGAAGACGCTGATCGACAACCAGCAGGCGCTGTCGGTCGGCGATGCGCTCAAGAATTCGGCGGGCGTCTCGACTTCACAGATCTCGTCGACTTTCTACAGCAGCCTGGCGATCCGCGGCATCGATATCGACAATCGCGGCAATTATCGCCTGAACGGCTCGCTGCCGGTGATCAACCTGGTCGGCCTGCCGCTTGAGGACAAGGAGCGCGTCGAGGCGCTCAAGGGCGCGTCCGCGCTCTACTACGGCTTCACCACGCCGTCGGGCATCGTCAACCTGACGATGGAACGGCCGACGCCGGTCCAGACGATCAGCGGCTCGATCATCGGCAGCACCGCCGGACAGATCGGCGGCACGCTCGATTACGGCAATACCTGGGGTGACGGCCTGTTCGGCGCCCGGTTGAATGCCGCCTATGTCCATCTCGATTCCGGGATCGATCGTACCGCGGGCCGCCGGTCGCTGCTCTCGGGCGCGTTCGACGTGAAGCCGGCGAGCAACCTGACCTTCACCCTCGACGTCGAGCGCATCTATACCAATGCCGGCGAGCCGCCGACGTACCGCTACACCACCAAGCCGCCGCAGACCGTCGGCACGCCCGATCCCACCGCGATGCTGCCGATCTTCCGCAGCAACCGCCTGAACTTCGGGGCCGGCGACTGGGTGAAGACCTATGGCGACGAGACCAACATCCTCGCCGGCGCGCGCTGGAAGTTCACTCCGGCCTGGGAGCTGAGCGTCAGCTACGGTACCTCGGACATGACGCGCTACCGCAAGGCGGGCTTCATCGATTTCGGCAAGCCGCTGGGTAACGACAATTATACCCTGACCATCGGCAACGCGCCGCGCGAGCGCAACTTCAACAAAAACTACCGCGCCGAGCTGGCGGGCGTGGTCAAGCTGGGCATATTCACCAACAACATCCTGATCGGTGCGTCGGAGAATATCCGCGATCGCGACAACCCGAACACGATCAACAAGACCTTCACGCAGAACATCGCCAACCCGCTGACCTTCCCCGATGTGCCCTTCGCGCAGCCCGACTATGGGGTAGGCAATGTCCGGAAGGTGCGGGTGGACGATATCGGTTATTATGTATTCGACCGGCTGAGCGTGGGGTCGTTCCTCGATCTGCTCGGCGGCGTGCGCTTCTCCGACTATACCGAATCCCAGCGCGCGACCGGGTTGGTCACCTTCCACGGCACGCCCACGTCCTTCTCCTATGGCGCGGTCGCCAAGCCGACCTCCTGGGCGAGCATCTACGGCACCTATATCGAGGGTCTCGAGCCGACGCCGCTGGCGCCGACCACGGCGGTCAATTCGGGTGCCCAGCTGCCGCCGTCCGAGAGCCGCCAGTATGAAGCGGGCGTCAAGGTCGAACCGAAGCGCGGCGTGCTGCTGACCGCGGCGTATTTCGACATCAATCGCGGCGCGGCCTACGTCAACGGATCGAACACCTACGTCATCGACGGCCGCCAATCCTATCGCGGCGTCGAGTTCAGCGCGACCGGCGAGGTCACGCCCGAGCTGACGGTCTACGCCACCGGCCTGATCCTCGACACCGAATATACCGAAGGTTCGCCGACGGCGCTTTCGAGCAATGCCGCCGGCCTCCCGCTCTACAACAACAATGGCAGCTGCACGACCGCGGTGCCCGCCGCGAATGCGGCGGCGCTGCGTTGCCAGACGACGACCAATGTCGGCAACCGGGTGGACGGCGCGCCCAAGAACACCTTCTCGCTGGCGGCGAACTACAAATTCTCGTCGCTGATGCCGGGGCTCAGCGTCGATGCGGGCGTATTCCATGTCGGAAGCCGCGCACTCAATGCGCAGAACCTGATCATCGTGCCGGGCTACACCACGTTCAACGCCGGCCTGGGCTATGAGACCGAGATCTCGGGCGCCAAGACCAACTTCCGGTTGAACTGGGAGAATATCGGCGATCGCCGCTATTGGGCGACTGCCGGTGCCGATTTCGTGGCGCAGGGAATGCCGTCGATCGTGAAGTTCTCGATCTCGGTCGGGATCTAGGGCGCAACGCCGCTCCGCGCCGGCCCGGACAGGGTTGGCGCGGGGTGGTTTTCGCGTCAGGAAATTGCGACGCGCAAGGCCCGGGCCGATGCCCGGCGCCGATGTGACGTTGGCATAGGGGATGGAAGATGCCGCTGGCGTTGATCGCCTTTGCCATGGTCGCGACGTTCATGACGCTCGTCATGACGAAGCGGCTTTCCGCGCTGCTCGCGCTGATGCTGATCCCGACGCTGTTCGCGCTGGCGGCGGGCTTTCACGCTGGGCTCGGCGGCATGATGCTCGAAGGCGTCCGCAGCCTGGCGCCCACCGGGGTGATGCTGCTCTTCGCGATCCTTTATTTCGGGATCATGATGGACGCAGGGCTGTTCGACCCGCTGATTCGCGCGATCGTCGGGCTGGTGCATGGGGATCCGGTGCGGATCGCGCTCGGCACCGTCGCGCTCTGCCTGATCGTCAGTCTCGATGGCGACGGCACTACCGCCTATATGATCTGCATCGCCGCGCTGCTCCCGCTCTATCGGCATTTGCAGATGGACCGGCGCGTTCTCGCCTGCCTGCTGATCATGTCGAGCGCGGTGATGAACATCGCGCCCTGGGGCGGCCCCACCGTTCGCGCCGCGACGGCACTGCATGTCGACGCGCGCGACGTCTTCGTGCCGCTCATTCCCGCAATGGTCGCGACGGCGGCATGGACCTTCTTCGCCGCGTGGCGGCTGGGGCTGGGAGAGCGCCGGCGCCTCGCGGCAGTGGCGGGTGAATCCGATCGCGAGATCGTCGAGGAGGTCGTCGCGGAGGAAGCCGGCGGCGATCTGAGCCTGAAGCGCCCCAGGCTCTTCTGGGTCAATCTGGCGCTGACCGGTGCGCTCCTGGCGCTGCTGATCACCGGGGCGGTGCCGCTGGTACCGCTGTTCATGCTGGCCTTCGCACTGGCCGCGATGATCAACTATCCGCAGCTCGACATGCAGCGCGCGCGGATCGCGGCGCATGCCGGGAATGCGATGGGCACCGCGAGCCTCGTCTTTGCCGCCGGGGTGTTCACCGGCATCCTTTCGGGGACCAAGATGGTGGACGCGATGGCAGGCTCGGTGCTGCAGATCATCCCGCCCTGGCTGGGACCTTACATGGCCCCGATCGTGGCGCTGCTGAGCATCCCGTTCACGGTACTGATCTCCAATGACGCCTTCTATTTCGGCATGCTGCCCGTGCTAGGCCAGACCGCTGCCACCTATGGCATCGGATCCGTGGAACTGGCGCGCGCCTCGCTGGTGGGCCAGCAGATACATCTTCTGAGCCCGCTCGTCGCTTCGACCTATCTGCTCGTCGGGCAGACGGGCATCGATCTGGGCGATCATCAGCGTTTTACCTGGAAATGGGCACTGGGTGCCTGCGCCATATTCATGCTGACCGGGCTTCTCACGGGCGTGTTCCCGTTCCGGCGATAGGGGACGGCCCGGCGACCGCGCTGCCTGGCCGGCAATCGTGCCTTGCCGATGATGCAGACATTCCTATGGTGGCGAAGGGGGCGATGACCATGGCGAAGCCGCCGCCAGCGCCGCTGCGATAATTCTTTACGGGATGAGGAGCCTGCCGCGTCTTAACGGGTCGGGAGGATCGTGCATGCCAGAAGCCGCCAGGCGCTCACGGCTTGATGAGGTGGCCGCGCAATACAACACGCCGCTGCTGCGCTTCTTCCAGCGTCGGGTGGATCGCCCCGAGGATGCCGACGATCTGGTGCAGGACGTCTTCAGCCGCCTGGCCGCGCAGGACCTGGCGACGATCGCGAACATCCACGGCTACGTCTTTCAGGTCGCAGCCAACGTGCTGCGCGACAAGGCCCGCCGCGCCAGCGTCCGCAGCATCATGACCGCAACGCCCGACGGCTTCGACATCGAGGACGAGGCGGGCTTCACCCCGGAACGCATCATGCAGAGCCGGGAAGCGCTGCAAATGATGATCGCGGCCCTGTATGAGCTACCCCAGATCGTGCGTATGATATTCAGCCTCTATCATTTCGACGGCATCGCGCAGGTCGAGATCTCGCGTCGCATGGGCCTGTCGCTCAGCACCGTCGAAAAACACATGGCGAAGGCGAACAGCCATCTCCTCTACCGCCTCCGGAAGGTCCGATGAGCAAGCGTCTCGACAAGGTCGAAGAGGAAGCGGCGGCGTGGGACGCCCGTCTGCGCGGCGCCAAGTCCACGTTCCGGGATCGCCGCGCGTACCAACTCTGGCTGGGCGAGCTTCCGTTGCACCAGGAAAGTCATGATCGCCTGCAGGCAATGCTGTCCGCCTTGCGGTCCAATGCGGCGCTGCCCGAGCTGAGCGCGCTGCGCGACGAGGCACGCAACGGCGTCGAGGAAAGCCGCCGCCGCCGCCGCATCTCCTTCGCCGCGATCGCGGCTGCCGTAATCCTCGCGGTGATGGTTGTCCTCGGGGCGGAGACCGAGACGGGAACCGAGCTCACGGCGCAGATACGGGGCGGCACGGTCTATGCGACGTCGCTCGACGAACGCACCAAGGTGACGCTGGCCGACGGCTCGGTGGTGACGCTGGATGCGGGCACGCGGGTTTCCGTGCTGCTGGGCAAGGCACGGCGCGACATCACCCTGCTTGCCGGGCGTGCGCTGTTCCAGGTCGCCAAGGACCGGAACCGGCCCTTTGTCGTCAAGGCAGGCGACCGAACGATCACGGCACTCGGTACGGTGTTCGACGTCCGGCTATCCGCCAAGGAGCTGCGCGTCACGCTGGCCGAAGGTCGGGTGGCGGTTCGACCCGTCCAGTATCATCGCGGATCTGCGGAGCAGATCATGAAGCCGCACCAGCAGCTGGTCGAGGCCGTAGGAGCGGCTTCGACCGAACTGCGGACCGTCGATGCGGAGAAGGCGATCAGCTGGGCCGACGGGCAGGTCTTTTTCGAGGACGAGCCATTGAGCCGCGCCGCCGCCGAGATGAACGAATTTTCGCGCCTGAAGATCGTCGTCGATCCGGCGGTGGCGGACCTGCGGATCAACGGCATGTTCCGCACGAGCAACCAGGCCGGCTTCATCGAGGCGCTTCAGGTCACCTTGCCGGTAGAGGTCCGCAACGACGGCGATGGCCGGATCATCATTTCACGGCGACCCGACCGGACCGCCGAATAGCAAAAGGGGAAACAATGCGCCTTTCGTCTCTCGCCCTGGCGGCCGTGCTGCTGCCTGCCGCCGCCTCCGCCCAGGACAAGCCCGATCCCGCCCGGCTCAAGGCGGACGTCGAAAAGCTGGTCAGCTTCGGCACACGGCACACCTTGTCCGACCCGAACAATCCGACCCGCGGTATCGGCGCGGCACGGCGCTGGTTCGCGGACGAGATGAAGCGCACGAGCGCGCGGTGCGGCGGCTGCCTCCAGGTCTCGACGGTCGAGCGCATCTTCACCGGCGAGCGTGCGCCCAACGGCGTCAACGTGGTCGACGTCCTCGCCGTCCAGCCCGGCAGCGATCCCAACCGCGTCGTGATCGTCCAGGGCCATATCGACAGCCGCGTCACCAATGTGATGGACAGCACCAGCGACGCCCCCGGCGCGAACGACGATGCCTCGGGCGTGGCCCTGGTGCTCGAGGCGGCGCGCGTTCTGTCCAAGAATAAGTTCAAGGCCACGATCATCTACGCCGCGCTGTCGGGCGAGGAGCAGGGCCTGTTCGGCGGGCAGCTCCTGGCGGACACCGCCAAGGAACGCGGCTGGCAGGTCGCGGCCGTGCTCAACAACGATATCGTGGGCAACACGGTCGGCCAGAACGGCCAGCGCGTGGCCGATCGGGTGCGCGTCTTCTCCGAAGGCATTCGCGCGTCGGAGGATCTGCCCGCGCAACTGGCGCGCCGCGTGAACGGCGGAGAAGATGACGGCCCGAGCCGCGCTTTGGCCAAGGCGATCGACCATGTCGCGACGGGCATCCCGGGCGGACTGGACGTGTTCGTCGATCGCCGCAACGACCGGTTCGGCCGCGGCGGCGACCATGAGCCGTTCCTGAAGCTCGGCTATCCCGCGGTGCGCTTCTCGGTGGCGATCGAGAACTACAACCAGCAGCACCAGGACCTGCGCACCGAGAACGGCATCCAATATGGCGACACCGTCGACAAGATGGACTTTCCCTATCTCGCCAAGGTGACCGCGATCAACGCGGCCACGATCGCGCGGCTCGCCGCCGCGCCGGCCGCACCGGCGGAGGTGAGCCTGAACGGCGCGCTGGGAATGAACACGACGGTGACCTGGGCGCCGGTGCCCGACGCGGCCGGCTATCGCATCCGCTGGCGCCGCAACGACAAGCAGGACTGGACCGACAGCCGCGACGTGCCGGGCACGGCCAGCGAAACGGTGCTGAAGGACGTGATCGTCGATGATGTGTTCATCGGCGTCTCCGCCGTGTCGGCGGACGGCGCGGAGAGCCTGGTGACCTTCGGCGGCCGGGCGCCCAGGCGCGCTCCACGCTGACACGGCGGCTTCATCCGATCGACAAAAAAAGGGACCGCAACCTGTCCAGGTTGCGGTCCCTTTTTTTGCTCGCCATCCCGACGCGGGCCGGATGGCGAGGTTGGCGCGTAACCGCGTCTAGAACTTGAACCGGAACCCCAGGCGATAGCTCCGGCCGAGCAGATCATAGGGCGCCGAAGTGCCGAACGAGGTGCCGCTGCTCGGGATCGGCTCGGGCTTGCGGTCGAACAGATTCTCGACCACCCCGAACACGGTCACCTTCCTGCCGCCGATGCTGATGTCGTAATTCTCGGCGAGTTCGAAATACCAGACCGGATCGACATGGTTGAACGCCGCGGGGATGCCCGTGCGGCTCGTCTCCGGCTGGTTGGTGATCTTGCCCGATCCCAGGTAGCGCGTCGTCAGGGTCGTGCGGCTGGGGCCGACGGCATAGCTTGCGGTCATGAGACCGCGCCATTTGAGGCTGGCGAAGGTGCCCAGCGTCGGTGGCGCCGAATCGCCCGGCAGGTTGGTCTCGTCCTTCAGCCGCTGCGAGACCAGCACCCGCAGGTTGATCGCCCCCGGCAGGCTTCCCGAGATGTCGCTGAGGTTTGCGCGATAGCTAGCCTCATAGTCGATGCCTTCCACGGCAACGTTCTGCGCGTTGATGCCGCTGGTATAGATGGTGGCGTTGACCAGGTTGGTGGCCCCGGGCGCCAGCACGATGGAGCTGCAGGCCGCCGGGTTCACCGGGCGGTTGAAGCCGTAGCACATGTCGATGATCTGCTGCGCGCCGACGGCGGTGATCGCGTCCTTGATGTCGATCTTGTACCAGTCGACCGAGAAGCTGAAGCCGGGCAGCCAGCGGGGGGCGTAGACGCCGCCCGCCGTCCAGGTATCGGCGATTTCCGGCGTCAGGTTCGGATTGCCGCCGCTCAGGGTGATGTTGGGAACCTGCGGACTGCCCTGCTGGGTGCGATCGAGATAGGCGTTCACGAACTGGCTGGAAGGCGCGAACAGGTCGTTGAGGTTCGGCGCGCGGATGTCGCGCGAGCGGGTGCCGCGCAGGCGCAGACCGTCAAAGACTTCCCAGCCGATGCCCGCCTTCCAGGTCGTCACCGCGCCGCTGGTCGAATAGTCGGTCCGCCGGACCGCGCCGTTGAGTTCGAGGCTCTTCGCCACGACCGAATCCTTCAGCAGCGGCACCAGGACCTCGCCGAAGAACTCCTTCACATTGTATCCGTTGCTGCCCCCCTTGAAGTTGCCCACGTTCCACTGCGAGGCGAGGGAAAGCGCGTCGGCGGTCGCGGAGAAGGACTCCTTGCGATACTCGAAGCCCGCGGCAATCGAGACCGGTCCGGCCCAGGTCGAGAAGGGATTGTACTGGGCGTCGATCGACCAGACGTCCTGGTAGAAATCGAGATCCTGGCGCGTCCGCAGCCCCTCGGAGGCGCCCGTGACCCAGGCGACCGAGGCGGCGCCCAGCGATCCTTCGCCGAACACGTTCATCGGCACACAGCCATTGGTCGGATTGGTGAGCGTAGAGCGACAGATCGGCGCTCCTACCGCCACTCCCGGCACGCCGCCCGCCGCCGGGTTGCCGGTCACGTCGATGGCCTGGTTGAAGCGGCTGAGGATGATGTTGTTGTCGCGGGTGTACCACACCTTGCTGTGGCCGCGCTGGTAATAGGCGCGCCAACGGCCGCTACTGAGGAAGCTGCCTTCCAGCGCCAGCAGGATACGGTCCTGGCGCCGGTTATATCCCGCCTCGCCGATATGCGTGCCCGGCTCGTTGATCATGTCGTAGAACAGCCGGCTCATCTGGAACGAGGTGACGTGCGCCGTGTCCATCGCCTGTTGTACGGTCACCGGGATGAACGGGTTGTCGCGGTTGATGACGAGGTTGGTCGCGCCCTGGCGATTATAGACCGCTGACCAGTTGACCGTGTCGTTTCCGGCATAGCTGCCTTCGACGATCGCGTTGATATTGTCGGTGAGCTCGTAGCTGAGCCGGCCGTAGATGCTCCAATGCTCGTCGTCGGGCATCAGCGCGCCGCGAATGGGCATCGACTCGATCGTCCCGCCGGCCTGCACCTGGCCCTGCTGGATCGGCCCGAAGGTGAAAGTGCCGATCGACCCGCCCGGACCGAACGAGATCCCCTTCAGCGGACCCGTGGCGATCACGCCGCCCGGCGTGCTGTTATAACCGGCATCGGTGCGCACGATCGTGCCGGGCTGGCCGTTGGTCGCGGTCCAGTCCGGATTGTTCATCAGGCGAAGGCCCGGCTCGAACCAGTCGCGCGTATGCTCGTAGAAGTCGATCCGGTCTCCCTTGTAATAGGTGCCGCTCAGCAGGACATGGCCGCGGCCACCTCCAAACTTCGCGCCCCAGGCCAGGTCTCCGGTGACGACCCTGCCGTCGGAAGAGTCGGTTTGGCTGAAGTTGAAGCCGCCCTTTAGCCCGGTGAACTTGGTGTCGAGGATGAAGTTGACGACGCCGGCGACCGCATCCGAGCCATAGGCGGCGGAGGCGCCGCCGGTCACGACATCGACGCGCTGCACGAGGTTCTGCGGCAGCATGTTGATGTCGACCGCGGGCGACATGCCGGAGCCGACGACGCGGCGGCCGTCGAGCAGGACGAGCGTGCGGGTGACGCCGAGGTCGC
The DNA here is from genome assembly GCA_966211615.1 of uncultured Sphingomonas sp. Taxonomy (GTDB): domain Bacteria; phylum Pseudomonadota; class Alphaproteobacteria; order Sphingomonadales; family Sphingomonadaceae; genus Sphingomonas. The sequence goes on from CBIHNZ010000031.1 coordinate 25,551, forward strand.
GGGCGCTGAGCTGGTTCGCGCCGCCGGTGGCGTTGGCGAACAAAGTCGTCGTGCGCGGCGTGTTGCCGGTCCCCATCGAGGGCAACTGGTTGACATAATCGGCGATGTTGGTCGGGTTGCGCTCCGCGATGTCCTCGGCGCTGAGAACGGTGGTCGGGGTCGGGGCGTCGTTGCCGTTGCGGACGATGCGCGAGCCGGTGACGACGAGTTCGGCGTTCTCGGCCGTGGCACTCTCCTGCGGTTCGGCAGCGGTCTCCGGGTCGGCGCCGGCGGGGCGGTCCTGGCTGCGAACGGCACGCGCCGCGGCCGACGGGACGCTATCATAGTTTACGGGCTGGCGCCGCGCGGTCGTCACCTTGGGCTCCGCAGCCTTGCGCAGGGTGAGCACGCTTCCGCCGTCGGCACGCAGCCCCGTTCCCTCGAGCAGGACCTGCAACGCGGCATGAGGCTCCAGGCTGCCGCGAATGCCCTTGGTCCGCTTGCCCGCCACCAGGGCGCTGGAGAAGATTATCTCCTGGTTCGCCTGTCGCGCAAAGGCATTGAGGGCGCTTCCAAGATCGCCGGCGGCGATGTCGAAATTCCGAGTCTGCTGCGCGGCGGCTGCCGGCGTGGCTGCCAGCAACAATGCCGTCGCGACCGCAGTGCCGCAGCCATAGATCGAGAAATACCCCCTGTTCTGCATGTAGACCCTCCCTGCCGCGCCCAATGCGGTTCCGCCTTGTGAGACGCAGGGGAATCACGATCCCGCCAAAAAAATGTCATGAAGGGATCACGGCCGGTTTTGTTGGAAAGCGAGGCAAGGCACACAAGTCGTGGCGGACGGCGCGTGACAGCGAGGATCGTGCGGTGCTGACGGATGGTGCGCCGGACCTGTCGGCAGCGACCAGGATCCGCGCTCCTAGAAACAGGTAAGCCCCGTCGCGGGTGGCGGCGGGGCTCCCTGAGGACTCTATCCTTTCGGCGTAAGTCCTCAATTCCACTTAATCTTTCGATCAAGCGGACAACAACAACGCGCATCTCGCGACCGGGTTCCGCGCGATGCGACAAATTTTCGAAAAAAAGCTGTGCGGCGGGCCGGACGGCCCGCCCCTCAGCGCCAGAACCGCCTGGCGGCCACCAGAGCGTCATACGCTTCCTCGGCGCGCCGCAGCATCTGCTCGGATTTGTCGGCACCGGGTGGGCTTGCATCGATATGGAGCGACGCCAGGATCTGGGAGGCGATCACCAGGTCATTGAGCGCCCCGAGTTGATCCTGCAGCGTCTCCAACGCATCCAGAATCCGCTTACAGCGACGCCGGGCCTTTCCGGTTTGGTATAGCGAGGTGAAGAACTGCGCCGCATAACGCAGCTTCTTGGCCGCTATCCGCACCTTGTGGCGATGCCCGTCATCCAGCTCGGCAAGCCGTTTCCCGCGGTGCCTGAGCTGGCGCCATCGCCGTTCGAGCAGATCGGTCACGAAGGGTTCGATATCGCGGTGGTGCGCGGCCGCGTTCGCCGGCGAAAGCCAATCGCCGAATGCCAGCCATTCGGCCAGGTCGATCATCAGGGCGCGGCTTCGCGTCGAATTGAGCGCCTCGCGCACCTGCTCGAAGAGGCGATCGCGCGCGACGGCCAGTTGTTCGTGCAGCATGGGATCGGCCTGCGCGATCAGCACGTCGAGATTGCGCAGCTTGCCCAGCTCGACCGCGAGCCAGCGCAGTTCGGCACGCAGCAGATCCGCCCGGTCTTCGCCGGCCGTCAGCGGCTTGAAGAGCGAGAATGCCGTGCGAAGCCGTCGCAGGCCGACACGTGCCTGGTGCAGCGGTTCGGCGTCGCCGGTCCGCAGCAGGATGTCCTCGTTGCGTCGAAACTGCCGCAGGCAGGATCGCGCGATGACCTGGAACGCCTCGCCGGTCGTCCCGTTCGGATCGAGCGTTACCGGTTCGCCCTTGGCCGGCCGATCGATCCGGTCTTCGGCCAGCGCATAGCCGCGCTCGGCCTTGGAAAGAGCTGCCAGGCGAAGCGGGACGACCCTGTCCAGGCGGCGCGCGAAATCGAACAAGGGCCGCGCCGTGCCGCCTTCCAGCTCCAGCTCGATCTCATGGAGTGCGAGGTGTCGCTTGCCCGCCCGGATCTCGCCCATGTCGATGGTGCAGGCGAACCGCACGCCTTCGATGTCGAGCGCGCGCGTCGTGCGCCGGACGTCGGTCACGAATAATGGATCGAGGCGTGCCGCTGCATCGTGCCCGATGATCTGCGCCAGCGGGCCGCTCCGCGCGTCGAGCACCGGCCGGTCGTCTCGCACATCACGCTCCCACTCGCCGCGCGCGAACAGGCCGACCGCGCCACCGCCGGCGGCCTTGACCGACTGGACCCGCGCGCCGCCCTCGCAACGGATCCGCAGTGCATAGCCGGCGCCACGCACCTCGCGTTCCGGCGTATCGAAATAGGTGGCCACGAGATGCTCGACCCTAGCATCGCCGTCGATAAGCGGTGCCGCATCCAGGCGATCGTGGTCGTCTGGATCGAATGCGAGCTTCAGCTCGATTTCGCACGGCTCGGTCATGCTCCGAGATCTCGTGCGAGCGCTTTCATCGGCACCTGCGTCATGGCGCATCCTGCTCCCGGCGGATCGGAGATCCGGAGTACCGGCCGCGATACGGAAATGCGCGCAATCTCGGAAACGTTCCGGGAGCGTTTGGAAATGGCCGTCGAACGCGTCGGCGCATCAGTCGTCCCGATCGCCGATCCAAACTGCCGCCCGATGCGACGGAACGAGCGCACCTGTCTTGCGGCTGCAACCTGGCGCGCCTATCGCTTGCGAAACAATCTCGCAAAGAGAAGTCAGGGAATAGTTGGGAGGGGGTGCCAGGAAGGATGCACCATGCGCCTCGCGTTCGCTTCGCCCGCTGCCTCGACCGTCATTGACGCCGCGCGTCTGTGGCGAATCGCGCGTGACCGCGGCGAGCCGGTCCAGCCCGCTTTGTTCGCGCGGTTGGGTATCGCCGGCAGCGGCTTCCTTGCACCGGTACTCGATGGCCTGCTGACCTTGTTCGAAGCGGCGTTCCGACGCCGTTTCGATGCTGGCGACCCGGCGGATGGTGAACTGACGCGGGACGAGCGGCGATTGCTCGAGCTGCTCGAGCGCGCCGATGCGGCTGCGCCCAGCGGCATTCGCCCGGACCTGGCGGGAGCACTGCGCACCGCGCTGCGCTCGACGCGTATCATGCTGCGCTCGGTGCTGGGGCGCGGGCCCGGTGATCCGGGCTAGGTCATGGACGTATAGATGACCATCGCGGCGTGGCTTTGACGGAACTCATCTAGCGCAATCGCCAATGTCTAATGCGTCGCAGTTACCTGGTGATCCCTTTTCGCGGCGGCGCGAAACAAGGTCGCCGATGCCAGCCACAGCGCCATAAAGAAGCCGCTGAATAACAAGGCTCTGGATACGCCATCGGGTGTGCTCGCGGTCGTTGGCGCGGTCGCAATGGCTATGCCGAGCAGCGCCTGCATGATCGCTACGCCAAACATGGTGCGCGCCATGCCCGCGGGCTGAAGCCAGGCAGAGAACGCCCCTACCGCTGCCGCCATGATCAGCAGGAAAAACCCGATGCCCGTGCCGTCGTCGCGAACAATTGTGGTCCACACGGTCAGGAATGACGTCACGAGCGCGACGGCAACGCCAGCGCGGTAGGCGCGGCTCCCGCTCACCCTTTCGGCAAGCTCGTAGAGCAGCCCGACCCCGCCGATCACGATACCGGCGAAGAGGAAGCTGCCGATCGTCCAGTGCCATTCGTCGCTGAACTGCATCATCACCAACGGCGTGAGCAGCAAAGCCAATGCTGCGGTCCAGCGCGCTATCCGCCAATAGTTCCAGGCTCCCGTGCTGGCCTGTTCGCTCGATGCAGTCATGTGCTCGCCTCCGGTGCGAATTGCAGCCTTGTCTTCGCACGATTTTGTGCGAGCGGCATGAGGAGGAAGTGAGGAAATTGTGAAGAATGGCCTTTGGCGGTCGCGATCCCTGGCACGCGCTTGCGCAGTCGGCCTAACCTCAAAATTGCGAGTCCGGTTCTTGCCCGTGGGTGCCGGGCGCGGCACAGAGATAAGCAAGTCAAGCGAAAGACCTGCCCGTTTCTTCTCAATCATCCGGACTCGCACAAGTCTATGCGGAAATACGCAGTGAATTGCTGCGCTTCCTGACCGCGCGTCTTGGCGATGCGGCGGCGGCCGAGGACGTGCTCCAGGATCTGTGGCTCCGCCTTCAGGCCGTCGACACCGGACCGGTCGCCAATGGCAAGGCCTATCTCTATCGCGCGGCGCAGAATCTCGCACTGGACGCTGTCCGCGCACGGCAGCGGAGCGCGGTCCGCGAGCGTCAATGGGCGACGGCGCATGGCGGTTCGGCGGCGGAGCCGGTCGACCCGTCTCCCAATGCGGAAGCCGACATGCTCGAACGCGAGGAAGCCGCTGCGCTGGCCTCCGCGATCGCTGCGCTGCCCGAAGCTGCGGGGCGGGCTTTCCGGCTCCACAAGCTCGAGGGCCTGTCCCATGCGGAGATCGCTGCGCGGCTGGGGATCAGTCGCAGTGGCGTCGAGAAACATATCGCGCTCGCGATGGCGCACCTACGTCGCGCGATGAAGGACTGAGGTATGCGGGATCGGCAGCGTCTGAAGGATAGGACAGGGCGGCGCGGTCGCGGGATCGCGCCGATGGTGACGGCATGAGCGCGGAAATAGACGAAGCGGCCGCGCGCTGGCATCTGGCGCAAGCCGACGATGACATGAACTGGGCGGCCTTCACCGAATGGCTGGAGGCCGATCCGCGCCACCGCGAGGCGTATGACGCGATCGCCCTGCTCGACGCGCGGATCGATGCCGCACGGCCGATATTGTCCCGATTGCTGCCCGACGAATCCGAGCCGATCCGGCGCCGCATCCCGCGTGTCGCCTGGGGCGCGATCGCGACGGTCCTGATCGCGGTGATCGCCATCGGTATCCTGCGATTGCAGCCTGGCCATGCGCCGGAAACCATCGTCTATCGCGCGCCGGTAGGCCAGTCGCGCGACGTGCGGCTGGCGAACGGCTCCACGGCGACGCTGGCACCGGGCAGCGTGCTGCGTGTTGCCGGTTCGCGCGATGTCCCGCTGACGCTCGACGGCAATGCTTTTTTCGACGTGCGTCACGATTCCGCGCATCCCCTGGTCGTGCAGGCCGGAGGATATGAAATCCGCGACGTGGGGACCCGGTTCGAGGTCTCGACGAGCGGTGGCATGCTCCGGGTCGCGGTCGCGGAAGGCCGGGTGGCGGTCCGCTCGCCCGACGTCGTCGGCGAGGTGGAGATCGATGCGGGGAAGGCGCTGACCCTGACCGGCGCCGGCGATGTCGCCGACGTGCGGCCGGCGCGTGCGCAGTCCGTCGGAGCCTGGCGAAAGGGTTCGCTGGTCTATGACGATGTGCCGCTGGCGATGGTCGCGGCGGACATTGCGCGTTCCACCGGGCGCCCGGTGACGGTCGCTCCCGCCCTTGCACGCCGGCGCTTTTCCGGTGTGATCGCGCCGGGGGATCGCGAGGCCATGACGGCTGCACTGAGCGCGCTGACCGGCCTGAAAGCACGAACGGATGGCGATGCGATACGTCTTGGCGACAGCGCTGGCCGCTAGCGCCGCGCTTTGCACCCCTTCGGCCCAGGCGCGAGATACCGAATACCGGATCGATATCCGGGCGGTTGATCTTGGCGACGCGCTCGCCACGCTGTCGGCGCAGACCGGCGTGTCGTTCGCCTCGGACGGCCCGATGCCGCGAGCCGCCGTAAGCGCGGTGCGCGGCGAAATGACGGTGGGCGACGCGCTGGATCGGATGTTTCGTGCGCTCGATCTTCAGGGGGTGCGCGTCGGCCCTCGTGCGTATCGCATCGCACGGCGCAAACCGGCCGGCGAGAACAGCGCGACGCCGGCCCCTCCTGCGCCGCCTGCCGAGGACATCGTCGTTACCGGGCGGAAGCAGTCCGAGCTGCTGTCGGCCATGGCGGCGCCGGTCGCGGTCTATGTGCCCGACGATGAGGGTCGATCCGGAGTGGGCACCACGACCCGGGATGTCGCGCGCGGAACCGAGGGGCTCGTTCTCACCAACAGCGGTGCGGGGGGCGATCGGTCCTTCATTCGCGGCATCGCCGACAGCCCTTTCAACGGGCTCAGCCAGTCGACGGTCAGTGTCCAGCTCAACGATGCGCGCCTGACCTACAACGCACCCGAACCGGGTTTGCGGCTGGTCGATGTCGCCCGCGTGGAAGTGCTGAAGGGGCCGCAGGGACCGCTCTACGGCACCGGTGCGCTCGGCGGCGTCTATCGCATCGTCACCAACCGCCCGGTACTCGGGTTGACCGAGGGGGAGGCCGGTCTCGGCATATCGGCGGTCGCCGGCGGCGGCTTTGGCGCGCAGGCGGAGGGCGTGATCAACCTGCCGCTGATCGACGACCGCGCAGCGGTGCGGATCGTCGGCTATGTAGCGAGAGATCCTGGATGGGTCGACAATCCGAGGTTCGGCCGCGATCTGAACCGGTCAAGGATTTGGGGCGGCCGGGTCGCCTTGCGGATCGTGCCCTTTGACGGCTGGACCGTCGATCTGAGCGCAATGACGCAATCGATCCTCATCCAGGACGGGCAGTACGTCACCGCCGGCGCCGCGCGTGCACGCGACGTGCCGATCCGCGAACCCCGCTCCGCAAAGCTGGAGACCCTCCAGAGCACGATCGCGGGTTCGATCGGTACGCTTCGGCTGACGATCGCGACGGGGCTGACCCGGCAGACGCAGGGCAATATCTATGATGCCTCCGCATCGGTATCGTCGCCCGGCCTACCGTTCCCCGCGATCTATGACGATTGGCGGCGCTATGTGGTGCTCGATCAGGAAATCCGCATCGGCTCGGTGCCGGGCAGCCGTTTCGTCTGGGTCGCGGGCACGTCATTCATGCTGGCGCGGTCGAATGCGGATGGTCCCTTGTTGGCGGGCAGCGGGCCGCCGAGACAATTTCTCTCGGCCTATCGCCGCATCCTGGAAACCGCGATCTTTGCCGACGGATCGTTTCCGCTGCTGGACCGGTTGCGGCTGGGTATCGGAGTCCGCGGCTTCCATACCGATACCCGGGACGATCGGTTCGCGCCCATCGATCCGTCGGCGCGGGCCGAAGCCTCGTTCAGCGTCACGCCGAGCGCTTCGCTTTCATACGAGATCGCGCCGGACCAGACGGTCTATCTGCGCTTCGGAACAGCCTTCCGGCCGGGCGGCCTCGATCCCGGTAATGCCGCCACCCGGCACTATGTCGCCGATACGGTGCGCAACGTCGACCTCGGCGGCCGCGTGCGGCTGGACGGCGGACGGCTCAGCCTCGAGGGCGGCCTGTTCAAGGCGAACTGGGACAACATCCAGTCCGATTATCTGGGAGCCGACGGGCTGATCGCCACGCACAATGTCGGCCGCGCGTCGATCATCGGCGCCGAGCTGTCGGCGGACTGGCGCTTGTCCGGCGGGTGGCGGCTGCGCGGGGGAGCGACTTGGCAGCGCCCGCGCCTCACCCACGATATGAGCGGCAACGCGCTGCCGCGCAGCGCGCACCTGCCTGTGGTGCCGGACATTTCGGTGCGGCTTGGCCTGGCGCGCGACATCGATCTTCGGGGCTGGCGCGTCACGCCGGACCTGTCGGCCAATCTCGTCGGTGCCTCGCACCTGAGCTTCGACGCCGATCTCGATCGGCACCTGCCCGCTTATGTGATCGGCTGGCTCGGCGCCTCGGCCGTTCGCGACCGGCTGACTCTCCGCTTCGACATCGACAACCTGCTCGACTCGAGCGCCGATACTTTCGCGCTCGGCAATCCCTTTTCCGTTCGGACGAGCCGTCAGTACACACCGCTCCGCCCGCGCACGGTCTCCCTCTCGGCTTCGCGCCGCTTCTAAAATAATCCTCCGGGCGACTGCGGTTTCGGCCTGCGGCCACGTCATTGCGCCGATGAAAGCCGGGAAATCAATCGACCGCATTTTGCCATTCGCTTGGCAGGCGGTCTCCCAAATCACCGATGGAGGAACGAATGCGACTATTTGCCGCAGCCTTTGTGCTGTCCGTTATCGGCGTGGCGCCTGCCCTGGCGCAGGAAACGTCCGACACGCCCTTCGAAGGCGCCACCGTGACCGCAATCGCGGGTATCGACATCGGCAGCGGGGGACATGAAGCCCATTTCGTCTATGGCGGCCGGATCGGCTACGACTGGCAGCGCGGAAACACCGTCATCGGCGTGGAAGCGGAGATCGCCGGCATGGCGGCTTCGGAAAGATGCTATGACCATCTCGCTTCGCCGACCGCGCCCGACCGTTCCTGCGGCAAGGCAGACCGCGACCTCTATATCGGCGGACGGATCGGCCGGGTCGTCGGCGACACCACCCTGCTGTATTTGAAGGCGGGCTACACCAATGTGCGCAGCACCTACTCCTATGTCGACGGCGGCACGGGCGCCGGCAACTTCAGCGGCAGCGACACTCTCGACGGCGTTCGCGTCGGCGCCGGCATCGAAAAGGCCATCGGCGGGAATGCACTTCTAAAGGCCGAATACCGTTATTCGAACTATGCGGGAGGCTATAGCCGCCATCAGGGCGTGGCCGGCATCGGCTTCCGCTTCTGAGCCGGAAACAACACTATAGTCACTCCGCGATAGCGTCGTGGGTGTCTTTTCGGAAAGGTTGCTGAGATGACGAAGGCGGTATTGTTACTGCTGGCTTTTGGCATGCTTGCCGGCGCCGGCAAGGAGGCGGCTGACGGCACCAGCGCCGGTGCTCATACTGCGCCGGCGCAGAATGCCTGCCTGATCGAGGGGCAGGTCTACAACGAGCCGGTTCGGGATTGCTCGGAGACCAGCCTTGCAATTCCGCTAGCCGAATATGCCTCGCAATGCGCAACCAATGCGAACGGGCCGCTCAGGGCGACGGTGATGAGGGCCTGTCCGGCAAAGGCGCAGGCGATGTGCGTCGACGCCTATGGCGTCCCCAACAAGGCCTATTATTATCTTCGCAGCCCCCAATCGCTGGCCGACACCCGGAAGAGCTGCATCGCGATGAAGGGGAAATGGGTGGAGCGTCCGAACTGATCGCCGGCGCCGCCCCAGCCGGGACATTCAAGGCGATCAGCTTCAAGCCGTGTCACAACATGGTCACCGCGAGGCGAAGCCGAACCCGACTCAGGGTAAGGAGCAGGTATGCGCGGCGCGACGATGGGGGCGTGGCTGTCGGCGATATTGCTCCTCGCGAGCGGGTCATCGGCATGCGAGCAGGACAGGGACCTGCCGCGCACCGATGCCCCCGCACTGGTGACGGACAAGATCATCCTGGTCGAGCCCTCCCGCGCTGTCCGGCACCGTGGACATGCTACGCCACGCCCGTGACACAGCCACCAAGCTGCCGCCGCCTTCCATCCCGGCGGGGGAGCAGGCATTGCCCGTTCAGAAAGGGGCGAGCGTAGGCGCCTGAAAATAGATTAACCTCGCTCGGCCCGGACCATCGCTAGCGATCAGTCTCGCGTGCTTGCGCGGAAGAAAAAGCCGAAAGGATTCCAGGAGTGAGAATCATCGTGCGTGCCCTGCTGGGCAGTCTGGCTCTGTCGTGCACCTTCCTCGCGCCTGTCGCCTCTGCGCGGGAGATTTGTCCCTGGTCCTGTTGATCGGCCAGTCGAACATGGCGGGGCGCGGGGCGATAGAGCCGCAGGACAAGGTACCGATCCCCGGCGTCTTCGCGCTCGGTGTCGGTCTCGGCCGCGATTTTTCCCGGACCTTGGTGAAGGCCCGCCCCGGCGCCCGGATCGGCCTGATCCCCGCCGCCGTGGGCGGCACCTCGCGGGAGCAGTGGCGGTTCGGCGGTGATCTCTACAATCAGGCACTGGATCGGCTCCGCGGTGCCCGGAAATGTGGACGCTTGGCCGCAATCCTCTGGCATCAGGGTGAGTCGGACGCCAATCGCGCCGAGGCATCCGCTACTTATGCCGCGCGATGGGTAGCCTTGATGCAGCACCTCCGGGCCGATGCTGGCGCGCCCGATGTTCCTATCGTCGTCGGCGAATTGGGCGAATTCATATCGAGACCATTCGCGCATGTAGTGGCCGAACAGATTCATGCACTGCCACAACTGCTCGACCATGTGGCCGTCGTCTCAGCCAAGGGGCTCACGGACAAGGGCGACAAGACGCACTTCGATTCCGCCAGCCAGAGGGAGCTTGGCCGCCGATATGGCGCTGCGTTTTTCACGATCACGCCAAGCTGGGAACGAGGCTCGACGCGATAGAGGCGTCTGATCTCAGGAATGCGGGCCGTGCGCGATCGGCAGTTTCAGAAAGCAGTTTCGGATCAAATCCTGTCGGGCCGGCTCGCAGTGGATGTGGGGGGAAGTCTGCAAGCCGGCCCCAACCGTCAGAAGGCGAGCCGGAGACCGGCTGTCCCCTTCAGGCTGTAGCTCTTGCCGAAATCGTTGACCGCGGTGTTGGCCGAGGCTTCTGAGTAGAGCGTGAGCCGGTCGCCCAGCAGGACGCTGCCGCCCAGGCCGAGCTCGCCCCACAGGCGATGGTTCTCGCGCGCGAGAGGCGTGCCGGAGACGTCGGTGACGGTACCGTCGAGCCATTCGTAGCTGAGGTTCGCCATACCATAGAGGTGGCTGCGCGCGTCCTGTCGGTCGAGCGAGATGCCCCAACGGCTCTTGAGGCTGTCGCCAAGCTTCGAGGAGACCTGCGCGTCATTGGGGTCGGTGAACCGGTCGAACCCGACGGTCGAATAGACCATCTGGATCTGCGGCGTGACCGAGAGATGCCCGCCTATCGACGCACGCTTGCCGATCTCGAAGCTATAGGCCTGGCCCGTGCCGTTGTTGCCGTCAGCGAGCTTGCCGAGCACCGTGGACTTGAGATCGCTGTCGAACCAGGTCACCTGCGCGCGGCTGTCGACATAGAAGCCCTGCGGACCGAACCAGCTGAGCGTCGCACCGGCGCTATAGCCGCGGGTCTTGATGCTGCCATTGCCATAGATCGAGCCGATGCTGGCATTGGCCTCGCCATAGCCGCCGATCACTCCCAGGACGAGTGTCGCGCCGTCGCTGCGCGCGCTCAGTACATGGTCGGCGCCCAGCTCCATCTTCCAGCTGTCGATATTGACATCGGTGAGGCTGGTCGAACGCACGGCGTTCGGCCGCGACCGGTTCGACTGCATGCGGCCCCAGATGCCGAACGCCTTGCCGTCGTCCGAGCGCGCCCATTGGCGGTTGCCGACACGCTCCTGCATCGTGCCCAGATCGGTGAGTGTGAGCAGCGTCTGGTTATAAGCCTCATAGATCGGCACGCCCGGCTGATAGAGCGGGACGTCCGGCGTATCGGGCGTGCCGCCGTTCAACAGGCTCGATCGCAGATACCAGTCGCCATCGGTCGGGCTGGTCACGCCACCCTGATAGAGGCGATAGCCATAGGCGCCGGCGATCACCGCTTGGGCGCCCTGGAACACATAGTCGCCGTTGAGCGTGAAAATGCCGCTGGAAGCGCCGGTCACGTCAACGATCTTGATGCCTTCGACCGTCTGCGCGCCCAATCCGCCGCGATTGGTCAGGATGACCTCGGTGGCGCCGGACGTGCTGCCCCCGATAACAAGCCGGTCGGTCGCCGACGCATCGTCGCCAAGTGCGGTCCCGATCTCGAGCGTGCCACCATTGCCGGTATAGCTGCCCGTGAGGGTCAGCGTTCCCAGCGCGTCGCCGCCAGGGGCCACCGTGCCGCGGTTGGTGACGCTGCCCAGCTGACCTGTTCCCTCCAGCCGGGCGCCCGCCGCCACCGTGGCGGCGCTGCCGAGCGTGCCTCGCACGTCGAACGTGCCGCTGGCGACCATCACGGCGCCGGTATAGCCGCTGCCGTTGCCCGTCATGACCAGCGTGCCGGCGCCTGTTTTGGTCATGTCGCCGGTGCCGGAGAGTGCACCCGTGAGCGTCAGCGTCGTACCGCCTGCCGTCGAGAAGGTGCCGGGACCGGCGACCGTGAAGTCGCGGGCACTGGCGAGGCTCGCCGTGCTCGCCAGCGTGCCGCCGTCGAACGTCACGGTGCCGGCCGCGGCGCCGAGATTGGCGTCGCTCGAGATCTGCACCGTGCCGCCGTTGATCAGCGTGCCGCCGGTATAGCTGTTGGTGCCGCCAAGCACGAGCGTGCCGGCATCGGTCTTGACCAGCTGCGTGGCGCCGGACAGCACCGAATTGATCGTGGCGGTGTAGCCCGCCCCGGCGGTGCTGCCGTCGCCGACGCGGATCGTCGCCTGCGGTCCGGTCAGCGCAACCTCCCCGCCGGTGATCGTGTAGCCACCGGCCGCAAACTGCATGCCCGACGCCGTGACCTGGCCCGCGCCGTTGTCGACGGTGACCGTGCCGCTCGTGCCGCTGAACACCGCGAAGCCGCCGTTGGAATAGGCCGCGTTTATCGCGCCGGGGGCATCGGTCCAGTTGTCGGTGCCCGTGCCGTTCTGCCAGATGCCGGTGCCGCCGTTGATAACGCCATTGTTCTTGGGGCCGGCCGCGCCGTCCCAGAAATTGAGCGTCAGGCCAGCGAAGTTGACCAGGTTGACCTGGCCCGCGATCGACGTCTGGACCGCGACATTGCTGCCCGCGGGCAGCGCGCCGAGGGTCAGGCCGTTATTGGTGAGCGTGCCGCCATAGTCGAACACGCGGTAGATGCCGGCGTCGAACGTGCCGCCTGTCGGAGTCGTCACGTTGATCGTGCCGTCGAGGGTGAGGTCGCCGCCGACCTTCACCAGGTCGTTGAGCGCGCCGCCGGTGGCATTGGCCTGGCCGAACTCATATGCGAGCGTCGTGCCCGCCGCGAGCGACAGGCCGCCCTTGATGGTCAGCGTGCCTGCGCCGCCCGCGCCGGGCGTCAGGGTCGCGCCACTGGCCAGCGTCACATCGCCGCCGATCGTCCCCGTGCCGCCCAGGCTCGCGCCCGAGGCGATGCTGGTCGCACCGGTGGCGCCCGCGTAGTCGCCATTCACGAGCAGCGTGCCCGCGCCGACATTGGTCGCGCCGGCATAGCTGCCGGTGCCCGTTAGCATCAGCGTGCCGGTGCCGCCCTTGGTCAGGCCGCCCACGCCGCTCACGGCGCCGCCGAGAGTCAGCGTGGTGCCGCCGTCGGTCAGGAAGGCGCTGGAACCTGCAAGCGTGACCGCGCGCGCCGAGACCAGGTCGGCGGTCGTGTTGAGCGTGCCGCCGTCGAGGCTGAGGCCGCCGGCGGCGTCGCCGAGATTGGCGTCGCTCGCGATCCGGATCGTGCCGCGATTGATCGCCGTGCCGCCGGTGTAGCTGTTCGCGCCGGTCAGCACGAGCGTGCCGAGATCGGTCTTGACCAGCTGCGAGGCGCCGGTGAGGCCGGCGGCGATCGTGGCAGTATAGCCAGCCCCAGCCCCTGTGCCGTCGCCGACGCGGATCACCGACTGCGGACCGGTCAGGGTCAGCGCGTCACCGGCAATCGTATAGCCATCGGCCGCGAACTGCAGTCCGGACGCGGTTACCGCCCCCAGGCTGTTGTCGATGGTCACCGTGCCGGGAGCCCCGGTGAAGATCGCGAACGCGCCATCGGCATAGCCGGCGTTCACCACGCCGCTGACATCCGCCCAGTTGTTGTTGCCGGTGCCATTCTGCCAGACGCCGTCGCCGCCGTTGACCGCCCCGTTGAACTTGGGCCCTGCCGCGCCGTCCCAGAAGTTGAGGGTGGCGCCGCCGGTGTTGATCAGATTGACCTGGTTCGCCACCGAAGTCTGTACCGACACGTCGGCACCGGCCGGCATGGTGCCGATCGCGAGCCCATTGTCGGTGAGCGCGCCGCCATAGTTGGCGATGCGATAGAGGCCGATGTCGAACGCGCCACCCGCGGTGACAGCGACGTTGATCGTGCCGTCCAGGGTGAGATTGCCGCCGATATTGACCACATCGTTGAGCGGGCTGCCGACTGCATTGGCCGCGCCGAACTCATAAGCGAGCGCCGACCCACCCGAGAGGGCCAGATTGCCGTTGATGGTCAGTGTGCCGACGCTGTTGCCGGGCGAAAGCGTGCCGCCATTGGCCACGAACACGTCGCCGCCGATCGTGCCCGACCCGCCCAGCGTCGCGCCCGAGGCGACGCTGGTGAGCCCCGTCGCCGCCGACTGGTTGCCGTTGACCAGCAGCGTGCCGGCGTTGACGTCGGTCGTGCCGGTATAGCTGTTGGCGCCGCTCAGCGTGAATGTGCCGCTGCCATTCTTCACCAGCGCGCCGCCCGCGCCGCTGACCAGGCCGGAGAAGGCCGTGCTGTTGGCGGTACCGAAGGTGAGGGTCTTGCCGCCCAGCGAAAGCGCACCCGCGCCGCCGAGGTCGCCGATGGTCGTGCCGCCCGCGGTCAGTCCGCTGATGTCGAAGGCCGCGCCGCCATTCACCGTCACCGCGCCGCCGTTGTAGAGCGAGCCGTTGCCGGCGAGCACGAAGGTGCCCCCCGCGACGGTGGTGCCGCCGGTATAGCTGTTGGCCTCGAAGAACCGCACCGCGCCGTTCGGCGCGGCGATCACGACGCTGCCGCCGGTGCCCCCGGCGATGCCGCCGTCGGCGATCGTGCCCGACCAGTCGCTGAACGAATTGGCCAGGCCCAGCGTCAGCACCTTGGAGCCGAGGGCGATGGTGCCGGCGTGGCCGCTGTTGAGCTGGATGACGCGCGCGCCGGTATCGGCTTGCGAGATATCGAAGACGGTGCCGGCGCTGACGATGAGGTTGCCCGCGCCGATCGTGCCCGCGCCCGCCAGTGCCAGCGTACCGCCGGCGATCAGGGTGCGGTTGGCATAGGTGTTGGCGCCGGTCAGCGTCAGCGTGCCCGTGCCGAGCTTGTTGAGGAAGTTGCCAGCCTGATTGTTGGGACCGTTGCCGATCGCGCCGCTGAGCGTGACGTCGAAGCCCTGGGTGTCGATGCTGTTCGAGTTCGGGCTGCCCAGCAGCACACCGCGCGCCGAGGTGAACGAAGCGCCGGCCTGGAGCGTGCCGCCCTGGAGCGACAGCGTTCCCGCCACGGCGCCGAGATTGGCGTCGCTCGACACCTGCAGCGTGCCGGCGCCGACGGTGGTGCCGCCGGCATAGCTGTTGGTGCCGCTCAGGATCAGCGTGCCGGTGCCGCCCTTGGTCAGCGTGCCGCTGCCCGAGATCGCGCCGTCGAGCGTGAGCGTGCCGGCGCGGTTCACCGCCAGCGCGCCATTATTGGCGATGTCGCCGGTGAGGCTTCCGGTCGCGCCGCCATTGCCGATCTGCAGCGTGCCGGCGTTGATCGCCGTACCGCCGGAATAGCTGTTGGTGCCGGTCAGCACGAGCGTGCCGAGATCGGTCTTCACCAGCTGGCTGGCGCCAGTGAGCGCGCTCGCGATGGTAGCGGTATAGCCCGCCCCCGCCGCGCTGCCGTCGCCGACGCGGATCGTCGCCTGTGCGCCGGTCAGCGTCACCGCGTCGCCGGTGATCACATAGCCGTTGGTGGCGAACTGCATCCCCGACGCGGTGACCGCGCCGAGGCCGTTGTCCACCGTGACGGTGCCGGCGGTTCCCGAGAAGATGGCAATCGCGCCGTTGCTATAGGCGGCGTTCACCGCGCCCGTGATCTCGGTCCAGTTGTCGCCGCTCGTCGCCCGCCACGTGCCGTTGCCGCCGTCGACAATGTTGTTGAACTTGGGGCCGGCATCGCCGTCCCAGAAGGTCAGGTCGAGGCCGGCGGTGTTGACCAGATTGACCTGGCCCGCGACCGAGGTCTGGACGAGGCCGACGCCGCCCGCCGGCAGCGTGCCTACCGTGAGCCCGTTGTCGGTCAGCGTGCCGCCATAGTTGAACAGGCGGTAGATGCCGATATCGAAGCTGCCACCGGCGGACTGGGCCACGTTGAGGGTGCCGTCGAGGGTCAGATTGCCGCCGACATTGACCAGATCGTTGAGCGCGCCGCCCACCGTGTTCGCCTGGCCGAGCTCGAACGCGAGTTGCGAGCCGCTGCCGAGCGCGAGGTTGCCGTTGATCGTCAGCGTGCCGGCGCCGTTGCTGCCCGCCGCCAGCGTGCCGCCCGCGGTCATGTCGACGCTGCCGCCGATGATGCCGGTGCCGCCCAGCGTCGCGGCCGTGGCGACGGTGGTGAGTCCGGTCGCGGCCGACTGATCGCCATTGATCAGCAGCGTGCCGTCATTGCTGACATTGGTCGCGCCCGTATAGCTGTTGGTGCCGGTGAGGGTGAGGGTGCCCGGTCCAAACTGGGTGACCGAGCCGCTGCCCGAGATCAGGCCGCCGAAGCCGACAGCGTCCGACCGGTAGAAGGACAGATCGCCATTGTTGACGACATCGCCGAGGATGCTGCCGGTCGTGCCGCCGACGCCAAGCTGGAGGGAGCCGGCATTGATCGTGGTGCCGCCGGTATAGGTGTTGTCTCCGGATAGGACCAGCGCGCCCGCGCCATCCTTGATCAGGGCGCCGGATCCGACGAAGCGCGGCGAGACGAAGATGTTGTAGACGTCAGTGTCGACGGCCAGGCCGTTCGCGCCCAGCGTGAGGTCCTGCCCGTCGAAGCCGGAGAAGAAGGTGCCGTTATTGTCGGTGGCGCGCAGCAGGGCGCCGTCGAGAGTGAGGTTCACCGTGCCGAGCCCGGCTGTCAGACCGGAGGTTTCGAGAACCGCGCGGTTGGCGGCGGTGCCCTGCAAGGTCAGCGTGCCGCTGGAACCTGCCACCACGCCGAGGTCAACCCCGCCCTCGGCGCGAACCCGTGCCCCGGCTTCGATCGACAGCGAGCCGATGCCGTTGTTGCCCACGGTGATGCCGGAGGTCGACACCAGCCAGTTCGATCCCGTACCGGTGACCGTGACGCTGCCATTGGAACCGGCTCCGGCGCCGATATAGCCCTGGTCGCTGACGATGCTGGCGCCATCCTCGATGCGCAAGGTTCCGGTGCTGTAGCTGCCGACGGTAAGTTGCGTCGTGTTGGTCCAGGTCGTGCCCGCACCGGTCACGACAGCATCGCCCTGCGAAGAATCGCCGATGATCCCGTCATTGCTCGAGACCGTGGCGCCGTCTTCGACGCGCAGAGTTCCCGTGCCGAAAAGGCCGACGCTGATCCGGCCGGCGTTTTCCCAGGTGGAGCCGGCCCCGGTAACCAGTACTTCGCCGCCGCCGGAATTCGCCCCGACGATACCCGAATTGCTGACCACCTTGCCGCCATCGGCAATGTTCAGCGTCCCAAATCCATCGGACCCGATCCACAAGTCGCCGGTGGTGGTCCAGGTCGAGGCATTGCCGCCGCCGTCAGTGCCCGTGACGGTGACCGTGCCGTGGCTGCCCGTATCGCGCCCGATATAGCCGCCCACGCCGCTGAGCGTGCTGCCATCCGCCAGGCGCAATTCTCCCGCGGTGACATAGGTATCGCCGGCAACGCTGTTGGTTCCGGTCAGCACCAGCGTGCCGAGGTCGCTCTTCACCAGATCGCCGGCGGCCGTCAGGTCCGAGGCGATCGTGGCAGTATAGTTGAGGCCGTCGGCCGTACCGTCGCCGACGCGGATCACCGCCTCTGGCCCGACCAGCGCGATGCCCTGACCGGTGACCACATAGCCGTCGCTCGCGAACTGCATGCCCGAGGCCGTGACCTGGCCGAGGCTGTTGTCGACCGTGACCGTGCCCGGCGCGGCCGCGAAGATCGCAAAGCTACCGTCCTGGAACGGCGCGTTGAGGCTGCCGTCGGGGAGAGTCCAATTGTCGTTGCCCGAACCGTTCTGCCAGAAGCCGCTGCCGCCCTGGACGATCCCATCGGCCCGTGCGCCGACGCCGTCCCAGAAATTGACGTTGGCGCCAGCGATGTTGACCAGGTTGACCTGTCCCAGGACCGAGGTCTGGGACAGCACGTTGCTGCCCGCCGGCATCGCGCCGATCGCCAGCCCCTGGTCGTCGAGCGCGCCGCCATAGCTGATCACGCGGTACAGGCCGACACCGAAGCTGCCGCCCGGCGAGACGGTCACGTCGATCGTGCCGTCGAGCGTGAGGTCGCCGCCGACCTTGGTCAGGTCGTTGAGCGGCCCGCCGACCACGTTCGACAGGCCGAAATCATAAGCGAGGCTCGATCCGCCCGAGAGGCCGAGATTGCCGTTGATGGTGAGCGTGCCCGGGCCGGTCGCGTCGCCCGGCGCCAGCGTCGCGCCGTTCGCGACAAGGACGTTGCCGCCGATGATGCCGATGCCGCCGAGCGCGCCGGCGTTCACATTGGTGACGGCGGTCGCGGCGGTCTGGTCGCCGTTGATCAGCAGCGTGCCGCCCGACACCGTGGTGAGGCCGGTATAGCTGTTCGCGCCGGTCAGGGTGGTGGTGCCCGCCACCTGATTCACGGCGCCCGTGCCGCTCATCACGGTCGCGAAGACATAGTCCGGATCGGTGTGGTTGAAGTTGATGCGCGAGGTCGTGCTGCCGAGGTTGAGCGTCGCGGCGTCGAACACGCCCGTCGCCGCCGCCGCCTGCCCTTCGGCCCCGCCGATGTTGAGGATGCCGGTCGCGGTGGCGCTGTCGGCCAGCACGAAGTTCCCGCCGACCGTCACATGTCCGCTGTCGGTCAGCGTGAGGACGCCGGTGCCGGTGCCGCTGCCGATGACGAGGTCGCCGGTCGTGGTGAAGCTCGAGGCGGCGCCCGACACCAGCAGGCCAGCGGCCTGGGGCGCCCCGCCGAAGGTCGCCGAGGTGAAGCTGGCGGCGCCGCCTTGATCGACGGTGAAGCTACCGCCGGTCATCAGCAGCGAGTTGGTGCTGGTCCAGTTCGAGCCGGCGCCGGTGATCGCGACGGCGATGGGGTTGGTATTGCTGGTCGCGGTACCGATCTGGCTCGTCCCGCCGGTACGCAGCGTACCGCCCGCGCCGATCGTCATGCTGAACGGGCCGTTGAAGGTCGTGCTCCCCTGGATTCCGCCCGACACATCGGCCAGCGAGTTCGCGCCGGTGATGTTGATCTGGGTGGAGACGGGCGACAGGGCGTGTATGTCCACACCGCCTGTAGTGACCCGGAGCGTGCCGCCATTGGTGACGTTCACGATGGCCGAGCCGGTGCCGGCCAGATTTATGCTGCCGATGGCGGTGGTGCTGAAGACCGTGTTCGCACCGTCGATGCTGAGCGTGGAGCGACCCAGGGTGGTGGAACCGCCGGAGGTGACGATGGCGCCCCCGACGATACGGAGCTCGCCGCCCGTGCCGGTGACGCGCGTCCCACTGCCATAATTGCTGTTGCCGGTCAGGGTGGTCACCCCGGTGCCGGTTACGGAGACACTGCCGGTGCCGGTGATCGATCCGGCATAGGTATAGGCGTTCGAGCGGTTGAAGGTCAGCGTGCCGTTGTCGAGCACGTTGCCGAGGATCGAGCCGGTGGTGCCGCCAGCACCGATCATCAGCGTGCCGCCACTGATCGTCGTGCCGCCGGTATAGGTGTTGTCGGCGTTGAGGGCGAACGAACCGGCGCCGAGCTTGGTCAGCCCGCCGCTGCCGGTCAGCGCGTTGATCACGCCGTTCGCGGTCGCGGCGTTGGTGACGTCGATGGCCCCTCCGCTTGCGCCCAGAATGTAGGTGCGCAGGTTGGCCGAGTTGGCACCGGTCAGCTGCAGGGTGCCGCCGTCGATCGTGACCGCGCCATTGCCGAGGAGGCCGTCATTGGCGACGGACAGCACGCCGCCGGAGATCAGCGTGCCGCCGGTATAGGTGCTGGCGCCGGTCAGCACGAGCGTGCCGAGATCGGTCTTCACCAGCTGCGAATTGCCGGTCAGCACCGCGCTGATCGTCGCGGTATAGCCCGCGCCCGCCGCCGAACCGTCGCCGACCTGGATGGCCGCCTGCGGGCCGACCAGAGTCAGCGGGGCGCCGTCGACGACATAGCCGCTGGTGGCGAACTGCATGCCCGATGCGGTGACCGCGCCCAGGCCGTTGTCGACCGTGACGGTGCCCGCCGTGCCCGCGAAGATCGCCTTGGTGCCGTCGGACCAGGCGTCGTTGGCCGCGCCGCTGGCGTAGGTCCAATTGGCGTCGGCGCCGGCAAGATGCCAGGTGCCGGTGCCGCCATTGATGACGTTGTTCCCCTTCGGACCGGCCGCGCCGTCCCAGAAGCTGAACGCGAGCCCTGCCGTGTTCACCAGATTGACCTGGCCCGTGACCGCTGTCTGGACCTGGACGGTGCTGCCGGCGGGCAGCGTTCCGAGCGTGAGGCCGTTGTCGGTCAGCGTGCCGCCATAGTTGAACACGCGGTAGATGCCGGCGCCGAAGGTGCCGCCCGCCGACTCGGTCACGTTGATCGTGCCGTCGAGCGTGAGGTTGCCGCCGACATTGACGAGATCGTTGAGCGGTCCGCCGGCGACGCCCGCCTGGCCGAACTCGAAGTTGAGGATCGAGCCCGCCGACAGCGCCAGATTGCCGGCGATCGTCATCGTGCCCGGGCTGTTGCCCGGCGCGAGGATGCCGCCATTGGCGATCGACACGTTGCCGCCGATCGTGCCGGCGCCGCCCAGCGTGCCGCCGCCCAGCACGTTGAGAACGCTCGACGCGTTGCCGAGCGTGCCGTTCACCCGCAGCGTGCCGCCCGACACGTTGGTCGTGCCGGCGAAGCCCGCGCTGTTGCCGGTCAGGTTGGTGACGCCCGCGACCTGGTTGATCGTGCCCGTGCCCGACATCGCGGTCGCGAAGGCGTAGCTGGTCTCGGTGTGGTTGAAGTTGAGCCGTCCGGTGCCCGCCCCGAAGGCGAGCGTCGGGGCATCGTAGAAGCCCACCGCATCCGCCGCCTGACCCTCGGCGCCGCCGATGTTGAGCACGCCGGTCGACCCGGCGACATTGGCGAGCGTGAAGGTGCCGCCGACACTCAGATGGGCTGCATCGGAAAGCGTGATGATTCCGGTGCCCGTGCTGTCGCCGAGCACCAGGTCGCCGGTCGTAGTGAAGGTGGAATTGGCTCCGGACACCAGCAGGTTGGCGGTGTCCGCCGGCGCCGTCCCGATGCTCGCCGAGGCGAAACTCGCGGCGCCGCCGGCGAGCACCGAGAAGGCGTTGTTGGTGAAGGCGAGCGAGCCGGTGCTCGTCCAGTTGGACCCGGCGCCCGTGATCGTGACGGTGGAGGTCGCGCTGTTGCCGCCCGGGGCGCCGATCTGGTTCGCGCCGGTCGATCGCAGGGTGCCGCCGGCGCTGATCGTCATGTCCGCGGTGTTTGTCGTGCCGACGCTGGCAATGGTCAGCGCACCGGCCAGATCGACCAGCGAGCCGGTGCCCGTAATATTGAGGCTCGCGGCGGACGGCGCGCCGGAACCACGAAGCCCCATCCCGCCGGCCGTCGTTCGCACGACGCCGCCATTCGCCACGTTGACAACCGCGGGCCCGGTTGGCGAAACGGCGCTGATCGTGCCTGCCTGGAAGGTCGAGCCGGCGCCTGAGACGGTCAGGGTGCCGCGATTGATAGAGGTCGCGCCTCCCGACGCGACCGTGTTGCCGGCGGTAACGCGAAGCTCGCTGTTGCCGGTGATGGAGGTGTTGCCACCATAGTTGCTGTTGCCGGTGAAGGTGGCGATCCCGCCGCCGATTACCGAAACCGCGCCCGCGCCGCTGATCGAGCCGGCATAGGTGTAGCTGTCCGAGCGGTTGAAGCCGACGCTGGTCCCGGCGTTGACGACGATGTCGCCGGCGATCGAGCCGGTGGTGCCGCCATTGCCGACCAGCAGCGCGCCCCGGGCTACCGTGGTGGTCCCGGTATGCGTCGCATTGCCCGTGAAGGTCAGGGTGCCGAGGCCGTCCTTGGTCAGCGACCCCGGACCGGTGATGTCGCCACCAAGCGCCAGGGTGGTGGCGGCATTGAAGCCGGTATCGACGTTGATCGTGCCGGCGCCGGCGAGCGTGATGTCGCGATTGGTGACGATCGGGGCGACGAGCTGCAGCGTGCCGTTGTTGAAGGTGAGGCCGCCGGCCGCGTCGCCCAGATTGGCGTCGCTCGAAATCTGCAGCGTGCCGCCGCCGTCGATCGTCGTGCCGCCGGCATAGGTGTTGGTGCCGGCCAGGACCAGCGTGCTCGGGCCCATCTGGCGGACCGAGCCCGTTCCGCTGATCACGCCCGCATAGGTGACGACATTGCCGTGGTTGAAGGCGAGCCTGCCGTTGTCGACGATGTTGCCGGTGATACTGCCTGTCGTCCCGCCATTACCGAGCTGGAGCGTGCCCGCGCTGATCGTCGTGCCGCCGCTATAGTTGCTGTCGCCGGTCAGGACCGTGGTGCCGGTACCGAGTTGCTGGACCGCGCCGGTGCCGGTGACGACACCGCCATAGGTCAGCGTGTCGGAGCGGTTGAAGCCGAGCGTGCCGAGATTGTTGACCGTCGCGCTGGCGATCGCTCCGGTGGTGCCGCCATTGCCGAGGACCAGCGTGCCGGCATTGATGTTGGTGTTGCCGGTGTAGCTATTGTTGCCGGTGAGCAGCCAGGTACCGGCGTCGTTCTTCGCCAGTACGGAGACGCCGGTGCCGGCGTCGCCGATCGAGCCCGCAAGCGTGTTGTTGCCCGTGTTGGTGCCGCCGAGCGCAATGGTGCGGCCCAGATTGGCGCCCGCCAGCGTCACCAGGCCCGTATCGGTGAACACGACCGCGCCGGTGCCCGAGGATTCGAGGAAGGTCGTACCGGCCGACAGCGTGAACAGGCGGTTGGTCGTGTCGCCAGTGCCGGTGTAGCGCAGCGTCGAGCCGTTGCCGATGACGAGATTGGCCGCGGCGGCCGACGAGGCACCGATGCTGCTCGCCACGCCGCCATTGCTCAGCTTGCTGACGCCGAGCACGCCGCCGTTGATCGTGGTGATGCCGGTATAGCTGCTGCTCGGATTGTTGAGAATCCAGGTGCCGGCGCCGTCCTTGATCAGCGAGGTCACGCCCGCGCCGTTGTTGGTGATCTGCGCGGCGAGGCTGTTGTTGCCGGTATTGGTGCCGCCGAGCGCCAGCGTCTGGGCGGTGCCGGGCGCCGCAAAGGTGATCGCGCCGATATTGGTGAACACGATCGCGCCGGTGCCCGAGGCTTCGAGCCGGCTCCCGGCCGACCCGCCGAGCGCGAACAGGCGATTGGTGCTGCCGGCCGCACCGATATATTGGAGGGTGCCGCCGTTGAGGAGGAGGTTGCCCGCCGCGCTGCTCGATGCGCCGATCGCGCTGTTGGTGCCGCCATCGGCCAGGCACCCGACCTGGAGTATGCCGCCCCTGACCTCGGTGCTGCCGGTATAGCTGCTGCCGCAGCCCGTGAGCGCCTGGGTGAAGGTTCCGCCCTTTACGATCCCCCCGCTGCCGCTGATCGCGCCGCCATAACCACCCGCGCCACCGTTCGAGGCGATCGTCAGCGTCGCCGCGCCGAGCGTAACATTGCCTCCTGTGGTGCCGCCGCCATTCAAATAGCCGATGGCGGTGTTGAAATTATTGAGATCGAGTACGACACCAGCGGTGTCGTTCAGGCCAAATCCGCCCTTTCCGATACCGTTGATCGAGCCGGCACGCAGGATGCCCCCGGTGACCGTCGTGATGCCGTTGTAGGTGTTGTTGCCGGACAGGACGAGCGTGCCCGCTCCGTCTTTACGGAGGCCGCCGCCTATGATCGGCCCGCTGATCCCGAGCACGGTGGCGGCATTCGTCACGCTGACGACGCCGGTACTGCCCAACGTGATCCCACGGTCGATGCTCGTGCTCCCGCCGGTATAGGCGAGAATGCCCCCACTCAGGACGAGATTTGCCGAGGCGCTGGTCGAGGCACCGATGCCGCTGGCCTGCCCGCCATTGGCAAGACAATCCACGCTGAGCGTGCCGCCGACGATGCTCGTCGCGCCGGTATAGTTGTTGTTGCAGCCGACCAATGTCTGCGTGCTGCTATTGTCCTTGGTGAGGCCGCCGGCGCCGGTGATGACGCCGCTGAAGCTGGTGGTGGTCCCGCCTATCGTGAGGGTCGCGCCGCCCAGACGTACCGTGCCGCCGTTCGCGCCACCCCCCGACAGTCCGCCGACCTTGTTGTTGAAGCCGTTGAGATCGAGCGTCACCCCGGCGACATCCGCCAACGCCATGAAGTTGGGACCGCCAAATGCCTGCGTCGATCCGGCGCGCAACGTACCGCCGTTGATCGTCGTCGGGCCGTTATTGTTGTTGGTGCCTGCAAAAACCAACGTGCCGGAACCGGCTTTCTGAAACGGCACGGCGCCCTCTATCGTGCCGCCGACGGTCAGGGTCGTACCCGCATTGGTGACATCGACCGTGCCGCCCGCGGTTCCGTTGAGCGTGAAGCCGCGATCGGTGCTGGTCGTCGCTCCGGTATATTGCAGCGTGCCGCCGGTCTGGATCACGAGATTGGCGGCATCCGCGGTCGACTTGCCGATACCGCTCTCCACGCCGCCATTGGCCAGCGTGTTGACCGACAGTGTACCGGCCGAGATGGTCGTGACGCCGGTATAGGTGTTGGCGGCGTTCGCGAGCGTCAGCGTACCGGCACCGGCCTTGGTGAAGCCGGCATCGTCCGCGCCGACGATCACGCCGCCGAAGCTCAGATTGCCGCTATCGACCAGAATCGTGCGCAACGGGCCGCCATTGACCAGCGTGAAGCCGCGATCGGTCGTTCCCGCGCCGACGCCGGTATATTCCAGCGTGCCGTTCTCGATCACGAGATTTGCGGAAGCTGCCGATGATGCGCCGATGCTGCTCGCGAGGCCGCCATTGGCGACGCTGTCGATGGCCAGCGTGCCGCCGCTGAGCGTCGTGCCACCGGTATAGCTGTTGGCGCCGGTCAGCGCGACCTTGCCCGTGCCGCCCTTGGCGAAGCTGGTGGCGCCGCCATTGTCGACGATCGTTGATGCGATCGTGAAGGTGCCGGTGCCCGTGCCGTTGTGCAGCACGCCGAGCGTGCCGCCGCCGGCGGCGCCGGTGATCGAACCGCCGGTGATCGTCTGGCTCGCATTGATGATGCTGGAGGCGACGAGGATCGTGCCGTCCACGCCGAGCGTATTGCCGGCACCGACGGTGACCGTCGAATTCGCCGCGGCGGTGTATTTGAGGCCGCCGAGCTGGACGTTGCCCGAGACGGTGTTGCCGAACGCCGTGTTTGCCGCGCCGCCGGTATCGGCGACGACGTCGCCGTTCAGCCAGGTGCTGGCGTTGTCCTTCTCGGCATAGGTGGTGAAGGCGACGATGTGGCCGCCGGTGACCTGCGCATAGTCGGTGCCGTTGATCGTCGCCCAGCCGAGCGCGCCGTCGGCGTTGCTCGTGGTGATGTCGCTGGTCGCGGACTTCGTGAAATCGAGCAGGCCGCCCGTGTGGTTGAGCGCGCCGAGGTCCAGCAGCATCGAACCGCCGGCACCGGTGGTCATGACGATCCGGTTGTTGCCCGCGCTGACGTTCAGCCCGTTGAAGGTCTGGCCGTTCGCCGCCCCCGCCGCGCCGGCGAGCGTAAGCGTGCCGCCGGTCATGTTGAGCGCGGACGCGCTCGATAGGATGTTGGTGGCCGGCGCCCCGGCGGCGGAGAAATCCAGTGCCAGCGTGCCGCTGTTGACGGTGGTGGCGCCGGTGTAGGTGTTCTGCCCTGTCAGCGTGAGCGTGCTGGTACCGCGCTTGATGAGCCCGCCGGTGCCGGTGATGCTGCCGGCATAGGTGGTGCTGGTGGTGCCGTTGACCGTCAGGTCGGCGCCGGTGAGCGCCACGCTGCCACCCGTACCGGCGAGCGAGGCAGCCGTGATGTTATGGGTGTTGAAGTCCAGCGTACCGCCATTGACGACCAGCGCATTCGGCGCGCCAAAGGCCTGATCGCTGCCCGCCTTCAGGGTCCCGCTCGTGACGGTGGTCGTCCCGACATAAGTGTTGGTGCCGCTGAGCAGCCAGGTGCTGCCCGCGGCGCCGTTCATGACGATGTTGCCGTTGCCGGAAATCACGCCCGACAGGCTGTTGTTGCCCGCGAAGCCGCCGCCAAGCGTGAGGGTGTCGCCCGGATTCGCCGGGTTGAACGTGGACGCCCCGCTGAGATTGAGCGCACCGGTACCGTCGTTGAGAATGCTGCTGGCGCCGTTGACGGAGAACCCGCGATTCGTGCTGCTGCCGGTGCCGATATAGGACAGCGTGCCGCTGTTGAGGGAGATGGTCCCGGCATCGACACCCGTCCCCAGCGAACTGGTGGTGCCCTGGTCGGCCAGTGAGTTTGCCCTTACGGTGACGGTCTGGATCGTGACGCCGCCGCCAAAGGTGTTGGCGTTGTTCAATGTAATGCTGCGGCTTGTCCCGCCGCCGGTGAATACAAACGGCCGATTCGCAAAGCTGGTAAGGTTGCTGCTGATAACGCCCAGCAACGCCAGATCAGCGGTCTGCGCGTCCAGAATGACAGATGCTGTATACCCTCCCCCTGCGGCTATGTCTCCGGTTACCGTTAGCGTGCCGGTTCCCTGATTTCTCAGAGCGACGGAGCCGGTGAAGGGACCCATGCTCCAGCCGCGGTTTGAGGTATCGCCGCTACCAGTATAGATGGCGGAGGCGTTGCGGACGTAGACTATGCCGTTGGCCACCGTGGTCGCCGCTCCCAGAGCGCTCGCCTGGCCGAGATTGCGGATCGATGTGAAGTACAGGTTGTAGCTATCGGTCGCTACCTGCCCGGTGAAATCGTTGGTGTCGTCGCTCAGCGTTGTCTGCGCGATCAGGGAGAAGCCGCCAGCCCCAGTGATGTGGGCCGAGCCGACACCCCCACCAATGCTGGAGGATCCGGAGAGCAGCGTAACAACGCGGCCGGCGTTCAGCGCGCCGGTGCTTGTCAGGCCCGCGCCCGACGACAGGGTGATGCCATTGCTCGCGTTGCCCAGCGACGAGTCACCGCTGACACTCAACGTCCCGGCAGTCACGTTGATGCCGCCACTGAAAATGTTGGCGCCGGTGAGGGTCAGGGCGCCGGCGCCGGCCTTGGTCAGGCCCGCATTGCCGGCGAGGATCGAGCCGATCGCCGCATTGCCGTTGGTGGTGATCGTCGGCGTGGCGCCGGCAAGGGTGAGCGTGCTGCCGGTGAGCGTGTAGGTGGTGTTGGTGTTGACGGTGAGGTTGTGCACGGTGATCGGCACGCCGAGCGTCACCGTGGCGTTCGTTCCGCTGGGGCCGCCGAAGATGGCATTGTCGATGCCGGCGTTGTTCCACGGCGTATAGGGACCGCTGACGCCGTCAGCGTTGGGGCTCCACTGATTGGAGCTCGTGTTCCACGTCCCGGTGCCGCCGCTGTTGACCGCCGTGCCGTTGGGGTCCCAGTTCCGGTCCTGCTGTGCATGGGCGACCGAGGGCAGGCCGATCAGCGCGACGACCGTGAGCGACGCCCCGCAGAGCAGGCGCGCCGGGATCGACGCGCTGCGTCCGTTGCGTCCGGCGCGCTCGATATTGCCCTTCATGCGTCATCTCCAAATGTCGATCGCCCTCGACCGGCGGGTGCCGGGAAGGAAAGCTGGCTGTTGCTGGACTGGGAAATCGGGTTCGACGGGGCGGTGAACGCCGATGAGCCGCAGGCATGCCCCGCGCTCACGCAAACGCCTACGTACGCGACCACACGCCCCCTTACTGGCAGCCCCGCTAGCTCTTGCGAGCCCGGAGGCTTTGCGTCCCGCCGTTGCCGGCGGTTTGCCCGTTCAGTGCAGTTCGGCGCTCAGCGGAAACGAACGTCCATCGTGAGATGGTGCATTCGCCTTGCTGACACCGATTACTGCCCGGCCAGCCAAAGCATCAAAGGAGTTAACAAAAAGTTAATTCTTCTTAGAATTTGAGGCAAACAGATTGTAAAATATACAAACTTACAATCGTGTAAGCGGCGTGCCGGCGCATACCGATGGTCCCATCACCGGGTACGGTGAGCAGATACATGCCGTGCATGTCCCGCGTTTTGAACGCCTTACCGCGCGGCTGGAGACTCCGGACGACCGCATCGGTCGGCGTGAGTTTGGACCGTTTGCTGACTGGCAGCTCTCAGGCAAAATCTCGCGATAAGCTGCCCTCCTTCGCACCTGCTGCCCCGACATCCGGACACATAACCTCAAGTCCTCGTGGCAGAATTTGATCACAACGCTGGCTGCTCGCAACCGCGGGCGTGTTGGCGCGGGCGCGTTTAAGGTGGAGTCCTGCGGTGGCCATGGATCTTGGGTTCAGAGCCGTTCAGGGAAGCGATTACGGCGGCCCCAGATAGCTATCGAACCAGGCGTTCGTCTCAGCAAAGATGCTGCGGATATTGGCGGGCGACTGGGCGAGGCTGTGGCTTTCGCCACCATAGCGGAGCAGTTTCGCCGTCTTGCCCTGGGCGTAGAGCGCATAGAAGAATCGTTCGGCCTGGGACGGCGCTCCGCGCATGTCGAGGTCGCCGTGAATCAGCAACAACGGTGTGGTGACGCGCTCAACGTGGGAGAGCGGGGAGACGGCGGCATAGCCCGCCGCGTCCTGCCAGGGTGGCGTGGTGCGACCGGTTAGCTCCATCTCGGCCCAGTTGTCGCTCTTCTCGTGCGCGATGCCGGGATAGTCGACCGCGCCGGGGTCCATCTCGCCATAGAGGCTGGAGACGTCGCTGATCCCCGCCATCGCCACGCCCGCCTTGAAGCGGCTGCCCTGCGTGAGCAGCGCGAAGACGCTGTAGCCGCCGAAGCTCTGGCCGAAGACGCCGAGCCGATTCGGATCGGCGATGCCGAGCTCTGCGAGCTTGTCGATCGCCGGCATCACGCCGTCGCCGATCCTGGCATAGCTATTGGCGTCCTCGCGACGGTTGCCGAGCGGCATCGAGGGAACCAGCACGACATAGCCGCGCGCCGCATAGAGATGGAGATTGTAGATGCCCGGCATGAACGGGTCGGTCATGTAATCGTGCTCGAGATCGCGCACCGTGTACCCGCCATAGACCCAGACGAGCACCGGATAGCGGCGGTCCGCCCGATAGCCGGGGGGCAGGATCGCCACGGCCTTAAGCTGCTGGCCGTCCTTGCCGGCGTAGTCGATCAGCCGCGTCTCGCCCCAATCGACCGAAGCGAGATGGCCATCAAGGGTCAGAAGGTCGCGCGTCGTGTTGGTCG
Organism: uncultured Sphingomonas sp.; assembly: GCA_966211615.1. Taxonomy (GTDB): domain Bacteria; phylum Pseudomonadota; class Alphaproteobacteria; order Sphingomonadales; family Sphingomonadaceae; genus Sphingomonas. The sequence continues at coordinate 54,628 of CBIHNZ010000031.1, forward strand.
AGGCGCGCGAGATGTGGAGGGTGAGGCCTGTACGGCCGCTCTCGCTCCATAGCACCGTGTCGAGATCGGCGCGGTCGTCGAGCAGCGTGCCGTCCGCCGGCATGGCGATATTGCGCTCGACCGGTTCGGGGCGGACACCCTTGGGCTCGGGGCCAACGCCGCCATCGTTCGATGCGAGGAACGATGCTGCCTCGCTTTCGCGCTGGCTGCTCCTTGCGGAATAGGCGATGCGGCCATCGGCGCTCCAGCCGGACAGGGTGAGCGGGAGGCGGGCCTGGGGCGGTGCCATCACCCATCGGACCGGTGCGTTCGGCGCGATGTCGATGAAGCCGAGGCGACGCTCGACCGTCCAATTGTCGTCCGTGTTGTTGGGCAGGAGCCGTCCGGTTTCGGGCTGGAGCGCGCCCAGGGTAGCGAGCAGCGCCAACCGCTTGCCGTCGGGCGACACCCAGAGGCTTAGCGCGCTGCGGAAGGGATAGGTGGGAACCGCGGCGATGGTCTCGGCGCGGCGGGTGGCGACGTCGACGACGCGAACGATCGCGCGGTTGACATCGTCACGCGGTAGGCGGGCGGCGCCGCTGCCCATTGCGAGCGCGGTCGGCTCAGTTCCGGCGCGCAATCGGGCGGCGTTGCGTGCGGCATCAGCGAAGGGGCGGCCATATTGATCAAGGATCCCCGACACCCGCCCTTCGGGAAGCGTCACGACCAGCAGGCGATGATTGTCGAGCCAGAGGAAGGGTGCGCCATCCTCGTCGAGATTGCATGCATGTGACCTACTGCGCGGAATCGCGCCGCCGCGCAGATCAAGCTTGTCCAGCGCGCCGCCATAGCGGGTCTGGGTCATCACCGCGGTGTCGCCCATCCGCGTCACGGCGCCGGTGTCGCGGTTCCAGACATAAAGCCGGACATTGTCGCCGCCGCGCGATTCACCGCGGGCAGCCTGGGTGGAAAGCAGAGCGAGGCGGCGGCCATCCGGCGACCAGCCAGCGCACCAATAGCCGGCGGCACCGGCCGCGCCGTTGGTGAGCGCGCGGCGCTTGCCGGTCTCCGCGTCGATCAGCCAGATGTCGCTGCGGGTCGGATCGGTCTCGTAGGCGGTCCGGCCATAGACCTCCCCTGCGCGCGCCGGGCGCTGAATGACCGCGGCGACCCATTTGCCATCGGGCGAGAGCGTGGCCTGGTCGATCCGTTGGACGTCGAGGACGTCGTCGAGCGTGAGCGGGTGGCGCGTCTGCGCCATGGCTGGCAATGCGAAGAGACATAGAAGCCCGGCCAGCACCGCACGCCACCGCCGCTCAAATCCCATTCGCCGCTCCCGTCCTAGCGGACAGCGTGGTCGGTGAACTTCGTGTCGAAAGTCAGGCGGAAAACCGAGCGATCAGTCGCAATCCGAGCGGCGCGCCGAAGCCGGGCCCAAGGAAAGACGTTCTGTGGTCGCGGCCGACATCTCAACTACATTGGAACAGGTCGGTTCCACCGCGACGTTCGAGCCATGCGAGGAGGCTTGCCCTGACGTCGACCGTGATCTCAAATTGGACGGGCTTCCGACGGCCGCTTCTGAGTGTCGTCGCGTTCGCGCTGAATGTTCGCAAATGGGGCGTTAGCTGCCATTCGCGCGGCATCGGGTCGGAACAGCAGCTATCGCGCATTCGGCCCTCAAAAGCTGCCGGACCGCCCACCACCCACTTCCGGTCATTGGAGCCGGAGATCGAGCGGATAGCCGCTAACGCCAAATTGCCGGCGCCATCGAATCAGATAGATTGGCCGCATGAAGCTCGACCGGCTGCCAGATGCCGGTGTTGCGGTCGCGGCATCTACATCGACATGGGGCTGCCAGGTGTCTTCGTAGAGAACGGACTTTCGATTTTTCCCGGCGAGGACGGGACCCCGGTTAGGAGCCCGCACGCTTGCATTGAGCGTAACGCCAAGCGCGAGATTGGCACGGACACGATGGCGGAGAATTTCCAAGACGAGGTTGCTACCAAGCCAGATGCCGGCAGTCGCGAGTATGCGACCGTCATGATAATGGATGCCACCGACGCAAATGCGCCGAAGTTTCGGTATGCGCCCCTTGCTGCTGGCCAGACCTGGGCGGAGGCATTGGCCGCTGGTCAGCCCGGACCAACTATATCCGTCGACCTCCCGCCCCTCGGGCAGTTCGACTATATCGTTGCTATCATCCATTCTCATCCGCTTCAGGGCGATCCCAATCCCACGCTGAATCGTTTGCCGTCGGCGCAGGACTGGGGGGCCTATAACACCATAAAGAATCTTCCTTCTCAGCCCCGGCTCGCGCCAGAGACGGCATTCAGCCAGTACATACTCGGGCCCGACGGAACTGTTAGGCAGTATCGACAGGATGGCGGGCAACCAACTCAACCCACGAGCGGAACCAGGAACGGCTGTTAAGCCGATTTGGAGTACAGTAAAATGAAGTATTCTTCAGCTATTGCTGCATTGATGGCCGTCGGCCTCGGATATCCTGCGGCTTCGCATGCGCAAGATTCGATTAAGCTCGGAACGGATCCGAACGCCGGTGAGGTGAGGTCGAGCTTCATCGTATCTTGCGGCCCCCGCGTGATCTCTCTCAAGCTCAGTAGCTATCAGAGCAACCCGTCGGTGCTGAGCGATCTCATCGTCGATGGAAAGAGCATCATCAACGAACCCAGGTTCGATGAACTCAAGCAGTTCGTGGCCAATATCGGCGATCCGTATATCACCAGCGTGAAGTGTCCTCAGAACGCGATTTCCTTCTCCGTCGCGGGCGTGCCCAAGGCCGGAGGCGGCAACTTTTACCGGGTAACGATCCCCCTTTGACAGATGCCCGAGGCGGGTGAGGTAAGTAGGAGCAAGGCGAAACCTCGCTGCTACTTACCCTAGGGCGCACGAACCAGAGCGCTGAATCTCCTGGTCGTTCCAAAGCTTGTACGCCCGGTCGACGCTGGCCGGCCACTGGTTCAAGGCATCGATCAGACGCGCCTTGGCTTTCCGATTGCCGACACCGTAGCGACGCGCAGCAACGGTGTACCCGATCGGATCGCCAGCAAGACCGGTCATCTGGCAACTATCCGCAAGGCCCACCGGCGTGTGATCAAGGCGGCAGGCTTGGACCCCGACGTAGTAGTGCGGCATACCTTCCGGCACACTGCGATTACACATTTGGTTCAGGCTGGTGTGGACCTGCCGACCGTGCAGAAGATCAGCGGCCACAAGACACTGGCGATGGTCGGGAGATATTCGCACGCAAACGGCGCGCATATCGACGCCGCGATGGACAAGCTCGAACAGCGGATGTCGCGCAAACCTGCGGTACAGAGCGATTCGCCACTCGACACGATTACACCGGAATTACACCAGGCGGCGGATTGGGAAAAATGGTGCCGGGGACGGAATCGAACTCAAAAATAAATCATCTATTTATCAATCTGTTGTGTTGGAAACTGTCAAGTCAGATACCGTACAATATACCGTCAATCCGAAATCCTTACCGGGTTCGATTCCTGACGACGGTTGGATTTTCGATTTAAGTGCTCCGTACTCCGGCGAATGACCGAAAACGACCGAAGCGGAATGGCATCTGTGGACGCCCCTTCGGATGCAAGCAGTAAATCGGGGTAT
>CBIHNZ010000032.1:0-57656 GCA_966211615.1 uncultured Sphingomonas sp.
ACACCTCCACTCTGGCACATTGATGCCGTCGGGGGGCGTCCACCCCATCAGCTTTTGGGGGCCGGTGGCGTCATAGCTGCCGTTACTAAGCCGACTATCCCGAATGACCGCTTATGCCCCACTAGCGGACCTTGAGGATGTCGCCGTCGCGTTCAATCAAGCTCGCTTCGCCGTTGTAGCGGATATGACTCAAGGCCATCCGCCGACATCGCTTATCGTTGTTGATCTGTCGCTCGACCCAACGACGCCAGGCGGGATCTCCCAGCGCAAGGCGCTCTGCATCGACAATGCTCGTATCGTGCTCGACCCGAAGATCTTTGATGAGCAGGATCCATCGGTTGCGGTCTTCCATAGGCCTGAGGCTAGAACAGCGAACGGCCGCTTTCCACCATTTGCAGACTGGCTGCTGTTGGGAACCGAAGACCTGTAGCTGCCGTTTCAGGTCGGGCCTCCGCGAATGACGGCTAACGCCAATCCCGGTTCCCGCTACTATCCAGCATGAGCAATGAACGCGATGAGCTAACCCTGCGGAAGCCTATCAGCAGTCTATGCTAGGCCCCCAGGTGACGAAGTGATGGGGCTATAGCGGCGGGACCCTTTCGGCAGAGGTCGACGAATCCGGGTGGCGGGCGCTGTGGGGCTGAGCCCGGTGAGAGCGGATCGCTAGCTAGCACGATTCAAGGAAGACCAAACCACCGCACCGATCGGGAAAATCGCGGCCACTGCCAGATGCAGCGCCAGCAGCCATACTGCAATGCGACTAAATCGAGCTAGATACCAAATCGCCAAAATTCCAAAGCCGTAGAGCGATATGATTTCGCCTATACGCTTATCGTCGCCGCTTATGGATAACTGAGTCAATATGCCGAGTAGGACAACGAAGCCGCCCAACAAGGCTCCAAAACCTCGAACCGGCCCTTTGAAAACATCCACGCAACGTGCTCCCAACGCTGCGGAAAAATAGCCTGACGGCCCTAATGTCGCGTTTACGGTAAACGACGGCAATTGGGGCGCTAGCGGTCATTCTCTCGTTCGCCGGCTGCGATGGCTTAAAGGGGTGGTTAGCGGACGTTCGTAGGCGGGACGGTTTCGATGATGTCGGCCAGCATCAAATCACCGCCGCAGATCCCTGTGACGCACCACACACTCGATACGCCCTTGATGGCAACCGGTGGAAAATCCGCTAGGTCGGCCTCGGCTGCTTTCGCGAGATACGAAGAGGCGCGCCCAAAGGGACGCTCTATTCGAAGCGCCCCGGCCCACGCCACAACGGCACCATGTTCGTCAGGTGCCAAGACTTGCGACACATGCGTCGTGCCCCTGAACTCGCAAACGAATGTGAAAAGGCGGACCGACATGCTCCGGTCGTAACGGGTTCAGTCGATGTCCGCTATTGGGGCGAAACCCGTCGCTCGGCAGGCCCCGCCACGCGCTTGCAATGTAGGATTTCATGCGCTTGGCTGCGGCACCCTCGTCCTGGTGGCGCTGCTCTTTGAACCTTGAATAGGCTGTTGCCGGACGCGTCGCGAACGCCGCTCGCGCGCGTCGCTGTCGCCCGAGTGTCGCGTGGGTGACGCGCGAGTGTCGCGTCGATGCCGCGTCGCTGTGGCGCACATGTCGCGTCGGTGGCGCGCCGCTGTCGCGTTTCCGGCGCGCCGTGCCGCCGCTTCTCTGGAGAAGCCGGAAATCTACCCCGTCTCCGGGCCAATTTCGTCAACCGACGGCCGGCCGCCGCGCGCTAGCGCTTCTCCTTCCCCAGCGCGATCGCCGCCTGGACCAGCTCGATATAGCTCGGCCCCATGTTGATGACATATTCGTTCTCGCCCCAGAAGAACGGCCAATGCTCGCTATTCTCGGGAAAGTCGGGCTTGAGGATCAGCACGCCGGGCACCACGCCGCCGGCGATGAACGAGAAATCGGCGCGGTTGCTGCCATAGGCGACTTCCTTCGAGACGGTGCCGACGCCCGAGACGAACGAGATGTCCGATCCCGGATGCGTGCCGTGGAGGAAATCGAGCGCCCGATAGGCCAGGCTGCCATCGGTGACCGCCGGGAATGCCTTGTGCAGCACATAGTCGGTGACGCCGGTCTGGATCACCGCGCCATTGCCCGCCCAGCCGCCGGTGGTGACAGGCACGCCGTATGGATTGGCGGGCGTCTGCGCCGCCTTCCAGGCCCGGGCTGCCTTCTCGACCTCGGCGCGGTAGCCGGCGGGCATGTGCGGCAGCGCCTGCACCGCGGTCTGGGCATATTGGCCGAAGCGCGTCGCGATCTCGGGCCATAGCACGGTGACCCGGTCGGCATATTGCGTGTCACCGGTGGTGACGAGCAGCTCGACCGCCGCGGCGAACTCCTCGCCCGGCAGCCAGCCTCCGGTGGTGTTGCCATGGCTGTAGGTGTCGGGCGCGTGGCTATGCTCCTCCGCCCAGACGCGCTTCGCCAGGCCGAGCGCCTTGTCGGCCAGCGTGTCGTTATACCCCCGCAGCGCCCGGCTCGACGCCGCCAGTGCCGCCGCGGAACCATAGTTGAGCGCGCTCGCCTTGGTGGTGAACACCCAGCGATCGTCGGGCGTGCCGCTCTTGCCGTCCTTGCGTTCGCCGTAAACCAGAGCGGGATCGTAGATCAGCCCGTCGGTCTTGGACGCCGCGTCGCCCAGATGGGTGTATTGTGCGACATCGGGCTCGACTACGCCGTGCACCGCATGGCCGACCGCGTCGTACATCGAGGCGAGATAGAGCACGCCATGCTCGATCTGCTGGAGCATGTCCGGCTTGCCGTCGGGGACATGGATTTCGACATGGCGCAGCTTCTGGTCGACCAAAGTCTGGTCGCGTGCCGGACGATAATCCTCCCAGATGCCCACCAGCGTGCGGATCACGGCATATTGGGTCTGGGTGCGGATGTCGAAATCGCCGGCGTCGAGCCAGCCGCCGACATTGAGGCCGGGGATATGCTCGCCAGGCTTGAACCTGGTGTCGGTGGTCGGCCCCTGGGCGTAGAGATCGATATGCTCATGGTTGACCGGGGCCTGTCGGGCATCGTCGCGGTGGCTGTCGCCGTGCCAGACGCGATACGCCTCGTTGACCAGCATATGGTCCATCGCCACCGGCATGTAGACGTCGCTGGTCGGGTGCCAGGCGCCATCGTAGAGATCGGGCGCGATGCGGAAGGTGGCGGTGCGCTTGCCGCCATATTCGAGCAGATAGGTGCCGGGCTGCTGCACGCTGCTGAAATCGAAGGTGCGATAGGCATAGCGCAGATATTTGCCCCAGGGCCTGGCCGCGCCGGTCAGCACCGGGGTGATCGCGCCGGTCTCCGACACCCGCAGCAGCCGGGCGGTGGCAGGAGTGGCCTGCATCGCCGGATCGAGCTCGATCACCGCGAGCTTCTTCTGGCCGGGCGCATAGCCGAGCTGCGAATGGCCGATCACCGGCTCGCGTACCCAGCCGGGCACGCTGTTCGGGGTCAGCGTCCACTCGACCACCGTGCCGGTCCTGCCTGCCGGGATCGTGCTGCGGACGACGAACCAGCCATTCTGCGCCTGGTCGCGTCCGTCGAACAGGCCGAGCGTGCCGCTGGAAGATGTGATCGTGACGCGCCGCGCCGGGTCCTCGGGCGCGAGCACCAGCGTCTTGCCCGAGGCGAAGGGCAGGGGCTCGGCGCCGGGGCCGATGTCGCGCCCGCTCGCGGTGTTGCGCTCGCCGCCCGCCACCATGTCGCTGCTCGGATAGAGCGGGAAGCTGCCCGATTTGCCGTCGGCCATCAGGCTCTTGTGGAAATAGGCCGAGGGGATGAACTCGAGGTTGAGCCCGGCCTTGCCGACCAGCGCTTCGGGGAGCGGCTTGTCGAGCACCACCGAGAGAATCACCGATCCGCCCCGGCGCTCGGCGCGGATGCGGTACTGGAACTGGTAGTCGGGATATTCGAGCAGCGCCTCGATCGCGCCGGTCTTGGGATCGACGTTGCGCTTCACCATCCGCCCGATCGGATCCCATTGGCCCGGCGTGGCGGAGAGGCGGACATCGCCGTTGGTCGCGGTGCGCTCGCCCTGCTGGATGATCTCGACACCGCTGATCTTGGAGTCCGCGAACAGACCGTCATACCAGTTGGAGAAGACCAGCACGTTGACGCCGGGGCGCTCGAAATAGCCCTCGCCGTTCAGCGCCATCGCGGTCTGCGCATGGGCGGGGAGGGCGGTTCCGGCCAGAAGACAGGCGCAGATCAGGCGTCGGACGGCTTTGGCTTTCACATCGCTCTCCCTCGCGGCGGGTTGGGCCCCGCGCATCGAAGTTAGCGCTAACACAGGCAAATGGGGCAGGGGAAGCCGGGGATGCGATCACTTTGGCTGGACGACGCGATGGCACGCCGCTTGTCAGAAGATTCGCCCTGATCGAAGTTAGGCGCCCGCGCCGAAGCGGAACCATCGCGTATTTCTGCCGGTTTTGAAGGCCAGCAGGAGAGCAATCCACCATGGCGACTAGAGCGCGCGATTTCGCGAACGAACCCGGTTCGCAATTTCTCAAGGACAGTTTCCAGCGCGGCCTCGCGCATTGGAATCACGAACGGCTATCCCCCGGATTTCCCAGCGACGACTGGCAGCGCGTCTTCGACCGCGACGTGAAGATGCAGCGGTTGGAGGGCGCGTTCCTCGAGGAGCTGCGCGCAGACGTCATCGAAGAGGCGGCGCAGGCGCCGACCGATCCCGACGGCTTCGTCGCCTGGTTCGAGGAACTGGCGGCGACGGGTCCAGGGCAGGGCGATCCGCTCTTTCCCTGGCTGTGCGCCAAGGCCGGGATCGACGAGCTCCGCTGGTTCTTCGAGCAAGAAGCGGCGGGCGAGGCGGGGTTCGACGATCTGGTCGCGATGACCCAGGTCAAGCTGCCCGTCCGCCCCAAGCTCGAGCTCGCCCGCAACTATTGGGACGAGATGGGCCATGGCACCTTTGCGGGCATGCACGGCCCGATGCTCGATGCGCTGGTCGAGACGCTGCAGGTGCACCCGGTGATCGAGAACACGGTGTGGGAAAGCCTTGCGCTCGCCAATGCGATGACCGCGATGGCGTCCACCCGTCGCTATGCCTGGCATTCGGTCGGCGCGCTGGGCGCGATCGAGCTGACCGCGCCCGGCCGCTCGGCGATGGTCGCCGAAGGGCTCAAGCGGCTCGGCTTTTCGGGCAAGGAGCGCCGCTATTTCTCGGTCCACGCCGTGCTCGACATCAAGCACAGCGTGGAGTGGAACAAGGAGGCGATCCGGCCAGCGGTCGAGGAAGACCCGGCGCGCGCCACCGCGATGGCCGAAGGCGCGCTGATCCGGCTCCGGTGCGGGGCGCGCTGCTTCCAGGCCTATCGCGCGCGGCTCTGGGGCTAGAAGGCCGAGCCGGCGATCTTGGTGTCTGCGCTTGCCCAGGCCGTGTCGAACTGCTTGCGCACGGCGGCGGCATCGGCGGTCTTGCCTTGCGCCGCCAGCGCGTCCGCCAGGCCGAGCAATGCCCAGCCATTGGCCGGATTGCGCTCCAGGTCCTCGCGATAGACCGCCTCGGCCTCCGCCGCCTTTCCTGCTCTCAGCAATGCCGCTCCCAGCAGATGGCGCGTCGGGAAGAATTCGTCGGACGGCTCGTTGTACGAGAGCGAGTCCTCCTTCGCGACCGCCTCGGTCAGCAGGGCGATCGCCTCGGGACCCTTGTCCTGCGCGGCGGCGATCCGCGCCTTCGCCCGCAGCACCGCGATCTCGTAGAGCGGCCTGCCCATGTTCATGCCCGCCGCCGCAGTCGCCGGTGCCGCCGCGACGGCCTGTTCGGTCTTGGCGAGCTCGGCGGTCGCATCGGCAATTCGACCCTTGGCCGCGAAGGCGATGGCGCGCGCGGAATGATAGTTGATCACCATCCCGGTCAGTCGTGGATCGGGCGCGGGCTCGGCGAGCATCGCGTCCCACATGCCGAAGCGCAGCAGCGATTCGTAGAGAAAGGCGACCACCCAGTCGGCGCCGGGCATGCCCGCGACCATGTCGTCGGGCATGGTGGTGCGCACGTCGCGCAGCGCCTTCACCGTCTCGGCGCCGCGGCCCTCCATCGCGGCCGCCGCGGCGAGGAACTGGTAGTTGTGCGCCGAATACATCGGGTAATAGTCGATCGCCGCGGTCTTGGCGTAATAGGCGGTGTCGGCCTTGGCCGCGAGACGATTGGCCTCGGCTGATTCCGAATAGCGCCCGACGCGCTGCAGGATGTGCGACGGCATGTGGACCAGATGCCCGGCCGCGGGCATGGCGCCGCCGACCCGCTCGGCGGATGCGATCGCCTTGCCCGGATCCTTCGATGCCTCGACCGCATGGATGTAGTAATGGTTGGCGCCCGGATGGTCGGGCGCCTTGGCGAGCACGCCTTCCAGCGTCGACACGATCTCGGGCGTGCCGGGGGCGGGGCTGCCATCGGCGCTCCACAGCTTCCACGGATTGAGGTTCATCATCGATTCGGCGAACAGCACCTGTACGTCGGGATCGTTCGGGAAGCGGTGCGCTGCCGCGCGCATGCCGTTGGCGAAGGCGAGGAGCAGCGGCCCGCCATTCGACGGGTCGACCGCCTTGGCCCCGTCTAAGCGCTTCGCCAGCGCGGCGATCATCGCCCGGTCCGCCGGCTCGGCCCTGGCGGACAGCGCCTGCGCCCGACGGATCGCCTCCCAGCCGACCTTGGCGCGCGCCTCGGCCATCATCGGCATGTTGTAGTTGGGGCCGAGCGTCAGCGCGACGCCCCAGAAGCACATCGCGCAGTTCCGATCGAGCTCCGCCGCGCGGGCGAAGGAGCGCGTCGCCTCGTCATGGTTGAACGCCCAGAGGAAGCGCATGCCCTGGTCGAAATAGGCCTGCGCCTCTTTCGACTTCGTGCCGGCCGGGCGGTGGAAATTGCCGAGGCCGTCGAACAGCTGCGCCCCATGCGCCCAGGCGTCGAGCGTCTGCGGGAAGCCGTGATGCATTCCTGCCATCGGATCGGGCGGCGCGCTCGTCTGGCAGGCGACAGGCATCGCGGCGAACAGCATCGGCGCGGCGCAGAGTATCAAGAGATTTCGAGCCATTGGTCTTCCCCCGAAGAACCGATAGCCCGAAACCTACGCCTCGGCGCCGCGCCGCGCAATCGCCGCTAGATCGCCTTCAACGCTTCCTCGAAGTCCGCGATCAGGTCGTCGGCATCCTCGACGCCGATCGAGATGCGGACCAGATTGTCGGTGATCCCGAGCGCCTGCTTGCGCGCCTCGGGCACCGACAGATGCGTCATCCCCGCGGGATGGCTGGCCAGCGTCTCGGTGCCGCCGAGCGAGACCGCGAGCTTGGCGATCTTGAGCGCGTCGAGGAACGCGAACGCCTCGCGCTCGCCGCCCTTCAGATAGAGCGAGAAGGTGGAGCCGGCGCCGGTGCAATGGCGGCGATAGATGTCGGCCTGGCGCGCGTCGTCACCGCCTTCGAGGAAGCCGAGATAGCCGACCTTCTCCACCTTGGGGTGGGTCCGCAGGAATTCGCAGACCTTGACCGCGTTCTCGCCCGCCCGGGACATGCGCAACTCCAGCGTCTCGAGGCTGCGCAGCAGCATCCAGGCGGTGTGGGGATCGCAGATCGTGCCGATCGTGTTGCGCATCAGCCGGATCGTGTTGATGTGCTCCTTGTTGCCGAGCACGCCGCCCGCGACCAGGTCCGAATGGCCGCCGGCATATTTGGTGAGGCTGTAGACGACGATGTCCGCGCCCTGCTTGAGCGGCTGCGCCCAGAGCGGCCCGAGAAAGGTGTTGTCGATCGCGATCGGCGGCTTGGCGCCCTTGAAGATCGCGTCGCGGCTGGCGCGGACGGCCTCGACATCGACCAGCGCGTTGGTCGGGTTGGCGGGGCTTTCGAGATAGATCAGCGCGACATTGCCGCTCGCGGCCTTGCCCAGGACCGCGTCGATCTCCTCGCGGGTCGCGCCCGCCGGGAAGTCGAGCCAATGGACGCCGAAGCGGCCCAGGATGCGCGCGATCAGCGTTTCGGTCGCGGCATAGAGCGGGCCCGAATGGACGATCGTGTCGCCCGGCTTGACCATCGACAGGAACAAAGTGGCGATCGCCGACATGCCCGAGGAGAAGGCGAGCGCGTCCTCGGCCTCTTCCCACACGCTGAGGCGATCCTCGAGGATCTCCTGGTTCGGGCCGTTGAAGCGCGAATAGACCAGGCCCTCGGCGCCGCCCGGACGCTTGCCGGTGACGCCCTCGAAATGGCGCTTGCCCGCGGCGGCACTGGGAAAGACGAAGGTCGAGGTGAGGAAGATCGGCGGCTTGAGCGAGCCTTCGGAGAGGACCGGGTCATAGCCATGGCCCATCATCATCGTGCTGGGCTTGAGCTTGCGATCGCCGATCCTGTCTGCCGAAGGCTTGGGGCGACGACGGGGGGTGCCGCCGGTCAGATCGGCTTCGGTTTCGTCGGTCATGTGGCTCTCCTGATTCTTTCGGCGGCTCTAGCCGATAGAATGTCTCAATTGATACCAATTATCGAGATCTGCCGTCCGTAATCGGGCTCGTTGCGATGGGTCGAGCGCCGGAAGCTGTAGAAACGATCCTCGTTCGCATAGGTGTCGAGTCCCAGCGCCTCGACGGTGCGGATGCCGGCTGCGGCGAGCCGGTGCGCGACATAGGCTTCGAGGTCGAACTGGAAATGCTCCGGCTTGCCGTCGGCGAAGAAACGCTCATTGGCGGGATCGGCTGCGGCGAAGCGATCAAAAAAACCCCGATCCACTTCATAGCTGGCGCGGGCGATGCAGGGCCCGATCGCGGCGGCGATGCGCTCGCGCCTTGCCCCCAGCCTTTCCATCGCGGCGATGGTCGAATCGGTGACGCCGCCGACGGCGCCTTTCCAGCCGGCATGCGCCGCACCGATCACACCGGCCTCGCGGTCGGCGAACAGCACCGGCGCGCAATCGGCGGTGAGGATGCCGAGCGCCAGACCCGGGCGATCGGTGACGATCGCGTCGGCATGAGGACGCTCCGCGAACGGCTCGGCGGCGGTCACCGCATCGGGCGAATGGACCTGGAAGACCGTCACCAGCCGTCCGCCGGGCAGCACCGCCTCGGTCGCGCGGCGGCGATTCTCCGCGATCAGCGCGGGATCGTCCTGCGAGCCGGTGCCGACATTGAGCCCCGCCAGGATTCCGGTCGAGACGCCGCCGCGCCGGCCGACAAAGCCGTGCGCGATGCCGTCCAGGGCTTTCGCGCGCGTGACGTCGATATCGATCACAGATCGAGGCTCCAGATGCGGTCGTCGTCGACCTGGTCGCCGACTCGGAATTCGTAGCGGCCGACTTCGCGGAAACCGTAGCGCGCATAGAAGCGCTGCGCGCGGATATTCTCGACAAAGACGCTGAGCAGCATCCGGGTGGCGCCCTGCGCGCGGGCGGCGGCGATCGCCCAGTCCATCAGCACCGGCGCGACGCCTTCGCCCTGCCAGCGGCCCAGCACATAGAGCTGGTGGAGCTCGATCGCGCCGGCATCCCAGTCGCCGGGGAAATCGACCGGCCCGAGTTTGACGAAGCCCGCAATGGCATCGCCGTCACAGGCGAGCCGTACGGTATAGTCCGGGTCGTCGAGCTGCGAAGGCAGCCCGTCCGCGCCGAACGCCCGGTCGAGGAATGCGGCGAGGTCGGAGGCGCGGTAGAGGCTGCCGAACGTGTCGGTGAAGGCGCGCTTCGCCATGGTCGAGAGCGCAGGACCGTCGGCGGGAAGGGCGGGACGATATTCGATCGTCACAGCGTCCGCCACCAGATGCGGTCGCAATCGACGCGGTTGCCGACGCGGAAATCGAAACTGCCGATCTCGGCGAAGCCGTAGCGCGTGTAGAAGGCGCGGGCGCGGTGATTGTAGGCGAACACCGCGAGGTAGATTTCGGGCGCGCCCATCGCCCGCGCGGTGTCGAGCGTCCAGTCCATCAGCACCGTCGCCACGCCTGCGCCATGCCACGCCTTCAGCACATAGAGCTGGCGGAGTTCCGCGGCGTCCGGCTTCGGATCGGGCGCCGGCAGCACGACGCGCGAAAGCTTCGCATAGCCGATGATCCGGCCGTCCTCGAGCGCGATGCGGAAGCGGATCGCAGGATCGGCCAGATGGGCGACCAGACCGTCCGGGCCATAGGCCTGGGCGAGATAGACCGAGAAGTCCTCGGGTTCATATTCGGCGGCGAAGGTGTCGATCGCGGATTGTTTCGCCATGGCGTTGAGCGCCTCGGCATCGGCCAGCGTCGCGTCGCGATATTCGATCATGCGAAGCCTGCCGGCACCGGCCAGCCGGGCGCGGTGATCGCCAGCACCTTGAAGAGATCGCCCATCGCCTCGTCTCCCACCAGCCGCTCGCGGTCCAGCGCGATATCCTCCGCCCGCTCGGGGCTCGCCTTGGCCAGCGCCTCGGCACGCGTATCGATGCCGAGCGCGGTCAGGAAGGCGCCCTGGGTGACCGGGCCATAGGCGACCAGCCCCTCGACCTCGGCGGCTTCGCGCAGCGTCGCGAAATCGACATGCGCGGTGAGGTCCGCTTCGCCGGGCTCGTCGAACGGATTGGCATATTGGTGGCCGCGCACCGCCTGGAGCGTGTCGCCGATCGCCGGGCCCTGATAGCCATAGTCGATGATCAGCGCCGCCCCGCCCTGGCTCAGCAGGCGCTGGGCGAGGCCGCGCAGCATCGCCACGCTGGCGGGTGAGGTCTCCAGGATCGATCCCGGCGGCGCGTCGCGCAGATCGGGCGGGATGATCATGTCGAAGCTGCGGTCGCCGGCGATCGGCAGGAACAGAGTGTCCTGGCAGGCGACCAGCCGCTCGCGCCAGCCTTCGGTCGTGGCGACGAGCTGGCGGATGGGCAGCGCGTCGAAGAATTCGTTGGCGATGACGAGCAGCGGCCCTTCCTCGGGCAGGCCGACCAGCCCGAGATGCCATTCGGCGTGCGGCAGGCGCTCGGCCTGGGCGGCGCGCAGCGTCGGGCTGGTCTCGACGAGATCGACCGGCGGCGTCAGCCCGGCCCTGGCCATCGCGCGCAACGCGTCGACGGCGAGCGTGCCGCGCCCCGGTCCCAGCTCGACATAGCGCGCCTCGGGGCGGCCCGCGCGATCCCACAGATCGGCGAACCACAGCCCGATCAGTTCGCCGAACATCTGGCTGATCTCGGGCGCGGTGGTGAAGTCGCCGCGCGCGCCGAGCGGATCGCGCGTCCCGTAATAGTGCGCGTTGGCCGCGCCCATGAACTGCGACAACGGGATCGGCCCCGCCATGGTGATCGCACGGGCGAGGCGTTCGGCGAGCAGCGGCTCCGCGGCATTCTCCGCGCGCTCCTGTGCCCCCGCCGACAGCGGCCCCGTCGATTGGGGATCTTCGTCAGGCACGGGCGTTCAGGCCACGCTCTCCGTGCCCGCGATCGGCTCGACGCGCTGGCGGCGTCCCTTGGCGGTCACGATGAAATAAAGGCCCAGCGCGATCATCGGCAGGCATAGCCACTGGCCCATATGGAGCCCGGTCTGCTGCACGAGCCAGACGAGCTGCCGGTCCGGCTCGCGGAAGAACTCGACCGTGAAGCGGCACAGCCCATAGCCGAACAGGAAGATGCCGACGAGCTTGCCCGGCTCGTAGCGCGCCTTGGTCCGCCAGAAGAAGAACCAGAGCACCGCGAACAGCAGGATGCCCTCCAGCCCCGCCTCGTAGAGCTGGCTGGGGTGTCGCGCCGGTTCCGGAACCCCGTTGACCGTGTCGTTGAAGACGATCGCCCAGGGCACGTTCGCCGGCTTGCCCCACAGCTCGCCGTTCACGAAATTGGCGAGGCGGCCGAAGAACAGCCCGAACGGCGCGACGCAGGCGACATAGTCGTGCACCCGGAGCCAGTTGAGCCCCTGGCGCCACGACAGAATGATGATCGCCAGCGTGGTGCCGATCACGCCGCCATGGAACGACATGCCGCCGTCCCACAGCTTGAGCACCTGCGCGGGATGCTCGAGCATGTTGGGTGCATAGAAGATCACATAGCCCAGCCGCCCGCCCAGGATGATGCCGAGCGTCGCGTAGAAGACCAGGTCGTCGGCATGGCGCCGCGCCATCGGCGCGCCGGGCTCGCGCAGCAGGCGGAGCAGATACCACCAGCCGACCAGGATGCCGGCGATATAGGCCAGCGAATACCATTTGATCTGGAAGAAGGTCAGATCGAGCGCGACCGGGTTCAACCCGAGGCTGCTGAAATGCAGATGATCGCCGGCGGCGGCGAGAGTGGTGAGAAGCACGATCGATCGATCCCCGGCGAGTGTCCGGGGCACCGATAGAGCAGCCGCGCGTCAAACCCAAGTCCGTAGCGTGCCAGCGCTGGCGCACCGCGTCTGCCCGCGATAGAGCGGGGCGGATGACGGCGAACCCAAAGGCGCGGATCAAGCTCGACCGGCGCACGCTGCTGATCGGCGGCGGCGTGGGTGCGGGGCTGGTGGTCGCCTGGGCCGTGTGGCCGCGCACCTATCTGCCGAACCTCACCGCGTCGCCCGGCGAGAGCCTGTACGGCGCCTGGCTCAAGATCGGCACCGACGGGCATGTCACCGTCGCGATCCCGCAGGCCGAGATGGGGCAGGGCGTGTTCACCGCGATGCCGCAGATCGTCGCCGACGAGCTCGGCGCGGACTGGAAGATGGTCGGCGTCGAGCCCGCGCCGCTCAATCCGCTCTATGCCAATCCGCTGGCGGCGGCGACCTTGTTCGAGCTCGCACTGGGCTCGATGCCCGAGCAGCTCCAGCGCACCTATGCCGCGCGCACCGGGCTGATGCTCACCGGCTGCTCGACCTCGATCCGCCAGTTCGAGGATCAGCTGCGCCAGGCCGGCGCCGCCGCGCGCGTGCTGCTGTGCAAGGCGGCGGCGCGGCGCTGGAACACCGATTGGCAGGCCTGCGGCACGGCGAACGGCTTCGTCGTCCATGGCAACCAGCGGCTGCCTTTCGGCCAGCTCGCCGCGGAAGCGGCCGACGAGGAGGCGCCCGATCCGGTGCCCCTGCGCACCGGCGACGACAACCGGCTCTACGGCCAGCCGCTGCCGCGCCTCGATACGCCGGCCAAGGTCGACGGCAGCGCCAATTACGCGGCCGATATCCGTCTGCCGAACATGGTCTATGCCTCGATCCGCCAGGGGCCGGTCGGCACCACCGAGCTGGTGCGCGTCGATCGCGCGGCGGCCGACAAGATCCCGGGCATGCTGAAGGTGGTGACGACCCGGGACTGGGTCGCCGCGGTCGCCGGCAACTGGTGGGCGGCGGACCGCGCGATCGAGGCGATGCGCCCGCGCTTCAAGCTGCCCGATACGGTGATCAACGACGATTCGATCGAGGAAGCGCTCGGCAAGGCGTTCGACGGCGAGGGCGCGCGGATCGCGCAGGCCGGCGATCTTGCGGCGGAATTCCGCGGGGCGAAGATCATCTTCGCCGAATATCGGGTGGGGCTGGCGCTCCACGCCCCGCTCGAGCCGATGACCTGCACCGCCTCGTTCGCCGACGGCAAGCTGGCGCTCTGGCTGCCGACCCAGGCGCCGGGGCTGGCGCGCCGGGCGGCGGCGCTCGCCGCGGGCATCGGCGAGAGCCGGGTGACCGTGCATCCGATGATGGGCGGCGGCTCGTTCGGCGCCAAGCTCGAGCATGACGTCGCGGCGCAGGCGGCGTTGCTCGCGAAGGAAATCGGCCGCCCGGTGCAGCTCACCTGGCCGCGCGGCGAGGATTTCCGCCACGATCGCTATCGCCCCGCCGCCGCCGGACGGCTGACCGCCAAGCTCAACCAGAACGGCCAGATCGCCGGTTTCCTCGCCAAGATCGCCGCCCCCGAGACCGGGCGCGAGCTCGCCAAGCGCCTGCTGGGCGGCGATCCGGTAATCGCGGCGTCGCTGGCGCTTCCCGGCAATGGCGATCCTTCGGCGATCGCCGGTGCGACGCCCCCCTATGCGATCCCCAGCTACGCGATCGATCATCACCCCGCCGACTATGGCATACCGACCGGCTATTGGCGGGGCGGGGCGCACAGCTACACCGCCTTCTTCACCGAAAGCTTCATCGACGAGCTCGCGCATGTCGCCGGGATCGACGCGGTCGCGTTCCGCATGGCGATGCTGGGCCAGCAGCCGCGGCTGGCGCGCTGCCTCCAGACCGCGGCGCAGCTGGGTGGCTGGCAGGGCGGCACGCCGGGCAGCGGCCAGGGCGTCGCCTGCCACAGCTTCCGCGGGTCGCATATCGCGGTGATGGCCGAGGCGCACCTGACCGGCGACCGCAAGGTGCAGGTGGATCGGCTGGTCGCCGCGGTCGATTGCGGCCGCGTGGTCAACCCCGAGCTGGTCGCGCAGCAGATCGAGGGCGGCCTGATCTTCGGCATGGCGGCGGCTCTGGGCGCGACGACCGGGTTCACCGAGAACGTCGCCGATGCGCGCGAGATCGGCGATCTCGGCCTGCCGACGCTGGCGGATGCCCCCGAGGTGACGGTGGAGATCATCCGCAGCGGTTCGGATACCGGCGGCGCGAGCGAGCTCGCGGTCCCGCCCGTGGCGCCCGCCATCGCCAACGCGCTGCAGGCCGCGACCGGGATCCGTTTCCGCCGGCTGCCCCTGCTGTCGGACGCCGAATGAACCTTCCCCCCGATCATCCCGCGGTGCCGCCGCGCCGGATCGGCGTGCTGCTCGTCAATCTGGGCACCCCCGACGCGCCCGAGCCGGGGGCGGTGCGACGCTATCTCGCCGAGTTCCTTTCCGATCGCCGCGTCGTCGAGATCCCGCAGCTGGTCTGGCAGCCGATCCTGCACGGCATCATCCTGCGCACCCGGCCGAAGAAATCGGCGCACGCCTATCGCCAGGTGTGGCGCGAGGACGGATCGCCGCTCGCCGCGATCACCCGCGAACAGGCCGGCGCGCTGGCGGGTGCGTTCGGGCCGGACGTGCTCGTCGACCATGCGATGCGCTACGGTCAACCGGCTATCGCTAATCGTTTGCAGGCGCTGAAGGACCAGGGCTGCGACCGCATCCTGCTCGCGCCGCTCTATCCGCAATATTGCGCGGCGACGACGGCGACCGCCAATGATGCCGCATTCGCCGCGCTCGCCGCGATGCGCTGGCAGCCCGCGCTCCGCACCTTGCCGCCCTATTACGACGATCCGGACTATATCGCCGCGCTCAAGGCGTCGGTCGAAGCCTCGCTCGCCGCGCTCGACTTCGCGCCCGATGCGGTGATCGCCAGCTTCCACGGCATGCCCGAGCGCACGCTCCATCTGGGCGATCCCTATCATTGCCATTGCCGCAAGACCGCGCGGCTGCTGGGCGAGGCGCTCGAGGAAACTCTGGGGGGAGGCGAGCTGATCACCACCTTCCAGTCGCGCTTCGGCCGCGCCAGATGGCTCGAACCCGCGACCGACACGACACTGGCGGCGCTTCCGGCCAAGGGCATCAGGCGCATCGCGATCGTCGCGCCGGGCTTCTCGGCGGATTGCCTGGAGACGCTGGAGGAACTGGCGATCCGCGGGCGCGACACGTTCCTGGCAGCGGGCGGAACCGATTTCGCCTATCTGCCTTGTCTTAACGCCGGCGAGGCCGGAATAGAAATGCTGAAGAAGATCGTCGGCCGGGAACTTGCCGGATGGACGGCTCAGCCTTAGCGTTTCGAAAAGCTACGAAGGAGAGGACGGCGAATGGCACGCATAGCGATCGTGACGGGCGGAACCCGCGGTATCGGCGAGGCGATCAGCCTTGCTCTCAAGGAGCATGGGATAACGGTTGCCGCCAATTATGCCGGCAATGAGGAAAAGGCGAAGGCGTTCACCGAACGCACCGGCATCGCCAGCTACAAATGGGACGTGGGCGATTTCGACGCCTGCGCCGCCGGCGTCGCGCAGGTGGAAGCCGATCTCGGGCCGGTCGATATCGTCGTCAACAATGCCGGCATCACCCGCGACGGCACGATCCTGAAGATGAGCCGCGAGATGTGGGAAGACGTGATCCGCATCAATCTGGGCGGCTGCTTCAACATGGCGCACGCGACGTTTCCGGGCATGCGCAGCCGCAAATGGGGCCGGATCGTCAATATCGGTTCGATCAACGGCCAGGCCGGGCAATATGGCCAGGTGAACTATGCCGCCGCCAAATCGGGCATCCACGGCTTCACCAAGGCGCTGTCGCAGGAAGGTGCCCGTGCCGGCATCACCGTCAATGCGATCGCGCCGGGCTATATCGATACCGACATGGTCGCCGCGGTCCCGGCCGAAGTGCTCGAGAAGATCGTCGCGAAGATTCCGGTCGGGCGCCTGGGCCAGGCGAGCGAGATCGCGCGCGGCGTGGCATTCCTGTGCTCGGAAGAGGCGGGCTTCGTGACGGGATCGACCCTGTCGATCAACGGCGGACAGCACATGTACTAGAATCGATGGGGCCGGCCCCTTTCGGAGCCGGCCCCAGACCCTCGATACGCTACGCGAGGGATCGATACGCTTGAACTACGCAGCCTTGTCTAAGCGGGCTTTGTTGATTTGAAGCTGAACGAACTGGTTATCTGGCGTTCATAATTCATCGCTGGTTCCCCCGCGCACAACGGCTATGACCGGAGCGATGCGGTTCCGCTTCCTGAAATTCGGCGTCTTTCTCCTGTGTTTCATACCGGATTCGTCCAGCGACGCGCTGCGCACGCGCCTGGGAAGCGCGCCCAGCATGCGCGTGATCCGCGTCCCGCTCGACCCCTCCGATCCGGCGCGCACGCGGCTCGGCCCGCTCACCTATCTGGGCGGTGTGCGCCTCGTCAGCCCCGACCGGGCCTTTGGCGGCTTCTCGGCGATGCAGGTGCTCGGGGACCGCTTCACCCTGCTCAGCGATCGCGGCAACATCGTCCAGTTCCGCATGGGCGGCGATTGGCAGCCGCGCGACGTCCGTTTCGCCGATCTGCCGAGCGGGCCGGGCACCGGCGCGTTCCGGGACGATCGCGATTCGGAATCGCTCACCTCCGATCCCGCATCCGGAAAATTCTGGGTGGGCTTCGAGGCGCGCAACGCGATCTGGCGCTACGACGCCGGCTTCCTGAAGGGTGAAGCCGCGTCGCGGCCGCCGATCATGGCGGACTGGTCGAGAAACGGCGGGGCCGAATCCCTGGTGCGGCTGCATGACGGCCGCTTTGTCGTGATCAGCGAGACGACCCGGCCCGATGGCGGGCATCGGATAAGCGAGCGCGTCGCGTTGATCTTCGCTCGCGATCCGGTCGATCCGGCCAGCCCGGTTGCCGCGCTCTCCTATGTGCCGCCCGCAGGATATGATCCCAGCGACGCGGTCGAACTGCCCGATGGCCGGCTGCTGGTGGTGAACCGGCGAATCGCGCTGCGCGACCTGTTCACCGCCAAGCTGACGCTGGTCGATATTCGCGGCGCCGGGGCGGGAACGGTGCTCCGCGGCACCGAGATCGCCACCTTCGCGTCACCGGTGCAGCACGATAATTTCGAGGCGCTGGCGATCACGCGCGAAGACGGCGCGACGATCCTGTGGATCGCATCGGACGACAATAATGAATGGTGGCAGCAGTCGCTGCTGCTCAAGTTCCGCCTGGATCTGTGAGTCCGCCAGACGCGGCAAGGCCCGCCCCCACGCGAAGCGGGAGCGGGCCTATGCCGTAATCGCTGGCCGAATCAGGCTGCGGCGGTTTCCGCGGTCTTCTTGCGCAGCTCGCGCTTCAGACGGCGGACGCGCAGCGAGAGGTCCTCGTCGCTCGTCTTGAGCAGCCAGTTGTCCAGGCCGCCGACATGCTCGACCGAACGCAGGCCGTGCGTCGAGACGCGCAGACGCACGCTCTTGCCGAGCGCGTCGGACATCAGCGTCACATTCTGCAGGTTGGGCAGAAAGGTGCGCTTGGTCTTGTTATTGGCGTGCGAAACGTTGTTTCCCACCTGCCGGCCCTTGCCGGTCAGCTCGCAAATGCGCGACATCGCTTGAAATCCTGAATTTTGGCCGAAGCCGGAAAGGCCGCGCCGATAACCCCATTGGCAGGCCACGTCAACCGATTCACGGTTTTCGACGCAACCGAGTGCCCAGATGCGGCGTTAATTACGCAAGCGATTCAATCGGAGAGAGAAACGATGCGTGCAATCCTGGTGCTGATCGGCCTTGCTGCCGTCGTCGTGGTCATACTCATGTCGCTGGGGATGCTCAATCTCCAGATGCAGAGCGGCAGCTTCCCCACCGTGACCGTCAACACCAAGGGCGGCGAGCTGCCCAAGGTCAAGGCCGAGACCGGCTCGATCGGTCTGGGCACCACCAATACCACCGTGCAGGTGCCGACGGTGGAGATGAAGAACACCACCGTGACGACGCCCACGATCGACGTGAAGCCGGCTCCCAAGCCGACTCCGGCGCAATGAGCGCGACGCCGGCGCGAATCATCGCGGCACTGCTGCTGCCCCCGCTCGGCGTCTATCTCGCACGGGGTCCCGGGCGCGACTTCCTGATCGACTGCGTCCTGACCGTGCTGGGATATCTTCCCGGCGTGGCGTTCGCCCTCTGGTCGGTGTTGCGCGCGGAGGAGCGTCCGGCACTCGCCTGACGGGGCAGGGGGCGCTAAGCCGCCCTCATGTTCCCGCTCCCCGAACCGATGCGTGCCGCCTTCGACGCGGCACAGGCCGCCGCCGAACAGGGCGAAGTGCCGATCGGCGCGGTGGTCGTGTGGAAGGGCGAGATCGTCGCCAGCGCCGGCAATGCGCCGCGCACGCTGTGCGATCCGACCGCGCATGCCGAGATGCTGGCGATCCGCGAGGCAGCGCGCAAGCTCGGTCGCGACCGGCTGGAGGATTGCGATCTCTGGGTAACGCTTGAGCCCTGCGCGATGTGCGCGGGGGCGATAGCGCACGCGCGGATCGGGCGGCTTTATTATGCGGCGGCGGATCCCAAGGGCGGCGCGGTCGAGCATGGACCGCGCTTCTTCGGCCAGCCGACCTGCCATCATCGCCCCGAAATCTATTCGGGCATCGGCGAGGTCGAAGCGGCGAACCTGCTCAGAGAGTTCTTCCGGGAGCGGCGCTGAGGCGATTCCGCATGCCGATTCCGCCTCTGTTCCGAAAGTCTCGCGACTGCCGGTTGTAGAGAGCGGCATAGTGCGGATATGGAGTCGGCTTCATCATGACCGCACCCTTCCCCTGGATCGACGTAGCGATCATCCTCGTGCTCGTCGCCGTGAACGGCGTCTTTTCGATGTCCGAGCTGGCAATCGTCTCGGCGCGCACCGCGCGGCTGGAGGCGCTTGCCCGCGGCGGCAACAAGGGCGCGGCCACCGCGATCCTGCTCGCGGCCGATCCCGGCAAGTTCCTGTCGACCGTTCAGATCGGCATCACGCTGATCGGCATCGTCGCCGGCGCCTATTCGGGCGCGAGCCTGGGCGAACCGGTGGCACAGCGCCTCGCCTGGACCGGGCTCAGCCCCGAGACCGCGCATACCGTGGGCATCGCGCTGGTGATCGCGCTCACCACTTACGCCTCGCTGGTCGTGGGCGAGCTCGTGCCCAAGCAGTTCGCGCTGCGCTCGCCCGAACCGATCGCGGTGGTCATGGCGCTGCCGATGCTGTGGCTGAGCAAGGCCACCGCGCCGGTGGTGTGGCTGCTCGACAAGAGCAGCGCGCTGATCTTCCGGCTGATCGGGCTCAACCGCGAATCCGAGAATCGGGTGACCGCGGAGGAGCTGCATCTGATCGTCGCCGAGGCGAGCAAGTCGGGCGTGATCGAGGAGCATGAGCGCTCGATCATCTCGGGCGTGGTGCGCCTGGCCGACCGGCCGGTGCGCGAGGTGATGACGCCGCGCACCGAAGTCGACTGGCTCGACGTGTCGCTCGATGGCGCCGGCATCCGCGACGCGCTGCTCGCGACGCCGCACACGCGGCTGCCGGTGGCGGAAGGGTCGGTCGATTCGGTGATCGGCGTGGTCCAGGCGCGCGACATCGCCGCCGCGCTGTTCCGCGGCGAGGCGCTCGACCTGCGCAAGCTGATGCGCACCGCGCCGATCCTGCCCGATCAGGTCGATGCGATGGACGCGCTGGGCGCGCTCCGCCGCGCCGAGGTGCCGATGGGCCTGGTCCATGACGAATATGGCCATTTCGAAGGCATCGTGACCCCGGCGAACCTGCTCGCCGCGATCGCCGGCGAGTTCGCATCGGATGCCGAGCCGGGCGAGAACCCCAATGTCGTGGTCCGGGAGGATGGCTCGCTGCTCGTCTCGGGCCAGATGCCCGCCGATGCGCTGGCCGAACGGCTGGGCATCGACCTGCCCGAGGACCGCGACTACGCCACCGTGGCGGGCCTCGCGCTCGCCGTGCTCAAGCATCTGCCCAACGAGGGCGAAGTGTTCGCCGAACAGGGCTGGCGCTTCGAGATCGTCGACATGGACGGCCGCAAGATCGACAAGCTGCTGGTCCGCGAAGCGGGCTAGGCGCTTCCAGGCCGCGACGCCATCGCGAATGGCTGGAAGTGGTGGGGCTGTCACCCAAGCTTCGTCACCCCGGGCTTGACCCGGGGTCCCGCTTCTTCTGATCTGCGCAGATGGAGCATGGTCGGCAGGGTGGCTGGGTCTACATCATGGCGGACCGCTATCGCGGCACGATGTATGTGGGCGTGACGGCGCACCTGGCAGCGCGCATCCATCAGCATCGGACAGGCGACGGCTCGGATTTCTGCCGTCGCGAATGGAAGTTCGCCCTGATCGAACGCGGCAATCCGGACTGGCGCGATCTCTACGACCAACTCGTCTGACGCAGAAGCAGCGGGACCCCGGGTCGAGCCCGGGGTGACGGTTCTGAGGTGCCCGCAATTGGTGTTTCGGCCAGCAAGGACTCCTCCACCCCAACCCCTCCTCTGAAGAGGAGGGGCTTAAGAACTAGAGCTTCCCGAACGTCGCCTCATATCCGGCGATATCGTCCGCGGCGAGGAAGCGGGCCTGCTCGATCCAGCGGTCGCGATGGATGCGGCCCTGGAAATTGCCGAGCTGCGCGTCGAGCGCCGCGGCTTCGTCCGGCGTCATCGCCGAAAGCTGGGCGAAGCTGGTGATGCCGAGCTCCCTCAGCCGATCGACCAGCTTGGGGCCCACGCCCTTCATCCGCGTGAGATCATCGCTTCCGCTCGCCGCAGGAGGCGGCGGCGGCGCGGGTACGTCCGCCGCGAGCGAGGCCGGCGACGCGTCGAGCGGCGCGGCGGCGGCGATCGGCTCGTCGGCGATCGGCGGTTCGGGCGCGATCTCGGGTTCGGGCGGCGCGGGCGGCATCGCCGGGAGCGGCGCCTCGGCGATCGGTGGCGGGGCTGGAGCGACGGGCGGCGCAGGCGCGGGGCGCGGAGCGGGTGCCGGTTCGTCGGGGAAATGGGCCTCGCCGCGATCGCGCAGCTCCTCCTGCGCCTGGCGGCGGCGGATCGCCAGGCGGGTTCCCCAGACGATGATGAAGAGCGCGAAGAGCATGCCGAGCGCGATCACGACGAACGGGAGGGTCAGCCATCCCTGGTCGCCGTTCATCAATGCGGCCGGCGTTGGGCTTGCCATATTGTTCATCTGCGTCCTCCCGACGCTATCCAGAAGCGGACTTCGCTTCCTGCATAGCGCCGGTTGGGTAAGCGTCCAACGGCCGATGCGGTCGGCCATGGTCGATGGCGACGGCCGGTGCCCGCCACAAAATCAGCTCATGGCTGCTTCGAGATAAGGTCGTTTGTCGGCTCCGCCTGCGCGCTTCACCCTGCACGCCAGGAAAACGGAGGAATGACGGTGCTGAAGAAGATACTCGTATGCACGGGGCTGGCGGTGGCGCTGGCGGGTTCCGGCTCCGCGTCGCAGAGCGCGGACGATCCGCTGCTGCGCCCGATCGCGCCCGATTCCGCCGCGCGCTGGCTCACCCCCCAGAAGCCCGCCCGGATCTTCGGCAACACCTATCTGGTCGGCTTTGGCGGGCTGAACGTCGCGCTGATCCGCACCGATGCCGGCCTGGTCCTGATCGATGGCGCGCTGCCCCAGGCCGTGCCGGCGATCGAGGCGAATATCCGCCAGCTCGGCTTCCGGCTTCGCGACGTGAAGCTGATCCTCAGCACCGAGCCGCATTTCGATCATGCCGGCGGTCTGGCGGCGCTTTCGCGCGATACCGGTGCCCCGGTGCTCGCCGGTGCCGCAGCCGCCCGGGTCCTGCGCCAGGGCCATACCGATGCCGGGGATCCGCAGGCCGCGTGGCTCGTCGAATTCCCCGCGGTGCGCAGCGCGCGGGCGGTGCGTCCCGGCGAGAAGCTGCGGCTCGGCCGGACCGTCATCACCGCGGTCGCGACGCCGGGCCATACCGCCGGCAGCACGAGCTGGATCTGGCGCTCGTGCGAGGCGGGCCGCTGCCTCGACATGGTTTTCGCGTCCAGTCTCAATCCGATCGCGGCCGATGGCTGGCGCTTCTCCGACCCCGCGCACAGCATGAACGTGACGGCCTTCCGCCAAACCTTCGCGACCTTGCGCGGTCTGCCTTGCGGCATCCTGCTCACCGCGCACCCTGACCAGTCCGGCGGCGACGTGAAGTTCCACGCGCTCGAAACGCAGCCGGCACCGAACCCTTTCATCGATCCCCGCGCCTGCCGGGACTATGCCGACAAATATGAGCGGCTCCTCGACGAGCGTCTGAACGGGGAGCGGGGCGGCGCGCCGCGCTGACCTATTTCTCCCGCGCCACCTCGCGCCAGCCGATGTCGCGGCGGCAGAAGCCCGTCGGGAAGTCGAGCGCATCGACCGCGCGATAGGCGGCGGCCTGGGCGGTTCGGACGCTGGGGCCGATCGCCGTCACGTTGAGCACGCGGCCGCCATTCGACACCAGCGTGTCGCCGTCCATCCGCGTGCCGGCCTGGAATACGCGTGCGCCGGTCGCTTCGGCCGCGTCGATGCCATGGATCGCGCCGCCGGTCTCGGGCGTGCCGGGATAGCCCTTGGCCGCCATCACCACGGTGAGCGCCGTCTCAGGGCTGAACCGGGGATCGGGCCGTCCGGCGAGCTCGCCCCGCGCAGTCGCCAGCATCAGCTCGAGCAGATCGTCCTGCAGCCGCATCATCAGCACCTGGCACTCGGGATCGCCGAAGCGGGCATTATACTCGATCAGCTTCGGGCCGGCATGGGTGAGCATCAACCCGGCATAGAGCACGCCCGAATAGGGAGACCCGGCGCGCGCCAGCGCCGTCACCGTGGGCCGCACGATCGTCTCGATCGCCTCGCGCTCCAGCGCGGGCGTAAGCACCCGGGCAGGGCTGTAGGCGCCCATCCCGCCAGTATTCGGGCCCGTGTCGCCGTCGCCGACGCGCTTGTGGTCCTGCGCCGATCCGAAGGGGAGGATCGTCGTGCCGTCGGTGATCACGAACAGGCTGGCTTCCTCGCCTTCCAGGAATTCCTCGATCACCGCGCTGCCGCCCGCCTCGGCGAAGATCGCGGCGACGGCGTCCTCGGCTTCTTCATGTGTGAACGCGACAGTCACGCCCTTGCCGGCGGCCAGGCCATCGGCCTTGATCACTACAGGCAGGCCGAAATCCTCGAGGCTGGCGAGCGCGCCGTCGCGTGATTCGACGCGGACATAGCCCGCGGTCGGGATCCGTTCCCGCGCGCACAGGTCCTTGGTGAAGCCCTTGGATCCTTCGAGCTGCGCCGGGTTCTTGTTGGGCCCGAACACGCCGATCCCCATGGTGCGCAGATTGTCGCCGAGCCCCGCGACCAGCGGCGCCTCGGGTCCGATCACGACGAAGCTGATCGAGTGGCGCAGGCAGAAATCGATCACCGTGCGCTGATCCGAGATCGCGATATCGGCGAGCTCGGCATACTTGGCTATTCCCGGATTGCCCGGCGCGGCATAGAGCTTGTCCAGCAGCGGCGATTGCGCGAGCTTCCAGGCAAGCGCATGTTCGCGACCCCCCGATCCCAATAGCAGGACATTCATGCCCGACCCCTTTCCCGATACGTCATCCGGGCGGCTCGTAGCCGAGGCGGTGCCCGGCGACAACGCGGCTCCGCTCAGCGTCAGCGAGCTTTCGCTCGCGCTGAAGCGGATGGTGGAGGGCGAGTTCGGCCATGTCAGGCTGCGCGGCGAGATTTCGGGGTGGAAACGCGCCGCCTCTGGCCATGCCTATCTGGCGCTCAAGGATGCCGATGCGGTGATCGACGGGGTGATCTGGCGCGGGGCGGCTTCCGCGCTCGCCTTCGCACCGCAGGACGGCATCGAGGTGATCGTCACCGGCAAGCTCACCACCTATCCCGGCCGATCGAAATACCAGATCGTGATCGAGCGGATGGAGCTGGCCGGCGAAGGCCAGCTGATGGCGCTGTTCGAGAAATTGAAGGCCAAGCTGGCGGGCGAGGGATTGTTCGACCGCGAGCGGAAAAAACCGCTTCCCTATATGCCGCGCACGATCGGGGTGGTGACCTCGCCCACCGGCGCGGTGATCCGCGACATCCTCCATCGCCTCGCCGATCGTTTCCCCAGCCATGTCATCGTCTGGCCCGTGAAGGTACAGGGCGACGGCGCCGCGGCGGAGGTTGCCGCGGCGATCCGCGGCTTCGATGCGATCGGCGTCGAGGGCGCGGTACGGCGCCCGGACCTGCTGATCGTCGCGCGGGGTGGCGGATCGATCGAAGATCTCTGGGCCTTCAACGAGGAAGTCGTGGTCCGCGCGATCGCCGCCTGCTCGATCCCGGTGATCTCGGCGGTAGGCCACGAGACCGATACCAGCCTTTCCGATTTCGCTGCCGATCTGCGCGCGCCGACCCCCACCGCGGCGGCGGAAATGGCGGTTCCGGTGCTCGCCGACGTCGCCAACACGATCGCCACGCTGGCACTCCGGACCGAGCGCTGTGCCCGGCGCTATCACGAGCGCGCCGGGGAACGGCTGGCGGCGCTGGTCCGCGTCTTGCCCCGCCGCGATGCGCTGCTCGGGCCGCAGCGCCAGAAGATGGACGATCTCGGCGGTCGGCTCGATCGCGCGCTCGAGCGGCGCGTGACGCTGGCGCGAGGGCAGCTCGATCGCTCTGCCGGCGCGCTCCGGCCTGCGATGCTCGACCAGCGTCTCGCCGCCGCGCAGCACCGCCTGGAGGCGATGGGCCGGCACCTCGATCTCGTCCATCCCAATCGCCCGCTTGAAAAGGGCTATGCCTGGATCGAGGCGCGCGGCACCGGCAAGGTGATCGGCAGCGCCGACGAGGCCCGTGCGGCGCAGGCCGTGACGCTCCGTTTCAAGGATGGCACGGTAGATGCGCGGGTTGAGCGTCCGGCCGGCAAATCCTATGTTGCATCCAAGCCCGAACAGCCCAGTCTGCTATAAGGGCTGGCAGTGAATAGACGAAGGAGCGCGTGCTTATGCTGATGTCCAACACCACCGCCCGCGCTGCGCGTCTTCATTATATGGCGAACGGCTTCCGCGTGCTTTCGCCTGGCGACCATGTCGTCTGCGCGGCGAGCGGCGAGCGCATTCCGCTCGACGAGCTGCGCTATTGGAGCGTCTCCGCTCAGGAACCCTATGCCAGCGCCGAGATCGCGATGCGGACGATCCACGGCAAATGAGTTCCGTCGCGCGGCTGTGCGCCGCCGCGCTCTTCCTGGTGCCGTTCGCAGTGCCTTTCCGGCCGGTCGGGGCGCAGGGTGTGGTGCAGACCGGCGTGTTCCGGCTGCAGGGTACGTTGATCCAGGGCGGCATGGCGATCGGTTCCGCGCCGCCCGGCACGCGCCGGCTCAGCCTTGATGCAACCCCGATCCCGATCGCGCCCGACGGCCGCTTCCTGATCGCGTTCGATCGGGATGCGGGGCCGGTAGCGACCCTGGTCGCGTGGCTGGCGAATGGCGGCGAGGTGCGCGAGACGCTGGCCATCGCCGCGCGGGCCTGGAACATCTCGCGGCTGCCCACGCTGCCCCGATTTCCCGTGCCTTCCGCCGAATTCGAACGGGTGCGCCCCGGCGAGCTCGCCGAGATCGAGGCGGCGCGGGCGCTGCGGACCGATGCCGAGGGCTGGCGACATGCTTTCCAATGGCCGCTCACCGGCCGCATCTCCACGCGGTTCGGCTCGCAGCGTATCTATGCCGGCGAGCCTGGCGCCTATCATTCCGGGATCGACATCGCCCGCCCGACTGGCACGATCGTGCTGGCGCCTGCCGACGGCGTCGTCGTGCTCGCGGCGGCGCGGCCGTTCACGCTCGAAGGCAATTTGTTGATGATCGATCACGGCATGGGCCTGAACAGCGCCTTCATGCACCTGTCGCGAATCGATGTGCGAATCGGGGATCGGGTACGGCGCGGACAGCCGATCGGTACGGTGGGGATGACGGGCCGTGCGACCGGGCCGCATCTTCACTGGGGTCTCAAGTGGCGCGATGCCCGTATTGACCCTCTTCTCGTCGCGGGACCGATGCCGTCTGCCAGATAATCGCGCATCCGTTTTCGCGTTTGCAACATAATCGAACAGCGCTGGTGGCGCGGGCGCAATATTCAACCCCTAAATGTGGCTTTTTGGCTACAGTTCTTCAAAACGCACTGCACAAACATGAATGGCGGCTTTACAGCGCGCAGGTCTCGCTTATCCATTCGACCCAAGCTTTGCCCGAAGTGCGCCTGCGCACCTCCGGCTTAGCGGGGAGACATCCCGGCCGGGGGCACACTGCAAAACGGCCGGAAAAGCGAGGGAATTCCATGAAGAAGACGCAAATCACTTTGCGCGGGAGCACGGCTTTGTCGGCGCTCGCGTTGATCAGCGCCGGGGCACTGTTTGCTGCGCCTGCGATGGCACAGGACACGGCGCCTGCGACGCAGACCGCACCCGCGACCGAGGATGCCGGTGATCAGGGCCAGGACATCGTCGTCACCGGTTCGCTGTTCTCGACCAGCACGATCACGCCGTCGCCGGTGACCACCGTCACCGCCGAATCGCTCGATCAGCGCGGCATCAACACCGTGCAGGACGCAATCCAGCAGCTTTCGTCGAACAACGGTCCGTCGCTGACGAACTCGTTCACCGCGAACGGCGCATTCGCCGGCGGTGCATCGTCGATCTCGCTGCGCGGTCTGTCGACCAACTCGACGCTGGTTCTGTTCGACGGCCTGCGCGCCGCCTACTACCCGCTCGCCGACGACGGTTCGCGTAACTTCGTCGACCTCAACACCATCCCGGACGACATCGTCGACCGTATCGAAGTTCTGCGTGACGGCGCTTCGTCGAGCTACGGCGCTGACGCGATCGCGGGCGTGGTCAACATCATCACCAAGAAGAGCTTCCAGGGCGTCGCGGGCCGCGTCGAAGCGGGCGTTGCGGAGCGCGGCTTCGGTGCGAACCAGCGCTTCACGCTGACCGCCGGTACCGGCGACCTCGACGAGAAGGGCTACAACGCCTATCTCAGCGGCTTCTTCTATCGCAGCGAAGCGGTCTACAACAAGGACCTGCCGGCACCGTTCAACACGGACGACCAGCGCGGCATCTGCTTCGAGAACCATTGCGGTCCGAACAACATCATCAACGGCCTTGATGAAGCCGGCCACTTCGGCGGCTTCGCGATCCCGACCGACTTCTATGTCCGTCCGTACACCAATGTCGGCTATGCCAACGGTGTCCAGAACGGCGGCGCCGCCGTCGGCCGCTATCAGAAGCTGAATGCGAGCTCGGCCTGCCTCAGCGGCATGTCGTACACGCCGACCGCAGCCGATCTGGCCGCTTCGGCCGTGACGCCGACGTTCGTCTGCCAGGAAGATCTGACCGGCCAGTTCGGCGTGGTTGCACCGAACATCGAGCGCTTCGGCGGCTCGGCGCGGTTCACCGCTCGCATCGGCGATTCGTCGGAAGCCTATCTGGCGTTCAACTTCCAGCAGAGCACGGTCAACTACACCGGTTTCCCGGGCACGATCCGCGGCAACGCGCCGACCGGCATCGACTATCCGCGCTTCACCACCTCGACGGCATTTGCTCCGCCGTCGGCACCCGGGTCGGGCATTCTCGCCCTACCGGTTTACATCTGCCCCGAGCGTGTGAACTGCGACACCTCGCCGAACCGTGCGCTCAACCCGAACAACCCGTTCGCTGCTGCGGGCAATATCGCGCGCATCACCGGCCGTCTGCCTGATCCGACGTTCAACGAGACCCGTAGCAAGGTGTATCGTGCGGCCTTCGGCATCAACGGCACCGTGTTCGGCGACTGGGACTATCGCTTCGACGCGACTGCGATGCACACCGATCTGAAGCGTCGCCAGGAAGGCTATGTCTACATCCAGCACCTGCTCGATGTGATCGCCGATGGCAGCTACAACTTCGTCAATCCGTCGCAGAACACCCAGAAGGTGATGGATTACCTGACGCCGAGCAACATCGGCTACAACTCGTCGGATCTGTATCAGGCGCAGCTGAGCGTGAACAAGGCGCTGTTCGATCTGCCGGGCGGCCCCCTGCAGGTCGGTGTCGGTGGCTCGATCTACTACGAAGCCGTCAACTCGCCGAGCGGCAACCCCGACTATAACGGCCCGACCGAGCGCTATTTCGTGCTCAACGCGTTCGGTACCGTCGGTAACCGTACGGTCACTTCGGCGTTCGGCGAAATCAACGCGCCGATCCTCGACCAGCTCGAGGTCAACGCTTCGGGCCGCTATGACCACTACTCGTCGGGTCAGAGCGCGTTCTCGCCGAAGGTTGGCGTGAAGATCACGCCGATCAAGCAGCTCTCGCTCCGCGGTACCTATTCGAAGGGCTTCCGTATCCCGTCGTTCGGCGAGGCCAACGCCCTGCCGACCACCGGTTATGTGTCGCAGTCGATCTCGAACATCCCGGCGGCGTTCCTGGCGCAGTACAGCACCCCCGCTGGTGGTGTCTGCTCGGCGACCAACCTCCCGGGCTGCCCGACCTACCTGACGACCTACTCGATCGGTCTCACCACGCTGG
Source organism: uncultured Sphingomonas sp. (assembly GCA_966211615.1). Taxonomy (GTDB): domain Bacteria; phylum Pseudomonadota; class Alphaproteobacteria; order Sphingomonadales; family Sphingomonadaceae; genus Sphingomonas. The sequence goes on from CBIHNZ010000032.1 coordinate 28,890, forward strand.
CTTCGCCGAACCTGAAGCCTGAGAAGTCGCGCAGCTTCACTGCCGGCATCTACTTCGAGCCGATCCACAACGTCTCGTTCACGGTCGACTACTACAACATCAAGAAGACCGGCGCGATCACCGCACCGTCGTCGGCACCTGCTGTGGCGGCATATTATGCCGGTACGGCGATCCCCGCCGGCTACAACGTGATTGCCGATGCGGTTGATCCCAACAACCCGAATGCCCGTCCGAAGATCGCGTTCGTTGAATCGCAGCTGATCAACGCCAACACGATCAAGTCGGAAGGCATCGACTTCGGCGCCAACGCCAAGTTCGACTTCGGTGGGGTCACCTGGACCAGCAACCTCGATGCCAGCCTCATCCTCGAGCTGAGCACGACGTTCCCGGATGGCACCAAGGAGACGTATGTCGACACGCTCGGCAACTTCAACCTGACCGCCGGCTCGGGCACCTTCCGCTGGAAGGGTAACTGGGTGAACTCGTTCGCTTCGGGTCCGTTCACGCTGACTGGTGTGGTCAACTACACCTCGGGTTACGACCTGTCGGCGATGGACCAGGGCACCGGCTATGGGGACTGCGGTCTCTCGCCCGGTTACGTGCCCTGCCGCGTGAAGAGCTACACGACGTTCGATCTGAGCGGCAGCGTGAAGGTCAACGACCAGTTCACCTTCTACGCGAACGTGCTCAACCTGCTCGACAAGATGCCTCCGGTCGACGCCGTGACCTACGGCGCGTATCTCTACAACCCGATCCAGGCGGGCAACGGCATCTATGGCCGCATGTTCCGCGCCGGCGCGAAGTTCAACTTCTAAGCCGAACGGATCTAATAAATCGGGGCCGCTCCTTCGGGAGCGGCCCCTTTTTTGTGCCCGTCTTCCGGCGTTGCCGATCGCAGAGCCGCGATCGGGCGCTGTCACTCTACGGTCAGCTTGAGCGCTCCGTCGCCTTCGTCGACCTTCACCGTCGATCCGTCACGCACGTCGCCGCGCAGAATCATGTCGGCCAGCGGATCCTGAAGATAGCGCTGCACCGCGCGCTTCAGCGGCCGCGCACCATAGACCGGATCATATCCCACCCGCCCGAGCCAGGCCCGCGCCGCATCGGTGAGGTCGATCCGGATCTTGCGGTCGGCAAGCAGCTTGCCGACGCGCCCGACCTGGATGTCGACGATCGGTGCCATGTGATCGGCGGCCAGCCGGTGGAACAGGATGATTTCGTCGAGCCGGTTGAGGAATTCGGGCCGGAAATGGGCGCGGACGATATCCATCACCTGCGGCTCGACATCCTCCACGCGCTGCCCCTCGCCCAGGTTGGTGAGGTATTGCGAGCCGAGGTTCGAGGTCAGGATGATGATTGTGTTCGAAAAGTCGACCGTGCGGCCCTGGCCGTCGGTCAGCCGCCCGTCGTCGAGTACCTGGAGGAGCACATTGAACACATCGCCATGTGCCTTCTCGACCTCGTCGAACAGCACGACTTGATAGGGACGTCGACGAACTGCCTCGGTTAGAACTCCGCCTTCCTCATAACCGACATAGCCGGGAGGGGCACCGATCAGTCGCGCGACCGAGTGCTTCTCCATGAACTCGCTCATGTCGATGCGCACCATCGCCGAGGAATCGTCGAACAGGAATTCGGCGAGCGCCTTGGTCAGTTCGGTCTTGCCGACGCCGGTCGGCCCCAGGAAAAGGAACGAGCCGAGCGGCCGGTTCGGGTCCTGCAGTCCCGCGCGGCTACGGCGTACCGCGGTCGCGACGGCTTTCACCGCATCGGCCTGGCCGATCACGCGCTTGGCGAGCTGCTCCTCCATCTGGAGCAGCTTCTCGCGCTCGCCCTCGAGCATCTTGTCGACCGGAATGCCGGTCCAGCGGCTCACCACCGCGGCGATGTCGTCCGCGGTCACTTCCTCGCGCAGCATTGCGCCCTTGGTCGCGCCCTGGGCTTCGTCCAGCTGCTTGGTCAGCGCCGGGATCGTGCCGTAGCTAAGTTCGCTCATCTTCGCGAGGTCGCCGGCGCGCTGCGCCTGCTCCAGCTCGGTGCGCGCGGCTTCGAGCTTGGTCTTGAGCAGCGCCTCGGACGCGATCTTGTCCTTCTCGGCCTGCCAGCGCGCGGTCAGCCCGGCGGATTGCTGTTCGAGATTGACCAGCTCGGCTTCGAGATTGGCGAGCCGTTCCTTCGACGCCGCATCGGTCTCCTTGCGCAGCGCCTCGCGTTCGATCTTGAGCTGGATGATCCTGCGATCGAGGTTCTCGATCTCCTCGGGCTTGGACTCGACTTCCATGCGGATGCGCGAGGCGGCCTCGTCCATCAGGTCGATCGCCTTGTCGGGCAGGAAGCGGTCGGTGATGTAGCGGTTGGAGAGCGTCGCGGCGCTGACGATCGCGGCATCGGTAATGCGCACGCCGTGGTGCAGCTCGTATTTCTCCTTCAGTCCGCGCAGGATCGAGATCGTATCCTCGACCGTGGGCTCGCCGACGAACACCGGCTGGAAACGCCGCTGGAGTGCCGCGTCCTTCTCGACATATTTGCGATACTCGTCGAGCGTGGTCGCGCCGATGCAGTGCAGCTCGCCGCGCGCGAGCGCTGGCTTGAGCAGATTGCCCGCATCCATCGCGCCTTCGCTTTTGCCGGCGCCGATCAACTGATGCATCTCGTCGATGAACAGGATGATATGGCCTTCGCCGGCCTTCACCTCGTCGAGCACGCCCTTCAGCCGCTCCTCGAACTCGCCGCGATACTTCGCACCGGCGATGAGCGCGCCCAGATCGAGCGCCATCAGCGTGCGGTCCTTGATGCCGTCGGGCACGTCGCCATTGACGATGCGCAGCGCGAGCCCTTCGGCGATCGCGGTCTTGCCGACGCCGGGCTCGCCGATCAGCACCGGGTTGTTCTTGGTCCGGCGCGCCAGGATCTGGATCGTACGGCGAATCTCCTCGTCGCGACCGATCACCGGGTCGAGCTTGCCGTCACGCGCCGCCTGGGTGAGGTCGCGGGCGAACTTCTTGAGCGCGTCGTAGCGGTCCTCGGCACCGGCGGTATCGGCGGTGCGGCCGCCGCGCAGCTTGTCGATCGCGGCATTGAGGCTCTGCGGAGTCAGGCCGGCCGCGGCCAGCGCCTTGCCCGCCACGGTGGTACTCGAAAGCGCGAGCGCGAGCAGCAGCCGCTCGACGGTGACGAAGCTGTCGCCGGCCTTTTGCGCGACCTGCTCGGCCTGGTCGAGCACGCGCACCAGATCATTGTCGAGCCCCGGCGACTGTTGCGCGCCGCCGCCCGAGACGGCGGGGATCTTCGTGAGCGCCGCATCGGTCTCGCCGAGCGCGCGCTTGGCATCGCCGCCCGCGGCGGAGATCAGCCCGCTGGCCATGCCCTGCTCGTCCTCGAGCAGCGCCTTGAGCAGATGCTCGGGCGAGATTCGCTGATGGCTCATCCGGATCGCGACGGTCTGCGCCGATTGCAGGAAGCCCTTTGCGCGGTCGGTGAATTTTTCGAGATTCATGATCGTCCCTGTTTGCTGGTCGCCAGCAGATAGTGTGGCATTTTAGCCACACAAGAGGCGCATTGCGCGATCCCCGAACGCAACATGGGGAGATTGGTCGCGGAAATCCAACGGCTTTCCCGCTTGTCCGAAACCTGTCTCGCGATCGTAGCCGAAATGCCATGCAACTAGCCAAATGCTGCAATGCACAAGGCCTAGCGGCCGCGGACGTGGACGAGGGGTTCACGCCATTTCCCAGAGGAACATGCGCATGCGCAAGGTTGCAGCGGCCCTGTTGGCCACGTCGTCGATTTTGGTTTCCGGTACGGCCTTCGCCCAGAGCGTGGCCACGGTCGATGTGGCGCCCGCCGCCGACGATACCGGCTCGAACGACATCGTCGTGATCGGCAAGGGAGAGACGCGCCAGGTCCAGGAACTCGGCCAGCAGGATCTCGCAGAGCTCGTCCCGGGCACCAGCCCGCTCAAGGCGATCGAGAAGCTCCCCAGCGTCAACTTCACCGGCGCGGATCCGTTCGGCGCCTATGAATGGGCCGAGCGCGTCTCGATCCGCGGTTTCAACCAGAACCAGCTCGGCTTCACGCTCGACGGCATTCCGCTCGGCGACGCCAGCTATGGCAACGTCAACGGCCTGCACATCAGCCGCGCGATCATCAGCGAGAACATCTCGCTGACGCGCGTGTCGCAGGGTTCGGGTTCGATCGGCACGCAGGCGACCAACAATCTCGGCGGCACGCTGGAATTCTTCTCGCGCGATCCCTCGGGCGATTTCCATTTCGACGTGAACGCCACCGGCGGCAGCGACAATTTCTGGCGCGTGTTCGGCCGGCTCGACACGGGCGAGCTCGGCGATGGTGGCCCCAGCGCGACGGTCTCCTATCTCCATTCGGATACCGACAAGTGGAAGGGCTGGGGCTCGCAGCGCGCCAACCAGGTCAATGCCAAGGCGGTCATGCCGTTCAACGACACGGTCCGCGCGGTCGGCACCTTCGATTTCTCGGACCGTCGCGAGAACGACTATCAGGACATGTCGCTCGGCATGATCAAGCGCCTGGGCTATGACTGGGACAATATCTCGAACGATTATCAGCTCGCTCTGAAGGTCGCCGATGTCGGCGCGAACACCGGCTATACCGGCGTGACGCCGACCAATCCGGCCGCGGGTACCACCTGGCCCGCGCCGTTCGCCAATGCCGACGACGCCTATTTCGATGCCGCCGGCCTGCGCCAGGATTATCTCGCCTCGCTCGGCATCGAAGCCAAGGGCGACGTGCACGGCGAGCTCAAGGGCTATTATCATTCGAACCATGGCCAGGGCATCTGGTTCACCCCCTACACCGCGTCGCCCTCGGGCGTGCCGATCTCGATCCGCACCACCGAGTACGACATTCGCCGCAAGGGCGTGTTCGGCGATATCGGCACCAAGCTCGCCTTCAACGACCTCACCGTCGGTGCCTGGTACGAGAAGAATGATTTCCGCCAGGCGCGGCGCTTCTATGGCCTCACCAGCCGCACCGATCCGGGTCGCGACAGCCTCGATTTCCAGAGCGATCCGTTCGCGACCCAGTGGGACTGGAAGTACCAGACCGACACGTTCCAATATTATGTCCAGGACAAGCTCGACTTCGGGGCCCTGACCGTCAATCTCGGCTGGAAGGGCTTCGCCGTCACCAACAAGGCCAACCCGATCGTCGGCGGCGGCCTGGCCGGCGGCGAGATCAAGGTGACCGACTGGTTCCAGCCGCATGCCGGCTTCGCCTATGAGGTGATGCCCGGTGCCGAGCTGTTCGGCGGCTTCACGCAGGTGACGCGTGCATTCGTCGCTTCCGCCACGACCGGACCGTTCGCCACGACCCAGACCGGCTTCGACGCGCTGCTGAGCGGCAACACAAAGCTCAAGCCCGAACAGTCGGACACCTATGAGGTTGGCGGCCGCTTCCATCGTGGAGCGTTCACCGGCTCGCTCGCGGGCTACTACATCAACTTCCGCAACCGCCTGCTCGGTGTCACCACCGGCGCGGGCATCGTCGGTAATCCGGTGATCCTGCAGAATGTCGGCGGCGTCCGCTCGCTCGGCTTCGAGGCAACCGGCGACCTCAAGATCGGCGGCGGCTTCGGCCTGTTCGCCTCGTACAGCTACAATGATTCGACCTATCGGGACGACGTCCACACCGCGACCGCGACGATCCCGACCGCGGGGAAGACCGTGGTCGACGCACCCAAGCACATGCTGAAGGGCGAGGCGACCTATGACTATGCCGGGTTCTCGGCGCGGGTGGGCGCGAACTATATGAGCAAGCGCTATTTCACCTACACCAACGACCAGTCGGTCGAGGGCCGCGTCGTCGTCGATGCCACGCTTGGCTACAAGTTCGATCTGGGCGGCCATGATCTGGAGATCCAGGCCAACGCGACGAACCTGTTCGACAAGAAATATGTCTCGACGATCGGCACGAACGGCTTCGGCAATTCGGGCGACAACCAGACGCTGATGGTCGGCGCGCCGCAGCAGTTCTTCCTGACGCTTAAGGCCGGTTTCTAAATCGGGTGCCGGGCGGGCGGGGGACCGCTCGCCCGGCATTGACCTGTTCCACGACCTCCCCGACAAGACGCGCAAGGCGCGGAACGGCGCGCGGGGAGGAAGCGCATGAAATGGTTCCGCCGTATCGGGCTGACGGTGCTCGTCCTGGTCCTTCTCGTCGCGATTGGGCTCGCCAGCTGGGAACCCCTGCTTGCCTCGCGCGCGGCGCCGCCGCCAGCGCATAGCTATGACGTCACCATCGCCCGCGACAATTTCGGAGTGCCGCACATCTTCGGCAGGACCGACCCGGACGTCGCCTATGGCATCGCCTATGCGCATGCCGAGGATGATTTCTCGACGCTCCAGGAAGTGGTGGCGATGACGCGCGGCCGGCTCGGCGCGATGACCGGTGCGGACGGCGCCAAGACCGATTTCGTTGTCCATCTGCTCGGCGCCCGTGCCACGGTCGCGCGTGATTACGACAAGCAGCCCGCCGATGTCCGCGCGCTGCTCGACGGCTATGCCGCCGGCCTCAATCATTATGCCGAGAAGCATCCCGGCGAGGTCCGGCTGTCGCGCCTGTTCCCGGTCAACGGCCAGGATATCGCCACCGGCTTCGTGCTGCGCTCGCCCTTCTTCTTCGGGCTCGACGCCGTGCTCGGGTCGCTCGCGGGCGACAAGCCGCTGCCGATCGAAAGCGCAGGACCGCAGCCCGACGCGCCCGATGTCACGCCGCTCGGCCCCAATCCGCAGGAAGCCGGCTCGAACGCCTTTGTCGTCGCGCCCAGGCGCTCGGCGGACGGCTTCACCCGGCTCGTCTCCAATTCGCACCAGCCCTGGCGCGGCGGTGCGGCCTGGTACGAGCTGGTCGTGCATTCCAAGGCGGGCTGGAACTTCGCCGGCGCCACCTTCCCGGGCGCGCCCTATCCGCTGCTCGGGCATAACGAGCATCTCGGCTGGACCAACACCGTCAACCGCCCCGACATGATCGACGTCTACAAGCTGGTGACCAATGGCGACCGCTATCGCTTCGACGGCGAATGGCGCCCGCTGGAGAAGCGGACCGTCTGGCTGCCGGTGAAGCTGTGGGGGCCGTTCGTGCTGCCCGTGCCGAAGACCGTCTATCGCGCCGTCCAGGGTCCCGTCGTGCGCAACAAGCAAGGCAGCTACGCGCTCCGCTATGGCGGTGCCGACCAGCTCAAGATGGTCGAGGAATATTACCGGCTCAACCGTGCACAGGATTTCGCCCAGTGGCAGGCGGCGCTGGCGATCCAGGGCGTGCCGGGCACCAACTTCCTCTACGGCGATGCCGCCGGCAACATCGCCTATTTCTACAATGCCAGCTTCCCCAACCGGAAGCCGGGCTTCAACTATGCCCAGGTCCTGCCCGGCGACACGTCCAGGGCCTATGCCCCCGGCACCGTCCCGTGGAGCATGGTTCCGCGCAACATCAACCCCGCCTCTGGCTTCCTGATCAACGCCAACAACTCGCCCTATCAGGCGGCGGGGCAGGGCTCGGAGATCCCGCTCCAGCCGCCCTTGCTGGGAGTCGAGACCGACACCACCAATCGCGGCACGCGCGCGCTCGAGTTGATGGGCGCGAACCCGTCGATCCGCGCCGAGGATCTGTACCGGATCAAGTTCGACAGCGGCGTCAGCCGGCTGGGCTATCTGGGCGCCTGGTACAGCGAGCTTCTCGCGGTCGATCCGAAGGGTGATCCGTTGCTCGCCCGCGCGCATCAGTTATTGGCGCAGTGGGACTGGAACTTCGACGGCAGGGGCCCGGCCGACAGTCTCGCCTTCTCGATCCTGCGCGTCCCCAATCGCTGGCATTACGAACGCAAGCCCAAGCCCGATCCGCGCAAGGTCCTCCTCGAAGCCGCGACCTATCTGCAGAAGCATTTCGGCCGCCTCGACCTGCCGTTAGGTGACTTCATCCGCCTGAAGCAGGGCAAGGTCGATCTGCCGCTCGACGGCGGTCCGGATTCGCTGCGCGCCGCGACCAGCTATGACGAGCTCCCCGACGGCCGCCTCGCGATCAAGCATGGCGACAGCTTCATCATGTTCGTCGCCTGGGACAAGGCGGGCAAGGTATCGTCGCAGTCGATCCAGCCCTTCGGCGCCGCGAGCACGCGCCCGGAGTCACCGCACTATACCGATCAGGCCAGGCTGTTCGTCGAGCACAAGCTCAAGCCGGTCTGGTTCGATCCCGCGCAGCTGAAGGGCCATATCGAGCGCAGCTACCGGCCGTGAAATCCTCTCCCGAAATGGGAGAGGGTCAGGGTTTAGCCGGCCGCGGTGCCTTAGGCGCCTTGGGCGCGAAGCGTTCGCCGAACGGGTCCCGGTCATACCATTGCGGCGCCGTGTCGCCGTCGGCGATCTCGCGCGCGATCAGATAGTTGAGCTTGGCGAACTTGGCGCCGGCGTCCCAGTTGAAGGGCTGTGACAGATCGTCCGATACTTGGTGATAATGCGTTTTCAGGAAACTGCGGAACGCCTTCTCGCCGCCATTCTTGAACCCGGTGACGAGGAACACCGACGGCACGCCCTCCTGGACGAAGCTGTAATGGTCCGAGCGGACGAACAGATTCTCCTCGGGCATCGGGTCCGGCGACAGTGTCACGCCCATCTTCGCGCCCGCCGCCGCCACGATCGGCCCCAAGGTCGAATGCTCGGCACCGAACGCGACCACGTCCTCGAAGTCGTAGAGCAGGATCGGCATGTCGAGGTTCACGTCGGCGACCACGCGCCCGGTGCCGATCACCGGGTTCTTGGCCAGATAGGACGATCCGAGCAGCCCTTCCTCTTCGCCCGCAAGTGCCACGAACAGGATCGACCGGCGCGGCGGCTTGCCGCTGGTCGTGAAGGCCCGCGCTGCCTCGAGCATCGTCGCGACGCCGGCGGCATTGTCCATCGCGCCGTTGTAGATCTTGTCGCGCCCGGGCCTCGGGTCCACGCCGATATGGTCGAGATGCGCGCTCAGCACGACATATTCGTCCTTCAGCGCGGGGTCCGAACCCGGCAGGATGCCGATGACGTTCGGCGCCTTGTAGGTGCGCGTGACCTTCCCCGCGGGAAGGCGGATCGGCACCAGCTGGAACCACGGATAGTCGGTGCCGCCCGGTTTCAGCCCGAGCGCCTGGAAGCGTTCGGCGACATAGGCGGCCGCGGTCAGATAGCCCTTGCTGGCGGTGAAGCGGCCCTCGAGCTTGTCGTCCGCGAGATAGGTGACGTCGGCGCGGACGCGATCCGCGCTGAATTGCGGCTCGTCCGTCGCGCCCGGCGCCTGGGCCACCGATTGCGTGAGCGCCACGGGCGCGAGGCCAAGCGTGATCGCGGCGAGGAACAAGGGCAGGCGCATCAAGGGTCCTTGAGAAGCGAAAGACAAGCCGCTCAGGCTAGACCAAAAAACTGGGTCCGCAAGCGCACGGGTTTCGGTTGCGGGCCGCCTGCGCGGCGCTATTGTCTCATTCGCAACCAATTGCGGGATTTCCGACCTCCATGAAATCGTTCCTGTTGTTCTGCAGCGCCGCAACCTGCGCGCTGGCTGCCGCCGCACCCGTCGCCGCCCAGCAGGTGACCGCGCCAGCGCCGTCCGCCCGGCCGGCGCCGGTGGCCGATCTCGTCAAGCAGGTCGACGTGCCGTACCAGGAATTCAGGCTGGCCAACGGGCTGCGCGTGATCGTCCATACCGATCGCAAGGCGCCGATCGTCGCGGTCTCGACCTGGTACGATGTCGGCTCCAAGCACGAGCCGGCGGGCAAGACCGGCTTCGCCCATCTGTTCGAGCATCTGATGTTCAACGGGTCGGAGAACGCCCCGGGCGATTTCTTCGAGCCGCTGAAGCAGGTCGGCGCCACCGATTTCAACGGCACCACCAGCTTCGACCGCACCAATTATTTCGAGACCGTGCCGCGCCCCGCGCTCGATCGCGCGCTGTTCCTCGAGAGCGACCGGATGGGCTGGCTCACCGGCGCGATCACCCAGGACGTGCTCGACGAGCAGCGCGGGGTCGTCCAGAACGAGAAGCGCCAGGGCGACAACCAGCCTTATGGCCTGGTCTATTACAAGGTGCTCGAGGAACTGCTCGGCAGCACGCCCTATGGCCATAACGTGATCGGCTCGATGGCCGATCTCGACAAGGCCAGCCTCGACGACGTCAAGAGCTGGTTCCGTTCGCACTACGGCCCGAACAACGCCGTGCTCGTCCTTGCCGGCGACATCGATGCGAAGACCGCCAGGCCGCTCGTCGAGAAGTATTTCGGCGCGATCCCCGCAGGGCCCAAGAGCGTGCTGCCCAAGGTCACCGTCCCCACGCTCGCTGCGCCCAAGACGGTCACGATCAAGGACAATGTCGCCGCGACGCTGATCCTGCGTACCTGGGCGGTGCCGGGGCTGAACGACAAGGACGCGACGCCGCTCAATGTCTTCGGTTCGGTGCTGGGCGGCCTTGCCAGCTCGCGGCTCGACAACGCGCTGGTCCGCAAGGACAAGACCGCCGTGCAGGTCTCGGCCGGCGTCCAGTCGATGGCGCAGATCGGCATCTTCACCGTCCAGGCGGTGGTGAAGCCGGGCGTCGATCCGGCGATCGTCTCCAAGCGGCTCGACGAGGTGATGGCCGATCTCCTCAAGAACGGCCCGACCGCGGACGAAGTGACCCGCGTCGCCACCACCAATGTCTCGGATCGCATCCAGGGACTGGAATCGGTGGGAGGCTTCGGCGGCAAGGCCGTGGCCCTCGCCTCGGGCGAGCTTTATTCGGCCGATCCGCAGCACTTCAAGAAAGAGCTGGAGGCGATGGCCAGGGTCACGCCCACCGAAGTCACCACCGCAGCGAACAAGTGGCTCAACCGCCCGGCGCTCACCGTGATGGTCGTGCCGGGCCAGCGCGACGCCTATCAGGAGGCGACTCCGGTCGCGGTCGCGTCCCGGGAAGGCCCCAAGGCCGAACCGGTAAAGGGCACGCGCGGCCCGCTGCCCGACGTCGCGCCGATCGGCGATCTGGACTTCCCGGACGTCACGCGCGCCCGGCTCTCGAACGGCATCGAGCTGGTCTACGCCAATCGCAGCGCGGTGCCGATCACCGGCGTGGTGATGGTCTTCGACGCGGGCATCGCGGCCGATCCCGCCGACAAACTCGGCATGCAGGGCATGATGCTCAGCATGCTCGACGAAGGTACCGCCAGCCTCGATTCGACCGGCATTGCCGAGGCGCGCGAGCGGCTTGGCGCCGATATCGCGACGGGCAGCACGGCCGATCGCAGCTATGTCGCGCTCGGCACGCCGAGCCCGAACCTCGGCGCCGCGCTCGATCTGTACGCCGATGTCGTCGAGCGCCCTGCCTTCGCCCCCGCCGAGATCGAGCGGGTGCGCGGGCAGCTCCTCACCGGCATCGCCCAGGAGCTCACCAGCCCGCAGGGGCTCTCCAGCCGCATGGTGCCGCGCGTGCTGTACGGCGCGGGCAGTCCCTATGCGAAGCTCGGCGCGGGCGGCGGCGATCCCGCCATGGTCAAGACGGTGACCCGCGACGATCTCGTCGCCTTCCACCGCGCCTGGATCCGGCCGGACAAGGCCAGGATCTTCGTCGTCAGCGATCGCCCGCTGGCCGAGATCAAGGCCGGGCTCGAGGCACGCTTCGGCAGCTGGAAGGGCGAGGGCGCCGCGGGCACCAAGACCTTCGCCGGGGTTGCACAGCAGGCGACTCCCCGGATCGTCCTGATCGATCGGCCCAATTCGCCGCAGTCGCAGATCTCCGCCGTGCAGATGACCGGCGTCGATCCCTTCTCCGACACATTGCCGCTGACCACCGCCAACCAGGCACTCGGCTCGGGCTTCCTCTCGCGGATCAACATGGACCTGCGCGAGGCGAAGCACTGGTCATACGGCGCCGGCGGCGGGTTCGGCTTCATGGAGCACGCGGTGTCCTACACGATCAGCGCACCGGTCCAGGCCGACAAGACCGGCGATTCGATCAAGGCGATCCAGCAGCAGGTGCGCGACTTCCTGACGACCAAGGGGGTGACCGACGCCGAACTGGTCCGCGAGGTCAACGGCTCGACCCGCGAGCTGCCCGGCCGATTCGAAACCGCGGATGCGGTGTTGACCGCGATGCAGCAGAACGACCTGCGCCGCCGTCCGGACGATTATTACGACAAGATCGCGCAAAAATATCGCGGCCTCACCGTCGCTCAGCTTGACGCTGCGGCACGCGCGGTTCTCGATCCGAACAAGTTCGTCTTCGTCGTGGTCGGCGATGCCGCCAAGGTCCGGCCGCAGCTTGACAGTATCGGCCTGCCCGTCGAGGTGGTGCCGGCAGCTTCGCTGGCGAGCCCGGCCAAGCCCGCAACCAATTGAATGGGAGAGCGCAGATGGCGAATGTAGACGGCAGCTGGAACACGGTCGTGAAGTCGCCGCTGGGCGATCAGGCCGCGGTGTTCACGATCACCAGCAATGGCGACACCTTCACCGGAACCTTCGCCGGCGCGATGGGCAATGCCGAGGCGAAGGACGGCAAGGTCGATGGCGACAAGGTGACCTGGTCGATGGACGTTTCGGTTCCCATGCCGATGACCCTCACCGGCGAGGCGACGGTCGACGGCGACAGCATGACCGGCACCGTCACTGCAGGTGCGTTCGGCAGCTTCCCGCTGACCGGCACGCGCGCCTAAAAGCACGCTACGGCTTTATCGGAACGCCCGTCCCGCTATGTGCGGGGCGGGCGTTCTGCTTTTTCGGATCGAACTGGGGAAAAACATGCCGGGTGGTCTTGTCGCGCTTCTCGATGACGTCGCGGTGCTCGCGAAGCTGGCTGCGGCCTCGGTCGACGATGTCGCCGGTGCTGCGGGCCGCGCAGGGGTGAAAGCCGCGGGCGTGGTGATCGACGACACTGCGGTGACCCCGCGCTACGTGGTCGGGCTCAGCCCGGATCGCGAGCTGCCGATCATCTGGAAGATCACGCTCGGCTCGCTGCGCAACAAGCTGTTCTTCATCCTGCCGGCCGCGCTCGCGCTGAGCGCCTTCGCCCCCTGGGCGCTGACCCCGCTGCTGATGATCGGCGGCTCCTATCTCTGCTTCGAGGCGGTCGAGAAGATCGTCGAGGCGCTGGGCGGCGGCCATCATGCGGAAGAAGAGATTGCGGAGATCGATACGCCCGCCGAGCTCGAGAAGCGCCAGGTGGCTGGTGCGGTACGGACCGATTTCATCCTCTCGGCAGAGATCATGGCGATCGCGCTGGCGGAGCTGCCCGACGCGTCGCTGGCGATGCGCGCCGCCGCGCTCGCTTTGGTCGCGGTGGCGATCACCGTCGGCGTCTATGGCGTGGTCGCGCTGATCGTGAAGATGGACGATATCGGCCTGCATCTCGCCCGCCGCCCCTCGGCCGCCGCGCGCAGGCTCGGCATGGGGCTGGTGCACGCCATGCCGGTGCTGCTCCAGGCGCTCTCCCATATCGGCGTCGCGGCGATGGTCTGGGTCGGCGGCGGCATCCTGCTGCACGGGCTGGAAGCGTTCGGGCTCGGCGTGATCCCGCACGCCGTGCACCACGCCGCCGAAAGTGCCGGCCATGCCGTGCCGGTCGGGCAGGGGCTGGTCGAATGGCTGGTCGGCGCGATCGGCGCGGGCGTGCTCGGGCTAATCGTCGGCGGCGCGATCGTCGGCGCGGTCCACCTGATCCCACGCAAGAAGGCGCATTGAGGCAGGATCGGTTCAAACCAAGCCGTCTGCTGAACTTGTTTCAGCATCCAACCATCCTCCGGGCGATGTCGCTTCGGGAGAGTTGGACCCTGAAACAAGTTCAGGGTGACGGAATCAACTGGTTCAACGGGCCTTCATCGGCTCTGGGCTTGTTCCAGCACCCTGCGATCCCGGCTGGGAGGCTGCCTCAGCCCCGCTTCACCCGCGTCACATGCCCCATCTTGCGCCCCGGCCGGGCATTCGCCTTGCCGTAGAGGTGCAGATGCGCGCCCGGTTCGGCGAGCAGCGCCGCCCAGCGGTCGGCCTGGTCGCCGATCAGGTTCTCCATCTCGACATGGCTGCCGGTCAGCGCGGTGCTGCCCAAAGGCAGGCCGCAGATCGCCCGGATATGGTTCTCGAACTGCGACGTCTCGGCACCCTCGATCGTCCAATGGCCGCTGTTATGGACCCGCGGTGCCATCTCGTTGAACACCGGGCCGTTGTCGGTCGCGAAGAATTCGAGCGTCAGCACGCCGACATGCCCCAGCGCCTCGGCCACGCGCCCGGCAAGCGCCGCCGCCTCGGTCCAGTGTCGCGCGATCTCGACGGGGGCAGGGAGCGACGAGCGGGCGAGGATGCCGTCGACATGCTCGTTCCAGGGCGGCGGATAGCTGGCCAGCGCGCCGTCGACCCCGCGCACCGTGATGATCGAGAATTCATGGTCGAACTCGACGAACCCCTCGAGGATCGCCGGCCGCTCGCCGATCTCGGCCCAGGCTGCCGCGGCATCCTTGGCGTCGCGGATGCGTACCTGGCCCTTGCCGTCATAGCCGAGCCGCAGCGTCTTCAGGATCGACGGCGCGCCGATCCGCTTGATCGCCGCGTCGAGCTCCTCGGCGGTCGAAACCTGCGCCCAGGGCGCCGTCCGACCGCCGAGCGCCGCGACGAACGCCTTTTCGCGTGCGCGGTCCTGCGCGATCGACAGGCTCTGCGGGCCGGGGCGCACCGGCACCTTTTCCGAGAGATATTCGACCGGCCCGAGCGCGATATTCTCGAACTCATAGGTCACGACATCGGCATGCGCGGCAAGCTCGTCCAGCACGATCCGGCTGTGGAAATCGGCACGCGTGAAGCTCGAAGCGGTCTGCGCCGCGACGCTTTCCTCGTCGGGCGCGAGCACATGGGTGCGATAGCCGAGCTGCGCCGCGGCCACCGCGAGCATCCGCCCGAGCTGCCCGCCGCCCAGGATGCCGATCGTCGAGCCGGGAGGCAGCATGCTCATTCGGGATCAGTCGCCACGCTATCGGTCTGTGCCGCGCGCCACGCCTTCAGTCGCTCGGCCAGCGCATCGTCGCTCGTCGCCAGGATCGCAGCCGCCAGCAGCCCCGCATTGATCGCGCCGGGCTTGCCGATCGCCAGCGTGCCCACCGGCACCCCGCCGGGCATCTGGACGATCGAATAGAGGCTGTCCAAGCCCTTCAGCGCCTTGGATTCAACCGGCACGCCGAGCACCGGCAGGTGCGTCATCGCGGCCGCCATGCCCGGCAGGTGCGCCGCGCCGCCGGCGCCGGCGATGATCACCTTGAGCCCGCGTGCGTCGGCGCCGGTGGCATAGTCGTACAGCCGTTGCGGCGTGCGGTGCGCGGAGACGACCTTGGTCTCGTGCGCGACACCAAGCTCGCCGAGGACCCGCGCGGCATGGCGCATCGTCTCCCAATCGGAGGTGCTGCCCATGATGATGCCGACTAGAGGTGCGCCCGACATATGTGCCCCGTGTTCAGGAAGCGTGCGTGTTAGTGGGGAGGGCGGGGGGAGGCAACCTTCATGAGCCCCTCCTCTTAAGGGGAAGGGGGGTGGGGCAGTGTCTCACCGAGACCGTCGCGCCCCCCTGACTCCTCCACCCCAACCCCTACTCTGAAGAGGAGGGGCTAAGAGGTCACCGCTCGCTCAGATAATAGCGATCCGTCGCGTTCAGATCCGCGTCGAGCTCGTAGACGATCGGCTGCCCGGTCGGGATCTCCAGCTCGGTGATCTCGGCGTCGGGAATGCCCGAGAGATGCTTGACCAGCGCGCGCAGCGAATTGCCGTGCGCGGCGATCAGCACGCGCTTGCCGGCCTTGAGGTCGGGCGCGATCCGGCTTTCCCAATACGGCAGCACCCGCGCGATCGTGTCCTTCAGGCTCTCGGTCTGCGGGATCGGCACGCCCTTGTAGCGCTCGTCCTTCGCGAGGTCCCAGGGCGATCCTTCCTCGGGCAGCGGCGGCGGCACGTCGAAGCTGCGGCGCCAGATCTTGACCTGGTCGTCGCCGTGCAGCGCTGCGGTCTCGGCCTTGTTGAGGCCGGTCAGCCCGCCATAATGCCGCTCGTTGAGCCGCCAGTCCTTCTCGGTCGGCAGCCACAGCCGGCCCATCGCCTCCAGCGCCAGGTTGAGCGTCTTGATCGCCCGGCTCTGGAAGCTGGTATAGGTCATGTCGAAGTCGAGGCCCTTGGCCTTCATCAGTTCGCCCGCCGCCCAGGCTTCCTGCACGCCCTGCTCGGTGAGATCGACGTCCCACCAGCCGGTGAAACGGTTCTCCAGATTCCAGGACGACTGGCCGTGGCGGATCAGGACGAGCATGGGCATCGCGGCACTCCTTGCAACTGCTTGGCGAGGTCCTTAGCGGCAATGCCGACAGGGGCAAGCTTGTGGAGAAGCACAATGGCGATCGTTCGGCAGACCCTGGTATATGACGGCCCCGGCGGCCTCTTCGAAGGCGTGGCGGCCTGGGACGACGCGGTGCAGGGCAGGCGCCCCGCCGTGCTCGTCATCCCCAATGTGCTTGGCCAGAAGGAAGCCGATAATCTGAAAGCCGATGCACTCGCCGGGCTCGGCTATGTCGCGCTCGCCGCCGACGTCTATGGCCAGGGCCGTCGCACCACCCACGAGTCCGAGACGCCCGGCATCTACATGGCCGAGCTCAACGCCGATCGCGCCCTGCTGCGCGACCGCCTCGACGCCTCGCTCGCCGCGCTGAAGGCGCTCCCCCAGGCCGATCCGGACAAGGCTGCCGCGATCGGCTTCTGCTTCGGCGGCAAGTGCGTGCTCGACATGGCCCGTGCCGGCCTGGGCATTCTCGGCGGCGTGTCGTTCCACGGTGTCTATGACCGACCGGACTATGCCAGTGTCGCGCCGATCGCGGCGAAGCTGCTCGTCTGCCATGGCTGGGAGGATCCCATCGCCCCGCCCGAGAAGACCGTCGCGCTCGCGCAGGAGCTGACCGACGGCGGTGCCGACTGGCAGCTCCACGCCTATGGCAATGCCGGGCACGCCTTCACCGATTTCGGTCGCAAGGTGACCAATCCCCATGTCGCCTACGAACCCCGCGCCGATCGGCGCAGCTGGCAGGCGATGGTCAACTTCCTGGAGGAAGTGTTCGGATAGCGCTCAGGCGGCCTCGGCCTGCGCCGTGCCGCCGCCCAGCGCGACATCCTCGATCCAGCAGTCGATCTGCCCGGCGATCTTCCGGAGCAGGCCGGCATAATAATGCGTGACGTCGGCCATCTCGTCGCCTTCGACGAGATGCGCCACGTCGAGGATCCAGACATGCTCCGGATTCTCGCGCGCCGCCTTGCGCCACAGCGCATTGAAATAGCGCGTGCGGTCGCGCGTCTGGTTCTGCACCAGGCGATATTTGTCGTCGGGCGCGTCTTCGGGCGGGAGCACGACCAGCATGCGCAGGCCCTGCTCGATCAGGAAGATGCACATCCGGATCACGCATTTCTCGTAGAGACCGGTGTTCAGCAGGCGCGCTTTGCCCGGCCAACGCACATCGAGATAGTCGATCGCTGCGCCATAGACGAGGAAGGGTGGGAATTTCTGCTCGATATGGCTGCCATCGTCCAGCATGCGCAGCGAGAAGAGCCGGGGATTATTGTCGAATTCTATGGCCGGGCGGAAGCGGCTGAAATGTGCGATCCCGCCCGATTGGCAATCGAACATGATCCGGATCGCAGGCTCGGCCACGACAGCCGTCTGCTCGGCAAGCAGTGCGCTGCGAATCGCGGGATCGTCGAACGAACAATCCTCGATCCAGTCCGGCGTCGTGCGGCTGAAACGCCCATCGAGCGGGGAGATGTCGATGTCCGGCCAGCGCGCGAGCACCTTGCGGAGCGCATATTCCTCCAGCCCCATGTGCATCACGCGGCACGAAAAAGTGAAGTGGACCAGGCGCTGGTCGCGAAGGTCGATCATCACGAAGCCGACCAGCCCGTAGCGGCCATATTTGTCCCAGGCGAAGATCGACCAGCTGACCAGATGGGCGACGTTCATGATGTCGCGTTCCAGCGCTTCCTGCTCGACGCGCGAGGCGGTGTAGTTGAGCTGGTTCGAACGGTTGATCAATTCGGCGATGCGGCCCGCGAAATCGAGATTGTCCATGAGGAAGGGCGCGCACGCCTCGATCTCGCACGAACGCAGGAAATCCTCGTTCGACAATGCCCCCGCGGCGCGGTCGTGCTGCTTGCGCTCCAGCATGCGATACTCGTCGATGCGGCTGCGCTTGCCCGTCTGCAGCGCCAGCAGCCCGGCAAGATGATCGTCGGCGTCCGCGCCGGTGATGTCGAGCGTCTGGATGGCGGGCAGGCAATGCCGCACCTCGCCCAGGTTCACCGCATTGTCGTCGACGAACAGGACGTTGGCGGGTCGAAGCTGCATGACCTCGATGATCGCCCGGATCGCGGTGGGCTTGGGCGTGAAGGCGATATGCGGGAACACGAACGCGTCCCACAGGCCGAGCGCGACCAGTCTCGCCTTCGCCGTCTCGAAATCATTCTTCGAGCAGATCGAGGAGACCACACCCTTTTCGTTGAAGGCCCGGATCATCTCGGCGCGGTGCGCGTACAGTTCGACCGCATCGCCGTCCGCCAGCGTGCCCCGCCACAGCGTGTCGTCGAGATCCCAGATGATGAGCTTTACGGGCTCGGCGACGGAGGGCGGGGCGGAAGCGATAGGCATGCACCCTCATTCTAGAGCGATTTCGGTGCGAGGATCACGAGTCTGCGCACGTCTATGCCGAGAACGGGATCCCGAGCCGCTCCAGCCACGCGCGGGCCCGTTTCGGCTCGCCGACGGCGCTGGGGCCGACCGGGCCGCGCGATGCGAGGAATTCCTGGTGCAGATCGAACGGCGCCAGGCTCAATCTTTCGCGCAGCGAATCGATGGTCTCGGCGATTTCGCCCAGATTCTCGATGACCGGTGCGATCTTGGCACGCGTCCAGCGATCCTGCTGCTGATCGAACAATCCCCAGGATCCGGATGCGGTCTCGCGCAAGGCAGCCACTAGCGCCTCGCGATACTCGGCCTCGAGCTCAGCGCGCCGGATATCCATGGCCTCGAGGCGATCCGCCTTTGCCATCCGCCTACAGCACCCGCGACATGAAGCGGCTGAACGGATCGTCCGCCGGATAGTCGGCGAATGCGCCGCATTCGGTGAAGCCGAACTGGCGGTACAGCGCATGCGCGGCCTCGAAGGCCGGTCCCGATCCCGTCTCCAGGCTCAGGCGCCGATAGCCGCGCTCGCGCGCGATGCCGAGCATGTGGGAGACCAAAGCGGCGCCGACGCCCCTCCGCAGCCGCTCGGGATCGGTGCGCATCGACTTGATCTCGCCATGCATGGGATCGAGCTGCTTGAGCGCACCACAACCGAGCAACTGCCCGTCCTCCCACGCCGTCCAGAAGGTGATGTTCGGGCGGCGCAGTCCGCTCAGATCCAGCGCGTGTACGCTTTCCGCTGGCGAGTTGTCCTGCATCGCCGCGAGGTGCAGCTGCAACAGCGCCTGCACCTCGGGCTCGTCCAGCCCGCCTTCACGGATTGCGATCAAATCCGGTCGATCCTCTCCGCCAGCGTGTCGAGACACGCATGCGCAAGGCCCTTGCAGCGCTCGGGCGACCAGCCGAATTCGGCGTTCGCGTTGGCCTCGTGATCCTTGAACGGCATTTCCAGCGTCATCGATACCGCGCCGTAGCGCTCGGCGAGCTGGTTGGTCGACATCGAGAGATTGGCCTGGCCCGGCGCCGATTTCTCATAGCCCAGGTCGAGCTGGAATTCCGGCGTCGTCTTGGCGAGCGCGCGGGCGAAATCGTAGAATTTATCGCCCAGCTCGTCGGTCCAGCCCGGGATGCCCTCGAAGCCGGCGAGGAAGTTGGCGGGGATCGCCTCGTCGCCGTGCACGTCCATCGCAAACACCACGCCGGTCTCGTCCATCGCATTGCGCACCGCGAGCACCTCGGGGCTCTTCTCCGCGGTCGGCGCATGCCATTCGCGGTTGAGGTTCACGCCGACGGCATTGGTGCGCAGATGGCCGCGGCGCGAGCCGTCGGGGTTCATGTTGGGCACGATGTGAAAGGTCGCCTTTTGGCGCAGTGTCCGGGCGTTCGCGTCGTTCGCGTCGGTCAGCTTCTCCAGCGCGCCTTCCATCCACCATTCGGCCATCGTCTCGC
The DNA here is from genome assembly GCA_966211615.1 of uncultured Sphingomonas sp. Classification (GTDB taxonomy): domain Bacteria; phylum Pseudomonadota; class Alphaproteobacteria; order Sphingomonadales; family Sphingomonadaceae; genus Sphingomonas. The sequence goes on from CBIHNZ010000032.1 coordinate 49,053, forward strand.
CGGGATGCTGGCGGGCATAGAGCCATACCTGCTTGGGGCCTTCGCCCAGGGTCAAGCAGTCGATCGGCTGACCGTCGATCGTGACGCCCAGCTCCTTGTGGGTCACCCCCGGCATGATGGCGATGCGGCTGACCAGGTCGTGGTGACGCTCCATCGAATAGGGCGCGAAATAGGCGAACCAGGCCAGGTCGTCATCCATCCGGTGCGTGAAGCTCAGCACGCCATCGGCATAGCTGGTCTCCGGCGCCTGGCTCCAGGTCTGGCGATCGGTGCTCCAGCGCGCCTTGTAGCCCGGCCAGCCGAACGGATAGGCCGCGCCGCCCGCGTTCAGGATGCGGAAGGTGAGCGTGCGCCCTTTCGCTCCCGCCACCCGGAAGTGGAACCATTGATAGAAATCGGACTCATGGTCCTTCACGATCTCGAGGTCGACCAGGTCGCCCTCGATGGCCACGACGCGAATGTTGCCGGCGTCGAACGCGGCGTTGATGCTGATGCTCATTTGACCGTGATAGTGACGCCGGACTCTCCGGGGAAGTCCTTGAACAGCGCGCCGGCGAGTCTGGCGGCCGTTTGGCCGGGTTGGGCGTTCTCGACGCCGGCGCCCTGCGTCTGCGCGCGGCCTTCCCAGATCACGCTGTTGTTGGCACGGCGCCGGAGCTGCACCCACAGCTCGGTGCCGAACACCTCGCGCGTCTTGCCGCCGATGCCGAAGGCGACGTCGCCGCCCAGTCCCACGCCGGTGCCGCCGCGTCGCCCGCCGCCGCTGAAGCTGCCGCCGCCCAGCCCGATCGTCACCGGCGGGCGATCCTTGACGAACCCCTTGCTCGTCCGCGTGAACGAGATGCCGGCGATATAGGCCGAATCGGTGGAAGACGCCGCGCGGACATAGCCGAGCCGCCCAAGTTCCGCCTGCACCGCATCGGCATAGGTCTGATATTCGGGATTGACCTGCACCGCGCCGCTCATCGGCTCGAACGAGATGCTGGTCCGCTCCATCGGCTGGCCCAGATGATAGCGCGTCACGTCGATCGGTCCCTGTCGCGCGGTGGTGGTGCACCCGGCCAGCGCCATGGCTGTTACCAGCGCTAAGTGGATGGGTTTGAACACGGCACACCTCCTGTTTCGCGAGCGGAACGGCCTTTATGGCGTCAAACCCTGATCTTGCCGAGTCGGTTCCGGCATGCGTTAAAGGGGCTCGCCGTGGGTTGACTTGGAAGGGGCTCGGCTATAGGCGGGCGCCTCTTTTCCGGCATTCCAATATTCGAGAAGCGAATCGGTCATGAAGATCGTGAATTCATTGAAGTCGCTCAAGGGGCGGCACCGCGACAACCGCGTGATCCGCCGCCGTGGTCGGATCTACGTGATCAACAAGACCAACCGTCGGTTCAAGGCCCGCCAGGGCTGAACCCCGGCATGGGGCCGCGCGCCGTCATCTTTGATGTCGGCAACGTCCTCTATGACTGGGAGCCACGGAGGCTGTACGAGCGCCTGATCGAGGACGATCGGGCGCTCGACGCGTTTATGGCCGAAGTCGTCACCAAGGAGTGGCACTTCCAGCACGACGCCGGCCGCCCGTTTGCCGAGACCTCGGTCGAGCTGAGCGCCCAATATCCGCAGCATGCCGATCTGATTGGGCTGTGGGGGCCGCGCTTCAACGATACGCTGCCCGGCATGATTCCGGGCATGGGCGCGATTGTCGAGGATCTCGACGCGCGCGGCGTGCCCCTGTTCGGCATCACCAATTTCTCCGGCGAGTTCTGGCCGCCGTTCCGTGTGCGCGAGGCGGCGATCTTCGATCGCTTCCGCGACATCGTCGTCTCGGGCGACGAGAAGCTCGTGAAGCCGGGCGCCGCGATCTACGAGCTCGCACTCAAGCGATTCGGGCTGGAAGCGGCGGAAGCCGTGTTCGTCGACGACAGCCCGGCCAATGTCGAAGGCGCGGCGAAGCTCGGCATCCATGCCGTGCTCTTCACCGGTGCCAATGATTTCCGCGCCAAGCTGGAGTGGCTGGGCCTGCTCTAGTCCAGCGGGTGAGGCTGAGTGGGCCCCGGAACAGGTCCGGGGTGACGAAAGGGGAGTTGGTGCGCTCACCGATTAGCCCCGTTTTGATCGCATCTCCGCTCCGGAATCCCCTGCTCTCGGGCTATGTTTCGCCCAGGGGACAAACATAGTCCGCGCCTCGGGTTGCTCATCCATCTATCGGGAGACGGCGACATGAGCAGTCAGCTATTCGTGAACTATTGGATCGGCCAGGAGCCCAATCCTCCTTCGCCGACCCTCGATCAGATGCCCGCCTATGTCGACATCGTGCCTCTGGCCTTTGTCGGTATCGACGACAATTACGAGCTCTCCTTCGGCTTCCTGACCCAGCATTTCTCCGCTGCGCAGATCCAGGGCTGGATCAAGACGGTCCAGGCCAACGGCACCAAGGTGCTGCTGTCGATCAACGACCAGAAGCTGGGGTCGATACCGGCCGACCAGCAGGATGCGTTCATCGCCAATGTCGTCGCTAATGTCGCGGCATGGGGCGTCGACGGCCTCGATTTCGACTATGAGCCGCCGGTCGCATCCACGACCCTGGTGCCGCTGATCGGGGCACTGCGCGAAGCATTGCCCACCGGATCTGTGTTCACCGCGCCGGTCTATTCGGCCTGGCTCGGCAACCTCGATCTGCTCGGCCAGCTCGCCGGTGTCGTCGATTGGATCACGACGATGGACTATACGCCCTATCCCGGCTTCGACGGGACGATCTCGCTGTGCGAAACCTATGCCCAGGCGATGGGCGGCTGGTCGAAGCTGCTGATCGGCATGAGCTGCATGGGCCCGTCCGACGGCGGCAATTTCACGCCGTTGGCCGATGTGAAGCGCCTGAGCAGCTACGTGCCTTCGGGCGGCGAGGCGAAGGGCGGGGCGATGCTCTATACCTTCAGCTACGACGTCACGACCCGCAACAACGGCACCACCGGCACCGGCTATCCCGACGGGACCTGGACCGAGACGATCCACGCGCTGTTGCCCGCAACCGCGGAAGCCGCATTGGCCTGACGACGCGCGTGCCCCGGGGGCGGTGCGATCAGCCGCCCTCGGGCCCGCGATAGGTCTTCAGCTCGTCGCCGACGATCGTGACGACGTGGAGCACGTTGGTCGATCCCGGCGTCTTGAAGGGCACGCCGGCGCAGATGATCACCCGGTCGCCTGCGGCAGCCAGATGGTGGCGCAGCACCATGCGCTTGGCCTTCTCCACCATCTCCTCGAACGATTCGACGTCGCGGGTGTGCACCGCGTGCATGCCCCAGAGCAGGCCGAGCCGCCGCGCCGTCTCCAGCTTGGGCGTCAGTCCCATGATCGGGACCGGCGGCCGCTCGCGCGCGATGCGCCGCGCGGTTGATCCCGACAAGGTGAAGCAGACGATCGCCGATGCCGACACCGTCTTGGCGATACTCTTCGCCGCCTCGGCCAGCGCGTCGGCGGTGGTGGGATCGGGGCGCGTCACGGTGAAGTGGACGCGGTCGCCATGCGCGGGGTCGCGTTCGACCGCATCGGCGATCGAGTCCATCATCGCCACCGATTCGACCGGCCACTTGCCAGCGGCGCTCTCGGCCGAGAGCATGATCGCGTCGGCGCCGTCATAGACCGCGGTCGCCACGTCCGAGACTTCAGCGCGGGTCGGCGAGGGCGATTCGATCATCGATTCGAGCATCTGCGTCGCGACGATCACCGGCCGGCCCAGCCGGCGCGCGGTCTCGACGATGCGCTTCTGCAGCGGCGGCACGGTCTGCGGCGGCAGCTCGACGCCCAGGTCGCCGCGCGCGACCATCACGCCGTCGCACTGCTCCATGATCTCGTCGAGCCGGGCGATCGCCGAGGGCTTCTCGATCTTGGCGAGCAGCGCCGCCTTGCCGCCGATCAGCCGCCGCGCCTCCATCAGATCCTCGGGCCGCTGGACGAAGCTCAGCGCGATCCAGTCCGCGCCCATCTCGACCGCGAAGCTCAGGTCGCTGCGGTCCTTCTCGGTCAGCGCCGCGAGCGGCAGCACCATGTCGGGGACGTTCAGCCCCTTCGAGTTGGAAAGCTGCCCGCCCACCTCGACGATCGTGGTCATCCGGTCGGCCGACGCGCTCACCACACGCAGCACCAGCTTGCCGTCGTCGAGCAGCAGTCGCGCATCGGTATGCGCGGCCTCGAAGATCTCGCGGTGGGGCAGCTCGACGCGAGTCGCATCGCCGGGGGTGGGGTCACGGTCGAGGACGAACTCATGGCCGGCGTGCAGGAGCACCTTGCCCTCGGCGAACTTGCCGACGCGCAGCTTGGGCCCCTGGAGGTCGGCCAGGATCGTCGAGGGACGACCCAGCTTCTTCTCGAGCCCGCGAATCGCCTCGAACACCGGCACCTTCGATGCCTGGTCGCCATGGCTCATATTGATGCGGAACGCGTCGGCGCCGGTCTCGAACAGGCGTTCGATCATCTCGGGCGTATTGCTCGCCGGTCCGAGGGTGGCGAGAATGCGCACTTTCCGCGATCGGGGCGAGATGGCTTTGGTCATCGTTGTCATCCTCGGCTTGTGCGTCGCTGCCTCTAACCTTTAATGCGGACCGATCAACACCGGAGGTTACGGAATGGACGATCTCGACAGGCTGGACGACGCAACAGCGGCCAAGGCGTTCCGTCGGCTCGTCCGGCATCTGCGGCATCGCACGGATGCCGAGAACATCGACCTGATGGGCCTGGCCGGCTTCTGCCGCAACTGCCTGGCCGACTGGATTGCCGAGGCGGATCCCGCAATCGCCAAGGACGAGGCGCGCCGGATCATCTACGACATGCCGTTCAGCGACTGGAAGGAAAAGCACCAAAGCGAGGCCACGCCCGAGCAGGTCGCCCGGATGCAGGCCAGCATCGCGAAGAACGCGCAGCGGGAAGAGGCGCTCGACGAAGCGCTCGACGAGAGCTTCCCGGCAAGCGATCCGCCCTCGATGAGCGAGCCCGGCCGCTAAGGCCAAAAACTAGGGGCGCAGATACGGCGCCACCATCTCGCGCCAGATCGCATACCCCGCTTGCGTCATGTGCAGCCCGTCGGGACGGAACAGTTCGGGCCGCGGCTTGCCGTCGGCGCCGAGCATCGCCGGGGTGATATCGATGAAGCCCAATGTCGGCGAGGTCGCCGTATAGGCGTGGACCAGCCGGTTGGCCTCGCGGATCCGGTCGATCATCGCCCAGCGCAGGATGCTGGGCTTGATCGCGATGAACAGGATGCGCGTCTGCGGCAATCGCGCATGCACATGCGTCACCAATGCCTCGAAATCCGCCAGCACCTGCGCGGGCGTGCGGCCCGCGGCGATGTCGTTGTCGCCGGCATAGAAGACGATCGTGCGCGGCGCATAGGGCAGCGCGATGCGGTCGGCATAATGGACGCTGTCGGCAACCAGCGACCCGCCGAATCCGCGGTTGATCACCGGCACGCCGGGGAAATCCTCGACCAGGGTCGACCAGAAGCGGATGCTCGAGCTGCCGAGGAACAGCACGCCGCCGGGCGCCGGCATCGCCATCTTGTCGGCCGCCTCGAACGCCGCGATCTCGTCGGCAAAGGGCGCCGCCACCGCCGGTACGGCCGGTATCGGCGGTGCCAGCACGGTCTGCGCCGAAGTGGAGAGGGGGGTGAATCCCGTCAGCAGGGCAGCGAGCAGCAGCAGCGGTCTGAACATGCCGGTTCGATTAGGGCGCGCCGCGCGCCGACGCAACGACGACGGGACCCTTGCCCCTTGAGCCCGGGGCGGTGCTTCTCTAATCGCCCCGCTTCAACTCAGGAGACTTTCATTGTCCGATTCGATTTCCGCCGAACAGCTGCGCCTTTTCATCGAGCGGATCGAGCGCCTCGAGGAAGAGAAGAAGGGCATCGCCGACGACATCAAGGATGTCTATGCCGAAGCCAAGTCGACCGGCTTCGATGCCAAGACGATGCGTTCGATCGTCAAGCTGCGGAAGATGGAGAAGCATCACCGCGACGAGGCCGATGCGCTGCTCGAGACCTATCGCAACGCGCTGGGTCTGCACTGAGTCGGGACGGGGCAGGCATTGCACCTGCCCCCGCGACCGTCCTAGAGACGCCGCAGCGATTCAAACGAGAGTGCAATGGCCGGCCATTCCAAATTCAAGAACATCATGCACCGCAAGGGCGCGCAGGATAAGAAGCGCTCGGGCATGTTCTCCAAGCTCAGCCGCGAAATCACCGTCGCGGCCAAGATGGGCTTGCCCGATCCGGACATGAACCCGCGCCTGCGCGCGGCGGTCAACGCCGCCAAGGCCGCGTCGATGCCCAAGGACAATATCCAGCGCTCGATCGACAAGGCGAGCCGGGGCGATGCCGAGAATTACGAGGAAATCCGCTACGAGGGCTTCGGCCCGGGCGGCGTGTCCCTCATCATCGAGGCGCTGACCGACAACCGCAATCGCACCGCCACCAATGTCCGCGTCGCGGTCTCGAAGAATGGCGGCAATCTCGGCGCGAGCGGCTCGGTGAGCCACGCGTTCGATCGCATGGGCCTGATCAACTATCCCGCCAGCGCCGGCGATGCCGAGAAGGTCTTCGAGGCCGCGCTCGAGGCCGGTGCCGAGGATGTCACGAGCTCCGAGGACGGCCATGAGATCTGGACCGCCCAGGGCGATCTCCACGAAGTCGCCAAGGCGCTCGAGCCGGTGCTCGGCGAGGCCGAGGGCGCCAAGCTCGCCTGGAAGCCGCAGACCATGGTCGAAGTCGACGAAGGCGACGCCGCCACGCTCTTCAAGCTGATCGACGCGCTCGAGGATGATGACGACGTCCAGACCGTCTGGGGCAATTACGAAGTCTCCGACGAGGTGATGGAGAAGCTGGGTTGATCTTTTAGAAGCCCCTCCCCTTCAGGGGAGGGGTTGGGGTGGGGCAGTGGTCACGGAGAAGGAACTTCTCGAACGAGCCCGCGAGATGCGCCGCAATCCGACGGAGTTGGAGGTTCGCGTATGGCGCCACCTTTCCAATTCTCAGCTGGGCCACAAATTTCGCCGCCAGCACGTGATCTATCCCCATATTTGCGACTTCTTCTGCCCGGCCAAGGGATTGACCGTTGAGATCGACGGCGACACGCATGATCACCAATACGACGAACGCCGGGACCGACGGCTCACGCAGAAGGGTTTTGGCGTAGTCCGCTTCACCAATTCTGAAGTTCGCGACAATCTTGATGGCGTAGCAGCGACGATCCTTGCTGTCCTCCAAGAGCGTCCCGACCGCTGGTCTGGCGTGCCCCACCCCAACCCCTCCCCTGAAGGGGAGGGGCTAGTCAACGCGCAGGAAAAGCCACTCCCCTTTGGGAGAGGGGTTGAGGTGGTGGTTGAAGGCACTGAACTCGATACGGTCCCCAACCAATGATCATCCTCGGCCTCGATCCCGGGCTCGGCACCACCGGTTGGGGGCTGATCCGTGCCGAGGGCAATCGGCTGAGCCATCTCGCCAACGGCCGGCTCAAGACCGATGCCCAGGCGCCGCTGCCGCGCCGGCTCGCGCATCTCGACGCAATGCTCGCCGCGCTGATCGCCGATCACGCCCCGCAGGCGGCGGCGGTCGAGGAGGTCTTCGTCAACGCCAACCCGCAATCGACGCTCAAGCTCGGCCAGGCGCGCGGCGTGGTGATCTGCGCGGTGGCGCGCACGGGCCTCGACGTCGGCGAATATGCCGCGCGGCTGGTCAAGAAGGCGGTGGTCGGCACCGGGGCTGCCGAAAAGGCCCAGGTCCATGCAATGGTCATGCGCCTGCTGCCGGGCGTGAAGATCGACGGCCCCGACGCGGCGGATGCGCTCGCGGTGGCGATCTGCCACGCACACCATCTCGCGAGCGCGCGCCGTATCGGCTGAACTACCGCCGCTACCCCGATTGTCGGCAACGGATTTCCGCGTTAGCTTCCGCCGCGCCGGGGGGCGGGGAAGATTGGAGGCGCAGGATGAAACGGCTTCTACTCGCAGCGACAATGGCGCTGATCACCACATCGGATATCGCGATCGCCGCGCAGCAATCGGCGCCGGCGCAGAGGCCCGCCCGGCCGGACCGGCCGGGACGCCCGCCCCAGGTCAAGCCTACCAAGCCGGCACCGCGCCCGCCCCAGGTCCGGCCTCCGGTGCAGCGTCCCCGCCCGCCGGTCGCCCGCCCGCCGCATCGGCCGCCCCAGGTGCGCCCGCCCGTCCGCCCGCCGGTGGTACGTCCGCCGCACCGTCCCGGCGCCGGCCGTCCGCCGAATTTCCGGCCGATCCACGGACCCGGCTTCCACTATCCCCGCGGCTATCGCTATCGCCGCTGGACGATCGGACTGCTCCTGCCGGCGATCTTCCTGTCCAACGCCTATTACTACAACAGCTATGCCGATCTCGGCGTAGGCCCGCCGCCGCCAGGTTATCGCTGGGTGCGCTACGGACCGGATCTGCTGCTCATCCAGATCCGCACCCGGCGCGTGGTCGACGTGATCTACGGCGCCTTCTATTGAGCCGAGCCGTGGCCCGCGCCCCCCGCGGCGCGGCACGGGCCGCGTGGGCGGTGGCAGGGCGGGCGTGTTGTGGGTTTTTCACAGGGTGGGGTTTGAGGGC
>CBIHNZ010000033.1:0-52384 GCA_966211615.1 uncultured Sphingomonas sp.
CCGGGGGGGTTCCGGGCCACAGGGGGGCGGGGGGGCGTGGGGGGGCACCCCGCCCCCCGCGCCACGACGTCGCGCAGTTTCCGTCGCCGACGGCGCTGGCCAAGGCCGTCGAGCATCTCGCGGCGGCGCTGTTCCCGGTGCGGCTCGGCGGGTTTCGCGGCGGCGCGGCGCGGGAGGATGATTTCGTTGCGGAACAGCTCGCGCAGGGTCTTGCCATCCTGCGCGAACAGGTGGCGCGCGAGTTCGACTATTGGCAGGCGCATAGCCGGGACGCGTTCGAGCCGGATCATGCCGATACGATCGTGCGCCACTTCACCGCGAACCTTGCGGAGATCCGTGCACTGATCGACAGCGATATCGAAGCCGGGTTTGTCGGCGATCCCGCGGCGCGCAGCGTCGACGAAGTCCTGATCGCCTATCCCGGCGCGCTCGCGATCCTGCATCACCGGCTCGCGCATCCGCTGTTCGGCCTGGGCGCGGTGATCGTTGCGCGCATCGTCTCCGAGCTCGCCAATGCCCGCACTGGGATCGACATCCATCCCGGTGCGACGATCGGCCCGCGCTTCTTCATCGATCACGGCACCGGCGTCGTGATCGGCGAGACCGCGATCATCGGCGCGAATGTGCGCCTCTACCAGCATGTGACCCTTGGCGCGCGGACGCCGCTGGGGCTCGCCGAAGTCGGCCCGCGCGACCGGTTCGCACGGCATCCGATCGTCGAGGACGATGTCATCATCTATGCCGGCGCGACGATCCTCGGTCGTGTCACCATCGGCCGCGGCAGCACGATCGGCGGCAATGTCTGGCTGCTGCGCGACGTGCCTGCCGGCGGTGTCGTGGTCCAGCCCGAGGCGGAACTGCTCGAGCGGGTGCGGGCACGCGAGATGGCCGCCGAGCTGCGCGGTGGCGCGGCATGACAGCACCCATCTTCCACGCCCTCGCGCCGAGCGCAGCATCCAGGCCGGTCATCGGCGTGCTATGCTGCAACGAGTTCGCAGAGCGCCCGATCCAGGCGGTCGCCAGCCGCTTCATCGAGCCGCTGCGGCGGATCTCCGGCGCTACCGTGCTGCTCGTGCCGGCACTGTCCGACGCGCTGGACGCTCATGCGCTGGGCGAGCGGCTGGACGGTCTCCTGCTGACGGGGTCGCGCTCGAACGTCGCCGCCTCGCGCTATGGCGGGCAAGCCGCCGATGGCGACCGCCTCGACGCGCAGCGCGACGAGGTCGCGCTGGCGCTCGGCGCGTACATGATCGAGCGCGGCCGGCCGGTGTTCGGCATCTGCCGCGGCCTGCAGGAGCTGAACGTGCTGTTCGGCGGGACCCTGACGCACGACCTCCCGGCGCACCATCGGCGCGAGCCCGGCCTCGCGTTCGACGCGCTGTTCGATCACGTGCATGATGTGGCGCTGGCGGAGGCGGGCGTCCTTGCCGGGTACACGGGCGCGACGCGCCTCCGCGTCAACTCGGTACACGAGCAGGGCATCGACCGCCTCGGCCCCGGCCTCGAGATCGAGGCGATCGCTACGGACGACGGCCTGGTGGAAGCCTTCTTCGCAACGCCCTGCGGGGCGCCTGTGGTCGCGGTGCAATGGCATCCCGAATGGAATGTCGATGCGAGCGCGGCAGGAAGAGCCTTTTTCCAGCTGATCGGCGATGCTTTGTGCGGAGCACCGCTGGCGCGTGCGGCCTTCCAGGGCAGCGCCCCTCGCGCCTGACAAGGGGATGCGGAGTGATGCGCGGCCCGCCACGGCGAACACTCCGGAGCGCAAATCCAACGTCAGAGTTGACCAATGTAATAGTACAACATATCAATCTGCCCCCGCGATTGTGAATCGCCGCGGTACGGGTTGGTTGGAAACGTGAGAGTGAGCGAGAAGCGACGAGCAATGCGAGCAGGGGCCGATGCCCGGCGCGCGCATGTTCGCAGGCACCTGCCCGGCAAGCGCATGCGTGCGCTATGGCTCGCGACGCTGTTCGTCGCGCTGCTGGCGCTCACCTGGCAGAGCTTCATCGTTCAGACGCATGTGCACGCGTGCCTGGATGGTTGTGCGACGGGGCTGGCCGCAAATGCCTCCAGCCCGGCGCAACTCGAGACCGGGCAATCGGCACCGGGTGCACCAACGCCTTGTCCGATCTGTCAGGAGATCGTCCATGCCGGCAGCTATCTGGTGCCGAGCCTGCCCGCGTTCCACCTGCCTCCCTCTGTCGTCGCCTGGTACATCGTCGCGCCTTCGCTGACGATCGCGCCGCGCCAGCGTTCGCATGGCTGGCAGAGCCGAGCGCCGCCGCACCACCTCCAAGCCTGAAGATCACAATCGCGAACGCGGGCGGTCCATCGCCCTCGTCGCATCTCGACGGATTCCCGGGAGGGAATTCGTCGCCAAGGTTCTGGAGTTTTCTTACATGCGATATTTGTTCCTGCTCGGCGCTGCGACCGCGGCACTGCTGCCCCATGCCTCTGCTGCTGCCGATGGCCCAACGACTCCTCCGAGCGAGACGCCCGCTGCCGCGCCTGACGCCGGACCGGATTCTCCCGATCAATCCCGCAACAGCGAGATTGTCGTTACCGGATCGCCGCTCGGTTCCGAGACCGCGACGATTGTCGCCACGGTCGATCGCGACCAGATCGTGAAAGCGGGCGGCGGCAACATCGCCGACGCGCTGAACGAGGTGCCGGGCATCGCCGGCACCGGCTTCGCCTCGGGTGCGAGCCGCCCGATCATCCGCGGCATGGATGCGACGCGCGTGCGCATGCTCGAGGACGGCAGCAGCGCGTCCGACGTCTCGGACATCGGCCCGGACCACGGTGTGCCGATCGACCCGCTCTCCGCCCAGCGCATCGAGATCGTGCGAGGTGCGGCGACGCTGCGCTATGGCAGCCAGGCGATCGGCGGCGTGGTCAATGTGATCAACAACCGCGTGCCCACCGACCTGCCGACGCGAGACCTTTCGGGCGAGGCGAGCGGCAGCTACGCGACCAATGCCGATACGTGGCAGGGCTCGGCGCTCGCCGACGCCAAGGTCGGCGATCTCGCGCTGCATGCCGATGGCTTCTACCGCCATGCCGGCGACTACGACACGCCGCTCGGCACTCAGTCGAACTCGTTCCTGCGCGGTTGGGGCGGCGCGCTCGGCGGCTCCTATTTCTTCGGTCCCGATAATGGCAGCCATGTCGGCGCCACCGTGATCCACTATGCCGCGCAGTACGGCATTCCGGCCGACACGGCCTGGATCGACATGCGCCAGACCAAGGTGATCGGGCGCTCGCTGTTCGCTCTCGGCGACGGCACGCTGCAATCGCTGTCGATCGACGGCAGCTATGGCGATTACAGCCATGACGAGAAGAATCCCGACGGTTCGATCAACACCACCTTCAGGAACAAGGAGTTCGACAGCCATGCCGAGCTGCTGCTCGGTCCGATCGGATTCTTCTCCAAGACAGCGCTGGGCATCCAGGTCGGCCACCGCGACTTCTCCGCGATCGGCGAGGACAGCGCCTATCTCCAGCCGGCCACATCGCAGAGCGAGGCGGCCTATCTGTTCACCGAGGTGCCTATCGGCACCGCGCTCCACCTCCAGGCCAGCGGCCGCGTCGAACGCGTCCATGTCGAGGGCACGCCGGCATCCGACATCTTCACGCGGCGCGATTTCACGCCGGTGAGCGGCGCGATCGGGGCGCTTCTCGACCTCAGCCCGGGCGTCAAGCTGGGCGCGACCTTCTCGAGCACCGGTCGCGCGCCGGCGATCACCGAATTGTTCGCGCGTGGCGGGCATGACGGCCCGCAGACCTTCGAGACCGGCGATCCGCTGCTCAAGGTCGAGCGCGCCAATTCGCTCGAGGGCACGCTACGGGTGAACTCCGGACCATTCCGCTTCGAGGGCAGTGTCTACGCCACCTGGTTCCACAACTATATCTTCGGGCAGCTGACCGGACGTACCTGCGATGACGATGGCGTCTGTGTCGCCGGTGACAGCGAGGAGCTGAAGGAACTCAATTATGGTCAGCAGGGCGCGCGCTTCTGGGGCCTGGAGGCCGCGGCGCATTATCAGCTGTTGAAGACCACCGCCGGCGGCCTCGAGGTCAAGGCACTCGGCGACTATACCCGCGCGAAGCTTGACGATGGCAGCAACGTGCCCCGGATCCCGCCCTACCGGATCGGCGGCGGCCTCGACTGGACGAGCCCCCGCTTCGATGCAGGCTTCCTGCTGATGCATGTCGGCAAGCAGGACAAGTTCGGCGATTTCGACACCGAGACGGACGGCTATAACGCGCTCAGCGCCAATATCGCCGTGCGTCCGTTCAAGGACCATCCGGGGATCGAGCTGGCGGTGGTCGGGCAGAATTTGACCGACGACGTCATCCGCAATGCCTCGGCCTTCAACAAGGACGATGTCGTGATGCCGGGGCGGACCGTCCGCTTCGTGCTTCGCGCAGCGACCTTCTGAGCGGCGGCGCGCCGCTGCGGGGACTCCCCGCGGCGGCGTGGCGCAGCTGTGCCTGATCCACCGCGTCGGACTCGCGCTGCTGCTGGCGGCAGGCAGAGAGATCCCCGTGACCGTCGGCCAAGTCGAATCGGCCGGCAATCTTGTCTGGACGCGGCAATGCACGCGCCGCTCAACATCCGATGATATCCGGTAAAATCCGCCTGCGTTTATCGGACGCAAATTAGACGTGCCGCATTTCGCAACCGACATCTTCAAGCCAAGCGATTGAAATCGCTGGTGACCCCTACGGGACTCGAACCCGTGTTTTCGCCGTGAGAGGGCGACGTCCTAGACCGCTAGACGAAGGGGCCAAGCGCGGCGGAAGGCGGGCACTTAAGGGTACCCGCCCGAGCCGTCAAGCGCTCATAACCGCATCGTCACTTCCGTCGTCACCGATCGCTGCGGAAAGGGGTGAAACAGGAAATATTTGTCGTTGGTGAGGTTATCGACACCGACGGCGAAGCTGTAGTGTTCGCTCACGCGGAAATGGGCGCGGGCGTCGATCACGAGATATTTGTAGAAGCCCTGCCACGTGTTCCCGACCACGTCGCTATTGTCGAGGCTCCCCCAGTTGCGGCTGGCATAGCGCGCCGCCGCGGTGAGCGAGACCGTGTCGTCGGGCCGCCAGGTGGCGACGGCGCTGGCCTTCCAGCGGGGGACGCTCGGCAGCATCTTGCCTACTGCCGCCGGGAAGGTGGCGTCCGCGCGCGTTTCGGCGTCGGTATAGGTCACGCTGCCCGCCAGATCGAAGCGCGGCACCAGGTCGCGGCGATCGAGTGCGAATTCGACGCCCCGGGCGCGGGTGCGGCCGACATTCTGGACATAGTTGTAGAGCGTCGCCGACCCCGGCACGAGCGGCGCGGACTGCGAGATCAGCGCATCCTCGACGCTCTCGTTGAACAGCGACAGCCGCACCGAGCCGTGGTGATCGGCATGCTCGATTGCCAGTTCCTCGGAGACTGCCTGTTCGGGCCGGAGCGTCGGATCGGGCACGCTCATCGTCACGCCGGTGGTCACCGCCTGATAGAGCTCCCCGACCGTCGGGAAACGATAGGCCTTGCCCGCGGAGAGCCGCACGGACCAGTTTTCGGCAGGTGCCCAGGCGATCGTCGCCTTGGGCGAGAAGCCCTGCGCGCGGCGCTCGGGCTGGGTCGCCGCCAACGCCGGGGACAGCGAGAAATTATATCCGTTGAATGCCCGCCACCATTCATAGCGTCCGCCCAGGGTGAGCGTGACCGGCCCGATCGTGACCGCATCCTGCGCCCAGAGCGCGAAAGTCTCGGTCTTGCCGCGCGACGCCAGGTTCAGCTGTCCCTCGGCGCCCTGGATCCAGTCCGCGGTGGCGTAGCGGTTGCTCGACAGGGTGAAGCGGTCCCAATGGCCGCCGGCGCTGATCGACTGGGCGCCGGTGCGCCAGTTCGCCTTTGCGTCGAGCGTGCGCCAGCCGGTGCCGTCGAGCCGGACGATCTGCCCGGGACCGCCGGAACCGGCGGCCGGCAGGGCGCCGGTCGGCGTGCGCTGCACGTCGCGGTCGAAATCATAGAGCGATCCGATCACTTCCCAATCGAGCCCGCTCGTGTCGCCGCGTGCCGAAAGCGTGTGCGACCAGTGGCGCGAGTCCTTGGTGTAGATGCCGCCCGAAAAGGCATTCGCGGCAATGCTGTAGGGATAGCCGCCGGTGTTGAGCGAGCCTGAATAGACCGGTCCGGCGCCGTTCGAGAGGTAGGTTTCGGCCACGGCGCTCGTGTCGTCGAGGAAAACCCCACCGACATAGGTGACACGGATCTCATTGGTCACGTCCAGCGCGGCCTTGAGCTTGAGCACATCCTGATGCTGGGTCTCGATCCCCGATGCGCCTAGGACGCGGATCGGCGCGCCGGTGCGGCTCAGCGCGTCATAACCACCCTCGGTGGCGCTGCCGCCGGTGCCGGTGGCGGCAGCGCGATTGGCGGTGACGAAGCTCAGCGGCTGGCCCTTGCTCGCCGTGTGCGTCGCGGCGGCGAACAGCGAGAGCGGTCCGAAGCGGTCGCCCAGCGTGCCGGCGAGCTGGTAGGTCGGGTAGAGCGCCTTGGTGCCGTACTGATCGTAATCCTGGAGGTTGGTGAGCGCGCTCAGCGTGCCCTCCAGCCTGTCGGGCAGCCGCGTGGTGATGTTGACCACCGCACCGATCGAATTGCCTGCATAGGCGGCCGAGAAGGGGCCGTAGAGGATGTCGATCCGCTCGATCTCCTCGGGCGCGACCAGACCCCAGCGCGGGCTCGCGCTGGTATTGTTGTTGCCGATCAGCGACGAGAGCAGCGCGCCGTCGGCGTAGATCAGGCTGCGCGCGCTCGCGCCCAGGCCCGAGGTGCGCGTCGCGAGCGGCGCCTGGGTGTCGCCGATATGGCGCTTCCGCACGACCAGGCTGGGCAGATATTTGATCGTGTCCTCGACATTGACCGCGTTGGTCGTCGTGTCGATCCGCTCGGCATCGATCCGGGCGCTGGTGGCGGGGGCGTTCTCGATCGTCGCGCGGCTGCGCTCGCCGGTGACGACGATCGGCTTGCGGCTGCCGTCCTGATCCTCATCCTCATCGGGCGTGGCATGGGCAGGAAGTGCCAGCAGGGTGGCAAGTACGAGAAGCGAAACGCGCGGCAGAAGCCCGCGGCGTGGCAATGGCAAAGACATGAGTGCTCCGACTGAAAACGGGAAGATTCCGGTTCAGGCGTGGAGCGGGGGTCCCGTGGCGAAGGGCGGCGGGGCAACAAGGCCGCGGCCGGGGAAAGGAAGCAGGGCAGGGTGGGTCGCCACCGCTTCCCGCGCCACGGGGGCGAGCAACGGGACGGGATCGGCGTGGGCGATCGGATGTGCCGCTGCCGCGAAGGCGCAAGGCTGGTCGGACGCCGGCTTGTGCTTGGGCGTTTCTTTCGCGCCGAGCGCCTTGGCGATCAGCGCCTTGGCTTCCGCCGGCGCCGCATCGCCCATGCCGCTGCACCAGGCGAGCGTGACGCCCTGTGCATGCGCCTGCGGCATCCAGCCGGCGGGAACCGCGACCCGGAACAGCAGCGCGCACGCGATGAGGAACAGCGCAGCGCGCCGCCATCCTCCATTTCGCATGCTGGCAGTCCCGATCATCGCGCTGCCTTTCGTCCAGCGGATCACCGCTGGCAAGTGGACATTTCGCCTCACCCCGTGACGGGCAGTCGCAATGCGCCGTCGGGTTCGTAGTGCAGTTCGCTATAGGCGATCACCGCGTCGAGCGGCAGTGGGCCATAGATATGCGGGAAGAGCTGGCCGCCGCGCGACGGCTCCCATTTCACCGCATCGCCCAGCACCTCGAGATCGACCGCCGCAAGCCAGAGATTGCTCTGGCCGGCGAAATGCTTGTCGATCGTCTCGCCGAGCTGCTCGGCGGTCGAGAGGTGGATATAGCCGTCCGCCAGATCGACGGGCGCACCCGCGAACACGCCATCGGTTTCCAGCGCCGTCATCTGATCGGCGGTGAGCACCTTATAGGCGGTGTCCGGGGTATCGCTCACTGGCCGTCCTCCGGCCCCTCGGCCAGATCCTCGCCAGTATCGGCATCGGGGGTAGGCGCATCAACGGCCGGGCCGTCCGCCAGGTTCACCTCGGCCTCTTCCTCGCTCTCCTCGATGCGCGCGGCCGAGACGACATGCTCGTCGTCGGCGACGTCGAACAGCTTCACGCCCGCCGAACCGCGGCCGATCACGCGGGTGTCGCCGACATTCATGCGGATCAGCTTGGCCTGGTCGGTGACCAGCATCAGCTGCTCGCCATTATGCGCCGGGAAGCTGGCGACCACCGGTCCGTTGCGCTTGAGGTTGTCGATGTTGGTGATGCCCTGACCACCGCGGCCGGTGCGGCGATATTCGAACGCCGACGAGCGCTTGCCATAGCCGTTGGCGCAGACGGTGAGGATGAACTCCTCCGCATCGACGAATTCCTGCATCCGCGCCGGATCGAGCGTGACCTCGCGTTCGCCGTCCTTCCAGGGTGCAGCCTTCAGGTAAAGGTCGCGCTCCTCGGTGGTGGCATCGAAGCCGCGCAGCACCGACAGCGAGATCACCTCGTCGTCCGCGCCCAGCGAGATGCCGCGCACGCCGGTCGAGTTGCGGCTCTGGAACTCGCGTACCTCGGTGGAGGCGAAGCGGATCGCCCGGCCGCCGCGCGTCGCGAGCAGCACATCGTCGCTCTCGTCGAGCAATGCCACGCCGATCAGCCGGTCGTCGGCGTCGTCGCCTTCGAACTTCATCGCGATCTTGCCGTTCGAGGGCACGTTGGTGAACGCGTCCATCGAGTTGCGGCGGACGCTGCCCTTGGCGGTGGCGAACATCACGTGGAGCGCGCCCCATTCCTCCTCATTCTCGGGGAGGGGGAGCACGGTCGAGATCGTCTCGCCCGTCGCCAGCGGCAGCAGGTTGATCATCGGACGGCCGCGCGTGGCGGGCCCGCCCTCGGGCAGGCGCCAGACCTTCATCCGATAGACCTTGCCGGCGGTCGAGAAGAACAGCACCGGCGTGTGCGTCGACGTGACGAACAGATGGGTGACGACGTCCTCGTCCTTGGTCGCCATGCCGGCGCGGCCCTTGCCACCGCGGCGCTGGGCGCGGAAGGTTTCGAGCGGGGTGCGCTTGATATAGCCTTCCATGGTCACGGTGACGACCATATCCTCGCGCTCGATCAGGTCCTCGTCCTCGATCCCGTCGGCAGCGGCGGCGATCTCGGTGCGGCGCGGAGTCGCATAGGTGTCGCGGACCAGCACCAGCTCGCTGCGCAGCACTTCGTAGAGCTTGGCGCGGTTGCCGAGGATCTCGAGCAGCTCGGCGATCGATTCGGCGAGCTTGGCGAGTTCGTCGCCGATCTCGTCGCGGCCGAGCGCGGTAAGACGGTGCAGGCGCAGGTCGAGGATCGCGCGGACCTGGACGTCGCTCATGCGATAGACGTCGCCGGTTACCTCCACTTCGACCGCTTCGACCAGCCGGATATAGGGCGCGATCTCCGCGATCGGCCATTCGCGCGTCAGCAGCGCTTCGCGCGCGGCGGTCGGGCTCGAGGACCCGCGGATGATGCGTACGACTTCGTCGAGATTGGTGACCGCGATCACCAGGCCGAGCAAGATGTGGGCGCGGTCGCGTGCCTTGGCGAGCTCGAACTTCGAGCGGCGGGTGATCACTTCCTCGCGGAAGCGGACGAACGCCTCGATGATGTCGCGCAGGTTGAGCAGTTCGGGCCGGCCGCCGCGAATCGCGAGGATGTTGGCCGGGAAGCTCGATTGCGCCGGCGTGTTGCGCCAGAGCTGGTTGAGCACGACCTCGGGCGTCGCGTCGCGCTTCAGGTCGATGACGATCCGCACGCCTTCGCGCGACGATTCGTCGCGGATGTCGCTGATCCCTTCGATCCGCTTTTCCTTGGCGGCCTCGGCGATCTTCTCGACCAGGGCGTTCTTGCCCTGCTGGTACGGGATTTCGGTCAGTACGATCGAACGGCGCTCGCCGCGCTGCTCGGTGATGTAGCGCGAGCGGACCATGATCGATCCGCGACCGGTCTGATAGGCCGAACGGCAGCCGCTGCGGCCGAGGATCGTCGCTCCGGTCGGGAAGTCCGGACCTGGCACGATCTCCATCAGCTCCTCGAGCGTGATCGCGCCATTGTCGATATAGGCCAGGCAGGCGTTGATCACTTCGCCGAGATTGTGCGGCGGGATGTTGGTCGCCATGCCCACGGCGATACCGCCGGCGCCGTTGACCAGCAGGTTCGGGAAGCGGGCAGGGAGAACTGTCGGCTCGCTTTCGGAGCCGTCATAATTGTCCTGGAAGTCGACCGTGTCCTTGTCGATGTCGTCGAGCAGCGCCGATGCGACGCGGGCAAGGCGCGCTTCGGTGTAGCGCATCGCGGCGGGCGGATCGGGATCCATCGACCCGAAGTTCCCCTGGCCGTCGATCAGCGGCACCCGCATCGCCCAATCCTGGGCCATGCGCGCCATTGCGTCATAGATCGAGCTGTCGCCGTGCGGGTGATATTTACCCATCACGTCACCGACCAGGCGGGCGGACTTGCGATAGGCGCGACCCGCGACATAGCCGCCTTCCTGAGCGGCATAGAGGATACGGCGATGGACCGGCTTCAGGCCGTCGCGAACGTCGGGCAGGGCGCGCGCCACGATCACGCTCATCGCGTAATCGAGGTACGAGGTCTTCATCTCGTCGACGATCGAGATCGGGGTAATGTCAGAGGGGTCGGCGAGGACAGTCTCGTCGGTCAATTTATGATGCTTTCGGGTTTTGTGACGTTACGATGGCTCTAGCGGGGCAGAGGCTTTCTGCCAACCCCGCGCGCCCGCGCGTACGCGTACGCGCGCGAGGGTCTAAGGTCTCTCAGAAGGGCGCGGCGCCGCAGGTTTGCGCGACGCTCTCGACATTTCCGAACGCCAGCGACGCCTTGAGCTGATTTCCCATCGCCACGGCGAATCCGGTGTCGGAGGCGATTCCATGCGCCTTGAGCGCGGCGTCGGTCAGCCGGTCCGAAACCGGGGCGAGCGCCGTCTCGATCTTGTCGAGCGGGCCGGCGTCGCCGCTATCCTCCTCGAGCTGGCTCGCGGCGCCCTTGAGCAGGGCCAGCGCGCCGAAACACATCACATCGCGGTCGAACGGGTCCGTAGGAAGCCGAACGGTGCCGATGCGCCTTGCCAGCGGGAAGCGGCGATCGCATTCGGGCATCACCGCCTTGGCGAAATCGGGAGTCTGATTGCCCGAGACCGCCTGGTCGGTGAGTTCGCCCACCCGATCGAGGAACGCCTTGGTACCCGGATCGACCTTCGCCGCCTGCATCACGAAATGGCTCACCTCCGAGGTGATTCGCATCGGACCCACCGACGCATCGGCGATGGCCACCGACATGGCGCAGGTCAGCGCCGCCTTCGACGGATCGCTATCGAGCGTCGCGGTTTGCGCCAACAAGGCGAGCATGATCAGCATTATTCCATCCCCAGTTCGTTTTCCGACCCTAATCGGCAATCGCGGACAAATGCCAGCAAGGATCGATGGTGATGGATCGCCTGCATTCAATCCGCGTTCATCTATCGATTGGCAACCGCGTCACTGGTGCGCTTGAATGGCGCGGGGCACGCAATTAGAGGAGCCGGGACCCCTTCTGCCCGTTCCCCCACGAGGAGAGTTTTACATGACGTTCGTATCCAAGCTCGCGCTGGCCGCCGTGCTGACGCTGGGCACCACTGCCTTGGGTGCAGCGCCCGCCGCAGCGCAGAAGGCCGACAAGAAGGCGGCGGACAAGAACGCGCTCAACATCAGCGACGAGTTCCGCAAGCCGGCCGCCCTCGCACAGACCGCCGTCGAGGCAAAGGACTGGGCGACCGCCGAGCCGAACATCGCCGCCGCGGAAGCCGTCGCCAAGAATGACGACGAGCGCTATTTCGCCTCGTGGATGCGCTTCCGCATGGAAGTGTCGCGCAACAACGAGGCCGGCCAGCTCAAGGCCCTCACGGTTCTCGTCGCCAGCCCGAAGACGCCGCCGGCGGACATGCCGATCTACCAGGGCCAGTATAATTTCCTGCTCGGTCAGCAGGCGGCCACGCAGAAGAAATATGCCGAGGCGATTCCGTTGCTCCTGAAGGCGCGCGAGGTCGGCTCGAAGCAGCCCGACATCGAGATCCTGCTCGCCAATGCCTATGCCGCGACGGGCAAGCCGACGGAGTCGGTGGCCGAGGTCAGCCGGGCGATCGAGGCCAACAAGGCATCCGGGCGCAAGGCACCGGAGGCCTGGTATCGGTTCGCGCTCCCGCGCGTCTACGCGACGGGCGATCGTGCCGCGACCGCGCAGTGGCTCTCGCGCATGCTGGCCGATTATCCGACCGTGCAGAACTGGCGCTGGGGCATCCTGATCTTCCGCGAGGGCGCCGATCGCGGGGGCACGCGCTTCAACGGCACGCAGAAGATCGACCTGTACCGTCTGATGCGCGGTACCAAGGCGCTCGCCGATCTCAACGACTATCTCGAATATGCGAGCCTGACCGCGCAGGCCGGTCTTCCCTGGGAATCCGTCGCGGTGGTCAGCGAAGGACGCTCCACGGGCAAGGCGCCCGCGGGCAACGCCGATCTCGATCGGATCTACACCGCCGCACAGGCTCGGGTGAAGGCGGAAGGTTCGCTCGACACGCTGGCCAAGCAGGCGGCCACCGCCAAGGACGGCAGCACGGCTTCGCAGACCGCCGACGCCTATTTCGCGTCGGCCAACTATGCCAAGGCGCTCGAGCTCTACGACCTGGCGATCCAGAAGGGCGGCGTGAACGCCGACGAGGTGAACCTGCATCGCGGCGAGACGCTGTTCTTCCTCGGCCGGAAGGACGAGGCGCGCACCGCATTCGGTCTGGTCAAGGCGCCCGGCGCAGCGGATATCGCACTGCTGTGGTCGACCGCGCTGGATCTGCCGCCGCTCGCCTGAGCCGGAGCATATCGCGAACCGGAAAGGGGCGGCTTGGTGCCGCCCCTTTTCACATCTCGGGCTGGTTACATCTCGGGAACGGGAACGCCCGGCAGCGCCTTCGACGTGCGGATCGTCAACGACGTCTTCACATGCTCGACATTGGGCGCCGTGGTGAGCTTGGTCGTCAGGATCGTCTGGAAGCTCTGCAGATCGGGCGCGACGATCTTCAGGATGAAGTCGATCTCGCCGTTCAGCATATGGCATTCGCGCACCTCGGGGATCTCGGCGACGAGCTGCTCGAATGCGCGCAGGTCGGTATCGGCCTGGCTCTTGAGGCTGACCATCGCGAAGACGGTGAGGTTGTATCCCAGCGCCACCGGATCGAGTGCGGCATGATATCCGCTGATCGCGCCCTCCTGCTCGAGTGCGCGGACCCGGCGAAGGCATGGCGGGGCTGTCAATCCCACCCGCTCCGCGAGTTCGACGTTAGTCATCCGGCCATTATCTTGCAGTAAGCCGAGGATTCGCACGTCTATATCGTCGAATCGCATTATGATTCCTCGCTCCTGCCTTGGATTCGTTCCTGAGAATGCCCGCTAGCATAATTATATTACGCTGCAACGCAATTGTCCCACATTGCGACGTGCCGAAATGGGCTGTTTCCTGATGCCGATTGCGGCGGTTAATGAATCGTTACGGTCCTCTTCATGGGGCCGGTTAACGGTGGGCCTAGCATTGCGTTTCGACGATACTCTGGAGACGGTGCTCGCAGCCGATCTGAATACGCCCTACGGGGCGCATTCGGCTTGGCGGCAGCTTGTCGACCTGATCGGCCGTCGCCGTGTGGCCGCCGATGCCAGGGCGATGGCGACCTTGCGCTCCATCCGCGGGCAGGTTCCCGCGGCGATCCGCGCCGCCAGCGCCCGCGCGCTCGAATTCGCCAACCCGCCGGCGCCGCTGGTACGCCTGTTCGCGCTCGACGACATTGCGATCGGCTTGCCCGTGCTGCGCACCGCCCGGCTGGCCTCGGCCGAATGGGTGCAGCTGCTGCCCGAACTGGCGCCGGCAGCACGCGCCGTGCTCCGCAACCGCCGGGATCTCGGCCCGGTCGTCAAGCGCGCGCTCGAAAGCTTCGGGCCGATCGACTTCGTACTCTCCGACGAGAGCGACCCGTCGGCGCATAGCGTTGTCGAGGCCGCGCCCGCGCCGGCCGAGGATTATTCCTTCATCGCGCTGGTCGCCGGAGGACAGGCGCCCGCTGAGACCGGCCTGGACGAGATTGCGGCCGCTCCGGTCCAAAGCGGGACAGTTGGTCCCATCGCCCCGGCTGAAGTCATTGCGCAAGGCGAACAATCGGCGCAGATTCCGGACATGGATCAGGGCGATTTGACGGTGGTCCAGGCGCCTGGGGAGGCGCTGGAGCTGCCAGAACTCGATATGGCGACGAACGGCACCGCCTCCGGCGATGCCGAGGGTCCGTTCGAGATCGCCGAAGTGGTCGCACGGATCGATGCCTTCTGGCGCGATCGCGAGGAAACCGGGCCGCGCCCGTTCCGCACGCCGCTGCGCGCCGAGGATTTCCGCTTCGAAACCGATGCGAAGGGCATCATCCGCTGGGTCGCCGGCGTCAGCCGTGCCCCGATCGTCGGCCTCTCGCTCGATTTCCAGGGCACAGGCGACGGCAGCAGCGTCGACGGTATCGCCTCGGGCGCTTTCCGTCGCCGCGCCAGCTTCAGCACCGCGCGGATGACGATCGACGGCGAATCGGAGGCAAGCGGCGACTGGCTGATCTCGGCGGTGCCCGTGTTCGATCCGGCCAATGGCCGTTTCAGCGGCTATCGCGGCACCGCCCGGCGCCCGCGCGTCGACGAGCGCGCCGAGCCGGTCCGCGCGCCCGGGCCGATGCCCGCCGATTCGCTGCGCCAGCTCGTCCATGAGCTGCGCACGCCGACCAATGCGATCGCCGGCTTTGCCGAGATGATCGAGACCCAGATGCTGGGCCCGGTCGCCGATCCCTATCGCGATCGCGCCCATGTCATCCGCAGCCAGGCGCGCGAGCTGCTCGGCGCGATCGACGATCTCGATCTCGCCGCGCGGATCGACAGCGCGGCGCTCGCGCTGGTCCCCAGCCAGGTCCATCTGCGCCCGCTGATCTCGGGCATAGCCGACGATCTGTCGCAGCTCGCCGAGCTGCGCGGCTCGATCATCTCGCTGCCGATCGACGACCTGGTGGTCGAAGGCGATCGCCGCGCGGTCGAGCGGCTGCTCGCGCGGCTGATGGCGACATTGGTCTCGGCCAGCGGCGCAGGCGAGCGGATCGGTGTCCAGCTCGCGCTCGACAATGACGCCAAGGTCGCGATCACGATCGATCGCCCGAAGGCTCTGGCCGATTACCCGGGCGATTCGGTGCTCGGCATCGACGACGAGCGCGAGGATGCGACCCTGCTCGGCACGGGCTTCGCGCTGCGCCTCGCACGCAATCTCGCCCGCGAACTCGGCGGTTCGCTGGTAATCGCGCCCGAGAGCTTGACTTTGCGGCTCCCGGCATCCGTAAACGGCCAGGTGGGACAGGCGCATCTGAGCTGATCGTGGGGCGCACATCCCCGCAAAACCAGGGGCAGGGATATCGGGTGCCGTTCCCGGCCGCCGATGCGCTGCTGGCCTGGCCCGAGGCCTTTGGCACGCGCTTCGCCGTGTTCGTCGATACCGAAGAGGAGTTCGACTGGGGCGCGCCGTTCAGCCGCGATGCATTCGGCACCCGGGCGATCGCGGCGATGCCCGCCGCACATGCGCGCTTCGCCGGCCACGGCGTCCCGCTGACCTATCTTGTCGACTATCCGGTCGCCTCTACGCCCGGGGCGGTCGAGATCCTGCGGCGCCTGCTCGAGGATGGCCGTTCGGCGGTGGGCACGCAGCTCCATCCTTGGGTCAATCCGCCGTTCGAGGAGGAAATCGGCGATCTCAACAGTTTCGCCGGGAATCTTTCGCCTGCGCTTGAACGGGCCAAGCTGACCTTGCTGACCGACACGATCGCGGTGAACTTCGGCACCCGGCCGATCGTCTATCGTGCCGGCCGCTACGGCATCGGACCGAACACGCTCGGGCTGCTCGCCGATCTCGGCTATCGCGCGGACAGCTCGATGCGTGTCGCCTATGACTATTCGGGCGAGGGCGGTCCCGATTTCTCACGGATCGGCAACCATGCCTTCCGGTCCGGGCCGGGCGGGTCGATGCTCGAGCTTCCGCTCACCACGGTCTTCACCGGCATGGTCAGGGCAGCAGGCGTCGGCCTGCATCGCCGCCTCGGGAGGATTCCGAATGGGCGCGGCATCGCGTCACGGCTCGGGCTGCTCTCGCGCGTCGCGCTCACGCCCGAGGACATGCCGATCAAAGAGGCACTGGAAGCGGTCCGCGTGGCGGTGGGCGAGGGGGTGCGCCTGCTCAACTTCAGCTTCCATTCGCCTTCGGTCGAGCCGGGGCACACGCCCTATGTGCGCGACCAGGCCGATCTCGCGGCGTTCTATCACTGGTGGGACCGGATGTTCGCGCTGCTGGCCGGGCTGGGTGTCGCGCCCGCTGCGCTGGGTGAGATCATCGCCGCTGCCGACGCGGCTTGCGGCGCGGCCCAACCTTCCGCTAGTGCCGCGGATGCTGGGGGCCTGTAGCTCAACGGTTAGAGCTGGCCGCTCATAACGGCTAGGTTGCGGGTTCGAGTCCTGCCGGGCCCACCAGCGCCAATCCCTCCATCGGGCGGCAACGAAAAAGGGGCGGCCCGCGGACCGCCCCTTTTGTTCGTTCGATGCTTGCGGCGTTCAGGCGTAGGCGACGGTGGTGGTCACCGCCGAACGACGCCGGCGCATCGCGCCACCAAGCGCGCCGAAGCCGAGCATCATCATCGCCCAGCTTGCGGGTTCCGGCACCGCACCGGCAGCGTTCGGCGTGTAGTCGTAGGTGAGCTTGGCCGAGCCGCCGATCAGCGCGTCCATGTCGAGCGTGCCGTTGATGCCGAGCATGCCGAACAGGCTGGTCGAGACGAAGGTGAAGGCGAGCGGGTCCGATCCGATGAACCCGCTCAGGTTCGAGGTCAGCGTCTCGCTGTCGCTGTTGGTTGCGTCATAGTTCAAGCCCACCGAATTGCGGCGCGGCACATGGACCAGGTCGAGCCCGATGCCGAGGCCCTGCATGAAGTTGAAGCCGTTGCCGGTCAGGCCGGCGATCGCGCCGGTCGACAGCAGATAGGTGCGCGGCAGAGCGATCGAGTGGTTGGTGAGCGTGCCCGAGGCGTCGAGGACCGACGAGAACATCAGCGTGACGCTGTTGAGCGTACCGAGCGTCGAATCGAACTTGTCGAAGTTCACCGTCGCCACCTTGGGCGCACCACTCGTCACCGTGGCGGTCTGGACATAATTGTCCGCACTGGCGGGGGCGGCGATGGCGCATGCCGCAACGGCGGCGAGAAGGAACATCTTCATGGGGCTTGTTTCCTGCTGAACTGACGCCCCGATCCCTGACGTAACGATTTGTTCACCGCAACGGGCCGGGGCGTGAAAACCAGTCATTAACCATAGAAAATCGCGCGGCAATTTCGTGCGCGATCCTTAACGTATCGAAATGGGGCAATGGACGTGACGGTAAGGCTCGGCCAACCCCGGCTCGGGCCGGGAATCCCCGGAGAAGGCGCCCGCCGGGCAGCGAATCGGAGCCAATTGTCCGCAAAGCTTGTCCGCACGCGATTCAGCCGCTAGCACGCGCGGCGTCGGGGAGTGGCGCAGCCTGGTAGCGCATCTGGTTTGGGACCAGAGGGTCGCAGGTTCGAATCCTGTCTCCCCGACCATTCAGTCAGGATCGGTCTCGAGCGGCGCCCGTGCCGGCAGCGGATCGGGCCGTCCGTCCAGCGCGCGGGCAAGCGCGTCGCGGTCCAGCGCGCCTTCCCAGCGCGCCACCACCAATGTCGCGACCGCGTTGCCGACAAAGTTGGTCAGGCTGCGGCATTCGCTCATGAAGCGATCGACGCCCAGGATCAGCGCCATGCCCGCCACCGGCACCTTGGGGACGATCGCCAGCGTCGCCGCCAGGGTGATGAAGCCCGCGCCGGTCACGCCCGCCGCGCCCTTGCTGCTCAGCATCGCGACCGCGAGCAGCCCGATCTGCTCGCCCAGCGTCAGTTGCACGCCCGTCGCCTGCGCGATGAACAGCGCTGCCAGCGTCATGTAGATGTTGGTGCCGTCGAGATTGAACGAATAGCCTGCGGGCACGACCACGCCGACGACTTCCTTGGCGGCGCCCGCGCGCTGCATCTTCTCGATCAGCGCGGGCAGGGCGGCTTCGGACGAGGAGGTACCGAGCACCAGCAGCAGCTCGGCCTTCAGATAGCGCAGCAACTTGAGGATCGAGAAGCCGGTGAGCGCCGCGACCGTCCCGAGCACCACGAGCACGAACAGCAGCGAGGTGAGGTAGAAGGTAGCGACCAGCGCGCCGAGGCTCCACAGCGTTCCCACGCCATATTTGCCGATGGTGAAGGCCATCGCCCCGAATGCGCCGGCCGGCGCCGCCCACATCACGATGCCGACCAGCTTGAACACCACGAGCGACAGGCGCTCGAGCATATCGGTGACGGGCCGCGCCGGTTCGCCGACCAGGGCCAGCGCGACGCCGAACAGCACGGCGACGAACAGCACCTGCAGGATCGATCCGCTGGTGAAGGCCGAGACCAGCGTGGTGGGGATGATCGCCACCAGGAAGCCGGTGACGCTGGTTTCGTGCGCCTTTTCCTCGAATCCATGCACCGCAGCGGCGTTGAGCGTGCGCGGATCGATATGCATGCCCGCGCCGGGCTGAACGATATGCGAGACGACCAGGCCGACGACCAGCGCCAGCGTCGAGAAGAACAGGAAATAGGCGAACGCCTTGATCGCGACCCGGCCGAGCGAGCCCAGCCCGTGCGATCCCGCGATCCCGGTCACCACCGTCAGGAAGATCACCGGCGGTATGATCATCTTGACCAGCGCGATGAAGGCGTCGCCCAGCGGCTGCAGGTTCGCGCCGATGCCGGGCGCGAAATAGCCGAGCGCCACGCCCGCGACGATCGCGACGAGCACCCAGAAATAGAGCAGGTGCCAGAAGCGCGGCCGCTCCGTCGTCGCCGCGTGTCCGTCCTGCCTGGCCCCCATGCTCATCCTCTCCGCGTGTTCGTTGCTGATAGCGGCGCAGGGCACGCGTCCCAAAGGGGATTATATCGACTGTAAATGCGCCGCACGGCAGCGGACGTCCGGCGGACGGCATTCAATAGCGAGCGCCCCTGTCAACGTCAGCCAGGTCCCGATCCATCGCGGCGCCGTCGAATGGAACAACGACAACCTTGCTGCCGTGCCCGTTATTGCCCGTCTGCGCTTCCTTCGGGATGTCGACCACGGCGAAGGTCAGCGCTGTTACATGGCCGTTCTCGATCAGCACGCCGGGGCGCTCGAGCTTGTTCCAATGGTTCACCTGGCCCGATGTGTACCGGATGAAGTCGGCGCCGGGCTCATAGGCCAAACCCTGGAGCCGCCACTTGGTCACCCCGTCGCGCGAGATCAGATGGTAGGCACGGCGATCACGCCAATGGTTGACGAGTATGTGGTACCAGCCTCCGCTGTACCAGATCACCGGATCCTCGAACGCGCGCATGTCGTTCTGCGGCAGGCCGGGAAGCCCGCGATAGACGCTGTCGCCCATCACTTTGTACGGGCCGAGGATGTCCGTGGTGCTGACCAATATCTGCCCCGACCGCTGAACGATCTCGAACCCGCCGTCCGGACGCGCGATCAGGCTCACATTGGACGCGCGCCAGGGCTTCAGTTCAGCCGCTTGCTGCAAGTCTCCGGGTGTCTTTACCGACCGGTATTCGCTTTGATCCACGGTGATGCTGCCGAGCTTGCGCCACGGCCCGTCGATCGACGCCGAGACGAAGACGTCGCCATTTCGTGTTTCGCTGACGACGACGGCGTACCGGCCATCGGGCAGGCGCAAGGCGGTGACGTTGTGTCCCTTGCCGCCCTCGTCGTCGGGCCACATCAGCCCCTTGTCGCGATAGGGGCCCAACGCGGAGTCGCTGATCGCTGTCACCGCGATCGATTGCCCCCATGCCTTGTGACCGAGCGCTTGGTCCCAACGGCTCGCAAACATCCGGTACTTGCCGTCCGGACCCTTGAGGATTTGCCCGTCCCAATAGTTCCACCGGGTCATGGTGGGGTCTTCCAACCCGTTCCGAATATCTCGCGGACCGACCGCGGCGACGCCCCAGGCGCTCTTCGACAGCCTGTTGGCCGCGGCGGGTTTGAAATAGGCCGCAAATGGCTTGGGTCCCAGCACCGGCAAGGCGCCATTTGGGCCGGCCGGGCTTTCCGCTTGCGGCGAAGCTCCGACGGGAAGCATCGGTATGGGCGCGCCAAGCGCGGCGAAGACAAGCCCATATAGCAGCCGCGTCATCAACCCCTCCGCACCCTGGCAGATGTCAGCTTAGGGGTGGAGCAGCCGCAAGTTCAAGCGTCCGATCCGGGTGGCGAGCGGCATGCTCATGTGCGTAGGCGAAACCGCTCGCAAATGTAGAATATGGTTGGCCGGCAAAGGAAAAGGGCGCCCCGTGAGGGACGCCCTTCCTATCCTCAGCTTCCAGCCGTCAGGCGGCTGGCGGCCAAATCAGTTCTTGTTGGCCTGCGCAGCGTCAGCAGCGTTCTCTTCCACCGCAGCGGCGTTATCGAGGACGTTCTCGGCAACGGCGTTGGTGGTGTTGTCAGCGGCTTCCTCGTACATCGAGGCGTTCGCTTCGTGCGACGCTTCGGCGTTCTCAGCTGCCGTGTTGGTGGTGCCGCCCTCGCAAGCCGCAAGCGACATCAGGCCGGCAGCAGCAGCAACGATGAGGATCTTCTTCATATTGGTGCTCCTAGTGGAACTCAAACGTTTCGCATCCGGCCCGAATGCCATCGCGAAGCCGTTGAAATAACGGTCGTTGCGGTTGCGTCAATCGTAAATTCACCGCATCGCAAAACTATCGCCTTTTTTCTGCCCGGATGTTGCCATCCGACCGCCGCGAAATCCCTGAGCCGAGATTTGGTTCCAGGCGCGGCCAAGATATTGAGATTACTCGCCTCGATGCGCCGGCATCGGGCCAATATCCTCGGGAGCGTTGGCGACGACGGCGAGCATCGTCGCCCAGGCTGCCACATTTTGACGCAGTTGCACCGGATCGATCTTGTCGAGCGTGTCGTCGGGCGTGTGGTGATAATCGAAATAGCGCAGCCCCGATTGCGACAAATCGACTCCGCCCACGCCGGTCTGGATCACCGGGCCCACATCGGTGCCGCCATGTGCGGCGCCACGGCCGCGCGAAATGCCCAGCGGTGCCAGCGCCGTCGCCAGCCGGTCCGCGATCGGCTTCGCCGCATCGGGCAGGCTCGTCTCGAACTTCCAGACGCGGTCCGCGCCGAAATCGGATTCCATCGCCAGCACATGGCGCTCGCTGGCATGCGCCTTGGCATAGGCCTCGCCGCCGAAACCGCCCGGTTCCTCCGCGCCGAACCAGACCACGCGAATCGTCCGCTTCGGCTGGCCGGCGGCGCGAACCCGCATCGCGGCAGCCGTCGTGATCGCCACGCCGGCGCCGTCGTCGATCGCGCCGGTGCCCAGGTCCCAGCTGTCCAGATGACCGCCGATCAGCACGATTCCCGCGCTCGGATCGCTGCCGGGCACGTCGGCGATGACGTTGCCCGATTCTGCCTCGCCCTTGAACTGCGGGGTGACGAGCAGCTTGAGCCGCACCGGACCGCGCTTGAGCAGCCGCTCGAGCTGCTCGGCATCGGGCACGGAGAGCGCCGCCGCGGCGATCGGCTTCACGCCGTCGGCCCAGTTGGTGACGCCGGTATGCGGGTTGCGGTGATAGTCGGTGCCGATCGAGCGGATCAGGATCGCAGCGGCGCCCTTGCTCGCCGCCAGATTCGGCGCGGCGCGGCGGACGCCGCCATAATAGCCATATTGCGAGCCGTCCTGCGTGGCGGTCATGGCATGGCTGACAAAGGCGATCTTGCCCTTCAGGCTGCCCGCGGGCGCGGCCTGAAGGTCCGCCAGCGTGGGGAAATAGGCGATTTCGGCGTCGACGCCGGCGGGGCCCGTGCTGCCCGAATTGCCCAGCGCGGTGATCGTCAGCTTCTGCGCCGACGGGCCGACCACTTCGGCGGTCTCGGCGCCGCGCACCCAGAGCGGCATCTTGTAGGTCTCGATATGGACGTTCTGGAAGCCGAGCGCGGTCAGCTTCTTCACTGCCCAGGCGCGCGCGCGGGCTTCCGCCTCGGTGGCCGCCAGGCGCTGGCCGACCTCGGTGGTGAGCCCCTCGACGATGTTCCAGGCGGTCGTGTCTTCCTGCAGCGCCGCGTCGCGGAGCTTGGCGATATCGGGTGCGGTCTGGGCCAGCGAGGGGAAGGGAAGGGCGAGGGCGGCAACGGCCGCGAGCAGCAGGCGCTTGTTCATGGATGCAGGTGCTAGCCACCCCCGAAACATTTGCCAATCGGGATGCGGGTTTCCATATTGTGTCCGGCAACGGTCGCGTTGCCAATCGGCCGGCGCATCGCTACATGCCCAGCCAAACTTCCCGCATTCAAAATACCGATCGGAGACCGCTACGTGGCCGCCCAATACGCCTTCGTCATGAAGGACATGACCAAGACCTTTCCCGGCGCGCCGAAGCCGGTCCTGAGCAACATCAACCTGCAATTCTACCAGGGCGCCAAGATCGGCATCGTCGGCCCCAACGGCGCCGGCAAGTCGACGCTGATGAAGATCATGGCGGGCGTCGACAAGGATTTCACCGGCGAGGCATGGCCCGGCGAGTATATCACCGTCGGCTATCTGGAGCAGGAGCCCCAGCTCGATCCGACCAAGACCGTGCTGGAGAACGTCAAGGAAGGTGCGCGCGAAACCGCCGATCTCGTCGATCGGTTCAACGCGATCTCCGCCGAGATGGGCGACCCGAAGGACGACACCGATTTCGACGCGCTGATGGAGGAGATGGGCGAGCTCCAGGCCAAGATCGACGCGGTCGACGGCTGGACGCTCGACAATCAGCTCGAAGTCGCGATGGAAGCACTGCGCTGCCCGCCGTCCGACTGGCCGGTCGCCAACCTGTCGGGCGGTGAGAAGCGCCGCATCGCGCTCACCCGGCTGCTGATCCAGAAGCCGTCGATCCTGCTGCTCGACGAGCCGACCAACCATCTCGACGCCGAGAGCGTCGAATGGCTCGAGAACCACCTCAAGGAATATGCCGGCGCGGTGCTGATGATCACCCACGATCGCTATTTCCTCGACAATGTCGTCGGCTGGATCCTCGAGATCGATCGCGGCAAATATTTCCCGTACGAGGGCAATTACTCGACCTATCTCGAAAAGAAGTCCAAGCGCCTCGAGCAGGAGGAGCGCGAGGAATCCGGCCGGGCGAAGGCGATCAAGGACGAGCTGGAGTGGATCCGGCAGGGCGCCAAGGCCCGCCAGACCAAGTCCAAGGCACGTATCGCCAAGTTCGAGCAGCTGGTCGAAGCGCAGAAGAACCGCACGCCCGGCAAGGCCCAGATCGTCATCCAGGTGCCCGAGCGCCTCGGCGGCAAGGTGATCGAGGTCGAGAACATCTCCAAGGCCTATGGCGACAAGCTGCTGTTCGAGAATCTCTCGTTCACGCTGCCGGCCGGCGGCATCGTCGGCGTGATCGGCCCCAACGGCGCCGGCAAATCGACTCTGTTCAAGCTCATCATCGGCTCTGAGGAGCCGGATACGGGCACGATCGAGAAGGGTTCGACCGTCCGCCTCGGCTATGTCGACCAGAGCCGCGATCACCTCGACCCGTCGAAGAATGTCTGGGAGGAGATCTCGGACGGGCTCGACTATATGAAGGTCAACGGCCACGACCAGTCGACTCGCGCCTATGTCGGCGCGTTCAACTTCAAGGGCGCCGACCAGCAGAAGAATGTCGGCAAGCTCTCGGGCGGCGAGCGCAACCGCGTCAACATCGCCAAGATGCTCAAGCGCGGCGGCAACGTCCTGCTGCTCGACGAGCCGACCAACGACCTCGATGTCGAGACGCTGGGCGCGCTCGAGGAAGCGATCGAGAATTTCGCGGGCTGCGCCGTGGTGATCAGCCACGACCGCTTCTTCCTCGATCGTCTCGCGACGCATATCCTCGCCTTCGAAGGCAACAGCCATGTCGAATGGTTCGAGGGCAATTTCGAGGCTTATGAGGAAGATAAGCGACGCCGTTTGGGCGATGCCGCCGACCGTCCGACAGCGCTGGCATACAAGAAGCTGACCCGCTGATCCGAAGACACACTACAGAAAAATTCTCGGTTTCCTCCATTTTGGGGGGTAAACTCTCCTAAAACTCCAGGAAACGGCCGGTGTCCGTCCGGCGGAATCCTGGAGTTCTTGCATGACGCTGAAAAACAAGTTGCTGGGTGCGCTTGGCGTGCTTGGTCTCACGTTGATCCTCGTGATCGGCGCCTTTTCGTGGAGCGCACACACGAGCGAGGCGGCGCTCTCCACCGTGCTCGCGGACCGCGTCGTTCCGCTCCAGGACCTCAAGCTTGTCGGCGACAGCTACGCCGTGCTGATCACCGATTCCGCCCACAAGGCGCGCAACGGCAACATTTCCTTCGCCGAGGCGCTGAAGAACGTGCAGCGCGGCAGCGGCGATCTCCAGGCCGCCTGGAAGCGCTATCGCGCCACCAGCATCGACGGCGAGGAGGAGCAGCTCGCCCGCCAGGCCGAGGCGGCGATGACGAAGGCCAATCAGAGCGTCGACAAGCTCGAAGCGGTCCTCGCCCGCAACGATCGCGCCGCGCTCGACAGTCTCGTGGTCGGCGAGCTCTATGGCAGCATCGATCCCGTGTCCGACTCGATCGGAAAGCTCGTCGCGCTCCAGATCCGTGTCGCGTCCGAGGTGACCCAGGAAGCACTGGGCGATGCGCGCGCAGCGCTCACCGGCGTGATCGCGCTCGGCGTCCTCGCCCTGATCGTGCTCGCGGCGTCGTTCTTCATCGTCACCCGCAAGGTGGTGGCGCCGATCAAGAACCTCGCCAGCGTCATCCACGGCCTGGCGCGGCAGAGCGGCGCGGCGCAGCTTCCGCACCTCGAGCAGAAGGACGAGATCGGCGACATCGCGCGCTCGGTCGACGCCTTTCTTGCCTCGGTCGTCGCCAAGGAGCGCGACGCTGCCGCTGCCGCCGCCGCGACCCAGACGCTGGTCACGACGACGCTGGCCAAAGGCCTGACCGCGCTCGCCGAAGGCGATCTCACCGAGGAGATCCGCACCGATTTCCCCGAAAGCTATGCGAGCCTGAAGACCAATTTCAACGCGGCGCTGAACGCACTGCGCGCGCTGATCCGCTCGGTCGCCGAGGGCGCCACGACGATCCGTACCGGCTCGGACGAGATCGCCCAGGCGTCGGAAGACCTGGCGCGCCGCACCGAAGGCAATGCCGCGAGCCTGGAGGAGACCTCCGCCGCGCTTGCCCAGATGGACGAGCGCCTGCGCAACAGCGCCTCCGCCGCGACCCAGACGGTGCGCAGCGCCGACGAGGCGATCAAGGTGGTCGGCGACGGCCGCTCGCTCGCCGACGAGGCGGTCCAGGCGATGGGCCGGGTCCGCGAGAGCGCCCGCGGCATCGACGAGGTGATCGAGGGGGTCGACAAGATCGCGTTCCAGACGCGCGTGCTCGCGATGAACGCGGCGGTCGAGGCCGGCCGTGCCGGTGAAGCGGGCCGCGGCTTCGCGGTCGTCGCCGATCTCGTCTCCGCGCTTGCCCAGCGCGCCGAGGAAGAGGCGAAGCGCGCCCGTGACCAGCTCACGCTCACCCAGGGCGAGGTCGTCGTCGCGGTCGACGCGGTCCAGCGCATGGATTCGGCGCTGGAGGCGATCTCGGGCGGCGTCGGTGCCGTCCACAAGCTGCTCGACGCGATGGCGGCCGACAACCAGGCCCAGTCCGCCGCGATCTCGCAGATCACCACCGCGGTGAGCGCGATGGACCATTCGACCCAGCAGAACGCCGCGATGGTCGAGCAGACCTCGGCCGCCTCGCGCAACCTCGCCGTCGAAGTCGGCGGGCTGGTCGAGCAGGCGTCGCGCTTCCGCACCGGCGATGGCGCTCCACGCCCCGCCAAGCCGGCCCTGCGCAGCGTCGCGGCCTGATATCCGTACGGGACTGGCGGCTGGTAAATTGGCCGCCAGTTCCGGTTTTCGGCCTCCCTTTCGCTTGACCGGCGGCGCGACCCGGGCAAGCCTGAGCCGGGGGAGAACGCGGGGTGATCGACTGGTTTCGCGAACAGCGCATTCGCCTCGTGGCGCTGACGATCGTCCTTGCGCTGTTCGCCGCACCGGTGCTGGCGTTGCTATGGATGACGGCGGTGCCAGGCCGTTCCTATTCGGGTCCCTTGCCGCCACTGACCCAGGAGCAGGCCGCACTTGCCGAGCGGCTTCGTTCGGAGGTCGTCGCGATCGCGAGCAAGCCCCACAACCTGCAGCATCCCGAGGCGCTCGAGCTATCGGCGCGGTTCATCGAGCAGGCGCTGGCGCAGATGGAATATCGCACGCGCCGTCAATCCTTCGATGATGGCCAGGCGTCGAACATCGAAGCCGTGATCGAGCCGCTGACGCCGGACGCGCCCACGCTCGTCATCGGCGCCCATTATGACAGCGCCTTCACTGCCCCCGGCGCGAACGACAATGGCAGCGGCGTTGCCGGGCTGCTCGAGCTGGCGCGCGCGCTGCGCGACCTGCGCGGCAAGGCGAAGTTCCGTATCCGGCTCGTCTTTTTCGTCAACGAGGAACCGCCCTTCTTTCAGACCGATCGCATGGGCAGCCTGGTATATGCCCGGGCGTTGCGGGCCAGCGGCGAGAAGCTGACCGCGATGTTCTCGCTGGAGACGCTGGGCTATTACAGCGATGCGCCGCACAGCCAGCATTATCCGTTTCCGCTGGGCATGCTCTATCCCGACACCGGCGATTTCGTCGCCTTTGTCGGCAGCGTTTCCTCCCGTCCGCTGGTCCGCAAGGCCGTCGCCGCGTTCCGCGGGCATGCGGCCTTTCCCAGTGTCGGCGGCTCCGCGCCGAGCGTTGTCCAGGGGATCGACTGGTCCGATCATTGGGCGTTCGAACAAGTCGGCGTGCCCGCGCTGATGATCACCGACACCGCGCCGTTCCGCTATCCCCATTACCACACCACGCAGGATACGCCCGACAAGGTCGACTATGCCCGACTCGCCCGCCTGGTTACCGGGCTCGAAGCGATGATCCGCCACTGGCAGCCCTGAGCAGGGCGGGGTGACCGATGGATCACCCCGTTGCAGGTATCAGGCCGCGACTTCGCGTCCGATCGTGTCGAGCTCGGCCAGCGCTTCCTCCGGGAGCTTCAGCGCCGCCACCGCGAGATTCTCGCGCAGATGGCCGAGCGACGAGGTGCCCGGGATCAGCAGGATGTTCGGCGAGCGATGCAGCAGCCAGGCCAGCGCCACCTGCATCGGCGTCGCGCCGAGCTTCGCCGCGACGTCGGACAGCGTCGAGGACTGGAGCGGCGAGAAGCCGCCGAGCGGGAAGAAGGGCACATAGGCGATGCCCTTGGCCGCCAGCGCGTCGATGAACGCGTCGTCGTCGCGATGCGCGAGATTATAGAGATTCTGCACGCAGACCACCGGTGCGATCTCCAGCGCTTTGGCAAGCTGGGTCGGGGTGACGTTGCTGAGGCCGAGGTGACGGATCAGGCCCTGGCGCTGCAGCGCGGCCAGCGCCTCGAACTGCTCGGCGATCGGGCCTTCGCTGGTGCCGTGGGTCGTACCGACGACGCGCAGGTTGACGACATCGAGCGTCTCGACGCCGAGGTTGCGCAGATTGTCATGCACGCCCTGGGTGAGTTCGGCGGGGCGCATCGCCGGGTTCCACGAGGCATCGGCGCCGCGTACCGCGCCCACCTTGGTCACGATCGTGAGCTTCTCGGGATAGGGCGCCAGCGCCTCGCGGATCAGCTGGTTGGTGATGTGCGGGCCGTAGAAATCGCTGGTGTCGATATGGTCGACCCCGCCCGCCACCGCTTCGCGCAACACCGCGAGCGCCGCGTCGCGATCCTTGGGCGGCCCGAACACGCCGGGTCCGGCGAGCTGCATCGCGCCATAGCCCAGGCGGTTCACGGTGCGGTCGCCGAGCGTGAAGGTACCGGCGGCGGTGATATCGGTCATGATGGGTCTCCGTGGAATTGCTCCGGTAAGATGGAGGTCGCCAAGGAGAACGATAAGGCGTAGCAATCGGCACAGGTTGTGCGGGATTTCGAACAATGGCGACTGAGCTGGACGATCTCTCGGCATTCGTGGCGGTGGTCCGCGCCGGCGGTTTTCGCGATGCCGCGCGCGCCGGCGGCAGCTCGGCGTCGGGCATCAGCGAGGCGGTGCGCCGGCTCGAGGCCCGGCTGGGTGTGCGCCTGCTCAACCGCACCACGCGCAGCGTCGCGCCGACTGAGGCCGGCAGCCGGTTGTTCGAGCGGCTGGTGCCCGCTCTGGGCGAGGTCGAGGCGGCGCTCGACATCGTCAACGCGTTTCGCGACCGCCCCGCCGGTACGCTGCGGCTCAACGTGCCTGCCAGCGTATCGAACCTGGTGCTGCCGGCGCTCGTCACGCCGTTCCTCAAGGCCTTTCCCGAAATCCGGCTCGAAGTGACCGTCGAGGACGGCTTCGTCGATGTGCTGGCGGCGGGATGCGATGCCGGCATCCGCTACGACGAACGCCTGGAGCAGGACATGATCGCGGTGCCGATCGGCCCGCGCGTCCAGCGCTTCGCCACTGCTGCGTCCCCCGCCTATCTCGAAGCCAATGGCCGCCCCGAACATCCGCGCGACCTGCTCGACCATGCCTGCCTGCGCGGGCGCTTCACCAGCGGGTCGATGCCGATCTGGGAGTTCGAGCGCGAGGGCGAGGTGGTGCGGATCGATCCGACCGGGCCGCTGATCGTCGAGTCCGGCGCCGCCGTGGAC
Source organism: uncultured Sphingomonas sp. (assembly GCA_966211615.1). GTDB lineage: Bacteria > Pseudomonadota > Alphaproteobacteria > Sphingomonadales > Sphingomonadaceae > Sphingomonas. The sequence continues at coordinate 28,955 of CBIHNZ010000033.1, forward strand.
CTGGCGGTCGGCGCGGCGATCGGCGGTCTCGGCATCATCCACCTGTTCGAGGGCTGGCTGCGTCCGCATCTCGACAGCGGCGCGCTGGTGCCGATCCTCGAGCCCTGGTGGGAGGAATTCTCCGGCCCGTTCCTCTATTATCCCGGGCGGCGGCATCTGCCGGCGCCGCTGCGCGCCTTTGTCGATTTCATCAGGCGCCGGGACGAAGCCTAGAACCTGCGCGCAATGCCGACATAGAGTTCGAGATCCGCGCTGGCGGCGTTCAGCCCTGCGACCGCGCCGGTATCGAACTGCAATCCGTCCTTGGGCTGCCATGCCAGCGACAGGCTCGCGAGTTCCTGGGTGGCGTGCCCGGCGGGATCCTGGTCGCGCACCGCCTGGAATTCGATCGCGCTGCTCAGTTTCGGGCTGAGCTGCGCGCTGAGGCCGATCACGCTGCCAAAGGCGAGATGGCGTCCGCGCCGGTCGCCATCGACCGCGGCATCGACCTCGGGGGTCAACGCGATGCCGAAGGTATCGTTCAGGCTGTAGCTCAGCGGCAGGATCACGCCGGCACCCCAATCGCCCGCGCCGATCGTGGCGCCGCCCAAAGGCAGGGTGGCGAACGGCATCACCGCAGCGGAGAATCCCGATCCGTCGGGGTGCGAGACATTCTGCCGGACGGCGAGGGTCATATCGCCCGCGCCATTACTCCGCGCATGCGCGCCGGTCGCGCGGTCGTATGTGCGCACCGCGCCGAACGCGGTCCAGCCCGCCTGAACCTCCAGGCTGTCGGTAACGCCCAGCCGGAGAAGGAGATCGCCCGCCGTCCAGCTATCGGAGCGCGCATCCGCGTCCTGTGCATGCGACCAGTCGACCGCGCCGAACTCTACCATCACATGACCCGCATCCACGGTGCAGGCGGGCGTGCCGAGTCCCGGCCGGTCCGCGCAGAAGGGGCGGAGATCCTGCGCCCGCGCGGTGCCGATGCCGGTCAGTGCCGCCAGGGCCAGTCCGATCCCCAGTCCGATCGATAGTCTCGCCATATCCGGTCCCGTCCGCGCGGTTGGTCTTCAGCCGTGTTGTGCACGTAAAACACGATGGCGTGGCGCGGCAAGCGGCGATAGGAGGGGGCATGCCGATCCTTGCCCTGTTCGCCCTGGCCCAGGCCGCTACGCCCGTCGTCGACGGGTCGCTGCTCAAGCCCTCCACCGCCTGCTACGCGATCACGCGCGGCGATACGGTGATGGGCGCGACCTTCCAGAAGGTCAGCGCCGCGACCGCCGACGGCCTGCCCGCCTGGGACGTCGTCGTCCATCAGCGCATCGGCGACGGCAAGTTCGACCTGCGCGACCATTTCCTGCTCAGCCGCGCGGATCTTCGCCCGATCGCGATGGACAGCCGCAAATCGGGCGTCGAGCATGTCCGCGTCGCCTATGGCGAGGGCAAGGCGGTCACCACCCGCCCGGGTGCCGAGCCGATCGAGACCGCGCTCGCCGGGCCGGTCTGGGACGGCAATCTCTGGGGCCTGACCTTCGCCGCGCTGCCGCTGGCCCAGGGCGCGCATTTCGAGCTGCCCTTCTACCAGTATGACAAGGGGCTCGGCCGCTTCACGCTCGACGTGGTCGGGAGCGAGCAGGTCGGCGGCCAGGACGCCTGGACGGTCGAGGTGACGATGGGCGACCAGCGCAAGGTCCGCTACCAGATCGGCAAGGCCGATCGCGCCGAGCTCGGCTATTATGGGGGCGGTTTCGTCCAGAAGCTCGGTGGCGACTGCAGCGCCATCCAGCCGCAATGAAGACCTTCATCGCCTGCGCTGCCGCCGCGCTTTTGATCGCCGCGCCCGCGCTCGCCCAGCAATCGCTCGAAACCTATCCCCAGCGGAGTTTCGGCGCCTGGAGCGTCTATGGCTTCCAGGGCGATTGCTGGATGGTCAACGACAATATCGGCGGCGCGTCGGTGTCGTTCTCGACCAATCCGCGCGACACCGATCTCTATCTCGCGGTGGAGAATTCGGCCTGGCGGCACATCGCCGCGGACGCGAACCTCGATGTGCGCCTGTCGTTCGCGGGATCCGCTGCGGTCTATTCCGCCAGCGGCCTGGCGCGGAGGGGGCGGGGGTTCTCGCTGTTCCTGAAAGGCGCCGGCGATCCGCGCCTCACGCCGCTCCGCGCCGCGCCGGGTCTCGGCGTCGCGACGCTCAACGTCGCCCTTGACGTGCCGCTCGCCAATGCCGGTCCGGCATTCGACTATATGCGCCAATGTACCGAGGAGATCCGCAAATGACCCTGCTGCGCCTCCTGCTCGCGCTGCTCCTGGCCGCGCCGGCGATCGCCCAGGCACAGCCGGTGCCTGCGTTCACTTCCTATACCGATGCGTTCGATAGCTTCGTCACCGAGACCGCCACGTTGGCGCCGGACGCGCGCGTGAAGCTGTTCCGCGAGCGCTTCAACGCGCTGGTCCCGGGCTTCTACGAGCCCCGCTTCGGCGCGACCGAGGAGAAGTACAATACCAGCGTGGCCAAGGCGCTGGCCAATTATCCCGCAACCCGCGACAAATTCCTCGCCGCCGCGCGGGACTTTTCCGCCGCCTATGCCACCGGCACCGCGCGCTTCCGCAAATTCTTCCCCGACTATGCGCCGACCATGCCGATCTATCTGCTCCATTCGCTCGGCGAGATGGACGGCGGTACGCGCGAATTGCGCGGCAAGACCGTCGCGGTGTTCGGCGCGGACGTGATCGCGCGGATCCACGACACCGCCACCATCGGCCCGTTCCTTGATCACGAGCTCTTCCATTTCTACCACGCCAGCTATTTCCCCGATTGCGAGGCTTTGTGGTGCTCGCTGTGGCAGGAGGGGCTGGCAGTCTATGTCGCCTCGAAGATGAACCCCGGCGCCGATGATCGCGCGCTGCTGCTCGCTACGCCGCGCCCGATCCGTCCCGAGGTCGAGCCCCGCCTCGCCGAGGCGATCTGCCTGAGCCGCGCCAAGTTCGATTCGACCTCGAAGGAGGATTATGGCGAGTTCTTCTTCGGCAACGGTTCGGGCAAGGTCTTCCCGCCGCGCTTCGGCTATTATGTCGGGTATCGCATCGCCCAGATGCTCGGCGAGAAGAACAGCCTGCAGCAGCTCGCCAAGATGCCTCCCGCGGAAGTCCGCAAGGCGATGCTCGCTGCGATGTCGTCGATAGCGTCCTGCGGCGGTTCTAGCGCACCCGCTTGACGAAGGCGCCGCCGTCGCGCCGGTCGACGACGAAGCCCGGCACCGCCTCGAACAGGTCGGACAGGCGCGCGAAACCATAGTTGCGCGTGTCGAAGCTCGATCGATTGGCGGCGCGCTGGCCCACCTCGCTCAGGCTGGCAAAGCCCTGCGGATCGCGCTTGGCATTCTGATAGGCGTCGATCAGCAGCTTGATCACTTCCTGGTCGACCGCGCCCGGCTTCTCCGCCGCCGCGGTGGCCACCCGCGGCACTTCGGCGGACCTGGTGGTCTCCAGCGTATCGACGTCGATGAAGCGGTTGCACGCCTCGCGAAAGCCCTCGGGCGTGGTCGAGCGGCCAAAGCCATAGACGACCAGCCCGTCCTGGCGCAGCCGCGTGACCAGCGGCATGAAGTCGGCGTCGGACGACATGATCCCGAAGCCGGTGACGCGCCCGCCCGCGAGCAGGTCCATCGCGTCGATCGTCATCTTCATGTCGGTGGCGTTCTTGCCCTTGGTCAGGTCGAACTGCTGCTGCGGCTCGAGCGCGAAGCGCAGCGCCACCTCAGCCCACCCCTTGAGCCCGGGCTTGCTCCAATTGCCGTAGATGCGCCGGATGTTGACCGTGCCCAGATCAGCGAGCGCGGTCAGCACCGGGTCGATCGACGCGGGCGAAGCATTGTCCGCGTCGATCAACAGGGCGACATTGCCGGTGGGCAGGCCGTCGCTCACCTCAGGCCTTGCTGCGCAGCGCGTCCACGCTCCAGGCGCCACCGCCGGCAGCGGCGAGGTACAGGAAGACAAAGGCGTAGAGGAAAGCCGGCTCGCCCTGGTTCACCGCCGGGAAGAAGCTCTGCGGCGCATGCACCATGAAATAGGCGACCGCGGTCATGCCCGATGCGATGAATGCCGCGGGACGGGTGAACAGGCCGAGCACGATCAGCGCACCGCCGACCAGCTCGATCACGCCCGCCGTGGTCAGCAGGGGATTGAGCGGCATCGGAAAGGGCGGGATGCCGAAGAATTTCGAGACGCCGTGCTGCAGAAAGCCGAGGCCTGCCGCGACGCGCAGCACGCTCAGCAGCCAGGTCGACCAGCTTGCGGGAATAGGCATGGAAATCACTCCTGTCGGTGCACGATCGCCGTGCCGTTTCGAGAGCGGAATATGTTCATGCCCGGGCAGCTTTATCAACCCGGCGTGCTGAAACCGATCGTTTCCGTTCAGGCCGTGAACCGTTTGGTGAAGCCCTTGTGCGCCTTTTCCCCGTCCGCGGGGTAGTTCTCGACATGATCGACCCGCGCCAGTGGCGGGCCCTCGCGGCATCCCTCGATCAGCGCGTTCAGCGCTTCGTCTTCGCCCGACACCAATATCTCGACGCGTCCGTCCCGCACATTGCGTACCCAGCCGGTGAGCCCAGTGCGCTGGGCGGTTCGCACCACCCAGTCGCGATAGCCCACGCCCTGCACGCGCCCAGTCACGTAAATCCGTTGTACTGCCATAAACCCCACGCCCACTCGGCCGAAAACCGCCGGCCGACGTCACCTTAGCAGCTTGGCGCGCTGGGGAAGGGTGCGCCCCTTCGGTTCGCCGCAGCTACGGCAAGCTCCGTCGCGTGCCGGTCAGGGATAAGCGACGGCAATCACTTCATATTCGCGCTCGCCGCCGGGGAGCGTCACCCGACGCAGGTCCCCGACCGTCGATCCCCGCAACGCGCGGGCGAGCGGAGCGTTCCAGCCGATCAGGCCATTGCCGGCATCGGCTTCGTCGTCGCCGACCAAAGTGACGACGCGTTCATTGTCGTCCTCGTCGGCCACCGTCACCGTCGCGCCGAAATAGACGCGGCTGCGATCGGGCTGCTGCGCCGGGTCGACGACCTTGGCCGCCTTCATCCGCCTCGACAGCCAGCCCAGTCGCCGGTCGATCTCGCGCAGCCGCTTGCGGCCGTAGATATAGTCGCCATTCTCGGAGCGGTCGCCATTGCCGGCGGCCCAGGAGATCACCTCGACCAGCTTGGGCCGCTCGTCGCCCAGCAGCGCGTCATATTCGGCCTTGAGCACCGCATAGCCCGTAGGCGTGATGTAGTTGGGACGGTCCATGATCCTCAATTCGTCATTCCGGCAAAGGCCGGAATCCAGGGGTTCTCTGCCGTGCAGCTGCTCGGCTCCGGATCCCGGCTTTCGCCGGGATGACGACGAAAGGGAAGGGCGAGCGCTAACCCGGCCGGTTCTTGCCCAGATACCACGACAGGTTCGCCGGCCCGCGGCTGCGCGCGCGTTCGGGGTTCATCAGGTCGTAGACCACGGCATTCTCCAGCACGCGCTGGACATAGTTCTTGGTCTCGAAGATCGGGATCTGCTCGACCCACTTGACCATGTCGCCGCCCGGCAGGCGCGGATCGCCATTGGCCCGGATCCACTTGTTCACATTGCCCGGCCCGGCATTGTACGCCGCCACCGCCAGCGGATAATTGCCGCCATAATAGGCGAGCATCCGCTGGAGATAGGTCGAGCCGAGCTGGATGTTGTAGTCGGTATCGATGTTGAGCGAGCCCGGATTGTAGCTCAGCCCCAGCTTGCCCGCGGTCTCGCGCGCGGTCCCCGGCATCAGCTGCATCAGCCCGCGCGCACCGGCATGGCTCACCGCGTCGCGGTTGAACTGGCTCTCCTGGCGCGCGATCGCATGGATCATCGACCAATATTCCTGCTGCGTCGCTGGCACCGGTACCGAGGGATAGCCCGCAGCGGTATAGTCGGACAGGCCGTTCTGCAGCGCGCTCCGCCCGACCATCACGCCCAGGTCCGGCCGGCCGATCGTGCGGCTCAGCTCGGCGGCGAGGATATGGTCGTTGTCGGTCTTGGCGTCCTGCGCGATCTGGCGGATGAACAGGCTCTGGTCGTCGCGGTTGCCCATCGTGCCCAGCAGCTGCGCGGCACGCACCGTCTCCTTGCGGTAAAAGGCTTCGCGCGCGACCGGGTCCGCTTTCGTCCCACCCAGGGTCGGGCCCTGGAGCGCACGCCCCAGCCGCTCGTTGGCGAGCTGGCCGTAATAGAGATCGGGGAAGCCCGCCGCGCGGCCGAAATAATATTGGGCACCTGCGGCATCCCCGGCCGCGTCGGCGGAGCGGGCGGCCCAATACAGGCCCTTGGACTGGGTCTGGGGCGAGCGCGAGCCCCGCGAATAGCGGTCGAACATCGCCATCGCGTCGCGTGGCCGGGAAAGATTGTAATAGGCGGTCTGCCCCGCCAGCCACACCAGGCTGGTATAGTCGTCGCGCTCGCCGAGCGGCAGCGCACTGATATCGGTGCCTGCCGGGAAAGCGTCGTCGACCTGGCTCGCGATCTGATAGGCAAGGCTGTATTGTCCGTCCGCCGCAGCGCCGCGCGCCGCCGCGAGCAGGACTTCATACCATTTCTCGGCATCGCCCGGGAAACCGTTCATCTGACGCGGTTGCGCGAGATAGGCCCGCATCGCCGGGCTCTGGTTGTTGTCGCGCAGCCAGCGCGCCCGATCGGCGATATAGCCGGGATCGTTCCGTCCGATCGCCTCGGCGGCCGCGGCCTTGATCGAGAGATCGGCGGCCTTGGTCCGGAACGCGATCCGCGCCTCGAACACCGGCCGCTTCAGGGACGAAGTGAAGGCGAGCTGTCGCTGCGCCGCGCCGATCGCACCCTGCCAGAGCAGCATGTCCTCGCGCGCGTCGTGATCGGCGGTGCCGAGCGCGCCGGAGAAGCTGGAGATCAGCTTGCTCTCGTCGCTGGTGCGGAGCTGCCCGGCCCGCCAGGCGCGCCGCGCCTGCTCGTTCGCCTCGCTCTGTCGTCCGGATGCCACGAGCGCCTCGGCGTAGCGCAGCCGCCCGGCCGAGGTCAGCGGCGGAAATTTCTCGAAGAAGCGGATCACCAGCGCCGGCGCCCAGGTGCCGCTGTCGAGCACCGTCTCGGCCGCCGCGCGCCGGCCGGTCTCGCCCGGCCAGCCCGGATGCATCAGCAGGAAATTGGCGTAATCGGAAAAGGCGTAATTGTCGGATTGCCGCAGGCGCGTCCATTCGAGCAGCGCATCGGAGAGCGGATTGGCCTGCGCCTGTGCCGCGGGGACGACGCCGCCTATCAGCGCCGCACGATACCATTGCAACTGCTCTTGCGAGAGTTGCGACGAAGCCGCGAGCCCGGAGACTCCGGCGAGCAATAACGCGCTCTTTATCACCGATCCCAGCATGCTGGACATGATACGGCATCGGGCACTATCTGCCAGTCCCGATTTTCCCCTAGCATGTAAGAAAAGCTACGCATGTTCTCAGGCTCCATTCCGGCGCTCGTCACGCCATTCCGTAACGGCAGCTTCGCGGAGGAAGATTACCGCGCTCTGGTTGAATGGCAGGTTACCGAAGGCTCCGCCGCGCTTGTGCCCTGCGGCACCACCGGCGAGGCCGCGACCATGCCCGCCGACGAGCATTTCGAGGTCGTCCGCGTCTGCGTCGATCAGGTGAAGGGCAGGGTGCCCGTGCTCGCCGGCGCGGGTTCGAACGACACCGCGGTCGCGATCGAGAATGTGAATGCCGCCAAGGCCGCCGGCGCCGATGCCGCGCTGATGGTGCCGCCCTATTACAACCGTCCGAGCCAGGAAGGCATCTTCCGCCATTTCGAGGCGATCGCCAACGCGACCGACCTGCCGATCATACTGTACAATGTCCCCGGCCGCACCGTGACCGACATCCAGCCCGCGACGATGGCGCGGATCGTCAAGGCGTTCCCCCGCAACTTCATCGGCGTGAAGGACGCGACCGGCCAGCTCGGCCGCGTTTCGGAGCAGCGTGCCGGCTGCGGCGCGGATTTCGTCCAGCTCTCCGGCAATGACGAGACCGCGCTCGCGTTCAACGCGATGGGCGGGGTGGGCTGCATCTCGGTAACCGCCAATGTCGCGCCGCGCCTGTGCGCCGAATTCCAGGCGGCCTGGGCGGCGGGGGACCGCGCCAAGGCGCTCGAGTTGCACGACCGGCTCTATCCGCTCCACATCGCCATGTTCACCGACGCCTCGCCGGGGCCGGTGAAGTATGCGCTGACCCGAGTGCGCCCCGGCTTCCCGATCGAACTCCGCCTGCCCATGACCGAACCGGGCGAGGCGAGCCGCAAGGCGGTCGACGCCGCTCTGGCGCATGCGGGGCTGATCTGATCTGATTCCCCGTCGCCCCGGCGGACTTGGTCGTCATCCCGGCGAAGGCCGGGATCCAGGGTCGTTAGGCGAAACACCCGTTTCCAGTGACGGGCTTGTCTGACATCCTGGCCGGATGGAACGCACACCGGTTGTCTACATCGTCGCGAGCGCGCGCAACGGCACCATTTATATCGGTGTGACCTCTGACTTGCCGGGGCGCATCTACCAGCATCGAACCGGCACGCCCGAGGGTTTTACATCAAAATACGGCTGCAAGATCCTTGTCTGGTATGAAGTCCATTCCGAAATGGAATCGGCCATCCTTCGCGAGAAACGCATCAAGGAATGGAAAAGGCAGTGGAAGCTCCGCTTGATCGAAGCGGAGAACCCGACTTGGCGCGACCTTGCCGTCGATCTCGGCTTCAAGCCGATCGAAGACGATATCGGTTGATCGCCACGGGCGCACCAGGTCACTCTGGACCCCGGCCTTCGCCGGGGTGACGGCGTTTTAAGGCACTAGAGTTTCTCGCTCTTCCTCCCTACATGCCCACCTCCCATGGCCCGTCCTCGTCCCGCCACTTTCGATAAGGTAAAGACCGTCGCCGAGAACCGGCGCGCGCGGTTCGACTATTTCATCGAGCAGACCTATGAGGCCGGGCTGGCCCTGACCGGCACCGAGGTGAAGTCGCTGCGCTTCGGCGAGGGGTCGATCGCCGAGGCCTATGCCGAGGTCAACGATACCGGGGTGTGGCTGATCAACGCCAACATCCCCGAGTTCAGCCATGGCAACCGCTTCAATCACGAGCCCAAGCGTCCCCGTAAATTGCTCCTTCATGAGCGTGAGATAAACAAGCTGCATGGCGCCGTTGCCCGCGAGGGCATGACGCTCGTGCCGCTGTCGGTCTACTTCAACGGAAGAGGGCGCGCGAAGGTCGAGCTGGCGCTGGCGAAGGGCAAGAAGACGCATGACAAGCGCGACACGATCAAGGAGCGGGATTGGAAGCGCGAGCAGGGGCGCCTGCTCCGCGACCGCGGCTGACATGTCGCGCCCGGGTCGTCTCCGCCGTCTCGCCGACAAGGCCGTGCCCAGCCGCGAATCGATCGAGGGCAATCGCTGGCTGAAGCCGGTCGCGAACCGGGTGATGCATTCGTCGCTGTGGCGCTTCACGCGGCGTTCGGTGCCGCGCGGCGTCGCGCTCGGCATGGTCACCGGCATCCTCGTCCCTATGGGGCAGATCCCGGCCTCGGCGATTCTCGCATTGCCGCTGCGCGCGAACATCCCTGCCGCCGCCGCGACGACCTTCTTCACCAATCCGATCACGACGCCGCCGCTCTGGGTCGCCGCCTATTGGCTGGGGAGCTGGATGCTCGGTCCGCGCACCGAGCAGGCGCTGGCAAAGGCGCAGGCCCAGGTGCAGCAGCAGGGCTGGGGAGACTGGCTGCTCCACCAGGCCGGACCCGCCACGCTGACCGGGCTCGTCACGATCACCGCCGTGCTCACCGTCCTGGGCTATTTCGGCACCGCGCTCGCGTGGCGGCTGTGGATCGCGCGCAAGTGGCGCAAGCGTGCCCGCGATCGGGCCGCGCGGGCCAATTGACGACCCGTATTAACGGAGTAAGACGGCGCATCCGAAATCCTTAGGGGATCCGCCGATGCGCCTGTCTTTGCTCGCCACCACCTTCCTCGCCGCGCCCATGCTGCTCGCCGGCTGCGCTAAAGATGCCGCCGTAGAGACCGCCGCGCCGGTCACCGAGGCTACTCCGGTCGCCGAAGCCGCTCCCACGCCGGCTCCCGCGCCCGCGCCCAAGCCGCAGATCGGCGACTTTGGCTTCGACGTCGGCGGCATGGACAAGTCGATCGCCGCGGGCGACGATTTCTACAATTACGCGAACGGCACCTGGGCGAAGAACACGGCCATCCCGTCGGACAAGTCGAACTACGGCATGTTCACCGTGCTCGACGACCTGTCGCGGCAGCGCACGCACGACATCCTCGAGGCCGCGAAGGACGACGCCAATTCCAAGATCGGCACCGCCTATGCCACCTATCTCGACACCGCGGCGATCGACGCCAAGGGTCTCGCCCCGATCCAGCCCTGGCTGAACCAGATCAAGGCGGCGAAGGCCAAGACCGACCTGCCGGCGCTCTATGCCCAGGCGGATCGGAACGGCGTACGCGTGCCCTTCGGCGAATATGTCGGCCAGGACGACAAGGAGCCGGAAATCTATGCGCTCAGCCTGTTTCAGGGCGGGCTCGGCATGCCCGATCGCGACTATTATCTGTCGAAGGACGCCAAGCTCGTCGAGACCAAGACGGCCTATCTCAAGCATCTGACCAACCTGCTGACGCTGGCCGGTGAGCCCAATGCCGCCGCTCGCGCCGCCGCGATCCTCGCCTTCGAGACCAGGATCGCCCAGGTCAGCTGGACCCGCATCGACAGCCGCGACGCCAACAAGACCTATAACAAGATGACGCTGGCCGAGCTCGCCAAGAAGGCGCCGGGCTTCGATTTCAAGGCTTATTTCGCCGGCGTCGGCGCCGGTGCGGCCGATTATGTCATCGTCGCCCAGCCGAGCGCGGTCGCGGGCATCGCCAGGCTGATCCAGGCCACGCCGATCGGCGTGCTCAAGGACCAGCTGCTCGTCCGCTCGCTCCACAGCTTCTCGGACGTGCTGCCCAGCGCCTTCGACAAGGAGGATTTCGCGTTCAACGGCACCGTGCTCTCGGGCACGCCCGAGCAGGAAGTGCGCTGGAAGCGTGCGGTCGACTTCACCACCGGCGCGCTCTCGGACGATGTCAGCCAGGTCTATGTCGCCAAATATTTCCCGCCCGAGACCAAGGCCGCGGCGGACAAGCTGGTCAAGAACATCATCGCCGCGATGGACCGCCGCATCGACAAGCTCGAATGGATGGCGCCCGAGACCAAGGTTAAGGCGCACGAGAAGCTTGCCGCCTTCACGCCCAAGATCGGCTATCCCGATCGCTGGAAGGATTATTCGAGCCTCCAGATCGTCGCCGGCGACGCGTTCGGCAACAATCTGCGCGCCAATCACTGGGCGCATGAGGACAATATCGGCCATCTCGGCAAGCCGCTCCAGCGCTGGGAATGGGGCATGACCCCGATGGAAGTGAACGCCTATGCCAATTTCGGCATGGTCGAGATCGTCTTCCCCGCCGCGATCCTCCAGCCGCCCTTCTTCGATCCGAACGCCGATCCGGCGATCAACTATGGCGGCATCGGCGCGGTGATCGGCCACGAGCTCAGCCATCACTTCGACGACCAGGGCGCCAAGTACAACAAGGAGGGCCGCCTGACCGACTGGTGGACCCCGGCCGATGTCGCCGCGTTCAAGACACGCACCGATGCGCTGGCCGCGCAGTACGACCAATATGAGCCGCTGCCGGGCATGCATGTCCAGGGCAAGCTGACCCTGGGCGAGAACACCGCCGATCTCGCCGGCCTCACGGTCGCCTATGACGCCTACAAGGCCGCGCTGGACGGCCAGGACGCGCCGGTGCTCGACGGCACCACGGGCGATCAGCGCTTCTATCTCGGCTGGGCCCAGGTCTGGCGGCGCAACTATCGCGAGGCGAATCTCCGCCAGCGCCTGCTCACCGATCCGCACTCGCCGTCGGAGCAGCGCGCCTGGGTCGTGCGCAATCTCGATCCCTGGTATTCGGCGTTCAATCCGGAAGCTTCGACCAAGCTGTTCCTCTCGACCGAGAAGCGCGTCCGCATCTGGTGATCGGCATTTCCCCTCCCGCTCCGGCGGGAGGGGATTCGCTTGACCCGCGCCTGACTACCGAACATCGGTAACGTCATGGCGACGCTGCCCGATTCCGCATCTCCCGCGCCCAGGACGCTGTTGCCCGCGCTGGCGGCGATCCTCGCCGGCTTCGTCGCGGGCGCGATCATCCTGCTCACGCTCGACAACCGTGCGATCGCGATCGGCTTCGTGGCGGCCGGCGTGCTCGCGGCGGGCGCGGCCTTTGCGCTGCGCCGGCTGTTGCGCGATGAACCGGCGGTCGAATCGCATGTCGACTGGTCGATCGCCTATGCCCTCGCCGCCGCCAGCGACGATGCGCTCGCCGTCACCGATCGCGCGGGCAAGCTGGTCTGCGCCAACAACCGCTACGAAGTGCTGTTCGCCGGCTGGCCGACGCCGCCCAATCTCCCGATCAGCGACTCCTCGGTCGACGCGCTAGGCGCCTGCGCCCGCGCTGCCTGGCGCGAGGGCGAGGCGCGCTGCGACGATGTCCAGGCGTTCGGCGCCCCCGTCTCGGTGCGGATCGCGCGGGTAGGGGAGGAATCGCTCGTCTGGCGCTTCATCGGCGTGCAGGCGCTCGATCTCGCCGCGCAGGTCCAGGCGCTGATCGGCGGCAATACCGGCGATCGCATGGGATCGGCGGGGATCATGGCGGCGATGATCTCGCCCGATGGCCGCGTCCGCACCGCCAACCGCGTGTTCCGCGCCCGGGCGATGGGCAGCGCCGATTCGCTGGTCGAGGGCCGCGACTTCGCGCGCTTCCTCGTCACTGATTCCTCGGGCCTGGTCCGCTTCGAGCGGGAAGGCGTCGAGGGCACGCCGCTGCGCGTGCTCCAGATCCCGTTCCTCGAGGGCGAGGACGCGCCCTTGCTCGTCACCCTGCTCGACGAGGAGCCGCACAACGCTCCCGCGCCCGCGATCGGCGCCAGTGCCTCGGCGCATGTCCGCTCGCTGATCGCGCTGCTGCCCTCGGGCCTCGCGTTGGTCGATCGCGACGGGCGCTTCGTCAGCATGAACGACGCGTTCGTCCGTGCCACCCGCGTCAACGCCGCCGCGCCGCCGCTCTATCCGGGCGATCTGGTGGTGCGCGAGGACAAGGGCGCGCTTGCCGACGCGATCCGTCGCTTCGCCGGCGGCGCGCCGCAATCGGTCGAGATGACCGTCCGGCTGGTCGACGCGCCCGAGGAACCGGTCGCGATCACCATCGCCGGCGCGCGCGGCCTGGGCGACGCGGCTGTGCTGATCAGCCTCAAGGATTCGGGCGAGGAGGGGAAGCTCAAGCGCCAGATCGCGCAGGCGACCAAAATGCAGGCGGTGGGCCAGCTCGCCGGCGGCGTCGCCCACGACTTCAACAACATCCTCACCGCGATCATCGGGCATTGCGACCTGATGCTAATGCGCCATTCGCCCGGCGACAGCGACTATGACGACATCCAGCAGATCCGCGCCAATTCGAACCGCGCCGCGTCGCTCACCCGCCAGCTGCTCGCCTTTTCGCGCCAGCAGACGCTTCGGCCGCAGGTGCTCCAGCTCCCCGACGTCATTTCGGAGGTCTCGAACCTGCTGAAGCGGCTGCTCGGCGAGACGGTCCATCTCGACGTCAAGCATGGCCGCAATCTCGGTCCGGTCCGCGCCGATCCCGGCCAGCTCGAGCAGGTCGTGGTCAATCTCGCGGTCAATGCCCGCGACGCGATGCTGTCGACCAGCCCCAATGGCGGCGGCACGCTGACGATCGAGACGATGGGGGTTTCCGCCTCCGAGGTCCGCCAGATGGACGACGACGTCCTCCCCGTCGGCGACTATACCGCGTTGCGGATCTCCGATACCGGCACCGGCATCCCGCCCGAGATCATCGGCAAGATCTGGGAGCCGTTCTTCACCACCAAGGAGATCGGCAAGGGCACCGGGCTCGGCCTCTCGACCGTCTACGGCATCATCAAGCAGTCGGGCGGCTTCATCTTCGCCGAGAATGTGCCGGGGAAGGGCGCCGCCTTCACCATCTATCTGCCCGTCCACACCGCCGCCGAGACCGCGGCTGCGCCTCCCACAAAGATTCCCGTGCCGATCAAGGACAAGCAGCTCGACCTCTGGGGCTCGGGCACGATCCTGCTGGTCGAGGACGAGGACATGGTCCGCGCCGTCGCCGAGCGGGCGCTCACCCGCCAGGGCTATACCGTGCTCACCGCCGAGAATGGCGAGGTCGCGCTCGAGCTCCTCGAGACCGCCGAGAAGCCAGACCTGCTGATCTCCGACGTCGTCATGCCGATCATGGACGGCCCGACCATGGTCCGCCAGGTCCGCAAGCGCTGGCCCGATCTCCCGATCCTCTTCATGTCGGGCTATGCCGAGGAGCAGCTCCGCAAGTCGATCGATCTCGACAATGTCGCCTTCCTGCCCAAACCCTTTTCGGTTCAGCAACTTGCTGAGGCCACGCGGGACGTTCTCGCTGCGAAATAAGTCCTTGGCGGGGGAGAGATTTCCTGCAAAGGGGCGGGCATGCCGGGGGCGAGCAACATCCTGATCGTCGAAGACGAACCGCTGATCGCGATGATGCTCGAGGATTTCCTCGAAGCCCTTGATCGCGGGCTCGCGGGCAGTGCCGACAGCGTCTCGACCGCGCTCGAGCTGATCGAGCTGGGCGGCATCGATGCGGCGATACTCGACGTCAATCTGCGCGGCGGCGAGCAGAGCTGGCCGATCGCGGACCGCCTGGCCGAGCTGGGCATTCCCTTCGTTATCGCGACCGGCGGTGCCGGCGACAGCATCGCCGAAGCGCATCGCGACCGCCCGATCCTCTCCAAGCCCTTCACGATGAGCAGCGTCGAAGCCGTGCTGAATACGCTCCAGGGCTGAGCCGGGTGCGCGCCAGCGCTCAATCCAGGATGCGTACCGGATCCCCGATCCGGATCAGCCCGGGGCGTGCCGGTCCGGCATAGATGCCATAGGCGTTGCCGAATTGCTGGGCGACGGTGCGCAATATCCCGACATCCTTGGCGGCCGTGTCGGGGTCGATCGTGATCAGCATGCAGCGCGGGATGGGATCGGCGCAGTGCACCACCGCGCCGTCTTCGTCGGCGCCGAACGCCAGCCTCAGGCCCTGGAAGTCGTTCGGATCGAGGTCGCTCTCGATCGTAACATTGATCCGGAAGCGCCGGGGATCGAGCGCCGAGCCATGCACCACCTCCAGCCGCGCATGTCCCGCGCTCGTCTGGATCGAGATCGGCATCGCGTCATAGATGCCGCGCGCCACCTGCATCAGCGCCACCGGCGCGCCCGCCGCCGCCTCCAGATGCGCGTGGAGCGTCGGATCGTGGAGCGGAACCAGCGCGCCGTCGGGCGTCTCCACCATCACCGCCGAAGTCCTGGCCGCCCCGGGATCGGCAAAGCCCGCCTTGTGCAGCACCATCGCCGGTACCGTGCGCGCGGTGAGCCAGGGAAAGCGGGTGCCGTTGCCCTTGTAGTAGAAGGCATATTGCCGGTCGCCCTCGACCCCCTGCCAATCGACCTCGGCCAGGGCCAGCGCCTCGCCGGCCATCGATTTGACCGGAAAGCGATTGAGCGCGGTGACATGGCCGACGATGCGGGTCATCCGGGCTGGCTAGAGCGCGGCAGGCGAGGGGGCAACTATCCCGCTTCGAGCGATCGCCGTCGTGCGATCGGAATTTCGCTTTCCTACACCGGGATGTTCGCTTAATGTTCCGAATCGCAACGCCGCTCGGTGCCATCGTTTCATCGTGCCAGGCGCGCATTTCGGCGAAGTTTCGCGGGTCGTTCCCGTTACCTTCGTTACCTTTGGATTCGCGCTGCCTATGCATGCCCGACCGGTATCGACGCCCAATCCAGGAAAAATTCCGTTCCGCTCTTGTTCCTGTAGAACAAATGCGATACATGTCCGTCCAACAGAGTTGAACGTGTGCATCAAACCTTCTAGCGACGGGGACTTCCAATGGCGGCATCTTTGAAGGTCATCGACAACAAAATGGCAGCTCCCAGCACTGACAAGCAGAAGGCGCTCGACGCCGCACTCGCGCAGATCGATCGCGCCTTCGGCAAGGGCTCGGCAATGCGCCTCGGCTCGAAGGAGACGATGCAGGTCGAAGCGATCTCGACCGGTTCGCTCGGCCTCGACATCGCGCTCGGCGTCGGCGGCCTGCCGCGCGGCCGCGTGATCGAGGTCTATGGTCCGGAAAGCTCGGGCAAGACCACGCTCGCGCTCCATGTCATCGCCGAGGCGCAGCGCGGCGGAGGCACCGCGGCGTTCGTCGATGCCGAGCATGCGCTCGATCCGGTCTATGCCAAGAAGCTCGGCGTCAACATCGACGAGCTGATCGTCTCGCAGCCCGATACCGGCGAGCAGGCGCTCGAGATCGTCGATACGCTGGTCCGCTCGAACGCGATCGACGTGCTGGTGGTCGACTCGGTCGCCGCGCTGGTGCCGCGCGCGGAAATCGAGGGCGAGATGGGCGACAGCCATGTCGGCCTCCAGGCGCGCCTGATGTCGCAATCGCTGCGCAAGCTCACCGGCTCGATCAGCCGCTCGCGCTGCATGGTGATCTTCATCAACCAGCTCCGCATGAAGATCGGCGTGATGTACGGCAATCCGGAGACCACGACCGGCGGCAACGCGCTGAAATTCTACGCCTCGGTCCGTCTCGACATCCGCCGCACCGGCCAGATCAAGGACCGCGACGATATCGTCGGCAACGCCACCCGGGTGAAGGTCGTCAAGAACAAGGTCGCACCGCCGTTCAAGCAGGTCGAGTTCGACATCATGTATGGCGAAGGCATCTCGAAGATCGGCGAGATCCTCGATCTCGGCGTCAAGGCCGGGCTCGTCGAGAAGTCGGGCGCATGGTTCAGCTATGACAGCGTCCGCATCGGCCAGGGCCGCGAGAACGCCAAGACCTTCCTCAAGGAGAATGCCGATCTCTGCAACCGGCTCGAGGCTGCGATCCGCAGCCGCACCGACAAGGTTGCCGAGGAAATGATGGCGGGTCCCGACGCCGATGAAGGCGACGACGATCTATAATGAAATTCAGGCCGGCCTGCCGCATACGCGGTGGCAGCGTCGGTCACGGGCCTAGCTCCCATTGGAAGACCCGGCGCATTGCCCTGCGCCGGGTTTTTCCGTTTCGGATTGTCCTGCGTGCGGGGAAGGTGGGTCCCGCGGGATTTTTCGGTTAGGAAAGGTCGCGACATGGCCAGCCCCGCCGATCCCGATGACGTCGAAGCGACCGAAGCGCAGCTCGACGGCTTCATCGCGCGCTTCGCGGATCCGATCGCCGATCGTGCCCGCGCCGCGCGTACCCTGCTGCGGGCGCGGCTGCCGGGCGCGACCGAGCTGGTCTATGACAATTACAACGCGCTCGCGATCGGCTATGGGCCGGGTGCCAAGACCTCCGAGGCGGTGTTCAGCCTCGCCGTCTATCCGCGCAACATCCTGCTCTATTTCCTGCCCGGTGTCGGTCTGCCCGATCCCGAGGGCCTGCTTCAGGGCGAGGGCAGGCAGGGCCGCTATGTCTGCCTGACCGATGTCGCCCTGCTCGACCAACCGGCCATCATCGCGCTGATCGAGGCCGCGCTCGATCGCGCCGGGCGCGCCTTGCCCCCCGATGGCGGCCGGACCATCGTCAAGTCCATCTCGGCCCGGCAGCGCCCGCGCCGCCCCGATACTGAGGAACGCGCATGATCACCGTCCATCATCTCGAGAATTCCCGCTCGCAGCGTGTCCTCTGGCTGCTCGAGGAACTGGCGCTTCCCTATGAGATCAAGCGCTACGAACGGAACAAGGCGACGATGCTCGCCCCGCCCGAGCTCCGCCGTGTCCATCCGCTCGGCAAGGCGCCGGTGATCGAGGACGAAGGCAGGGTGATCGCCGAAACCGGCGCGATCGTCGAATATCTGGTCGAGAAGGCGGGCGGTCGCCTCGGTGTGCCCGGCCACCGCGACGAAGCGCTGCGCTACCGCCACTTCCTCCATTATGCCGAGGGCTCGCTGATGCCGCCCTTGTTCACCAAGCTGGTGCTCAGCCGGGTGCCCATGTTCGGCAAGATGGCGCAGAAGAAGTTCCAGCCGATGGTCGACGTCCATCTCGACTATGTCGAGGGCGCGCTCACCGAACGGCCCTGGTTCGTCGGGGACGATTTCACCGCCGCCGACGTGATGATGAGCTTCCCGCTCGAAGCCGCGGTCGCCCGGGCCGATGCGCTGGAGGGGCGCCCGCATCTCGCCGCCTGGCTGGCGAAGATCCATGCGCGCCCCGCCTACCGGACCGCGCTCTCGGTGGGCGGTCCCTATGCCTATGCCTGAGCGCGGACGAGGGAGGAAACGAGCATGTACGTCGCCGGCCTGGTGATTCCCGTACCCTCGGAGAAGCTCGAAGCCTATCGCCGATGGGCCGAGAACGGAGCGCGGATCTTCAAACAATATGGATGCCTGGAGATCGTCGAGTCCTGGGAGGATTATGTCCCCAATGGCGAGCGGACTGACTTTCGCCGCGCGGTCGAGGCGCGCGAAGGCGAGAAGATCGTCTTCACCTGGCAGATCTGGCCCGACAAGGCGACGCTGGATGCCGCCGAAGCCAGAATGCATGCGGACGGCATTCTCGACGTGCATGACGAGATTCCGTTCGACGCGAAGCGCCTGATCCTCGGCTGCTTCAAGCCGATCTGCACCATGGGCCGCGACTGACCGTCGCCTGCGGTTCCGCCGCGGCCGTCAGGCGATGTTCCGACAGCTCCCTTCAGCGGCCGGTATAATCCTGGAAGCTGTCGGCATCGGCGGTGGGCGCCGCACCCATATGCAGGATCTCCGGTTCGGCCTCCTGCGGCGCATCGAGCTGGCCTTCCCAGCGTGCCACGACCACGCTCGCAACGGCATTGCCGATCACGTTGGTCGCGGTGCGTCCCATATCGAGGAAATGGTCGACGGCGAGGATCAGAAGGATGCCCGCCTCGGGAATGTTGAAGTGCGAGAGCGTACCGGTGATCACCACCAGGCTGGCGCGCGGCACCCCGGCGATGCCCTTGCTGGTCACCATCAGGATCAGCAGCATCTGGATCATCGTCCCCCAGTCGAGATGGATGCCATAGGCCTGGGCGATGAAGATCGACGCGAACGTCATGTACATCATCGAGCCGTCGAGGTTGAACGAGTAGCCGAGCGGCAGCACGAAGCTGGCGATCCGCGGCGGCACGCCGAACCGGTCGAGCGCGTCGAGCGTGCGCGGATAGGCGGCCTCTGAGGAGGCGGTGGAGAAGCCGAGCAGGATCGGATCGCGCAGATAGCGGAGCAGCGTGCCGGTGCGCGGCCCGACGATCAGGAAGCACGCGCCGAGCAGTACCGCCCACAGCACGATCAGGCCGATATAGAAGCTGCCCATGAAGAAGGCGAGGTCGCCGACCACGCCCAGCCCCTTGGTCGCCAGCGTCCGCGCGACGGCGCAGAATACCGCGACCGGCGCGAACAGCATCACATAGCCGGTGACGGTCAGCATCACCGAGACCAGGGCTTCCAGCCCGCCGAGCAGCGGCTTGGCCTTCTCGCCCACCGCCGCCATGCCCGCGCCGAAGAACAGCGAGAAGATGACCAGCTGGAGGATGTCGTTGGTCGCCATCGCATCGATCGCCGATGTCGGCACGATATGGGTGAAGAACTTGGCGACGTCGAACGCCGCGCGATCCACGCCGCTCGATGCGTTCGCGGGGGGTAGCGGAAGGTTGAGGCCGACGCCCGGCTGGAGCAGGTTCACCAGGATCAGCCCCAGCGTCAGCGAGATCAGGCTGGCGCAGACGAACCAGAAGAACGCCTTCAGCCCCACGCGCCCGACCGCCCCGCCGGTTCCCATATGCGCAATGCCCACCACCAGCGTCGAAACTACCAGCGGCGCGATGATCATCTTGATCAGATGGAGGAACATCTGGGTGGGGATATCGAGATAATAGGCGATGTCGGTGAGCCGCTTCGCGCCCGCGCCGCCATCGTCATAGGCGACGTTGAGTCCCCAGCCGAGCAGGCCGCCGAGCAGCAGCCCCGCCAGAATGAACCATGTCAGTCGCTTACCCACGAAAATCCCCTGTTGATTGCGCGGCGCAAGGAAGGGGATTGTCGCCGCCGGGTCAAGGACCGTATCGCTTGCCGCTCGATTTCGCCGGAGACCCGCATGCCCTTTCTAGCGCGCCGTCAATTGCTCACCGCCGCCGCCGCGCTGCCGATGCTCGGGATCCCCGGCATCCTCCGCGCCGCCGAACCCGACCTCTCCGAACTGAACGACATCACCACCGGCGCCCGGCCGATTTCCGCCGATGAGCGCAAGGCACGAATCGCCCGCGCACAGAAGCTGATGGCGGCGAACGGCATCGGCGCGGTGCTGATCGAGCCGGGCTCGTCGCTGGTCTATTTCACCGGCGTCCGTTGGGGCCGCAGCGAGCGGCTGACCGCGGCGATCCTGCCCGTCGAGGGCGATCCATGCATCGTCACGCCCTTTTTCGAGGAGCCGCGCACTCGCGAGACGCTGGGCGTGCCCGCCGAAGTCCGCGTGTGGCAGGAGGACGAGGATCCGCTGGTGACCGTCGCCGGCTTCCTCAAGGACCGCAAGCTCGCCGGCCGCCCGATCGGCGTGGAGGAGACGGTGCGCTATTTCGCGGTCGACGGCCTGCAGCGCGCGCTGCCTTCGACCAGGATCGTCTCCGCCAACCCGGTCGTGCGTGGCTGCCGCATGATCAAGACCCCGGCGGAGATCGCGCTGATGCAGCTCGCCACCGACGTGACGATCGCTGCCTATCGCTGGGTTCATCCGCGCGTCGAGAAGGGAATGCGCCAGCGCGACGTATCGGCGCTGATGGATGCCGCCACGGTCAAGCTGGGCGGCGATCCCGAATTCAGCCTGGTGCTGGTGGGCGAAGGCGCGGCCTATCCGCACGGCACCAAGACGCCGTCGCCGGTCGCCGACGGCAAGATCGTGCTGATGGACTGCGGCTGCACCGTCCAGGGCTATCAGTCGGACGTGTCGCGCACCTTTGTCTACGGCACCCCGACCGCCGATCAGCGCAAGGTGTGGGACCAGGTCGCGCACGGCCAGCAGGTCGCGATCGAGGCGGCGAAGCTCGGCGCACCCGCCGGGAGCGTCGACGATGCGGTCCGACGCTACTACACCTCGCTCGGCTATGGTCCGGACTACAAGCTGCCCGGCCTGTCGCACCGCACCGGCCACGGCATCGGTCTGGACGGTCACGAACCGGTCAATCTCGTCCGCGGCGAGAAGACGAAGCTGGCGCCCGGCATGTGCTTCTCCAACGAACCCGGCATCTACATCCCCGGCAGCTTCGGCGTCCGGCTCGAGGACTGCTTCCACATGACCGAGGGCGGCCCGAAATGGTTCTCCACCCCGCCAAAGTCGATCGACAAGCCGTTCGACTAGGGCAGGCGGGTGCGCATCGTCGCTACGATCCTGTACGTGATCATCAATATCGCGGTGATCGGAGCGCTGTCGGAACTGCGGTTGGGCGGGAACTATCTTGCCCGTCTCGGCATGGTGTTGTTGCTGACCTTCTGCGCGACCTTGGTCCACGAATTGGGCCATGCGCTGGCGGTGCGGGCAACCGGCGGGCAGATCAAGGTGATCGTGGTGGTGCCGTTCCGGCTCCAGCTCAAACCTCGCCGATTCAAGCTGGCGCCTCCCACCGGAGCCGGAGATATCGGCGGCTATGTGCGCTATACGCTCGATAGGATCGATGCGCGGAGCAAGCACGGGCTGATCGCCGCCGCGGGCCCCGCCGCCAATATCCTGTTGGCGCTGCTGGCCGGCCTCGCCGCCCTTTGGCTCGCCGCTCCGCCCGAGCTTCGCCCGGAGACGCCGGGCCTGCCGCCCGGTTCGGTCGCCTCCTGGCTGCTTCGCCGCCAGCTATCCGATCTGTCGGGAGCGCTGGCGACGCTCTCGGCCGGAATGGCGCTTCTCAACCTGATCCCGTTCAAGGGCAGCGACGGCGATCATATCCTCCATGCGCTGTCGGCACGCTATCGCCGGATGCGGTCCAAAGGCTGAAGCCGGAACCGAGCTATTTCTGCGCGCCGCGACAGCCGCCGTACTCTGTCCGCGCCTTGCAATGTAGGATTTCGTCTGCTCGGCTGCGGCGGCGACCTCAATGGCGCCGCTCCTTGAACCGTTGAATATCCCTGCATTCCTGCGCCGCGCATCCGTCGCGTCGGTGCGGCAGACCTGTCGCTTCGGAGAGGCGCAGCTGTCGCGTCGGCGGCGCATAAGTGGAGCGTCGCTGTGACCCGGGCGTCGCCTTGTGGGCGCGCGAACGTACACCGCCTCTGAGAGAAGGAGCGTCTAGACCGCGTTTCGTGTCAACTTCGCCAACTCGTGCGCGTTGGCGGACCTTCCTGCTTAGGGCTTCACGCGCTAGGTTCCTCCCGTCGAATCTCGGGAGGCAGTTATGCCGTGGGACAGCTTGCTTGCGGGCGCGACGGGCGGCGCCGCGATCTTCATCGTCTTCGCAGTGCTTTTTGGACAGGGCCTGATCAATTCGCTGATCCGGCTGATCGACACCCGCGCCAAGCAGATCGAGCTGCGCGGAGAACTGCTCGTCAAGGCAATGGACGGGTATGACCAGCAATTGTCCAAGACCCGCGAGACGCGATATCTTGAGCTTTGGGCACTCACCGCGCCGGTCCCCAAATGGCCGCGCAACCAGGATCTCAGCTTCGGTCGTCTCGAACAGCTCAGCTGCGATCTGCGGGACTGGTATTTCGGCGGTGGCGGCCTGTACCTCTCGCAGGAAGCGCGCGAAGTCTATGGCGCGGCGCAAGGCGCCATCGGCAGTCAGCGGGGGCCGAAGGGTGAGGCCAAGGTGCCCGACGAGGCCTATGATTCGATCCAGCAGGCCCTGTCCCGGCTGCGCACCACCCTCACCAGCGATCTCGCCACGCGCCGCGGTATCCATGCACTCGAGGCAATCCGGGAACATTGAGGTTGGATCGAAGTGTTTCGCTTGAGTGTGGCACGCCGCGCCCTTAAGTCGCACCCATGACGTCCACGAACGATATCCGCCGCAGCTTCCTCGACTATTTCGAAGGCCAGGGGCATGCCCGTGTGCCCAGCGCTCCGCTGGTGCCCCATAACGATCCGACGCTGATGTTCGTGAACGCGGGCATGGTGCCGTTCAAGAATGTCTTCACCGGCCTGGAGACGCGCCCCTATTCGACCGCGACGAGCAGCCAGAAGTGCGTCCGTGCCGGCGGCAAGCACAACGATCTCGACAATGTCGGCTACACCGCGCGCCACCACACCTTCTTCGAGATGCTCGGCAATTTCTCGTTCGGCGACTATT
>CBIHNZ010000034.1:0-51949 GCA_966211615.1 uncultured Sphingomonas sp.
CGAAGTCCGACATCTTGCCCTTGCGGCGCTGGCCGTGCTGGCCGGGGCCGTATTCGCGCTTGTTGACCGGGCTCTTCGGGCGACCCCAGATGTTCTCGCCCATACGCCGGTCGAGCTTATGCTTGGCGCTGCTGCGCTTCGACATTGGTAATCCTTTGCAATTGCTAACAACGTTGGTTCCGGTATCCGCCTGCTGGTCTCTCGAAGGAGGGCAGGGCCACCACTTCACCGGAGTGCGGGGCCATTGCGAAGGCGCGCGGTTAGCGGCCAAGTGCCTGAGTGTCAAGCTGGACGGCCAAGTTGGACCGCCAAGCTGGACAGGGGCGCGCCCTCCCGCCAAGGGAGCGCGCATGCACGATACGATCGATCCCCAGAACTGCACCAGCATGGCGGAGGTCCGCGCCGGCGTCGACGCGGTCGACGCGGCGCTGGTCGCGCTGCTCCAGCGTCGCTTCGGCTATATGGATGCCGCCGCGCGCATCAAGCCCGAGCGCGGCCAGGTCCGCGACGAGGCGCGCAAGGCGCAGGTGATCGAGAACGCCCGCGCGCATGCGCGGAGCGCCGGCATACCAGAGGCCCCGATCGCCGATCTCTGGGATCGGCTGGTCGAGGCCTCGATCGCCTATGAACTGGAGAAATTCGATCGGCGCTGAGCGCCGGGCTCAGTTGCCGGAAACGCCGCTGCCCGCGCGGCGATTGTCGAGCGCACGCTCGGCATTTGCCGCATCGCGCGCATGAATCTCGGCCCATTCGGCCTTGGTGTGGCATTCGCGCTTGGCGAAGTTGGATCCCGTCACCGCCTGGCGGCGGCAGATCTGCTTGTCTTCCTTGGCCTGCTCGGCCGTCGGAGCAGCGGCCTGCTGGGCGACGGCGGGCGCGGCGACAACCAACAAGGCAAGCAACGAAACGAAACGCATGTAAAAGTCTCCAACCAAACGCCGACCGCATAGCTATTTTTTGCAAATGCGAAAAGAAGCTCGTCGACAAAGATGTCTCGGCACGCGACGAAGCATCTATTCGTTTCTGTGAAGTTTCCTGCCCTGCAATGCCGACAATACCCCCCGGAAAGTACGGAGCTCCTGCGAGGTCCAGCCCGGTTTGGTGAGCATGGTGCGCAGCGTGCGGCGGGTGGCGGGCACGCGATCGGGCGGGAAATAATAACCCGAATGCTCGAGCATCGCATCGAGCTGGCCGATCATGCCTTCCAGCTCCTCCTGCGGCGCGGGCGGATCGAGTTCGGTCGCCGGCGGGCTCGCCAGCTGCGCGCCCCCCTCGGCCAGGCTCGGGGCATGCTTCGACCATTCATAGGCGACCAGGATCACCGCCTGCGCCAGGTTGAGCGAACCGAATTCCGGATTGATCGGCACGGTGATGATCGTGCGGGCGAGCGCGACATCGTCGGTCTCCAGCCCCGATCGCTCGGGCCCGAACAGGATCGCGCAGCGCCCCTCGGCGGTGCGAATGTCGCGCGCGGCTTCTTCCGGCGTCACCACCGGCTTGGTCACGCCGCGCTTGCGCACCGTGGTGGCATAGACCTGCCCGCAATCGGCGACCGCGTCGGCGACGCTGTCGAACACCGTGGCGCGCTCCAGCACGACGTCCGCGCCGCTGGCAGCGGGGCCGGCGCCCGGATTTGGCCAGCCGTCGCGGGGCG
Organism: uncultured Sphingomonas sp.; assembly: GCA_966211615.1. Classification (GTDB taxonomy): domain Bacteria; phylum Pseudomonadota; class Alphaproteobacteria; order Sphingomonadales; family Sphingomonadaceae; genus Sphingomonas. The sequence goes on from CBIHNZ010000034.1 coordinate 1,655, forward strand.
ACACCAGCCGCATCTCGGTGAGCCCGAAATTGAGCATTGCGCGCGCAGCCTTGCCGATATTCTCGCCGAGCTGGGGCCGGACGAGGACGATGACCGGGTGCATCACCCGCCCTTCCTTGCCTCGGTGCCGACCTCGTTCACATTGCCGGCGAATTCCTCGAAGTCCTTCGCCTCGCGGAAGTCCTTATACACGCTGGCGAAGCGGATATAGGCGACCGAATCGAGGCCCTTGAGCCCCTCCATCACCAGCTCGCCGATGCGCTGCGACGGGATTTCGCTGTCGCCCTGGGTCTCGAGCTGGCGCTGGATGCCCGAGACCAGCCGCTCGATCTGCGCCCCGGTGATCGGCCGCTTGCGCGCCGCGGTCGAGACCGATCGCACCAGCTTGTCGCGCTCGAACGGCTCGCGGCGCTCGCCGCTCTTCACCACGGTGAGGTCGCGCAGCTGGATGCGCTCGAACGTCGTGAAGCGCGCCGCGCACGCCTCGCACTGCCGCCGCCGCCGGATCGCGGCGCCATCCTCGGTCGGACGGCTGTCCTTTACCTGACTGTCTTCATTTCCGCAGAAGGGGCAGCGCAATTACAGCTCCGGATAGATCGGGAAGCGCTCGCACAGCGCACGGACGCGCTCGCGAACGGCCGCTTCCACCTGGGCGTCGCCCTGCTCGCCATTCTTGCGCAGGCCGTCGAGCACATCGGCGACCATGTTGCCGATCTCGCGGAACTCGCCGGTGCCGAAGCCGCGGGTGGTGCCTGCGGGCGAGCCGACGCGGATGCCGCTGGTCTTGACCGGCGGCAGCGGATCGTTGGGGATGCCGTTCTTGTTGCAGGTGATCGCGGCGCGCTCGAGCGCCTCGTCGGCGTCCTTGCCCGTCACGCCGAGCGGGCTGAGATCGACCAGCGCGAGATGCGTGTCGGTGCCGCCCGAGACGAGATTGGCGCCGCGCTCCTTGAGCGTGGCGGCCAGCACCTTGGCGTTCTCGACCACCGCGGCGATGTAGCTCTTATAGTCGGGGCGCAGCGCTTCGCCGAACGCGACCGCCTTGGCGGCGATCACGTGCATCAGCGGACCGCCCTGGAGACCCGGGAACACTGCCGAGTTGATCTTCTTGGCGATCGCCTCGTCGTCGGTCAGCACCATGCCGCCGCGCGGGCCGCGCAGCGTCTTGTGCGTGGTGGTGGTGACGACATGCGCATGGCCGAACGGGGTGGGATGCGCCCCGCCTGCGACCAGGCCGGCGAAATGCGCCATGTCGACCATGAAGATCGCGCCGACTTCATCGGCGATCGCACGGAACTTGGCGAAATCGATGATCCGCGGATAGGCCGAGCCGCCCGCGATGATGAGCTTCGGCTTATGCTCCTTGGCGAGCGCCTCGACCTGGTCGAAATCGATCAGGTGGCTCTCCGGGTCTACGCCGTACGGGACCGCGTTGAACCATTTGCCGCTCATCGCCGCCTTGGCGCCGTGGGTCAGGTGGCCGCCGGCGTCGAGGCTCAGGCCCATGATCGTGTCGCCGGGCTTGGTCAGCGCGAGCATCACCGCGCCGTTCGCCTGCGCGCCCGAATGCGGCTGGACGTTGGCGAAGCCGCAGTCGAACAGCTGCTTGGCACGGTCGATCGCGAGCTGCTCGACCTCGTCCGACGGGTGGCAGCCCTGGTAGTAGCGCTTGCCGGGATAGCCCTCGGCATATTTGTTGGTGAAGACCGAGCCCTGCGCCTCGAGCACCGCCTTGGAGACGATGTTCTCCGAGGCGATCAGCTCGATCTGGTGCTGCTCGCGGTCGAGCTCGTGCGCGACGCCGGCGAACACGGCGGGATCGGCCTGGGCCAGGCCGGTGGTGAAGAAGCCGTCGGGCTGAAGTCCCGCGGTGACTGGGTTGGTGCTCATGCGGGGCTCCCTGCAGTGCTGAATGTCGGTTCGCTCAGTTTGTCGACGCGGCGCTGGTGGCGATCGCCGAGGAATTCGGTTTCGAGAAACGCCGTGACGCACGCCTTGGCCATCTCGGTGCCGATCAGCCGTGCGCCGAGTGCTATGACATTGGCATCGTTGTGCTGGCGCGCAAGGCTGGCCGAGAGCGGCTCGGAGACGAGCGCGCAGCGGGCATGCGGGTTGCGGTTCACCGCGATCGAGATGCCGATGCCCGATCCGCACAGCGCCACGCCGGTTTCGGCGCGACCGTCCTCGATCGCGGCGGCCAGGCGATAGCCATAGTCGGGATAATCGACGCTCTCGGGTCCGTTGGTCCCCAGGTCGAGCACGTCGTGACCCTGGGCACGCAACCATTCGGCGAGTTCTGCCTTCATGACGGTGGCGGCATGATCGGAGGCTATGGCGATGCGGCGTGACATGGCGCGCTCCCTACGCCCCACCGGCGGTGCTGGCTAGACGGGACAATGGTTTTGGAGAGTAAAATGCGCGGACTTTTGACGATCGCTCCGGTCGTGCTGATGATTGCGGGCTGTAACGCGGCGGATCGCACTGCCGATCAACTGGGCAATGCCGCCGATACTGCGGGCAATGCGATTGCGAGCGGCGCGGGCGAAGTTGCTGGTACTGCGACCAATGCCGGCGAGGCATTGGGCAACGGGATCGAGAATGCCGGCAATGTCGTGTCCGAGACGGTGACCCGCGACGGGTGGATCGGGCGCTGGAAGGGTGTCGAAGGGACGTATCTCGTCGTATCGAAAGGGGATTTGCCGGGCAGGTACCGGCTGGAGATGCAGTACACGCTCGACTCGAAGGGCAAATATGACGGCACAGCCACCCCCGAGGGGATCGCGTTCGAGCGCCCCGACGGCAAGCAGGTGCTGCGCGCGTCGAACGGCGACGCGATCGGCCTCAAATATCTCGCCGGCAAGAAGGACTGCCTGAAGGTCAAGGACGGCGAAGGCTATTGCCGCGACTGATCCAGCCCCTCAACGAAACCGGAGAATAGAGAATGCGTAAGCTGCTTCCCATACTGGCATTCGGCTTCGCACTGGCCGCCTGCTCGGAGAGCACGCAGGACAATGTGAGCAGCGCGATGGAGCGCACCGGCGACGCGCTCGACAATGCCGCCGACCAGGCGGGCGACCGGATCGAGAACGGTGCCGCCCGGGCCGGCGACGTGATCGAGAACACCGCCGACAAGGTGGGCGATGCGGTCGCCGGCGCGGTCGACGATACCGGCAACGCGATCGACAACAGCACGCGCCGCTAGGCGCTCCGCAGCCATCCGCGTCGCCGTGCCTCGGCGGCGTGGGTGGCGCTGACCGGCAGGATGGTGCCGTCGGCCAGCACGAGCCGCCAGCGCCGCCCCTCGCGCCGCGCGCCGGCGATCGCCCCGGCGGCGACCCAGGCGCCGCGATGCACCTGCGCGCCGTCGATGGCCGCGACTTCCTTGAGCGCGTCGCCGAAGCGGTAGTGGAGCAGCGCGCTCTGCCCGTCGCGGCGATGGACGCGGCAATAATGATCCTCGGCCTCGATCGCGGCGAGCGTCTCGGGCGCGACGCGGGCGCGGGCGAGCAGCCCGTCGTCGACCGGCGCGGCCGCCGTCCCGGGTACGCGGCGGATCAGCACCCAGGCGACGGTCGCGCAGACCGTGAAGATCACCGCGCTGATCGCCAGCGCGCGGAGCCAGACGTCCACCGGCATCGCCGTCATCGGAACGCCGACGAGCCGCCCGATGCCGGCGATCTCGAACGGCAGCGGCAGGTTGAGCGGGATCGTGCCGATCAGCGAGACGCGCGGCCAGTCGAGCGGCTTGCGGACGAACAGCGCGAACAACAGTTGCCATTTGAGCGCGTTCCAGCCCATCAGCAGCAGCCAGAACGCGGTGCGCTGGCCCAGCGGCAGCGCGCTGGTGTTGAACCCGCCGGTGACGATCATCAGCCCTGCCGCGGCGGTGCATGCGATCCACAGCAATGGAAAGCCCGGCACCGGCCCTTTCGGCAGCGCGCGTTTCGCGAAGCCGACGGCGCGCTTCGCGAAACCGCGCTTGGCGGGTGCGGTTTTGGCGGGGTTTAGGCGGGCGGACCGGACGGGCATCGGCGATAGGCTGCCATGCACCGGCCGGCACGACAACTCGCGACCAGGAGGATTCGCATGTTTCGATTTTTCGCGCGCGGCGCAGCATTGGCGCTGGCGCTCTGCGTGCCCGTGGCGGCTTTCGCCCAGGGGGCGGACACCGCGGCGATCACCGCGCAGCAGGAGGCGATGAAGAAGCTCGACTGGATGAACGGCAAGTGGCGCGGTCCCGCGGTCAGCCAGTCGCCGCAGGGCGAGCACAAGGTAACGCAAACCGAGCGGATCGGCGGCTTCCTCGACGGCACGCTGAAGGTGATCGAGGGGAAGGGGTATAATGCCGATGGCAGCACCGGCTTCCACGCCTTCGGCGTCGTCACCTATGATCCCGCGACCAAGACCTATTGGATGACCAGCAGCGCTCAGGGGCGTTCCGGCAAGTTCCAGCTCACGCCGAGCGACAACGGGTACAAATGGGAGATTCCGGCCGGTCCCGCGACGATCCGCTACACCGCGACGCTCGCCGGCGGCACATGGACCGAGGTGGGCGACTATGTCGCCGCCGGGCAGCCGCCGCGCCGCTTCTTCACCATGACCCTGACGCGCCTCGGCGACACCGACTGGCCCGAGGCGGGGGGCGTCGCCAAGGATTGATTTCCGCCGACTCCTGGCACAAGGCTGCAAAGGTTTTGTCACATGTGGGGACTAGGGCGCTCGCTTGCTCGATGCGGTGCGTGGGCGCCCCCTCCAGGAGTCAATGATGGGTTCAGTTGCCAAGACGCCTCGTAACGTCGCCGTGCGCGGCGCGGTGCATCGCCATGAGCATCTCACCAAACAGGGCATTTTGGAGCGCGCCTTCACCTTCGCCTTCCGGGGGCTGGTCTATGCGCAGATCTGGGAAGATCCCGATGTCGACATGGAGGCGCTGCAGATCACGCCGGACAGCCATGTCGTCACGATCGCCTCGGGCGGCTGCAACGTCTATTCCTATCTGACCGCGAACCCGGCGAAGATCACCGCGGTCGATCTGAACCCGGCCCATATCGCGCTCAACAATCTCAAGAAGCAGGCGGCGATCCACCTGCCCGACTATGCGGCGTTCCACCGCTTCTTCGGCCTGGCCAACCGGCCCGAGAATATCGATGCGTACAAGGAATTCATCCGTCCGCATCTCGACGACAAGTCGCGCGATTATTGGGACAGCCGCGCGCCCAACGGCGTGCGCCGGATCAACGGCTTCAAGACCGGTTTCTACAAGCAGGGCCTGCTCGGCCGCCTGATCGGCTTCGTCCACAAGATGGCGCGCAAGTACAAGATCGACCCGAGCGAGATCCTGCGCGCCAAGAATATCGAGGAGCAGCGCGAGATCTTCGAGACCAAGTTCGCGCCCTTCTTCGAGAAGAAGTTCCTGCGCTGGCTGGTCGACCAGCCCGCCGCCCTGTTCGGCTTCGGCATCCCGCCGGCGCAGTATGACCTGCTCAAGGTCGACGATGCGGGCGGCATCACCGGCGCGCTCAAGAGCCGGCTGCGCAAGCTCGCCTGCGATTTCGACATCAAGGACAATTACTACGCCTGGCAGGCATTCGGCCGCGGCTATGGCGAGCATGCGGATGCGCCGCTGCCGCCCTATCTCCAGGCGAAGAATTACGAGACGGTGCGCGACCGCGCCGATCGCGTCGAGATCCGCCACACCAATTACGCCGACTATCTGGAATCGATGCCGGCCCAGTCGCTCGACCGCTACATCCTGCTCGACGCGCAGGACTGGATGACCGACGAGCAGCTCACCCGGATCTGGACCGAGATCACCCGCACCGCCAAGCCCGGCGCGCGCGTGCTCTATCGCACCGCCGCCGTGCCCGACGTCGTCGCCGGCCACATCCCCGCGGCGATCCTTGACCAGTGGGAATATGCCTCGCAGGAGGATCGCGACGACTGGACCAGGCGCGATCGCTCCTCGGTCTATGGCGCGACGCACCTCTGGACGCTGAAGCCTCACGCATGAGCGCAGCGCAGGGAAGCGACCAGAAGTCGCTGATGGACGATGTCTATGCGCTCCATCGGCACTTCTACGACTTCACCCGCAAATTCTACCTGTTCGGGCGGGACCGGCTGGTCCGCCGGCTCGCGCCGCCGCCCGGGGGTACTGTGCTCGAGGTCGGCTGCGGCACGGCGCGCAACCTGATCGTCGCGGCGAAGCGCTGGCCCAATGCGCGCTTCCATGGCTTCGACATCAGCGAGGCGATGCTCGACACCGCGCGCAAGTCGGTCGCGAAGAAGGGACTGTCCGACAAGATCACGCTCGCCCAGGGCGATGCCGGCAATTTCGACATCCAGACGCTGTTCGGACTGGAGAAGGTCGACCGGGTGTTCATGAGCTACACGCTGTCGATGATCCCGCCCTGGCAGGAGGCGATCGAACTGGGCGCAAAGGCGCTCGCGCCGGGCGGCAGCCTGCACATCGTCGATTTCGGCCAATATGAGCGGCTGCCGGGCTTCGCGAAGCGGCTCCACTTCAAGTCGCTCAACGACTTCCATGTCTTCCCGCGGCGCGAGCTGCCCGCGGTGCTCAAGCGCATTGCCGAGGAACAGGGGCTGAGCCTCGAGTTCACCCCGCTCTATCGCGGCTATAGCTGGAGCGCGACGCTCACCAGGGCCTAGCCTGTGCCGCCCGGCATGTTAGGGTTCGGGCGCGATGTGGAAGCCGACGCTACTGTACGGGACGCTGCTGGCGGCGGGGACGCTGGCGCTGCAATTGCTCGACTATCAGCGGTTCGCGCGGATGCATTTCGGCGACATCTATATCTTCCTGATCGCCGCCGGCTTCCTGGCGCTGGGCGTCTATCTCGGTGCCAGGGTGATCGCCGCGCCGCGCGCCAGGCCGTTCGACGGCAATCCCCAGGCGGTTGCCGCGCTCGGCATCTCGGCGCGCGAGCTGGAGGTGCTCGAACAGATCCTGGCCGGCCGCTCGAACCAGGAGATCGCCGACAAGCTCGGCGTATCGCTCAACACCGTGAAGACGCATGTCGCGCGGCTGCTCGAGAAGCTGGGCGCGAAGCGGCGCGGCGATGCGGCGGCACGGGCGCGGGACTTGGGGATCGTGCGCTAATTCCCCTCCCGCAGGCGGAAGGAGAGAAAGAGGCGCATTTCACGCAAATCATCCTTTCGAGCGATTGCCGCCTCGACTTGCCTGTCGCTTCCTTGGGGCGCAACTTTCACCAAGGGGGACAAGGCATGTTTCGAATCATCCTGCTCTACGGCCTGATCGGCGGATTGATCGCCGGCAGCATACTCTCCGTCGTCGTGCTGAACTTCGAAGGTGCCACCGGCGCCTATGGCATGGCGATCGGCTATTGCATCATGCTGATCGGGCTGAGCACGATCTTCATCGCGATCAAGCGCCGCCGCGACGGGGAGCAGGGCGGGGTGATCCGCTTCTGGCCCGCGCTCGGGCTGGGCCTCGGCATCAGCCTGGTCGCGGGAGTCGTCTATGCGCTGTGCTGGGACGCGGCGCTGCACATCATCGGCATCGACGCGTTCATCGACAAGTTCGCGGGTGGGCAGCTCGAGGGGCTGCGCGGCGATGCGCTCGCCAAGGCCACCGCGGACATGGAGGCGTTCCGCGCGAGCTACCACAATCCGCTGTTCCGGCTGCCGATGACCTTTGTCGAGATCTTCCCGGTGGGGGTGCTGGTGTCGCTGGTCTCGGCCGGGCTGCTCTGCAACAGCCGCTTCCTGCCGGCGCGAAAGGCGGCCTGATTTCGGAATTCTGGCAAAGGCGCGGTGAAAGCGAAGTGCGTCCTGTCCTAGGCAGGTCGCGATCCGCTCACGCCGCGAGGCGTAGCTCCAGCCGGCCCCAGATCTCGACCAGCGCATCCACGAGCTCGCGCATCATCGCTTCGGTGTGCGTGGGCCCGGGAGTGAAGCGCAGCCGCTCGGTGCCGCGCGGCACGGTCGGGTAGTTGATCGGCTGGACGTAGATGCCGTATTCGGCGAGCAGCACGTCGCTGATCTTCTTGGCCTTGACCGGATCGCCGACCATCAGCGGCACGATGTGCGTGGTCGAGGGCAGCACCGGCAGCCCGGCCGCGCCCATCAGTTCCTTGAGCTTGGCGGCGGCGGCCTGCTGGCCTTCGCGCTCGACGCTCGACGCCTTGAGGTGCTTGACGCTCGCCAGCACGCCCGCGACCAGCACCGGCGACAGCGAGGTGGTGAAGATGAAGCCCGGCGCATAGCTGCGGATCACGTCGATGATCACCTGGTCGGCGGCGATATAGCCGCCCATCACGCCGAACGCCTTGCCCAGCGTGCCTTCGATGATGTTGACCCGGTCGGCGACCGCGTCGCGTTCGGAGATGCCGCCGCCGCGCGGGCCGTACATGCCCACGGCATGGACCTCGTCGAGATAGGTCAGCGCGTTGTACTTGTCGGCCAGGTCGCAGATTTCGGCGATCGGCGCGATGTCGGCGTCCATCGAATAGACGCTCTCGAACGCGATCAGCTTGGGCGCGGCGGGATCGTCCGCGGCGAGCAGCTCTTCGAGATGCGCGAGATCATTGTGGCGCCACACGCGCTTCTCGCAGCCCGCGTTGCGGATGCCGGCGATCATCGATGCGTGGTTCAGCTCGTCCGAATAGACGATGCAGCCGGGCATCAGCTTGCCCAAGGTCGCCAGCGTCGCCTCGTTCGAGACATAGCCCGAAGTGAAGAGCAAGGCGCCCTGCTTGCCGTGCAGATCGGCGAGCTCGGCCTCGAGCTCGATATGGTAATGGGTGTTGCCGCCGATGTTGCGCGTGCCGCCCGATCCGGCGCCGACATCGTGGAGCGCCTCCTCCATCGCCGCGATCACCTTGGGATGCTGGCCCATCGCGAGATAGTCGTTCGAGCACCATACCGTGATCGGCTTGGGCCCGTTATGGCCCGCGAAGCACCGCGCATTGGGATAGGCGCCCTTGTTGCGCAGAACGTCGATGAACACGCGATAGCGCCCTTCGGCGTGGAGCCGGTCGATCGCCTGGTTGAATACCCGCGAATAGTCCACAGCGGGCGCGGGGCTGTCGTTCGTGCGCATAGCCAGCGTCCCTACGCCCAAAAAAACCGGATTTCCAGAACCGATGGATGGGCAAATTGTCTCACCGCCGCTTCTTCGTCGCAAGGCGGCCGGCGCCGCAAATGCCAAGTTTCCTCATAGTTGCGACACAGTTCTGAAACAAATGAAACCATGTTAGCGGTAAAGTTCCCTGCAAACCCAACGGTTCGTCGCAAATGGTGATGTGGATTAGTGCGAGTCGGTTTGGCTGTGGTATAAAAACGACATCGCGAACGACTCACTGCTTTTCGAGCATGTTCGCGACTGAGAGACTCTGGAGTGCTCCCACTTGCGAATGGAGCAGTGTATGACAACGATTGATCTGGAATATTATCGACGTCGCGAGCGCCAGGAACGCGAGAATGCCGAGCGGAGCGACGACAGCACCGCGCGGCGCATCCATCTTGAAATGGCCAATCGCTATTCGGCGATGCTGCGCGACCTGTCGATGATCCCCACCATGGCGCAGTCCTAGAGCGACTCGACGCTCGCCAGCCCGTAGCGCGCCAGCGCCGGGCCCAGCGCCCGCATTTCCGCGTTCAGCGCCGTGAACACCGCCCGCCCCGCGGCGGGGTGTGCCGGCCATTGCTGCCCCTCGGTGAGGTGGGCGATGCGCCGCGCGATGCCGGGCCCCCCATCGACGAAGCGCACCGGATGCGGCGCAGCCGCGGCGAGCTCGGCCTCGAGCAGCGGGAAATGCGTGCAGGCATTGACGATCACGTCGAGCCGGTCGCCGCCGGGCTGCGCGAACAGCCCGTCGAGCACGCCGCGCAGCCGCGCCGGGTCGGGCGCGGTGCCGGCCAGCTTCGCCTCGGCCATTTCGACCAGCTCTGCCGATCCGTGGCGCAGCACCGTGCAGTCGCCGGCGAAGCGTGCCGCGAGATCGTCGACATAGGGCTGGCGGACCGTCGCATCGGTGCCGAGCACGCCGATCACCCGCGTCTCGCTGAGCAGTGCGGCGGGCTTGATCGCCGGCACGGTGCCGACGATCGGCACGTCGAGCGCCGCGCGCACCGCCGCCAGCGCGATCGTCGACGCGGTGTTGCAGGCGATCACGATCAGCCGGGGATCGAAGCGCTCGGCGAGCCGTCCTAGCAAGGCGGGCACGCGCGCGGCGATCTCGCTTTCGCTACGCGTGCCATAGGGAAAGCCCGCCGAATCCGCGACATAAACCAGGGGCGCCCGGGGCAGCAGCCTGGCCGCCGGCGCGAGCACCGAAAGCCCGCCGACGCCGGAATCGAAGAACAGCAATGGCCGCGTGTCTGTCATCGGGAACGGATCGATCCAGCAAACCCAGAATGTTGCACGCGCTTAACGGAGCGCCTAGCTTGGAAGCAAGTAAGGGGGACCGGTGCAAAGCAACATACTCTGGCTGGGCCCCACCGCGGCGATCCTGATCGGCTATCTGCTCGGTTCGATTCCGTTCGGCGTGCTGCTCACCCGCTGGGCCGGTGCCGGCGATCTGCGCCAGATCGGCTCGGGCAATATCGGCGCCACCAACGTGCTGCGCACTGGCCGCAAGGGGCTGGCGGCGGCGACGCTGCTGCTCGATCTCGCCAAGGGCGCGGCCGCGGTGCTGCTCGCCGAGGCATTGTTTCCCGGCACCGCGATCCTCGGCGGCATCGGCGCGTTCGTCGGGCATTGCTACCCCGTCTGGCTCAAGTTCCGCGGCGGCAAGGGCGTCGCCACGCTGATGGGGATCGTCGTTGCGCTGCACTGGCCTTCGGGACTGGTCTATGCCGGCGTCTGGCTGGGGCTGCTCGGGATCCTGCGCATCTCGTCGCTCGCGGGCATCAGCGCCGCGATCAGCGCGCCGGTCAGCGCGGCATTCTTCGGGCGGATCGATCTGGTGCTGATGCTGCTCGCGCTGGCGCTGATCGTGCTGTGGAAGCATCGCGAGAATATCGATCGCCTGCTGAGCGGCACCGAGCCGCGCATCGGCAAGAAGCGTGAGTGACGCCGAGAGTGTGAAGGAAGGGCGCGAGGCGCGGCTCCGGCTTCTGCGCTCCCCCAATAGCGCCCCGATCCGCTACCGCCCGCGCCTCCCCCGTTCCGGCCCGGCCTCGGCGGCGCTCGTGGCCGGGCCGATGCTCGCGGCGCGTGGCGGGGGCAGGGCGCCGGTCCTTGCCGATCCGGCGCTCGTCCGGCGCGAGATCGCCGCCGTCGAGCGGCTCGGCGCACGCTATGTCTTCCTGGGCGATCCCGACTATCCCGCGCTGCTCGCCGAGCTGGAGACGGCGCCGCCCGCGCTGATCCTGCGCGGCGACCTGGGCCTCGCGCACCGCAGCTGCGTGGCCATGGTCGGCGCGCGCAACGCGTCCGCCGCCGCCTGCCGTTTCGCGCGCCAGATCGCGCTCGGGCTTGCCGATGCGGGCGTGACCGTGGTCTCGGGCCTGGCGCGCGGCATCGATACCGCGGCGCATATCGGCTCGATCGGCGGCGGGACGATCGGCGTGATCGCCAGCGGCATCGACGTGACCTTCCCGCCGGAGAATCGCGAGCTCCAGGAGCGTGTGGCGAACCAAGGCCTGCTCCTTGCCGAACAGCCGCCGGGCACCGAGCCGCTCGCCCGCTTCTTCCCCTCGCGCAACCGCATCATCGCCGGCCTCGCGATCGGCACGGTGGTGGTCGAGGCCGCGCCCAAATCGGGCTCGCTGATCACCGCGCGCCTCGCCGCGGAGGCAGGGCGCGACGTGATGGCGGTCCCGGGCTCGCCGCTCGATCCGCGCGCGCAGGGCTGCAACCTGTTGATCCGCGAAGGCGCGACTTTGGTCCAGTCGGTCGACGACATCCTGGAAATGGTCCGCCCGATCGATCCCCGCGCGGTCCGCGCGCCGGTACAGGGGTTCGAAGGCCCGCCGCCCGAGGACGCCAGCGATGCCGATCGCCGCGTGGTGATCGGCCTGCTGGGACCGGTGCCGGTAGGGGTGGACGAGCTGATCCGCCAGTCCGGACTGACGCCGGCGGTGGTACAGACGGTGTTGCTGGAGCTCGAACTGGCGGGGCGGCTGGAACGGCATGCGGGTGGGCGCGTGAGCCTCGCTTGAAGCACGCGCCCTGAACGAGATCGGCGGCGGCTTCTATCGGCAGGTCGCCAGGCGCGAACCGGCCGTGCAGAATGTCGCACCCTGGATCTGTGCGCGGGCCCAGCCCGTCTCCTTCGCATCGGGGATATGGCGAAACGCCACCTGGACCATGTGGATCGCGCCGCCGCTGCTCAGGACGCGGAAGAAGAAGGTCTCGGGCTTGCCGGTCGAGGGATTGCGCGGGCAATCCATCCGCCCGTCGATCGAAGGATGTCCGGCCAGGGTCGCGGCGATGCGCATCGACTGAGTGCCCGGACAGGCGTTCTTGATGGTGCCCTCGAAGTTCGTGGCATAGGCCGCAGCATCCAAGCGGGTATTGATTTTAAGGATCGTGACCATCCGCGACCACTTCTCGACGGTCTCGCCCCGAGGTATGCGCTCCTCGATCGTGCCCGATTGCGCGGTCTCGCGGTGTGCCACGACAAAGCCTTCGGGCATGGGCATCACGAGGCGGTCGTTCGGGGCTACGAAAGCCAGGACCATTGCAGTCGCGAAAGTGCGCATCATCTAAACCCTCCGAAACCGGAACCGCTTGACGAACCCGAGCGGGCCTAATCACCCTCGTACGCGTACACGTGAGGTTAGACACCAGATCCATGCAGCTTGTCATCGTAGAGTCGCCGGCAAAGGCGAAGACCATCGAGAAATATCTCGGCAAGGACTATCGCGTCCTGGCCTCGTACGGCCATGTCCGCGATCTGCCCGCGCGCGACGGATCGGTGAACCCCGACGAAGGGTTCGCGATGGAGTGGGAGACCTATGCCGACAAGTCGAAGCAGCTCAAGGCGATCTCCGATCTCGCCAAGACCGCCGACCGATTGATCCTCGCGACCGACCCTGATCGCGAGGGCGAGGCAATCTCGTGGCACGTGCAGGAGGTGCTCCGGAACAAGAAGGCGCTCCCCAAGGAGGTCGAGCGGGTCACCTTCAACGCGATCACCAAGCCGGCGATCCTCCACGCGATGCAGCATCCGCGCGAGCTCGATACCGATCTGATCGACGCGTACCGGGCGCGCCGCGCGCTCGATTATCTCGTCGGCTTCACGCTCTCGCCGGTGCTGTGGCGCAAGCTGCCCGGCGCCAAGTCGGCGGGCCGCGTCCAGTCGGTCGCGCTCCGCCTGATCGTCGAGCGCGAGCGTGAGATCGAAGGCTTCACCGCGCAGGAATATTGGTCGGTCATCGCCGAACTGGAGCAGGACGGCACGCCGTTCCAGGCGCGATTGGTCAAGTGGAAGGGCGAGAAGCTCGACCGTCTGTCGATCGGCGACGGCAAAAGCGCCGAGGCCGCGAAGAAATCGGTCGAGGAAGGCCGCTTCTCGGTCGTCTCGGTCGAGACCAAGCCGGCGATGCGCAATCCGCCGCCGCCCTTCACCACCTCGACGCTCCAGCAGGAGGCCGCACGCAAGCTCGGCTTCTCGGCCAGCCACACCATGCGGATCGCGCAAGGTTTGTACGAAGATGGTGCGATCACCTATATGCGTACCGACGGCGTCCAGATGGACGGCGGCGCGATCCAGGAAGCGCGCAAGGCGGTCGTCGAGCGCTATGACGGCCATTATGTGCCGGAAAAGCCGCGCCAATATCAAGCCAAGGCCAAGAACGCCCAGGAAGCCCACGAAGCGATCCGCCCCACCGATTTCTCGAAGGACAAGATGGGCTCGGGCGATCATGGCCGCCTGTACGACCTGATCTGGAAGCGCGCGCTCGCCAGCCAGATGGCGTCGGCGCGGATGGAGCGCACCACGATCGAGCTCGAGGACGGCACCGGCAGCCACGCGCTGCGCGCTACCGGCCAGGTCGTGCTCTTCCCCGGCTATCTTGCACTCTACGAAGAGGGCCGGGACGACGAGGGCGACGAGGAATCGCGCCGCCTGCCCAAGCTCAGCGAAGGCGCCACCCCGGCCAAGAAGGCGGTCAACGCCGAGCAGCATTTCACCCAGCCGCCGCCCCGCTTCTCGGAAGCCTCGCTGGTCAAGCGTCTGGAGGAGCTCGGCATCGGCCGGCCGTCCACCTATGCCTCGATCATCCAGGTGCTCAAGGACCGCGCCTATGTCCGCGTCGAGAAGAACCGCTTCTTCGCCGAGGAGAGCGGTCGGCTGCTGACCGCGTTCCTCGAGCGCTTCTTTCAGAAATACGTCAATTACGACTTCACCGCCGGCCTCGAGGACGAGCTCGACGAGGTTTCGGGCGGGCGCGCCGCGTGGCAGGCGGTGCTCGAGGAATTCTGGAAGGACTTCAAGCCGCGCACCGCGGAAGTCATGGAGCAGAAGCCGTCGGACATCACCGCGGCGCTCGATCAGTTCCTCGAACCCTATCTCTTCCCGCCCAAGGCGGACGGAACCGATCCGCGACTGTGCCAGGTCTGCGGCACCGGCCGCTTGGCGCTGCGCGGCGGCAAGTTCGGCGCGTTCATCGCCTGCTCGAACTATCCCGAGTGCAAATATACCCGCCGCTTCGCCCAGCCGGGCGGCGAGGGGGATGAATCGAACGGACCCGAGGTGCTCGGCAACGATCCCGAGACCGGCCTGCCGGTCGAGCGCAAGTCGGGCCGCTTCGGCCCGTACATCCAGCTCGGCGAGGGCAAGGAAGCCGCGCGCGCCTCGATCCCCAAGGATATCGAGCTCGACCTCGAATGGGCATTGAAGCTGCTCAAGCTGCCGCGCACGATCGGCAACCATCCGGAGACCGGCAACCCGATCACCGCGTCGATCGGCCGCTACGGCCCCTATCTCGCGCATGACGGCAAATATGCCCGGCTGCAGTCGACCGCCGAGGTGTTCGAGACCGGCATGAACGCGGCGGTGGTCAAGCTGGCCGAGGCGGCGGCGAATGGCGGCCGCCCCGCCCGCGGCGCGTCGCGCGAGCCGCTCAAGGTCCTCGGCAAGCATCCGCGCACCGAGGCCGAGATCAAGCTGATGGAGGGACGCTACGGCGCCTATGTCACCGATGGCGAGACCAACGCGACCCTGCCCAAGTCGATCGACAAGGACCAGCTCACGCTCGAAGAGGCCGCGCAGCTGATCGACGCGCGCGCCGCGGCGGGCCCTGCCAAGGGCAAGGGCAAGAAAAAGGCCGCGCCGAAGAAGAAGGCGCCGGCCAAGAAGGCCCCGGCGAAGAAGGCGGCTGCGAAGGCTTAGTTCCCCTCCGGAGGGGTTAGGGGAGGGCATGCTCCTCCCGGCCCTTATCTTGGAGGAAGTAGCCCCTCCCCCGGCCCTCCCGCGAGCGGGAGGGGAGACGTTACGCCGCCCGGACCTCGAGCCCGCGCAGCCAGGCGCGTGCCGCCTTTTGCGCGTCGTTGATTTCGCGGGCGGTCATGTCCTCGGCGATCTCCGCGCGGCAGAGCTGCGCCGCCGAGCTGCCGGTCATCGCCGCGATGTTGAACCATTTATGCGCCTCGACCAGGTCGACATCGACCCCGTCTGCGCCGCTGGAATAAACCATGCCTAGATCGTAGCAGGCATTTGCATCGCCGCGTGCGGCGTCGCGAAGCCGGCTCTCGATAAGGAAACGCGCACTCTTCAGGCTGTTGCCCATGTCGCTAACCCCCTAGTCAGTCTCCCTCATGACTGCGGTTTGGGGGGGCAGTGGCAAACAAATGGTTAACGCGGTTAACCGTATTCGCGCGTACGTAATTTTCAGGTCACCGGAATATTGTCGATCAGCCGCGTTCCCCCGATCCGCGCGGCGGCGAGCAGGCGCAGCGGCCGCCCGGAGATAGGCGCGCCCAGCGTCTCGGCATCGGCGAGCGCGACATAGTCGATTTCGAAGCCCGCGGCGGTCAGCGTCTCGCGCGCCTGCGCCAGCGCGGCCTCCGGATCGCCGCCCTCGGAGATCGCACGCTCGGCGGCGCCCAGCGCGCGCGGCAGCGCCACGGCGCGGGTCCGATCCTCGGGCATGAGATAGGCGTTGCGCGAGGAGAGGGCGAGGCCGTCATCCTCGCGCTGGGTCGGCACGCCGATGATCTCTACGGCCATGTCGAGGTCGCTCACCATCCGGCGGATGATCGCGAGCTGCTGCCAGTCCTTCTCGCCGAACAGCGCGACCTGCGGCTGGACCTGGTTGAACAGCTTGGCGACCACGGTCGCGACGCCGTCGAAATGCCCCGGCCGGTGCGCCCCGTCCAGCACCTCGCTCACGCCCGACACCGACACGGTGCTCGCAAAGCCCTCGGGATACATCACCTCGACCGGCGGCATCCACAGCAGGTCGACCCCCGCATTCGCCAGCATCCGCGAATCGGCCTGCTCGCGGCGCGGATATTGGGCGAGGTCCTCATTGGGGCCGAACTGCATCGGATTGACGAAGATCGACACGATAACGCGTTCGCCGGCGCGCTTGGCCGCCTCGACCAGCGCCATGTGCCCGTCATGCAACGCGCCCATCGTCGGCACCAGGGCGACGCGCTCCCCTGCTTCGCGGAAGGCCGAAATCGCCTCGCGGAGGTCGGGAAGCTGACGGACGGTTTGCACGCTTGGTCTCTTTCGATAAGACGGAAAGGGCGGCCTTCTATGGGGGGCGGCCCGCCCGATCAATAAAGGAAGTTGTGCGTTGAGTGATGGTGCGAAGCGGTTGCACGTTCTGGTATTCGCCAATGAGAAGGGCGGCACCGGAAAGTCAACGACCGCGGTCCACGCCGCGATCGCCCTCGCGTTCAAGGGCGCCCGGGTGGCGTGCTTCGATCTCGATCACCGCCAGCGCACCATGGGCCGCTATTTCGACAATCGCGCCGCGACGATGAAGCGCGTCGGCCGCCCGTTGCCGATGCCGACCTACGAGACGCATGACGGCGAGAGCATGTCGTTCTTCTCCGACACGCTCGAACGGCTGGGCGAGACCGCCGATTTCCTGGTGATCGACACGCCGGGCCGCGACGACCGGTTCGCGCGGCTGGCGGTCACCAATGCCGATACCTTGGTCACGCCGATGAACGACAGTTTCGTCGATTTCGACCTGATCGGCCAGGTCGATCCCGAGACCTTCCGCGTCTCGCGCCCGAGCTTCTATTCCGAGCTGATCTGGGAGTCGCGCAAGCGCCGCGCCAAGGCGGACGGCGAGACGATCGACTGGGTCGTGCTCCGCAACCGCATGCAGCATATCGAGGCGCGCAACATGCGCCGCGTGTCCGAGGCGATCGACCAGCTCTCCAAGCGCGTCGGCTTCCGCGTGATCTCGGGGCTGTCCGAGCGCGTCATCTATCGCGAGCTGTTCCCGCAGGGGCTGACCATGCTCGATTCGCGCGAGTTCGGCGAAATGGGCCTCAGCCATGTCGCCGCGCGCCAGGAGCTTCGTGAGATGATGGCGGGGCTGGCGCTGCCCGAGACCGCAATGCCGTTGTTCGCCTGATGTTTCAGTTTCTGGTGGCCGCGCTGATCACTGGCGCGATCTGGTTCCATTGGGGCAGGCCGAAGAAGAAGCCGGCCAAATCCGCGCCGCCGTCTCCGCCGCTGCCTGATGACGAGGCGCGCGCGATCCTGGGCGTGGGGCCGGAAGCTGGCGAGGAAGAGATTCGCGCGGCGCATCGCCGGCTGGTGACCGCGCTGCACCCGGACAAGGGCGGCTCGGTTGAGCTAACCCGAAGGATCAATGCGGCGAGGGACAGGTTACTGCTGCGCCGCAGCAATTGAACTTTCTCCCGGCATGGGGGATTAGGCGCGCAACATCTCCCGGGAGGCATCATGGCACACCGTTTCGATCCCACTTCGCTGCGTGAGTACGACATCCGTGGAATCGTGGGGGAGGCGCTGGGTCCCGACGATGCCCGGGCGATCGGCCGCGGCTTCGCCACCTTGCTGCGCCGCTCGGGCGGCAAGCGAGTCGCGGTGGGCCGCGACGGCCGGCTCTCCTCGCCGACGCTCGAAGCCGCGCTGATCGAGGGCCTGACCGCGTCGGGCTGCGACGTCGTCCGGATCGGCATGGGCCCCACGCCGATGCTCTATTATGCCGAAGCCACGCTGGAGGTGGATGGCGGCATCCAGATCACCGGCAGCCATAATCCCGGCAATTACAACGGTTTCAAGATGGTGTTCGAGCACCGTCCGTTCTTCGGCGAGGACATCCAGAAGATCGGCAGGCTCGCGGCCGAGGGCGATTGGGACGATGGCGACGGCAGCGAGACCGTTACCGATGCCGAGGTGCTCGACCTGTATGTCGATCGCCTGATGGCGGGCTATGCCGGCGGCGCCTATCGCGTCGGATGGGATACGGGCAATGGCGCCGCCGGCCCGGTGATCGAGAAGCTGGTGAAGATGCTCCCAGGTGAGCATCATACGATCTTCACCGAAGTGGATGGCAATTTCCCCAACCATCACCCCGATCCCACGGAGGAAAAGAACCTTGCCGATTTGAAGGCGCTCGTCGCCTCAAAGAACCTCGATTTCGGACTTGCTTTCGACGGCGACGGCGATCGGCTGGGCGCGATCGACGGCAAGGGCCGCGTGATTTGGGGCGATCAGCTTCTCTCCATTCTGGCGGAACCCGTGCTGCGCGTGGAGCCGGGCGCGACGATCATCGCCGACGTCAAGGCCAGCCAGGCGCTCTACGACCGCATCGCCGAGCTGGGCGGCACGCCGCTGATGTGGAAGACCGGTCACAGCCTGATCAAGACCAAGATGAAGGAGACGCACGCCCCGCTCGCCGGCGAGATGAGCGGCCACATCTTCTTCGCGCAGGATTATTACGGCTTCGACGATGCCCAATATGCCGCGATCCGGCTGATCCAGGCGGTCCATGTGATCGGCAAGTCGCTCACTCAGCTCAAGGACGAGATGCCGGCGATGGTCAACACGCCGGAGATGCGCTTCCAGGTCGACGAGAGCCGCAAGTTCGCGGTGATCGACGAAGTGCTCGACCGGCTCGAGGCCGAGGGCGCCGACGTCAACCGCACCGACGGCGCGCGGGTCAACACGCCCGACGGCTGGTGGCTGCTGCGCGCATCGAACACCCAGGACGTGCTGGTCGCGCGCGCCGAGGCGAAGTCGCAAGAGGGTCTCGACCGGCTGATGGCGATGATCGACGCCCAGCTTGCCGCAAGCGGCCTCCAGCGCGGCCCGCAGGCGGCGCACTGATTCGGGTCTAAAAGCCCCTCCCCTTGGGGGGAGGGGTTGGGGGTGGGGCAGGGTCTCACCGAGAGGACCGCCTGCGATTACGTCCCCCACCCCAAACCCTCCCCTGAAGGGGAGGGGCTTCAAGTTTCGACTCGCATTTCGGCGGCCAAATGCCCACATCCGGGGCCATGGCGTCGCCACCTCCCTCCATCATCCGTGTCATCGATCTCGAGACTACCGGCCAGGCCCCGCCTGCGCACGGAGTGTGCGAGGTCGGCTGGCAGGACGTCGCGCTCCAGCAGGACGGGCGCTGGGAACTCTACGGCGAGGGCGGCAGCCGGCTGGTCAATCCCGGCCGCCCGATCCCACCGCTCACCATGGCGGTGCACCATATCCGCGACGAGGACGTCGCCGATGCGCCCTGGTGGCACGACGTCGCCCGCCCGATTCTTGATCCCTGGCCGCGCCGGGTCGCGCTCGCCGCGCACCGCGCCAGCTTCGAGGAGCAGTTCTGCACGCCCGCGCTCACCCGCGGTGCCGACTGGATCTGCACCTGGAAATGCGCGCTCCGGCTATGGCCCGATTCGCCGGGCTTCTCGAACCAGATGCTGCGCTACTGGCACAAGCCCGAAGGGCTGGTGCACGAGCGCGGCCTGCCCGCGCACCGCGCTTTTCCCGATGCCTATGTGACCGCATTCCATTTGCGCGACATGCTCAACGAGGCGAGCGTGGCGCAGCTGATCCAATGGTCGAAGGAGCCCGGCCTGCTGCCGCGCGTCCGCTTCGGCCCCGATCGCGGCAAGGAATGGAGCGAGATCGACGACGATTCGCTCGCCAGCTTCCTCAACGATCGCGACATCGACATCCGCCACACTGCCCAGACCGAGTTCGCCCGGCGCCGCGGCGGCAGTCCGGTCGGCCGCGATTCCCCGATCGAGAATCTGCTGCTCTAAGGCTGCGAGCGGGCCGCGTTCGCGCGCTTGCCACGCCATCGCTCGCTCGCATAAATTCCCGCAGCTATCTTCGCCGAGCAAGCGGTCGAGGAAATGCCGGTTTCGGGAAGGACAGGGCTTTGAGGTGGTTCTCCTGCATCGGGCTTCCGGCGGCGGTTCTTTGTGCCCTGGCCTGGCCATCGTCTGCCCTCGCCCAATATGTCGGGACGACGGCGCCGCTCTTTCCGACGTTGATGGTCCCGATGTTTCCCAACGGGCACACCATTCCCTTTTCCGGGCAATCGGCGGGGGGCAGCGCGTCGCGCAGGGGAACCGGCACGACAGTTTCGCCCGCGGCGACGGTGGTTGCGAACGGCCCCGCACAGATCGCTGCCAACGCGGCCGATCTGGCAACGCATTTCCCGCCGGATGCCAGGGCGAGGATGAAGACGACCTATGTGCAGGCTTTCGACGCCTTCAAGCAGTTCGAGCGCAAGCTCCATTTGACGGACAATGACGTCGCGAACGGCGTTTCCGCCTATATCGCGGGTAACTACATGGTCTTGCACGGCATGGAGATCGCCGACGCCGATTTCCTCAAGATCGTGTCGCAGGTGCGTCAGGCCCTGCTGCAGAACCGGGGCTTCCAGCAGGTTCCGGCGGCGCAGAAGCGCAGATTGTACGAACAGACCGCCATGGTCGGCATGTTCATGGCGATTGCGCAGATTTCCCGCAGGACGGCATCGGAGGATCCCGATGCCGTCCGCAACCTGCAGAATTCCTCGAGGGCGAACCTCGAGTTGGTCCTCGGCAAGCGCGCGGCAAACCTCAGGATCGACGGCGAGGGCATGCACCTTTAACCGGCCCGCCGCTTGCAATGTAGGATTCCGCCTGCTTCGCTCGAGCACCGCTCTTTGAATCGTCGATATCGCATGTCCGCTCGGCCGGGTACGGCGCAAGCGCCTCGGCGGCGCATCGCTGTCGCTCCCGCGGCGCGTCGCTGTCGCGCGGATGGCGCGCGCGTGTCGCGTCGGTGTCGCCTCCCTGTCGCGCGGATGTGGCGTCGCTGACGCCGCGTCGGCGCGGCGCACCGGGGCGCCTCTGAGGAGCGGCGGTTCAGACCCCTGCGGGAGTCAACTTCGTCAATCGGATCGCCGACAGCCGGGGTTCGGACACCGCATTCTCCCGGGACGCTGCGCTCAGCGCCTGCCGGCGATCAGCCAGCGCACGCCTTCCAGCACCACGCCATAGACGAGGTGCGATGCCGCGCCATAGGCGTGGGTCGCGACCGGCGTCTCGTCGGTGTCCGGACCCAGCCCCGCCGCCGGCACCGCGACCTCGTCGAGCAGGGTCGAGGTGGCGATGCCATAGGCGCTGCCGAAGCCGGCGCTCGCCTCGGGGCGATATTCGGTGAGCACGCCGTAGATGCCGCCCAGCACGCCGCCCACGATATAGTGGACGAGCTGGCCCGCCTGTTCGCGATAGGGCTCGGGCACCGGATCGCCGATCACCGCTTCGGCCGCGGCGTCCGCCGCCTTCACCGTCGCCGGATCCTCGTCGTCGCCGTCGTCGGGCAGCAGGGTCGACGCCCGTTCCTGGAATGCCGCCATTGCCGCCGAGGCGACGAGCCCCGCGGCGACGCCGGCCAGCAGGCCGAGAAAGGGGCGGGGACTTTGTGCCATCGACTGCTCCGTCAGCTGCGGCCCCGAAACGCCGGAAGCGCCGGTGCGGGTTCGTATGCCAGAGCCGGGTGCGGCGCCTGCGTCAATATGCGATGCGCGTCGCCTTGAGGTTGTGCTTGGCAAGGAAGGCCTGGACGCTGTCGTCGCCCGCCAGGTGCCCCGCACCGACCGCGACGAACACCGTGCCCGGCTTGGCCAGCCGCTTCTCGATCCAGTCGGCCCAGCGTGCGTTGCGATCGGTGAGCAGGATCTTGCCGACCTCGGGTGTCTCGCGGAGCCCCTCGTTCATCGTCTTGCCCAGCGCATCGGGATCGCCCGCCGCCCAGCTCGTCACCATCTTGCCCAGCTCGTCGCCGAGCTTGGGATAGTCGTCGACCGTCGAGACGAGGAACTTGACCTGCAGCGCATCGGGCAAAGCGGCGAAATAGCCCATCTGCTGCTCGGCGGTCTCCAGCGCGACCAGCTGCTTGCCGGCGGTCTTGGCGGCGGCGGTGATCATGGCCTCGGCGCCGCTTTCCGGATCATAGCCGAGCTTCTTGAGCGGCAGCACGCTGAGCGCGACCGCGGCATACCAGGGGTGGAAGGGATCCAGATCCGAAGGCGCGATGCCCGAGTCCGTCAGCGCCTTGGCATAGGCCGCGCGCTTGTCCGCGGGCAGCTGCTCGGTGATCGTCGGGCCGCCGAGATTGAGCGCGGTCTTCATCACCAGCGATCCCATCGTCGCCTGGTCCGGCTGGATCATCTCGAGCACGACTTCGTCGCTCTTGTCGAACGCCGCCTTCACCGCCTCGTCGAACCAGGTCAGGCCGGGCTTCAGCACATGGACCGTGCCGAACAGATAGATGGTCGTGTCGTCGTCCTTGACCACCCATAGCGCGGGATCGGCATCCTGGGTGGCGACGGGTGCGGCCGGCGCGGCGGTCTGGGCCCAGGCCGTCGGGGCGAGCAGCAGCGCCAGCGCGGCGGCGGCACGGCGAAACATCTTGATCATGCGAAACTCCAGCGGGTCTTCACCCTTTTGCGGCAGGGCCGGTTACCGCCGCGTTGCGATGTCACGCCTTCAGCCGGTCCGCATGCCAGGCGATATGATCGGCCATGTAGGTGGAGACGAAATAATAGCTATGGTCATAGCCCGGCTGGATGCGCTGGGTGAGCGCGATGCCGGCGTCGCGGCACGCGGCCTCGAGCAGTTCGGGCTTGAGCTGTTCGGCCAGGAAGGGATCGGCCGATCCGGTGTCGACCAGCAGCTCAGGCAGCCGTGCGCCGTCCTCGATCAGCGCGACCGCGTCATAGGCACGCCACGCCGCGCGGTCGGTGCCGAGATAGCCGGACAGCGCCTTCTCGCCCCAGGGCACCTGGCCCGGCGCCACGATCGGCGCGAACGCCGAGACGCTGCGGAAGCGCTCCGGGTTGCGCAGCCCGATCGTCAGCGCCCCGTGGCCGCCCATCGAATGGCCGGTGATGCCCTGACGGCCCAGGTCGGCGGGGAATTCGGCGCCGATCAGCGCCGGGAGTTCCTGTTCGATGTACGAGCGCATCTTGAAGTGCTGCGACCAGGGCTCCTGCGTGGCGTCGAGATAGAAGCCGGCGCCTTGGCCGAAATCATAGGCCGCGTCGTCGGGCACGTCTTCGCCGCGCGGAGAGGTGTCGGGCGCGACGAAGATCACGCCATGCTCGGCGCAGGCGCGGCGATACTCGCCCTTGTCGGTCACATTGGCGTGGGTGCAGGTGAGGCCGGATAGGTACCAGAGCACCGGCAGCTTAGCGCGCGGTTCATGCTCGGGTACGAAGACCGAAAAGGTCATGTCGGTGCCGGTGACGGCGGAGGCGTGGCGGTGCACGCCCTGCGTGCCGCCATGCGCCTTGTTCGAAGAGAGCAGTTCCATGACGGTCCTTCAGCGGAAGACGATGGTGCGGTTGCCGTTGCGGAAGACGCGGCGCGCGCCGATCCATTGCACCGCGCGGGCGAGCACCTGTGCCTCGATGTCGCGGCCGATGCGGATCATGTCGTCGACCGAGGCGCGGTGATCGACGCGTTCGACAGCTTGCTCGATGATCGGCCCTTCGTCGAGATCGCTGGTGACGAAATGCGCGGTGGCGCCGATCAGCTTCACCCCGCGCTCGTGCGCGCGATGATAGGGCCGGGCGCCCCTGAAGCCGGGCAGGAAGCTGTGATGGATGTTGATGCACCTGCCCGCCAGCCGATCGGCGAGTTCGGGCGAGAGGATCTGCATGTAGCGCGCGAGGATCAGATAATCGGCGCCCGCACGATCGAATTCGGCGACGAGCGCTTCCTCCTGCGCCTGCTTCCCCTCGGGCAGCAGAGTGAAGGGCAGGCCATGCCATTCGGTCAGGTCGCGCAGCGTGTCATGGTTCGAGACGACGCCGGCGATCTCGACGCCGAGATGATCGGTCTTCCAGCGATGGAGCAGGTCGTTGAGGCAATGCGAGCCCTTGGACACCGCGATCAGGATGCGCGGGCGGACATTCGCCTCGGCCATTGCCCAATCGAGCCCGAAGCGACCGGCAACCGGCGCGAAGGCGTCGCGCAGTCGCGCCGTATCGAACGGCGAACCGGCCGCCTTGAACTCGACGCGCATGAAGAAGCGGCCGGCATCGAGATCGGCATATTGCTGGCTGTCGAGGATGAAGCCGTCGCGCTCGGCCAGGAAGCCGCTCACCGCCGCGACAATGCCCGGGCGATCCTCACAATCGAGCGTGAGCACCCAGGCCGGGCTCATCAATACACCACGACGCTGCGGATGCTCTCGCCGGCATGCATCAGGTCGAAGCCCTTGTTGATCTCCTCCAGGCTGAGGACATGGGTGATCATCGGGTCGATCTGGATCTTGCCGTTCATGTACCAGTCGACGATCTTGGGCACGTCGGTGCGGCCCTTGGCGCCGCCGAACGCGGTGCCGCGCCAATTGCGGCCGGTGACGAGCTGGAAGGGACGGGTGGCGATCTCCTTGCCCGCCTCGGCCACGCCAATGATGATGCTGGTGCCCCAGCCGCGATGGCAGGCCTCGAGCGCGGTGCGCATCACCTCGGTGTTGCCGGTGCAGTCGAAGGTGTAGTCCGCGCCGCCGTCGGTGAGGGCCAGGATCGCGGCGATCGTCTCCTCGCGCGACTTGCCGCGGCCGTCGATGAAGTCGGTCATGCCGAACTTGCGACCCCATTCCTCGCGGTCGGGGTTGATGTCGACGCCGATGATCTTGTTCGCGCCTGCCATCTTGGCGCCTTGGAGCACGTTGAGGCCGATGCCGCCCAGCCCGAACACGACGACATTGTCGCCGACCTGGACCTTGGCGGTATTGACCACCGCGCCCACGCCGGTGGTGACCCCGCAGCCGATATAGCAGCTGGTCTTGAACGGCGCGTCCTCGCGGATCTTCGCCACCGCGATCTCGGGCAGCACGGTGAAGTTCGAGAAGGTAGAGCAGCCCATATAGTGGTAGATCGGCTGGCCCTTGTGGCTGAACCGGGTCGTGCCGTCGGGCATCAGTCCCTTGCCCTGGGTCGCGCGGATCGCGGTGCAGAGGTTGGTCTTGCCGCTGAGGCATGATTTACACTGGCGGCATTCGGGCGTGTAGAGCGGGATGACATGGTCGCCCGGCTTCACGCTGGCGACGCCGGCGCCGACCTCGCGGACGATCCCCGCGCCCTCATGGCCGAGCACGCTCGGGAACAGCCCCTCGCTGTCGAGGCCGTCCAGCGTATAGGCGTCGGTATGGCAGATGCCGGTCGCCATGATCTCGACCAGCACTTCGCCGGGCTTGGGACCCTCGAGGTCCAGCTCGACGATCTCGAGCGGCTTCTTCGCTTCGAACGCGACGGCGGCCCTGGTCTTCATCACCCATGCTCCCAAAAGACGATGCCGGCCTGATCCGCGAAAGGACGCCGGGTTGCAAGGGATTCGGCATCGGCAAAGGGGCGGGCATCACGGGCGCGACGATCGCCGACGCTTTCGCTCAGCGTCGAATGAATCCGATACGTTTGGCCCAGGCCTGCCAATCCAGGGGCCAGCGCGACGCGGGCATTTCCTCGGGCAGGCTGAAGCCGAATCCATGGCCGCCTTCCTGATAGAGATGCACTTCCGCCGGCACCTTTGCCGCCTGGAGCGCAGCGAACATCGCCAGGCTGTTCGTCACGTCTACCGCCGGATCGTCCGCCGCCTGGAAGACGAAAGTGGGCGCCATGCCCGCCACCACCCGCTCGTTCAGCCGGCGCAAAGCCTCCGCACCGGGCTTGGGGCCATTGCTATGCGGGCTGAGCGTCATCGGCGCATAGCCCAGCACGGCCATGTCCGGCCGGGCGGACAGGCCGTCGGCGCCGTCGATCGTTTCATATGTCTTCGCGTCGTAGCGGGTGAGGGCCGCGCCAGCGAGATGCCCGCCCGCGGAGAAGCCCATCACACCGATCCTCGCCGGATCGACGTGCCAGCGCGGCGCATCGGCACGGATGAGCCGTATCGCGCGCTGGACGTCCTGCAGGGCACAGTCATAGCCCGCCGCCCAGCCATCGATCGGGAGGCGATAGTTCAGCACGAAAACGGTTATCCCCGCGGCGGCAAGATAGCGGGCGCTGCCTGCGCCCTCCTTGTCGATCGCCAGTCGAACATAGGCGCCGCCCGGCATCACCACCATCGCGGCTCCATTCGGGCGAGCGGGCCTGAAGACCTCCATGGCAGGTCGCGCGACATGCATCACCGCGCGATCATGCTTCGCAGGCGACCCGCGCTCGAGCAGCAGGCGGCGCACGGTCACGCCGGCTGCTCCCGGGACTCGCCCCAGCGGCCATAGCTCCACCACCTCCTTGGACAGCAGGCCGACGGGTTCGGCCGGGGCTGGAATGATGACGGGCCGCTCCGGGGTGCCGCTCAGGTCGGGACCGGCCTTGGCCCAATTCTCGGCCTGCTGCGATTCGCTTCGAGCGAAAGCCGGCGCAGCGCCCGCGGCGGCGATCGCGACGCCCAGAAGATCACGACGGGTGAGATCGACGGTCATGGCAATTCCCCTCGCCACAGGATTGGCTGAGCGCACCATCCAGCGTCAAGGCGCACCGGGCGGCACAGGGCCGAGAAGGAGTAAAATGGCGAAAGCGCTTGCCGAATCGATATTTCGAGAATATTCGAATTATCGAAGCAAGGAGCATCGAATCATGAAGCGTCTGCACATGCATGTCAGCGTTCCCGACATTGAACAGGCCATCGCATTCTACAGCATATTGTTCGACGCGCCGCCGATCGTGGTGAAGCACGATTATGCGAAGTGGATGCTGGAAGACCCGCGCGTGAATCTCGCGATATCCTCGCGGGCGCGCGCCGCCGGCGTCGACCATGTCGGCATCCAGGTTGATAGCGCCGACGAACTGGCGACACTGGCTACCCGCCTGAAGGCGGCAGGGAATGCGACGTTCGACCAGGAGGCGACGACGTGTTGCTATGCCAAGTCCGACAAGAGCTGGGTCACAGATACGGCGGGCGTTCGTTGGGAAACTTTCTACACGATGGGCGATGCAACGTCCTACGGCGAAGACGAAGTAATCCCCGACACGTCCAGCGCGTGCTGCGCTCCGGCAACCGCCTCCAAAGCGGCTTGCTGCTGATGCTGCTTCCCACAGCCGTCGAAGCCCTGTCCGCGCTAGCGCACGGCCACCGGCTGGCCGTTTTCCGGTTGCTGGTCCGGGCGGGAGCGGACGGCGTCCCGGCGGGCGAAATCGCCCGCGAAGTTGGGGTGCTGCCCAACACCCTGTCCACGCATCTGACCATCCTCGGCCATGCCGGGTTGGTCCATTCGCGCCGCGAGGGCCGTTCCATCATCTATGCGGCAAACTATGACGGGATGCGCGATCTGCTCGGCTTCCTCGTCGAGGATTGCTGCGCAGGTCGTCCTGAAATCTGCGGTTCGCTGATGGATGCGGCGAAGTGCTGCGACTGACGTTGGGCCGCAGGCTCGCCGCCGAGGGTGTCGGTACCGCGCTGCTGCTCGCGATTGTCGTCGGTTCCGGCATAATGGGGGAGCGGCTCGCCGGGGGAAACGACGCGATCGCGCTACTGGGCAACACGATCGCGACCGGTGCGGGACTGGTTGTTCTCATTCACATGTTCGGGCCGGTATCCGGCGCCCATTTCAATCCGGCGGTCACGCTGGCGGTCCTGTTGCGCCGCGAAATCGAATGGCGAGCCGCCCTCCTCTATATCGTTGCGCAGTGCATTAGCGCGGTCCTGGGCGTGTGGGCGGCGCATGCGATGTTCGCGGAGCCGATCCTGCAGGTTTCGGCCAGGCTTCGCGACGGGCCGGCGCAGGGTTTCTCGGAATGCGTGGCAACCTTCGGCTTGATCGGGACGATCGTCGCGACGCAGCGCGCGCGGCCCGAATTCACGCCGGTCGCGGTCGGCCTCTACATCACCTCCGCCTATTGGTTCACCGCGTCGACATCGTTCGCCAATCCCGCGGTGACGGTGGCGCGCAGCCTGTCGAACAGTTTCGCCGGCATCGCGCCGTCGTCCGTCCCGCTGTTCATCGTCGGCCAGCTCGCCGGCACGGTTGCGGCCGTGGCGTTCTTCCCCTGGCTGTTCAAAGAGGAGCGTCCGCAATGACCGACACATTCCCCGTCACCATCTACCACAACCCCGATTGCGGCACCTCGCGCAACGCGCTCGCGATGATCGAGGCTGCTGGCTACACCCCCATTGTCGTCGAGTATCGCCAGATCGGCTGGACGCGACCGCAGCTCGAGGGGCTGTTCGCCGCAATGGGTGCCAGGCCGCGTGACGCGATGCGGGAAAAGGGAACTCCCGCCGCCGAGCTCGGTCTGCTCGATTCGTCGGTGCCGGACGATGCCATTCTCGAGGCGATGGTGAAGCATCCGGTCCTGGTGAACCGACCCGTCGTCGTGACGCCCAAGGGCACGCGGCTGTGCCGCCCGTCGGAAGCGGTGCTCGATCTCCTGGATCGTCGCCCCACCGAATTCACCAAGGAAGACGGCGAAGTCGTTCGCCCCTAAGCGGGCGCCCGAAGGCGAAATATCGCCAGGTCGTTGAAAAAATGGTGCTGCCGGTGAGGATTGAACTCACGACCTCAGCCTTACCAAGGATGCGCTCTACCACTGAGCTACGGCAGCACTCGCCGGCTGGGGTGCCGGGCGGGAGGGGCCTATGTGCTTGGGAGTTCCCGATTGTCAACCACAACCGGTGCGGTCTATCCGTTTCCCCATGAGCGAAGCGGAAAAGAAGGCCCGGCTGGCCGAGGCGCTGCGCGCGAATCTGCGCAAGCGCAAGGCGCAGGCTCGCGCGCAGGATAGCGCCGACGTTTCCGAAGATGCGCCTCAGCGCGTACTGACCCAGTCCCCGGCTTCGTGACCAAGGTCGTACGCGCGATCGATGATCGCGTGCGGACCCATCAGGTACATCGCCATGGTGACTGCACCGGCGAAAAACCACATCAGGCGATTGGCGCGCATTTCCCCACTAACCATTGCCGTTCGTCCTCACTCAACAGCGCGCCGACGACCGTCAGCACCTGCGAGTGGTAGACATTAAGCCATTCCAGTTCCTGGCTGGTTAGCAAGGATGGTTTAATTAGTGTTCGCTCGATCGGCGCGAAGGTGAGCGTCTCGAATCCCAGCATCGATTGTTCGGCGTCCGAAATCAGCTTGTTAACAACCAGGACCAAGTTCTCGATTCGGATGCCGAATTCGCCCGCCTTATAGTAACCGGGCTCGTTCGACAGGAACATGCCGGCCTTGAGCGGCTCGAGCGACTGGCCGCCCGGATAGAAGGGCTGGGCGATGCGCTGCGGCCCCTCGTGCACCGAGAGATAGGCGCCGACGCCATGGCCGGTGCCGTGCCCGTAGTCGAGTCCGACCTCCCAGAGCGGCCGCCGCGCGAAGCTGTCGAGTTGCGCGCCGGTCGTGCCTTCGGGGAAGACCGCGGTGGCAATGGCGATATGGCCCTTGAGGACGCGGGTGAAGCGGTCCTTCATCTCGTCGCTGGCCTCGCCCACGGGCATCACGCGCGTCACGTCGGTGGTGCCGTCGGCATATTGCCCGCCCGAATCGACGAGGTAGAGCTGGCCATATTCGATGGGCAGGCTCGATTCGTCGGTCACCTTGTAGTGCGGGATCGCGCCGTTCGGCCCGGTCGCGGAGATGGTGTCGAAGCTCAGGTCCTTGAGCACCCCGGTCTCGTCGCGGAACGCATGCAGTCGGTCGGCGGCGGACATTTCGGTCAGGCTGCCCTTGGGCGCGGTTTCCTCGAACCATTTGAGGAAACGCACCAAGGCGGCGCCGTCGCGCGCCTGCGCGGCCTTGTGGCCGGCGATCTCGGCGGGGTTCTTGAGCGCCTTGGCGAGCACCACGGGATCGCGGAGCGAGAGGATCCTGGCGCCGCCGGCATCGAGCGAATCGAAGATCGCGGCAACGGCGCGCTCGGGATCGGTGGCGACCCGCTTGCCCTGAAAGGTCTTGAGCGCGGGCGCAAAGGCGGCGCGGTCATGGATGCGGATCGCATTGCCGAGATGCTGACGGACGGCATCGGTCACCTTCTCGGGCGCGACGAACAGGTCGGCGGTGCCGTCGGCATTGACGATCGCATAGGCGAGCGCGACCGGCGTGTGCGTCACGTCCTGCCCGCGGATGTTGAACGCCCAGGCGATCGAATCGAGCGCGGAAAGCACGACCGCATCGGCCTTGCGCTCGTGGAGCCAGTCGGCGATCTCGGCGCGCTTGGCGGCGGAGGACTTGCCGGCGGCAGCATCGTCCTGGACGGCGAGCGTGGCGTCGGACGGCGCCGGCTTGTCGGGCCACACCGCGTCGATCGGGTTGGAGTCGACCGCGACCAGCTCGGCGCCCTTCTCGGCGAGCGCCTTCCTGGCTTCCTCGACCCAGGCGCGGGTGTGGAGCCACGGATCATAGCCGATCCGTCCGCCGTCCGGCGCGTGCTGGCCCAGCCAGGTGGTGATGCTGGTGGCGGGGACGCCGACATATTCCCAATCATCGGCCGAGACCTGCTGGCGCACCTGCAGCGTGTAGCGCCCGTCGGTGAAGATCGCGGCTTCGTGCGGCAGCACTACCGCCGATCCGGCCGAGCCCTGGAAGCCCGTCAGCCAGGCGAGGCGCTGGGCATAGGCGCCGACATATTCGGACATGTGCTCGTCGGTGAGCGGGACGACGAAGCCGTCGAGGCGGTCGCGCTGCAACTGCTCGCGAAGGGCCTTCAGACGATCGGCATAGCTGGACATGATGAACCTTCCGGTTGGATGCGTTCGCGACTCCATGTGGGAGCGGCGGGCCTATCGCGCCAGATTGCAGACGAAGGGCTGTTTTGGAAGGCGGCTGTTGGGCTAAGCATGCGGCGATGCCCATTCCACCCTTTCCCCGCCTCGATCTGCCGACGCCTGCGCTGGTGATCGACCGCGCCGCGCTGGAGCGCAACATCGCCCGGATGGCCGGCTTCGCGACGGCGCGCGGTATCGCGCTCCGGCCGCATGCCAAGACCCACAAGAGCGGCGAGATCGCCCGGCGCCAGATCGCCGCGGGCGCGGTCGGGATCTGCTGCGCCAAGCTCGGCGAGGCGGAGGCGCTGGCGGCGGACGGCGTGGCGGACATCCACCTCACCTCGCCGGTGGTGACGGTGGGCGCGATCGCGCGGCTCGTCGCGCTGAACGACCGAATCGCATTGTCGGTCGTTGCCGATCATCCAGACAATGTCCGCGCGCTGGCCGCAGCGGCGGATGCGCCGCTGACCGTCTTTATCGATGTCGATCCAGGGGTGCACCGCACCGGCGTCACCTCCCTGCAAGCCGCGGTCGAGCTTGCTCGGGCGATTACCGCGGGTGGGCAGCTCCGGCTGGGCGGCGTGCAATTTTATTGCGGCTCGCACCAGCACATCCCGTCCCATGCCGATCGCCGTGCCGCGATTGCCGAGCGGACCGATTATCTGCGCACCGTGCTCGCCGCGCTCGGCGATGCCGACTTTGAGATCCCGGTGGTCACCGGCGCCGGCACCGGCACCTTCGCGATCGACGCCGATCTTGGGGTGCTGACCGAGCTGCAGGTCGGCTCCTACGTCTTCCTCGACCGCGAATATCGCGATTGCGAGCTCGATGGCACGTTCGAGCCGGCCCTGTTCGTCGACGCGACCGTGGTAAGCGCCAATACGCCGGGGATGGTGACGATCGACGCGGGGCTCAAGGCATTCGCGACCGATGCCGGCCTGCCGGTGGTGCTGGCGGGTGCGGAGGGGCGCTACGCCTTCATGGGTGACGAGCAGGGCGCAATCATCGGCGCCGCGCTGCCGGGGCTTGCCGGGCGGATCGTTCTGATGCCGCCGCACTGCGATCCCACGGTCAATCTCTACGACCATTACCATGTGATCGATGGCGAAAGCGTGATCGATATCTGGCCGGTCACGGCGCGCGGCCGCTCCACCTGAGGGACTAGCGGCAGCGTTTCTTGGCGGTGATCGTGCGGTCGATCGCGCGGCCGCCCAGCGCGCCGCCTGCGCCGCCCGCGACGGCGCCCAGCAGACCATGGCCGATGATCGCGGGACCCGCGACCACGCCAACCACGCCGCCGGCGATCAGACCGGCAGTACCCTTGGAGCGGCGGCACTTCTGATAGTGGCGCGTGCTCTTCGCCTTGTAGTGCTTGCCGGTCTGGTGCGTGCGCGTCTGCGCCTCGGCGGCGCCGAGCGGCACGACGGTGGTGGGAATGGCGAGCGCTGCGGCGCTCAGCACGGCAATGAACTTACGCATGGCGGACCCCTGGCCTGTTCTTCCTGGGTATATCAACAAGATTGACGCCCCGGGGTTGCATGAACCGCAAACAACGTCCCGTTCAGGGGATCGCTTTCGCCGCGTCCCGCATTTTTGAAGCATGATGGCCGGCGCGCATCCTGGAGTACCCGGACCCCGCGACCGATTGCGCGGCGCGATCGGAGCCCTCGCGGTGCAAGGCGTGCTGGGCGCGCTGCTGCTGGGTGGGCTGGCGGTAAGACGCGACACCGTCGAATCACCCGCGATACGCGTGCTCGATTTCTCGCTGCCGCCGCCGGCTCCCGAGCCAGAGCCGCAGGCAAAGCCGGCGCGCCGCAACCGCCCCGAAGGCGCCGCCGCGCCGCCCAATCTCAAATCGCGCGCGACCGAAGTCACCAGCCCCGTGCCGGCGCCGATTCCCACCCCGCAGATCATCGTCGCGCCGATCGCAGCGACCGGAAGCGAGGCCAGTTCAGGGAACGCTCCGGTCGCGGGTCCCGGCGCTGGCGCGGGCGGCACCGGCAACGGGACGGGCAGCGGCGGCGCGGGGAACGGCGATGGCGATGGCGGCACGGTGCTCGAATGGATCGGCGGACGGATCAAGGGTTCGGACTATCCGCGCGCCGCGTTCAGGGCCGGGGCGAGCGGCACCGTCTATCTGCGCTTCACCGTGGGGGTGAAGGGGCGCGTCACCGACTGCACGGTCACGCGCTCCAGCGGCAATCTGGATCTCGACGAGACGACGTGCCGCCTGATCGTGCAGCGCTTCCGCTACAAGCCCAGCCGCGACGCGAACGGGCGCCCCTATCCCGATGTCGTCACCGGCTCGCATGAATGGATGCTCTGGCGGCGCCCTGACTCGGAGGCTTCGGACGAGTGATTTGCTTTGAGCGCAAGCCGCGGAGCGTATCGCGCGCCGGGCTTCGCTATTTCACGCTCAGCACAATAGGAGTGAACCCATGACCTTCTCGTACAAGACGATGGCGTCGCCTGTGGGCGAGCTGAAGCTGGTCGCCAGCGACCATGGCCTGTCGGCGATCCTCTGGGAGAATGACGACCCCGCGCGCGTCCGCCTGGGCCCGCTGGTCGAGGATGTCGATCACCCGATTCTCATCGAGGCCGAACGGCAGATCGACGAGTATTTCGCGGGCGGGCGCAAGGCCTTCACCGTGCCGCTCGATTTCCACGGCACCGAGTTTCAGAGGAGCGTCTGGGCGGCGCTGCTCGCCATCCCCTATGGCGAAACCCGCAGCTATGCCGAGATCGCCCGCGCGGTTGGGCGCCCCGCCGCCTTCCGTGCGGTGGGTGCCGCGAACGGCAGGAACCCGATCTCGATCATCGCGCCCTGCCACCGCGTCATCGGTACCAACGGCGCGCTCACCGGCTTTGCCGGCGGGCTGAAGGCGAAGGAGCTTCTGCTCGGGCTGGAGGGCAGGGCGTAAACCTCAAACCCTCTCCCATGAAGATGGGAGAGGGCTAAAGGTTGACCGATTGGCGCAACCGGCGCCGCCGCGCTAAAGGCGCGGCAATGTTACGCCTTTCCGATCTCAAGCTTCCGCTCAACCATGCTGACGAAGCCCTGCCCGCCGCGATCTGCGAACGCCTGGGAATCCCGCGCGCGGATCTGATCGACCATGCGGTGTGGCGGCGCGGCTGGGATGCGCGGAAAAAGGCGCATATCCTGCTGATCTACACCGTCGACCTGACCTTGCGCGACGAGGCCGCGGTGCTCGCGCGCTTTGCGGGCGACCATAATGTCCGCTCGACGCCGGACACCGAATACAAGTTCGTCGCCTGGGCGCCCGATCCCTATACCGGCCCGCGCCCGATCGTCGTCGGTGCCGGCCCCTGCGGGCTGTTCGTCGGCCTGATCCTCGCCCAGATGGGCTTCCGCCCGATCATCCTCGATCGCGGCAAGGTGGTGCGCGAGCGGACCAAGGACACCTGGGGGCTGTGGCGGAAAAGCGTGCTCAATCCCGAATCGAACGTCCAGTTCGGCGAGGGCGGCGCGGGCACCTTCTCCGACGGCAAGCTCTACAGCCGGATCAAGGATCCGCGGCATCTCGACCGCAAGGTGCTGACCGAATTCGTCAAGGCGGGCGCGCCGGAGGAGATCCTGACCGAGGCGCATCCGCATATCGGCACGTTCCGCCTGGTGAAGATGGTCGAGGGCATTCGCGAGCAGATCGAGGCGTTGGGCGGCGAGTATCGCTGGCAGCACCGCGTGACCGATCTCGACATCGAGACCGACGCCGAGGGCAACCGCCGGGTGACGGGCGTAGTGCTCCAGACCGGCGAGACCATCGTTTCGGACCATGTCGTGCTCGCGCTCGGCCACAGCGCCCGCGACACCTTCGCGATGCTCCACGAGCGTGGCGTCTTTATCGAGCCCAAGCCCTTCGCGATCGGCGTCCGCATCGAGCATCCGCAGAGCTGGATCGACCGCGCGCGTTTTGGCCCCAATGCCGGTAACGAGATCCTCGGTGCCGCCGACTATTCGATCTCGCACCAGGCGAGCAACGGCCGCGCGGTGTACAGTTTCTGCATGTGCCCGGGCGGTACGGTGGTTGCCGCCACTTCGGAGGAAGGGCGCGTCGCTACCAACGGCATGAGCCAATATTCGCGCAACGAGCGCAATGCGAACTCCGGGATCGTCGTCGCGATCGATCCCGAGCGCGACTATCCGGGCCATCCGCTCGCCGGTATCGAACTCCAGCGCCGGCTGGAGGAAAAGGCCTATGCCGCGGGCGGCTCCAACTACAAGGCACCGGCACAGAAGCTCGGCGACTTCCTCGCCAAGCGCCCCTCGACCGAGCTGGGCGAAGTCGTCCCCTCCTATCGCCCTGGCGTCACGATGGCCGACCTGGCCGATGTGCTCCCCGAATTCGCGGTCACCGCGATGCGCGAGGCCCTGGTCGCATTCGGCCGCCAGATCCCGGGTTATGATCATCCCGATGCGGTGATGACCGGCGTTGAGACACGCACTTCCTCGCCGATCCGCATCACCCGCGGCAAGGACCTGCAGAGCCTCAATACCGCCGGACTCTACCCGGCAGGCGAGGGCGCGGGCTATGCCGGCGGCATTCTCTCTGCGGCGGTCGACGGGATCAAGGTTGCCGAGGCGGTGGGGCTGAGCATCATGGGTGGTGCGGGGGCAGGCACCGATGCTTAGGGTTCGGCCTTGACCACATCAGGCGCGGCGCTGTTCGTGAGCGCCTGAACCCGCAAGCGAGGGAAAACCTCCTCGAGCGGCTTGGTGTCGGGCAACACATAGACGTACCCGCCCTTCCTCTGGAAAAGCGGACGGACGCTCTTGCTGTAGAAGGCCGC
The DNA here is from genome assembly GCA_966211615.1 of uncultured Sphingomonas sp. Lineage (GTDB taxonomy): Bacteria > Pseudomonadota > Alphaproteobacteria > Sphingomonadales > Sphingomonadaceae > Sphingomonas. The sequence goes on from CBIHNZ010000034.1 coordinate 37,579, forward strand.
GGGCACGTTGATGCACCCGAAGGTGATGCGGTTGTCGTCCGATGTCGGTGACAGCATCCGCTGGCGGCGCCGTTCGCTCTTGCTGGCCCCGGGCGGGATCGGGTGGAGCGCCACGGAGGTGGCGTAATCGACCCAGAGCACCTTCTGCTTTCCGGCGGCCAATCCGTATTTTGCTAGGAAGCGCCCCGCGGGAGTCGTCTTCTCCGCCGGGCCGATCTCGGCAAGATTCTTGTTGCCGATGCCGGGGGTGGCATCATCCCCCGCGGCAACGCCAATCAATACCGGAACCTTGCCGAGCGACTTCCCCTTCGCGTTGAACAGAAATAGGGAAGCCGCCTTCTTGTCGATAATGATATACGGCAGCGAAGCATTATCCCCTGACGCGGCGACCCAATCGGCGACGCGCGTAGCCTCCACCGATCGGTTTTCCGGACTCTCAGCTTCGGTATTCCCCGGCGGCGACACCGGTCCTGGCGGCAGGGTGTGTCCTGCCGCCTCCGGAACAGCCAGCGTGAGCCCGGCAAGCGCCAGAAAGGCATTGAGCAGCGCTTGAGGCGCTCGAAAAGGAACGGTCGTCACTTCAAAGAGACGACCGATGCAGGAAGTCACGGTCCGATCAGCATTGCTGCTTGGAGGCATCAGTTGCGCGGCCGCTTCCGCTTGTTCTCCTGCGCCTGCATGCGCTGCTCGATACCATCCACCCGGGCATTGAGCTGATCCAGACGCTGACCATTATTCTGCGCCTGCCCGGATGCGGCCTGGGCCTCTGCCTGTGCCGCCTTCGCCGTGGCGTCGGCCGACTTCGCTATGCCGTCGGTCTCCTGCAGTTTTGCCTCGAGCGTATCAACGCGCGAGCTCACGGTAGCGACCTGCTCTCGCACAAAGCTCTTGGTGGCGCAGCCACTCAGACCCACCGCACCGATCAGGATCACAGCCGCAGGGGCAAGTTTCGTCAAAGACGTCGACATCGCTTTTTTCCAATGGTTAACGAACTGCGACAACCCAAAGCCGAGCGTTTCGGTTCCAACAATTCGATTCTGTCCGGCTGTGCATCCCCTCAGGCGAGTGGATGATTCGGGCTCTGCATCGACTCCCGAGCAGGCCGATCGACGCACTAACGTTGCGGGACGAGGCGTAATATCGTGAAATCAGTCAATTAAGGCCGCTCTGGTTTCGCGCCGGCCGAGACGATAGGGCTGCGTAATGACCGACACTAAGCCCCCCGTCGCCGCCACCCGTCCCCACAGCTTCACCGCGCACGGCGTGACGATCGAGGACCCCTGGGCGTGGATCAAGGATCCCGGCTACCCCGACGTCACCGACAAGGACGTGCTCGCCTATCTCGAAGAGGAGAACCGCTTCTTCGAAGGCGTGATGGCGCCGCTCAAGCCGCTCTCCGAAACCCTGTTCAAGGAGATGCGCGGGCGGATCAAGGAGGATGAATCGACCGTTCCGCAGCGCGACGGCGACTGGATCTACTGGACCGATTACGAGACGGGCGGCGAATATCCGCGCTGGTGGCGCAAGCCCGCCGCCGGCGGGGACGACCAGCTGATCCTCGACGAGCCGGCGCTGGCCGCGGGCAAGGAATATTTCCGCCTCGGCGCGATCGCGGCAAGCCCTGACGGACGCTGGCTCGCTTATGCGATCGACGACAATGGCTCGGAGCGCTTCGAGGTCCGGGTCAAGGATCTCGATACCGGCAAATTGCTGCCTGACACGATCCCCGGCATGCTCTCCGAGATCGTCTGGACCTCGGACTCCAAGGGGTTCCTCTACGGCGTGGCGAACGAGAATTGGCGCACCGACAATGCCCGCTGGCACAAGCTCGGCGAACCGGTTGAGAGCGACCTCGAGATCTTCAAGGAAGCCGATGAGGGCTATCGCGTCGCGGTCGGCGAGACCCAGTCGCGCAAATGGCTGCTGGTCTCGACCGGCGACCATGTCACCAGCGAAGTCTATCTGCTCCCCACTGACAATCCCGCCGCGCCAATGGTCTGCGTCGCCCCGCGCAAGCCGGGCCGCGAGTATGACGTCGACGAACATGACCGCACGCTCTTCATCCACACCAACGATGTCGACCCGCAGTTCCGCCTGGTGACGGCGAGCGTCGACAATCCCGGCGAATGGGTCGAGCGGATCGGTCCGTCGCAGCATTTCTACATGACCGGCGTCACCTGCTTTGCCGACTTCTTCATCGTCGAGGGGCGCGAGGACGGGCTCGATCAGATCGAGCTCCATCGCTATGATCCGAGCATCGCTCCGGTGCGGCTGCCGTTCCCCGAGGCAAGCTATGTCGCGGGCATCGGCGACAATCCGGAATATGCGATCGACACGATCCGGCTCGGCTATGAATCGATGGTCACGCCCGGGACGGTCTACGACTATCATGTCGCGACCCGCGAACTGGAGACGCTCAAGGTCCAGGAGATCCCGAGCGGCTATGACGGCGGCAAGTACCGCACCGAACGCCTGAAGATCGCCGCGCGCGACGGCACCGAGGTGCCGGTCTCGATCGTCTATCCCAAGGACTTCCCCCTGGACGGCAGCGGCAAGCTCTATCTCTATGCCTATGGCGCCTATGGCTATGCGATCCCGCCCGGCTTCTCGACCAGCCGCATGTCGTTCCTCGATCGCGGCATGGCCTTTGCCATCGCCCATATCCGCGGCGGCGACGATCTCGGCCAGCAATGGTATCATGACGGCAAGCTCGAGAAGCGCGTCAACACCTTCAACGATTTCGTCGACGTGGCGAGGGGGCTGATCGAGCGCGGCTTCACCCACAAGGGCGGCATTGCCATCGCCGGGCGCTCGGCGGGCGGCGAATTGATGGGCGCGGTGGTCAACTCCGATCCCGATCTATGGGGCGTGGTGGTGGCCGATGTGCCGTTCGTCGACGTGCTCAACACGATGCTCGACGAAAGCCTGCCGCTCACCCCCGGCGAATGGCCCGAATGGGGCAATCCGGTGGAGGACCCCAAGGCGTTCGAGTTGATCCGCTCGTACAGCCCGTACGACAATGTGGGTCCGCACGCCTATCCGCCGATGTTCATCTCGGGCGGGCTCAACGATCCGCGTGTGACCTATTGGGAACCCGCCAAATGGGCGGCCAAGCTGCGCGCGACCAAGACCGACGAGAACATCCTGGTGCTCAAGACCAATATGGGTGCAGGGCATGGCGGCAAATCGGGCCGCTGGGAAAGCCTGAAGGAAGCTGCCGACGAGATGGCGTTCGTGCTCTGGCAACTGGGCGTGGACTGAGGCGGGGCCATTCCCGATTTCGCTGAATCGAGATCAGAGAGCCGCTTTATTGCGGCTTTAGGCGGACTTCTTCGCATGGCCCGTACCCCTAATGGTCAATTGACGAATCTGGATGCGGGCCTCAGGCTTGCTTCGATCGCGTATCGTCATTGTTTTCTTCCGCAGAGAGGAAAATACATGTATCTTAAAGAGATAGCGCTGGCAGCTTTTGTCGCCGGCATGCCGTATCCGGCGCTTGCGCAGATCAACGCGCCCGTTCCGGTAGCCAACTACATCACCTTCGGCGGGCTCGACTGGGCATGGGCCAGCCCCTGTCCGCCGTCGGGCTCGGCTGGCGGCACCACTTGCGGCTCGGGCGCTGCCGTCGACTTCACCTACCAGGGGACACAGGGCTGGCGCCTGCCGACCGCGGCCGAACTCGCAGCCGGTCCCGCGGTGACCGACTTCGGCACGGCCGTCGCCTTTGCCTGCGCCTCGGCCTGGTTCACGTCGGCCTACACGCATTGCGACTATGGCGATGCAGCCGGCGGCGCCGTGTTCGGAGCACCCGGCGGTGGCAACTGGTACGACGAGACCTGGGTGATCCGTGGTGGCGCGGGCGGGATCCCCGAGCCCGCGGCCTGGGGCATGCTGATCGGCGGCTTCGCGCTCGCTGGCGCGGCGATGCGCCATCGCTCGATCAGAGTCGCCAACCCGGCCTGATCGCCTGCTCGAGAAGAAAGCGTCGTCGGGGTAATCCGGCGGCGTTTCCTTTTGTTCGCCAAACACATGCTCCGCGGACCTGTCCCGATCCGGGATATTTGCGAATATATGCATTCAATATGTTGAAATGTCTTGCGATCGACGCCGATCTGTAACCTGGGACCCTCAAGCGCTCCCCGCCAATCTTGAGGAGTCGTTAACCATGAAAATCAAACTCGCCGCTTCCGCCGCGCTCGCGGTTCTGTTCTCCGCCACCACTGCTTTCGCCCAGGATACGCTCCAGGTCGTGTCGGGCCCGACCGGCCAGCGCGCCGTCACCGTCCCGACCTATGGTCCGCTCGGCCAGAGCTTCACCGCGATCGACGAGCATCTCACCTCGTTCGGCTTCCAGTTCGAGCTGTTCAATCCGGGCCATGCCAATTCGCCCTTCACCTTCCAGCTGCTCGCCGGCGAAGGCCTGGGCGGCTCGGTCATCACCAGCAAGACCTTCACGCTGCCGACCTCGATCAACGACCGCACGGCGACCTGGTTCGATTTCGACCTGACCGGCACCGACGTCACCGTCGGCAGCAAGTACACCGCCGTGCTGAGCACCAGCAGCCTGCGCTACGGCGTCGTGCTCGGGCCGGAGATCAACATCTTCACCGGCCAGATCCTCGGCGGCGACGCCTATGCCGGCGGCACCGCGCTCTTCACCACCGTGCCCTACAGCAATTGCGGACCCACCGGCGGCTGCGACCTCAACTTCCGCGTCACCGGCTATAACGACGTCGCCGCGGTTCCCGAGCCGGCGGCCTGGGGCATGATGATCGGCGGCTTCGGCCTCGCCGGTGGTGTGCTGCGCCGGCGCAAGGCGGATCGTTCGAGCGTCCGCTTCGCTTGATTTTCTGACGGAGACCGTCCGGGGCTGCGGCTCCGGACGGTCGCCTCAGGCTCGCGCTCGCGCCTTCTGCGCCGCTACCGGCGCCGGACATTCCTCGAACTCGCCGAAGCCGGGCTCCGGCCCCCGCTCGCCGCCTTCGAGCCAGGCGATCTTCGCGCGGACATAGCCGACCATCGCGCCGAGCTGGTCCGCCTTTTCCTCCAGCCGCACGAGCTGCGAGCGCATCACCTCCAGGCTGCGCGCCGGCGTCATCCCGCCCGCATGATATTCCGCGGCCAGCGCCGCGATCTCGCGCAACGAGAAGCCCAGCCCCTGTCCCATGCGGATCATCCGCGCCTGCTCGACATGTTCGGGCGTGAAGATCTGGTACGGATTGGTCCCGCCCTTCATCCCCGTCTCGGGCTGGAGCAGTCCCTTGCGGACATAGAAGCGCACCGTGTCGACGCTCATTTCCGCAGCCCGCGCGAATTCCGAGATCAGCATGATTTTATCCCTTGACCATGGACTAAGGTCCACGGTTATTGGGTCTAGCTCCAAACGCCTTCGGAGCCAAGCATATGCAGAAAACCGCCCTCGTCACCGGCGCCTCGGCCGGCATCGGCGAAGCCACCGCCCGCCGCCTGCTGAAGGACGGCTACCGCGTCTTCGCCGCCGCCCGCCGGCTCGATCGGATGGCGGGTCTGGCTGCGGAAGGTGCCGAGCTGATCGATCTCGACCTGACCGTCGACGCCTCGATCGTCGCCGCGATCGATACGATCCACAACAAGGCTGGCCGGCTCGACGTCCTCGTGAACAATGCCGGTTATGGCAGCTATGGCGCGCTCGAGGACGTGCCGATGGAGGAGGCGCGCCGTCAAACAGAGGTCAATCTGTTCGGCCTCGCGCGTCTCTGCCAGCTCTCGACCCCGCTGATGCGCGCGCAGGGTTCCGGCACCATCCTCAACGTCACCTCGATCGGCGGCAAGTTCGGCGAGCCCTTCGGCAGCTGGTACCACGCGACCAAGTTTGCGGTGGAGGGCCTCAGCGACTGCCTCCGCCTCGAGCTGCGTCCTTTCGGCATCCGCGTCGTCGTGATCGAGCCCGGCGCGATCCGCACCGAATGGGCCGGCATCGCCCATCAGAGCCTGGTCGAGCGCTCGGGCCACACCGCCTACGGCCCCTATGCCAGCAAGCACGCCGCAATGCTCGGCAGCGCCGACAGTTTCAGATTCGCCTCGCCGCCCGAAGTCGTCGCCAACACGATTGCGAAGGCCGCCGCTGCACGCCGCCCGCGCATCCGATACGCCACCGGTGGCGGCGCCAAGGTCTTCCTGTTCCTCGCGCGCTGGCTGCCCGACCGGATGCTCGATTCGCTGATGTGGCGGATGAGCCAGTCGGGGAAGGTCAGTTAGGCGAGCAGCGGCCCTAGCCAGGGTCCGAAACGCTTCCACCCCTCCAGCCCTTCGCGGAAGATGGGCTGGCGCACCTGGTCGCCGCTCGGCGTGCGTACGGCGCGGGCGTTGCGATGGAAGTCCAGGCACGCGGGCTCGAATGCCAGCCCGAGATAGTCGAGCATCTGCCGGACCTCGCTTTCGGTGTCCGCCACCAGCGCGGCATAATCGACGCGGTGGACGAAGCCCGGCAGCACTTTGTCCCAAAGCGCCATCATCGCCTCGTATCCGCGATACTGCGCGGCGATGTCCTCCAAGTCGTAGCCGAAGGTGAAGCCGCTCGCGAATTGCTGCTTGAAGATCGAGAAGCCGCAGCCGGGCAGGTCGCGGCGCATATCGATCACCCGCGCATTGGGCAGGATCAGCCGGATCAGCCCGACATGGCGGAAATTGGCGGGCAGCTTGTCGATGAAGCGGGGCGTGCCCGAGCGCCGCTGGCAGCGCGTCCGTTCCAGATAGACCTCGCCCAGCTTCGTCAGCTCGGCGGGCGACAGGCTGGCGAGCATTTCCGGATAGCGCATCCGCTTCGCCGCGCGGCTGAGCGCAATGCCGCGGACGATCTCGGGCAGGTCGCCGAGCTCGCGCGTGCCCTCGATCGCCGAATGGCTGGCGAGGATCTGCTCGACCAGCGTCGATCCCGATCGCGGCAGCCCGACGATGAAGATCGGATCGGCCGCCGGCGAACCCGCGCCTGCGCGCTCGGCGAAGAATACGGGCGTGAACAGGCGCGCCGCCGCCTCGCGCTCGGTTTCGATCGCGGTGGGATCGTGCGGGGTCGTGCGGTGCCGCAGCCGGTTGCCCTCGGCATAATGTGCGAAGGATTGCGCGGGATCGCCCGCATCCTCCAGCGCCCGCCCGATCGCGAACTCGACATGCGCGCGGTCGCTCTCGCCCAGATCGCTGCGCGCAAGCAGCGCCTCCATCGCCGCCAGATCCTCGGGCGTGAAGCGGAAGCTCTTGAGATCGGCCAGCGCCCACCAGGGCTCGCCCGAGTCCGGCCGCAGCGCGATGCTCCGGCGATAGGCGTCGACCGCGCCCGCCGAATCGCCGATCGTCTTCAACGCATGTCCCAGCGTGATCCATACACCTGCGAGGCTCGGGTCCCTGGCGAGCATCGCGCGATAGGCCTGGATCGCCGCGTCATAGTCGCCGGTCCGCTCGAGCATCCCCGCATGGAGCGACTGGTACCCCGGCACGCCGGGTCGCAGGGCACGCCGTTGCGCGATTGCTCCCAGCGCGGTGGCAGGCGGCAGGTGATGGAGCAGTTCCGCAAGCGTGCGCCATCCCGCCTCATATCCCGGCGCGCGCTCCAGCGCCGCGTCGAGCATCTTGAGAGCATCGGCGTCGCGCCCCGTCGCCATCGCCAGCATCGCCATCAGTCGCAGTGCGGCCACGTCGCCGGGATCGCGCTTCAGCCGCTCGGCGAGGATCGGATAGGCGACTGCCATCCGGCCGGCTGCGATCGCCAGCGCCGCCTCGGCCAGGGTGGAATCGAGGTCGGGCGAAGGGGTTGGGGAGTACATCGCCACCAGCATCCGCGCCCGTCGCGCCGCTTGTCAACGCCGGCCAGTGCGTCAATCGCGCCACACCGCCGCGCGGATCGCCGCGGCGGTCGATTTCCGCTGTCCTCTTGGGTTTCGGTCTGCCAATCTCCATATCGCACATGCACCAGGGAACCACCCGCACTCGCTCCGGTTTCGCTCTTGATGGTCGCTCGCCTGTCACATCCGCGCGCCACGAGTTGCCGTGCACCCGCATTCACCCCGTCACGCTTCCAAGCGAAGGAGCCGCATGAGCCGCAAGCCTGTCCCCGCCCAATCTGGTGATCGCTCCCGGGTAGAGGTGAATTTCGACAAGCCCCAGCTCCTGCCGCAGCTTTTCGGGGAATATGATTCCAACCTGCTGATGCTCGAGGAGCGGCTTGGCGTGTACATCCACGCCCGCGGCCAGCGCGTGGTAATCGAGGGCAGCGCCGAGGCCGTCGCGCATGCCCGCGAGGTGCTCCAGGAGCTCCACAGCCGCGTGATCCGCGGCGAGGATGTCGATGGCGGGCTGGTCGATTCGGTGATCGCCATGTCGAGCGAGCCAATGCTGACCGGCATCGTCCGTGCGGATGCGGCCGGTGCCGCGCCGCCGATCATGATCCGCACGCGCAAGAAGACGATCGCGCCGCGTTCGGCGGCGCAGGTCCATTACATGCGCGAGCTCGTCTCGAACGACATGATCTTCGCGCTGGGGCCGGCGGGCACCGGCAAGACCTATCTCGCGGTCGCCCAGGCCGTCGCGCAGCTCATCACCGGCACCGTCCAGCGGCTGATCCTGTCGCGCCCGGCGGTCGAGGCGGGCGAGCGGCTCGGCTTCTTGCCCGGCGACATGAAGGAAAAGGTCGATCCCTATCTGCGCCCGATCTACGACGCGCTCTATGATTGCCTGCCCGCCGAGCAGGTCGAGCGGCGCATCGCGTCGGGCGAGATCGAGATCGCCCCGATCGCCTTCATGCGCGGCCGCACCCTGGCCGATGCGTTCGTGATCCTCGACGAGGCGCAGAACACCACGCCCGCGCAGATGAAGATGTTCCTCACCCGCTTCGGCCAGAACAGCCGGATGGTGATCTGCGGCGATCCCAAGCAGACCGACCTGCCCGGCGGCCCGCCCAGCTCGGGCCTCAACGACGCGGTCGGCAAGCTCGAGGGAATCGAGGGCATCTCGATCTGTCGCTTCGGCGTCCACGACGTGGTCCGCCACCCGATCGTCGGCCGCATCGTCGAAGCCTATGAGGGCCCGGATGCTTGACGCTCAAAATAAGCCCCTCCCTTTCAAGGGAGGGGGAAGGGGTGGGTCCAGCGATGGACGGGGCTCGATGCCCCGGCCGTCGCTTTTTATGGTGCCGTTTCTGAGTCTTTGTGAGCGCGCAGACGCGCGCACCCACCCCTCGCTCCCCTCCCTTGAAAGGGAGGGGAAGTAAGATGCTTGACGTCGCTGCGCTCCCCGAGGCGCCCTGGCCCGAAGGAGATTGGGAGACCCTCGCCAATCGCGCCGTAGAGGCCGCGCTCCAGCAGACGCCCTATGGCGAATGGCTGGGCTGGCCCACCGTGATCGAGGTCGCGATCCGGCTGACCTCGGACGAGGAGGTCCGGACGCTCAACCGCCAGTATCGCGACAAGGACAAGCCGACCAACGTCCTGTCCTTTCCGATGGTCCAGCCCGACCTGCTGGAGACGGTGACGCAGAACAGCGACGATGGCGAGGTGATCCTGGGCGACATCGTCCTGGCGCATGGCGTCTGCGCCGCCGAGGCGATCGAGCGCGAGGTCAGCGTCGAGGATCATGCCACGCACCTGATTGTCCACGGCGTGCTGCATCTGTTAGGGTATGACCACATGGGGGACGCCGAAGCCGAGGCGATGGAGGAGATGGAGCGGGCCGCGCTCGATCAGCTCGGGCTTCACGATCCGTACCCGGTACGCGAGGACTGAACACGAACATGCCCGAGGGCCCTAGTAGCACCGCCACTGGCGACACTACTCACGAAAGCGGCGGCATATGGCGGGGAATCCGCACCCTGCTGTTCGGCGACGAGCAGGAAGAGACGCTGCGCGACCGCCTGGAAGATGCGATCGACGAGCATGAGGAGGAGGGGGGCAGGGCGCCCGCCGGAGACCTTGCGCCGATCGAGCGCCAGATGCTCCGCAACCTTCTCCATTTCGGCGAGCGCGATGCCGGCGATGTCGGCGTGCCGCGCGCGGACATCGTCGCGGTGGACGAGGCGACCAGCTTCGGCGATCTCGTCGCGCTGTTCGCCGAGGCCGGCCATAGCCGCCTGCCGGTCTATCGCGAGGCGCTCGATACCGTGGTCGGCATGGTCCATATCAAGGACGTGTTCGCGATCCTCGCCACCGGCGCGCCACATCCGGAGAGCATCGCCGGACTGATCCGCGATCCGCTCTACGTGCCGCAATCGATGGGCGCGCTCGATCTGCTCGCGCAGATGCGTTCGAGCCGCACCCACCTCGCGATCGTGCTCGACGAATATTCGGGCACCGAGGGGCTGATCACGATCGAGGATCTGATCGAGGAGATCGTCGGCGAGATCGAGGACGAGCATGACGAGGCGCCCACCGCTTTGCTCGTGCCGATCGACGGCGGTGGCTGGGATGCCGATGCCCGCGCCGAGCTCGAGGACGTCGCGGAGACGATCGACCCGCGCCTCGGCGAGGTCGATGAGGATGTCGAGACGCTCGGCGGCCTCGCTTTCGTGCTCGCGGGGCATGTCCCCAAGCCGGGCGAGTGCCTGGTGCATGACAGCGGCTGGAAGCTGGAAGTGATCGAGGCCGATTCGCGCAAGGTCACCCGCCTGCGCCTCCATCCGCCGGCCCGGCGCGAGATTGCCGAGGAATAGGGACGCAGGCGAGGCGGGCAACCGCTGAGTGTATTGTTTAAATAAAACAGTTGCGTTAGCAGGTCGGTACAACCTTCGAGGCAGCGTCTCATGGTCCGTATGTTCGGCAGGTCTTCGCTCCACCCGTTCGCGCTGGCCGTGGGCGTGCTCGCGCTCTCCGCCGCCGCCGCACAGGCGCAGGATTATCATCCATCCTTTCATCCGGCCGAATTGAAGGGGCCGCCGGTCGGCGAACCCAATGAGGTGCTGGTGCTGGGTACGCCGCATCTTTCCGGGTTGCTCAGCGGCTTTGCGCCCGAGATGGTGTCGCCGCTGCTGGATCGTCTGGCGGCGTGGCATCCGACCGCGATCGCGACCGAGGACCTGTCGGGTCTCCAGTGTGACACCCTGCGCCGCTATCCCTCCCGCTATGCCGCGACGGTGAAGGATTATTGTCCCGATCCCGCACCCGCCGCCCGGGCCACCGGATTGGACGTGCCTGCCGCCAATGCCGAGGCGGAGAAGCTGCTGGCAGCCTGGCCGGCCGTGCCCTCGCCCGGGCAACGTCGGCATCTGGCGGCCATTTTCCTGGCTGCGGGGGAACGCGGCTCGGCCCTGGTGCAATGGCTCCGGCTGCCCGCGGGCGAGCGGAAGGCGGGCGACGGCCTGAACGACGAACTGGTCGCCGCGCTGACCAAGCTGCAGGACCGCCGTAACGAGACCAATCTGATCTCCGCGCCGCTCGCCGCACGCTTGGGGCTGGAGCGGCTCTGGAGCGTCGATGACCATAGCGCTGACTCGCCCGACAGCGCCGATCCGGCGGAACAGAAGGCGCAGACGGACGCGATCATGCGCGCCTGGGACAATCCCGCGACCCGCGCCCGGCAAGCCGAGGGGGCGCGACTGGAAGGCAATCTTGCGCAACCGGGCGGCCTTCTCGCAATGTATCTCGCGTACAACGCCCCGGGCGCACCGAAGCTGGTCTATCAGTCCGATTTCGGCGCGGCGCTTACCGAGCCGTCGCCACAGGGGTTCGGGCGGGCCTATGTCGGATATTGGGAGACGCGCAACCTGCGCATGGTGGCGAACATACGCGACGTGCTCGCCCGCCGTCCCGGCACGCGGCTGCTCGCCATCGTCGGCGCGTCGCACAAGGGATATTATGAGGCCTATCTCGATCAGATGCATGACGTGCGATTGGCGGACGCCGACATCGTGCTTCGGTGAAGCGATCGTGGTGATCCCGGCGTCTCGCCGCGGCTTGCCGTAAAAACGGCCCAGTCGATCACCAACGGCGAGCTAATCTATTTCTCCGATTTGAGTCGCGGTGGCATCCTCTGCGAACAAGGGAACTGGAGACGGTCCGCGCGATCATGAGCGCTCGGGAGGTCGAACGGCGCCCGCCCATCCCCCCGAGAGAGGAGTCGACCCATGGACGCACCGACCACCGGCAGCCCGCTTAGCGATCCGTCGAAAGAGCCCGAAGCGCTTCGCACGCTGCTGGGACGCACCAATCGCGACTGGTGGCCCGAGCAGCTCAGCCTCGAGATCCTCACCCAGGGTGGCGTCTCGCCCAATCCGTACGGCACCGATTTCAATTATCGCGAGGCATTCAAGACGCTCGATTATCAGGGCGTGAAGAACGACCTCACCGCGCTGATGACCGATAGCCAGCCCTGGTGGCCAGCGGACTATGGCCATTATGGCCCGTTCTTCATCCGCATGGCCTGGCACTCGGCGGGCACCTATCGCACCGGGGACGGCCGCGGCGGCTCGTCCTCGGGCTCGCAGCGCTTCGCGCCGCTCAACAGCTGGCCGGACAATGGCAATCTCGACAAGGCCCGCCGCCTGCTCTGGCCGATCAAGCAGAAATACGGCGCCAAGCTGAGCTGGGCGGACCTGTTCATCCTCGCGGGCAATGTCGCGATCGAATCGATGGGCGGCCCGAGCTTCGGCTTCTCGGGCGGCCGTGAGGACATCTTCGAGCCCGAGCGCGATATCTATTGGGGCACAGAGGAACAATGGGTCGGTCATCCTGAGAACAAGACCCGCATCGACGATGAGGCCGGGATGGCACTCGAAGAGCCGCTCGCCGCGATCCAGATGGGCCTGATCTACGTCAACCCCGAGGGCCCTGGCGGCAAGCCCGACACCAAGGGCTCGGCGCGCGACCTGCGCCGGACCTTCGCCAACATGGCGATGAACGACGAGGAGACCGCGGCGCTCACCGCCGGCGGCCATACCTTCGGCAAGGGGCATGGTGCCGGTGATGCCAAGCATGTCGGCCGCGAGCCGGAGGGCTCGGGGATGGCGTCGATGGGTCTCGGCTGGATTTCGACGCACGAGACCGGGATGGGCGACCACACCATCACCAGCGGCATCGAGGGCGCCTGGACGCCGACGCCCACCAAATGGGACATGACCTATTTCGACATGCTGCTCGACCATGAGTATGAGCTGGTGAAGAGCCCGGCGGGTGCCAAGCAGTGGCAGCCGGTCGGCAATCCCGAGGAGACGCTGGCACCGGCGGCGCACACGCCGGGCAAGAAGGTCCCGACGATGATGACCACCGCCGACAAGGCGTTCAAGGACGATACCGCCTATCGCGCGATCCTCGAGAAGTTCCGGGCGGATCCTGCCTATTTCGCCGACACTTTCGCCCGCGCCTGGTTCAAGCTGACCCATCGCGACATGGGGCCGAAGACCCGCTATCTCGGACCCGAGGCGCCGACCGAGGATCTGATCTGGCAGGATCCGATCCCCGCCGGCACGCCGCTCGGCGATGCCGACGTCGCCGCGCTCAAGGGCAAGATCGCCGGCTCAGGGCTCAGCGTCGCCCAGCTGGTCAAAACCGCCTGGGCCTCGGCATCGACCTATCGCGGATCGGACCGGCGCGGCGGCGCCAATGGCGCGCGCATCCGGCTGGCCCCGCAGAAGGACTGGGCGGTCAACGAGCCGGCCGAACTCGCCAAGGTGCTCCAGGTCTATGAAGGCATCCGGTCCGATTTCGGCGGCAAGGTGAGCATCGCCGATCTGATCGTGCTCGGCGGCGCGGTCGGCATCGAGCAGGCGGCCAAGGCGGCCGGCCATGCCCTCACCGTGCCGGTCACCACCGGCCGCGGCGACGCCGTCCAGGAATGGACCGACGCCGAGAGCTTCGCGCCGCTCGAGCCGCGCGCGGACGGCTTCCGCAACTACCTGTCGGTCCGCTTCAGCGTGCCGACCGAGGAACTGCTGGTCGATCGCTCGCAGCTGATGGGCCTGTCCGCGCCCGAGATGACCGTGCTTGTCGGCGGCCTGCGTGTGCTCGGCGCCAATCACGGGGACTCGAAGCATGGCGTGTTCACCAATCGGCCCGGGCAGCTGACCAACGACTTCTTCGTCAACATCCTCGACATGGGGACGGTGTGGAAGGAAGTCGACGAGACCGCCGACGAGGAATTCACCGGCACCGATCGCGCTACCGGCCAGCAGAAATGGACCGCGTCGCGGACCGATCTGGTGTTCGGCTCGAACTCGCAGCTCCGTGCGCTCTCGGAGGTCTATGCCTCCGCGGATGCCGGCGAGAAGTTCGTGAAGGACTTTGTCGCGGCCTGGACCAAGGTGATGAACGCCGATCGGTTCGACCTGGCCTGAGACGCCCGCGGGCGCCGGGGGGGCGGACAGCCCAAGGATTAGGGTCCGACCCGCCCCACTGGTGTCCCGGGCAAAACACCC
>CBIHNZ010000035.1:0-49217 GCA_966211615.1 uncultured Sphingomonas sp.
GCGGGATCCCGGGCGCTGCGCCGCGCGCCGCCCCCCCCCCCCGGGCCCGCACCCCGCGCCGCCGCCCCATGCCCGTGCGCCGGAGCGCATAGATCAGGTCGACAAGAAGATCGTCGACCCCTCCGATCAGGAAGAATATCGCCGCGAACAGCGTCGCCTCGCGCGCTGCGGCGTCGATCGCGACCAGGATGCCCCCATCCCCCATAGCGATATCTCCGATTCGGAAGCGAACCTTATCCCGTGCCGGAAGTGGAACGATCAAGGCGAAATCCTGGAATTTGCGGGGCAATTTGCCCCTGACAGGGGAACAATCTGATCCGTTTCGGCGGGAACTGGTCGAGGTGCGACACCCTTCGCTATCGCCAATCATCGCTGGACTTGCTCTCCCGCCCCCTGCAAATCTCCGCGCACGGCCTTGGAGAGGGGTGTTCCATGAAGCTCGTTGCCCGGCTTGGTGTTCTCGCGCTTGTCCTTGCTCCTCTGGGCGCGGTGGTCGCCTTCGGAGACAACAGCCCCCAGGTCGAGATGGCGACCCCCGGCGTGGGCGATGGCGCGATCGAGCGCTTCACCGCGCGCTTCAACCAGCCGATGGTGCCGCTGGGCGATCCGCGCGCGGCGGGGCCGTTCAACGTCGAATGCCCGGTCGGCGGCGAGGGGCGCTGGGTCGACCAGCAGACCTTCGTCCATGAATTCGCCAGCCCGCTCCCCGGCGGCGTCACCTGCACCTTCACCCTGAAGGACAAGCTCAAGAGCCTCGCCGGCTTTGCCGTCACCGGCCAGACCAAGTTCACCGTCGACAGCGGCGGCCCGATCGCCCGCGCGGTGCTGCCCAGCCGCTATGGCAGCGAGATCGAGGAGGACCAGGTCTTCCTCGTCGCCGCCAATCTCGCCCCCGATCGCGCCTCGGTCGCCGCCAATGCCTATTGCGCGGTCGACGGCATCGGCGAGAAGATTCCGGTCGACGTCCTGCCCGCCGATGTCGCGCCCAAGCTGCTCTCCGATCTCGGCACCGATCGCTGGGAGGTGCAGAGCTTCCTGAACGACGCCGGCCTGCCCCAGGCGCTGCCCGCCGCCGCGGCCGACCGTGCCAAGGCGACCGCCAGCGTGGTCGCGCTCAAATGCCGCCGCCCGCTGCCTCCGGGCCGCGACATGGCGCTCGTCTGGGGCAAGGACATCGCCAGCGCGTCAGGCCGTATCGCCGGCACCGATCAGCGCTACGACTTCACCGTCCGCAAGCCGTTCACCGCGCGCTTCGAATGCTCGCGGGTCAATCCGCAGGCGGGCTGCAACCCGGTGCAGGATGCCTGGGTCCGCTTCTCGGCGCCGATCCCGATGGCGCAGGCCAAGGCGGTCCGCATCAAGCTGCCCGACGGCAAGGAGCTGGCGCCGGTCTTTGGAGACGACAAGGGCAAGGGCGACGACAAGGCCCGCGCGACCGTCGCGGACATCAAGTTCAAGGCACCGCTGCCCGCGGGCCCGGTCACCGCCAAGCTGGTCCTCCCCGCCAATATCGCCGACGAGAGCGGCCGCAAGCTCTCCAATGCCGAGCGCTTCCCGCTCGATATCCGCTTCGACGAAGCGCCGCCGCTGGTGAAGTTCGCCGCGAATTTCGGCATTCTCGAAGCGAAGGAAGGCGGCGTCCTTCCGGTCAGCGTCCGCAATGTCGAGGCCAAGCTCGGCGGCAGCCAGATGGCGGTGAACGGCCAGAGCCTGCGTGTCGAGGGCGGCGACGGCGAGATCGCCAACTGGCTCCACGCGATCGACGATGCCGCGAAGACCAAGAGCGACGAGATCAAGCGCGGCGACGAGACGGTCTATATCAACCAGACCGGCGCCAAGCCGCTGCTCACGCCAGCGACCGGCAAGCCGTTCCAGGTGTCCTTGCCCGGTGGCGGCAAGGAGTTCGAGGTGGTGGGCATCCCGCTCACCAAGCCCGGATTCTATGTCGTCGAGCTCGCCAGCCCGCGGCTCGGCGAGGCCCTGCTCGGCCGCAAGGCGCCACGCTACGTCACCGCCGGCGCGCTGGTCACCAATATGAGCGTCCATTTCAAATGGGGCCGCGAGACTTCGCTCGTCTGGGTCACCTCGCTCGACGGCGGCACCGGCGTCGGCGGCGCGGAAGTGCGCATCACCGACAGCTGCACCGGCCAGTTGCTGGCAAAGGGCACCACCGATGCCTCGGGCCGGCTCGGCGTGCCCAAGGGGCTTCCCCAGCCCGAAACCTATGCGAGCTGCGACAATGGCAGCGCCTCGCCGCTGATGGTCTCGGCGCGCAAGGCCGATGATTTCAGCTTCACGCTCACCGATTGGGGCCAGGGCATCCGCCCGTACGATTTCGACCTGCCCTATGGCTGGAGCGCGCCCGAGGAGATCTACCACACCGTGTTCGACCGGGCGCTGGTCCGCCAGGGCGAAACGATCCACATGAAGCACATCATCCGCCGCCCGGTGGCGGCGGGCTTCGAGGCGCCCAAGCCGTTCGACGCGACGCTGCGCCTCGAGCATCGCGGCGACGACACGGTCTACGACATTCCGGTGTCGATCGACGCCAACGGGATCGGCGAATCGAGCTGGACCGCGCCCAGCGGCGCCAAGATGGGCGATTACGACATCCGCTTCGTCGTGAAGAGCGAGGGCGCGGAGGAAAAGACGATCTGGACCGGCCAGTCGTTCAAGGTCGACGAGTATAAGCTCCCGACGATGAAGGCGAGCGTCGCCGGCCCCAAGGACCCGGCCGTCCGCCCGACCACGCTGCCGCTCGACCTGTTCGTCGGCTATCTCGCCGGCGGCGGCGCATCGAACCTGCCGGTCGAGCTGCGCATCGGCTATTTCGACAGCTTCCCGACCCCCGACGGCTATGACGGCTACAGCTTCGGCGGCCGCGCCATGACCGAGGGGACCAAGCCGCTCAACGGCAATGACGAGAGCGACGAGGAATCGCCCCAGCTTCCCCCGACCCAGACGCTTCCCGTCACGCTGGGCGGCGAAGGCAGCGCGCGCACCGCGATCGATGTGCCGCAGTCGCTCGACCAGAACACCTCGATGCTGGTCGAGATGGATTATCAGGACGCCAATGGCGAGATCCTGACCGCCTCGCGCCGCATCCCGCTCTACACCTCGGGCGTGCAGCTCGGCATCAAGACCGATGGCTGGCTGATGAAGCAGGACGATCTGCGCCTGCGCTTCGTCGCGCTCGACACCGCGGGCAAGCCCGTCGCCAGCCAGAATGTCTCGGTCGAGCTCTACAGCCGCGAGATCCTCACCGCGCGGCGCCGGCTGATCGGCGGCTTCTACGCGTACGACAACCAGGTGAAGACGACCAAGCTCGGCACCACCTGCTCGGCGACCACCGATGCGCAGGGCCTGGCGACCTGCCAGCTCGATCCCGGCGTGTCGGGCGAGGTCTATGCCGTCGCCACCACCAAGGACGCCGCCGGCAATGTCGCGCGCGCCACCCAGTCGGTCTGGCTGGTCGGCGACGACGATTGGTGGTTCGGCGGCGACAATGGCGACCGGATGGACCTGATCCCCGAGAAGCTCGAGTACAAGGCGGGCGAGACCGCCAAGTTCCAGGTCCGCATGCCCTTCCGCGAGGCGACGGCATTGGTCACGGTCGAGCGCGAGGGCGTGCTCTCCAGCTTCGTCATCGGCCTGTCGGGCAAGGATCCCGTGGTCGAGGTGCCGATGCCCGCCGACTATGCCCCCGACGTGTTCGTCTCGGTGATGGCGGTGCGCGGCCGCGTGACCGGCTGGGCGCAGTGGCGGTCCGACATGGCGCGCGACTGGGGCATCCCCTGGTCGAAGGACGGCGGCAAGCCGACCGCCCTGGTCGATCTCGCCAAGCCCGCCTATCGCCTCGGCCTCGCCAAGGTGAAGGTCGGCTGGGAAGGCCACCGGCTCGGCGTCGCGGTCAAGGCCGACAAGGCGAGCTATGGCGCGCGCGACACCGCGAACGTCGATGTCGAGGTGAAGAATCCGGACGGCACGCCGGCGAAACAGGCCGAGGTCGCCTTCGCCGCGGTCGACGAGGCGCTGCTCCAGCTCGCGCCCAATGACAGCTGGGACCTGCTCGACGCGATGATGGGCGACCGGCCGATCTCGGTGCTCACCTCGACCGCGCAGACTCAGGTGGTCGGCAAGCGCCACTACGGCAAGAAAGCCGTCGAGGCGGGTGGCGGTGGCGGCGGCGACCTGTCGGGGCTCAACCGCGAGAATTTCCAGCCCGTCCTGCTCTGGAAGGGCAAGGTCGATCTCGACGGCAACGGCCATGCCCGCGTGCAGGTGCCGCTGTCCGACGCGCTCACCTCGTTCAAGCTCGTCGCGATCGCCACCAACGGCGCGCAATATTTCGGCACCGGCGAGACCAGCGTGCGCACCGCGCAGGATCTCAGCATCTACGCCGGCGTGCCCCAGCTCATCCGCACCGGCGACACGTTCGGGGCGATGTTCACCTTGCGCAACGGATCGGCCAAGCCGATGCGCGTCACCGCGACGGTGGCGCTCAATCCCAGCGTCGCGCAGGGCAAGCCGCTGACCGTCGACATCCCGGCAGGCGGCGCCTCGCCGATCGTCTGGAACCTCACCGCGCCGCCGACCGAGGGCAAGCTCGCCTGGACCGTCACCGCCAAGTCGGCCGACGGCAAGTCGACCGACAGGATCACCGTGACACAGGACATCGTCCCCGCGGTGCCGGTCGAGACCTGGGCGGCGAGCCTGGGCCGGGTCGGCGAGGCGAATTTCAGCATCGCGCCGCCCCTGGGCGCGCTGCCGGGCCGCGGCATGGTCGATATCACCCTGGCCGACACGCTCGCGCCGCCGCTCCAGGGCGTGCGCGACTATATGCTCGCCTATCCCTATGGCTGCCTCGAGCAGCGCACGTCCAAGGCGATCGCGCTCGGCGACACCGGCGCGTGGAACCTGATCGCGGGCGAGATCCCCTCCTATCAGGATGGCGACGGCCTGCTCCGCTACTTCCCGGGCGACTGGCCGGGATCGGAAGCGCTCACCGCCTATATCCTCTCGGTCACCGCCGAGGCCGGCCTGCCGCTGCCCGAAGCGCCCAAGGCCAGGATGATCGAGGCGATGAAAGCCGTGCTCGACGGGCGGCTGCGCCGCGAAGACTATGGCGATGTCCGCTTCCAGCGCCTCGCCGCCTTCACCGCGCTCGCCAAGCAGGGCGCGGCGACCGCGAACATGCTCGGCCAGATCGGCATCGCGCCCGCCGAAATGCCGACCTCGTCGCTCGCCGACTATGCCGCGGCACTCGGCAGCGTCCCCGGGCTCGCCAATGGCGCGCAGCTCCGCGCCGATGCCGAGAAGACGCTGCGCACCCGCCTCGTCTATGAAGGCACCCGCGTGGATCTGTCGGACAAGGGCCGCATGCCCTGGTGGCTGATGGCATCGGACGACAGCGCCGCGATCAAGGCCGTCCTCGCCACGCTCGGCCGCCCCGGCTGGAACGACGAGAACGCCAAGATGATGGTCGGCGTCGCGATGCGCCAGCAGCGCGGCCATTGGGACACCACCACCGCCAATGCCTGGGGCACGATCGCCGCGCGCAAGTTCATGGCGATGTATCCCGCCCAGGCGATCGCGGGAGTCACCACCGCGTCGCTCGGCCCGAGCTCGGTCAGCCGGACCTGGCCGCTGCTCGAGCCGCAGCGCATGTTCAGCCTGCCGCTGCCCGCCCAGACCACCCCGCTGATGCTCGGCCAGAGCGGCGGCGCCGGGCCCTGGGCGTTCGTCCGGGTCAAGGCGGCGGTGCCGCTCACCCAGCCGCTGATGGCGGGCTACAAGATGACCAAGAAGGTCGAGATGGTGCAGGCCGCCCGCCAGGGCACGCTGACCCGCGGCGACGTCGTCAAGGTGACGATCACCGTCGAGGCTTCGGCCGAACGCAACTGGGTGGTGGTCAATGATCCGATGCCCGCCGGCGCGACCGTGCTCGGCAATCTCGGCGGCCAGTCCGAACTGCTCAACAAGGATGCGGGCGGCAGCGGCGATACCTGGCCGAGCTATCTGGAGCGTTCGGGCGGCGTCTTCCGCGCCTATTATGGCTGGGTACCGCGCGGCAGCTTCACCATCACCTATGTGATGCGACTGAACACGGCGGGCCGGTTCAACCTGCCGGCGACGCGGGTCGAGGCGATGTATTCGCCCGAGATCCGCGCGCAGCTGCCCAACGCCGTGATGACCGTGGCGGAGCGGTGACCGGGGAAACACCGCTCGCCCGCCTGCTCGCCTTCGCCAGGTCGCTGGCAAGGCGCATCGACGCCGCACCCGACGCAATCGCACGCGGGGCCGCCGCGCTCCGCACCGCCTGGCGCGAGCGGGGCTGGCGCGGCATATTCACGCCGCCGCGCATTCTGATCGGTGCCGCGGCCCTGCTCGCCGCCGGCTTCGGTACACTTTACTGGATCACCCTCCCGCCGCCGCTCCCGGGCTACGCCATGGTGCGCACCCAATGGCAGCCGTCCGAGGCCTGGCTCTATGATCGCAACGGCCGGCTGATCGACAGCGCCCGTATCGACTATCAGGCCCGCCGCCTCGCCTGGGTCCGCCTCGAAGACGTGGCGCCCGTCGCCCGCGATGTCCTTGTCGCCGCCGAGGACCGGCGTTTCCGCGACCATGGCGGGATCGACTGGTGGGCGCTCGCCGGGTCGCTCCGCGACAAGGCCGAGGGCAAGCGCGCGCGCGGCGCCAGCACGCTGTCGATGCAGGTCGCCGCCTATCTGGCGCCCGACCTGTCGCGCCCCGGCCATCGCGGCTTCTGGGACAAGCTTCGCCAGATGCGCGCCGCCTGGCAGCTCGAATCGGGCTGGAGCAAGGACCAGATCCTCGAAGCCTATCTCAACCTCGCCGGGTTCCGCGGTGAGGCGCAGGGTATCGGTGCCGCCGCGCTCGGCCTGTTCGGCAAGACTCCCGCCACGCTCGGCCGCGACGACGCGCTGCTGCTCGCCGCCTTGCTCCCCGATCCCGGCGCGGGATCGACCAAGGTCGCCCAGCGCGCCTGCGCGCTCAGCCATGACCAGGATTGCAGCCGTTTCGCCGGCGCCGCCGCCTCGATGCTCGGCCCGGCGCGCAGCCTTGCGCTCGATCCCGGTCTCGCGCCGCATCTCGCCGCCCGGCTGCTGACCAAGCCGGGCGCCAGGATCACCACCACGCTCGACGCGCGCATCCAGGCCGTCGCCATCGCCGCGCTGCGCCGCCAGCTCCAGGGCCTGGGCGGCACGCGGGCGCGGGACGGCGCGGTCGTGGTGGTCGACAACCAGAGCGGCGACGTGCTCGCCTATGTCGGCGGGATCGGCGGCGAATCGACCGCACCCTCGGTCGACGGCGCATCGGCCTATCGCCAGGCCGGATCGACGCTGAAGCCGTTCCTCTACGCCCAGGCGATCGAGAAGGGCTATCTCACCGCCGCCTCGATCCTCGACGATTCGCCGGTCCAGCTCGACACCGCCTCGGGCCTCTATGTCCCCCAGAATTACGACCGCGCCTTCAAGGGGCCGGTATCGGCGCGCGTCGCGCTGGCCGGCTCGCTCAACGTGCCGGCGGTGCGCACTTTGCTGCTGACCGGCGTCGATTCGTTCCGCGACCGGCTCTGGGACACCGGCTATCGCGGGCTGGTCGAGGACGGACAGTATTATGGTTATTCACTGGCGTTGGGATCGGCGGAGGTCACGTTGCTCGAGCAGGCGGCTGCCTATCGCAGCCTCGCGCTCGGCGGCCGCTGGGCACCGCTGCGGCTGGTGCAGGACGATCCCCGCGAGCTCCCGCGCCAGATCACCACGCCCCAGGCCGCCTGGATCGTCGCCGACATCCTGGCCGATCCCAATGCCCGCGCCGGAACCTTCGGCGTCGATTCGGCGCTGCGCCTGCCCTTCTGGGCGGCGGCCAAGACCGGCACGTCGAAAGCGATGCGCGACAATTGGTGCATCGGCTTCTCCGACCGGTTCACCGTGGCGGTATGGGTCGGCAATCTCGAGGGCGATCCGATGCGCGCCGTTTCGGGCACCAGCGGCGCGGCGCCGGTCTGGCGCGACATGATGCTCGCGCTCCATGACGGAACCCCGAGCAAGCCGCTGCCCGAGCCGGGCGGCATCGAGATGCGCCAGGTCCGCTTCGCCCAGGGCGTCGAGCAGCCGCGCCGCGAGTTTTTCCTGAAGGGCACCGAGCTGACCCGGATCGCCTTCGCGCCCGAGGCGGCGCGGCGCCCGCGCATCGTCAATCCGGTGGCAGGCAGCGTCTATGCGCTCGATCCCGATATTCCGCCTGCCAATCAGCGGCTTGCCATATCGGTGAACGGCGAGGTGACCGGCCACCGCCTGCTGCTCGACACCCATGATCTGGGCGCGGCGGATGCGCATCCGATGGTGCTGGCGCCGCCGGGGCAGCACCGGCTCAAGCTGGTCGATCTGGGTGGAAAGGTGGTCGACCAGATCCTTTTCACCATCCGATAGATCGGGCGCTGAGCGGTTCGTCGAAATATCTGCACAGATGCTAGATTAATACGGGAGCGAAATGCTTTTCCGTGCGTTTACGCGCTCGGTCCCACCCCCTTTCGGGGCCGTGCTCACGGGCACCGGCCGCGTCGCCGCAACGGCGCGGCCGAACCCCGGCCAAAGAACCCCGGACGGCCTAAGCCGCCCGGGCCCCGACGAAAATCGACTTACCAGTAGAAGCCGGGAAGCACGCGGATCACGACGCCGCGGCGGGTGTCGATCAGCAGCACGTCGTTATAGTGGCGCACCCAGCTCTGGTAGCGGCCGGCGCGCGGCAGGTGGTAGCGCCACGGATCGCCGATGACGTAGCGCGAGCCGTAATAGGGGGCGCCGATCCGTGCGCCGGCGGAGAAGCGATTGTAGCGGAACGGCGCGCGCCAGTTGCCGCGCGAATAGATGCCGCGATTGCTGTCGCGATAGCGGCGCCAGTCATTGTCGCCCCAGTTCCGGCCGCGGTCGCGCAGATCCTCGCGATATTCCTGATGCGCCTCGCGCACGTCGCGGCGCTGCTCGCGAACGTCGCGCGGGCTGCCATGGCGCTGCGCCTGGCGCAGCTCGCGCTGCTCCTCGCGGATATCCTGGCGGTCGCGGCGCAGCTCGCGGTTCGACTGGGCATAGGCCGCGGTCGGCAGCGCGAACGCCGGCATGGCGACCGCGGCGAGCAGCGTGGCGGTGATGAGCTTCTTCATGACTTCCTCCAAACATGGCCCGGCGAAACCGCCGGCACGCGCATGGAATGGAGGAGCCGCGCTGAACGCCGCGGGAACGCGCCAGTCAGCTACGAGCAAGAATCGTTACGGCCCGGTATTGTCGCCGCCGCCCGGGCCACCGGTGCCCGGCGCGCCGACCGTGCCGATATTGCCGAACAGATCCTGGAAGAAGTTGGAGTGGCGGCCCAGGGTCGGCGTCTTCTTGCCATAGGGGTCGATCGAGGCGATCATCTCGGCGCCCATGCGATCGACGGCGACGACATTGCCCGACGCATCGAAGCGGACGCGCAGCGTCAGCTGGGTCTTGGTCTTCGGGCCCTGGAACGCCATGTTGCTGCTGTCGCGCGAGACGTAATACCATTCGCCTTCGTTGAACTGGCTGGTCAGCGTCGGACGGCCGAGCGTCTGGAGAACCGAGTCGCGATTGTCGATGCCCGGCTGGATCGCATCCACCAGCGCCGTATCGACGACATAGCCTTGGTGCGTCCGCACCGGAGTGCAGGCGGCGGTGCCCATGGCGGCTAGCAGCGCAACGGCGCCAAGCGCGCGAACGGGAAATGACATGATGGTCTCCAGGCAAACGCAAACCGGCCGCGCATTGCATCGCGGGCCGTTCGCCTCAATATGCGGCAAAATGCGGCCAAACAAGGTCGCGCCCGATCAGACGGACCAGAACCAGACCATGCGATTGCTCAAACGGCTGCTCGGCGGCCATGATCGCGGCACGGCGCCGCTTCTCTATCAGGCCGTGGTGGCCGAGGGCCGCCGGCCGCATTGGTATCAGGCGGGCCAGGTCCCCGACACGATCGACGGCCGCTTTGACATGATCGCGGCGGTGCTCTCGATGGTGCTGCTCCGGCTCGAGGCCGAGCCCGAGGGCGCCGCGCCCAATGCCGCGCTCGCCGAATGCTTCATCCAGGACATGGATGGCCAGCTGCGCGAGATCGGCATCGGCGACATCGTCGTCGGCAAGCATATCGGCCGGATGATGGGCATGCTCGGCGGCCGGCTGACCGCCTATCGCGCCGGGCTGGCTGCGGGTTCGCTCCACGACGCGCTGGTCCGCAATCTCTATCGCGGCCATGCGCCCGACGACGCCGCGCTCGCACATGTCGAGGCCGAGCTGCTCGCGTTCCGCGACCGCCTCGCCGCCGCGCCGATCGCCAGCGTCATCGCCGGGAAGCTGCCGGCATGACCGCGCCCGAATTCTCGCGGCCCCACCGGCTCGACCAGATCGGCGCCGGCGAAAGCCAGGTCCAGGTCGTCGCCGACCCTGCCGAGCGCGCCGCGCTCGCCGTGCGGTTCGACATCCCGGCGATCGATTCGCTCGAGGCCGATTATACGATCCGCCGCGACGCCGCCGGCATCATCGCCCGCGGCCGCATCCGCGCCAGCGTCGTCCAGAGCTGCATCGCCACCGGCGACCCCGTCCCGGCCAAGATCGACGAGGATTTCGCGATCCGCTTCGTCCCCGAGACCGAAGGCGATCCGAACGACGAGATCGAGCTCGACGCGGAGGAATGCGACACGGTGTTCTACACCGGCAGCGCGATCGATCTCGGCGAGGCCGCGGCCGAGACGCTGGCGCTCGCGCTCGACCCCTTCCCGCGCAGCTCCGATGCCGAGCTGGTGCTGAAGCAGGCGGGCGTGCTGAGCGAAGAGGAAGCCAAGCGTCTTGCCGAGGAGAGCGGTCCTTTCGGCGCGCTCGCGGCGCTCAGGGACAAGCCCGACAAGGGCTGAGGTGGACCGGTTCGTCGTCATTTCCGGCTGCTCGGGCGGCGGCAAGTCGAGCGTGCTGGCCGAACTGGCGCGCCGCGGATACGCAACCGTTCCGGAGCCGGGCCGCCGCATCGTCGCCGAGGAGCTGCGGGGCAATGGCCGCGCCTTGCCCTGGACCGACATGGCCGCCTTCGCGAAGCGGGCGGTGGCAATGGCGCTGGCCGATCGTGTCGCGGCGGAATCCGCCGCAGGCCCGATATTCTTCGACCGCGGGCTGGTCGACGCGGCCGCCGCGCTCGAACATGCCACCGGCGAACCCGCGATCCTGCCGCTCGGCACGGCCCATCGCTACAATGTCGACATCTTCCTCGCCCCGCCCTGGCCCGAGATTCATGTCCGCGACGCCGAGCGCAGGCTCGAATTCGCCGAGGCGCTCGCGGAATATGCGCGGCTGCAAGGTGCCTATCGCGCCCTGGGCTACACTGCGCACCTGCTGCCCAGGACCGACGTCGCGGCGCGCGCCGACTTCGTCCTCGCCATGCTGGACGCCGCGCCGCCGGTTGCAATGTAGGATTTCGCCTGCGAGCCGGTACCGGCTCTTTCTCATCGCGAATAAGCCAGAACCGCCTCACGCGTACGCGCGCGTGGAACCCGCGACGTTTGCGACTTTAGGGTAACCGGCCACCGCTCAATCTCCGGCACCGATCCCCCGCGCCAGCATCGTCGCGACCGTATCGGCGATCGTCTCGGGATCGGCGTCCTCGGCCCACACGCTGTAGCGCAGCCCCAGGAACACGTTCATCCCCATGATCGCCCAGGCATGGATCTCGCCGACATCGTCGCGCAGCTCGCCGCGCTCGGCACCGGCGCGGAGGCGCTTGGCGATGCGGTCGGCGGTGGTCGCATAGTGCATGCGGAAACTCGCGGGATCGACGAATTCGGCCTCGTCGATGATCCGGTAGATCTCCTTGTGCGTCCGCGCGAAGCGGATGAACGCCAGCAGCGCGGCGCGCTCGGCGGCGATCTGCCCCGCCGCACCCTTCAGCGCCGGGGCGACATTCTCGCGCACCTGCTCGGACATGTCGCGGACCAGCGCGCGGAACACGTCGTCCTTCGAATCGAAATAGGTGTAGAAGCTGCCGAGCGCGACGCCCGCGCGGCGGGTGATGCCGCTGATCGAGCCCTCGTGAAAACCCTTCTCGCCGAACTCCTCGGCCGCGGCATCCAGGATCGCGCGCAGCGTCCGCCGTCCGCGCGCGGTGCGCGGTTCCTTGCCCGCGCTGGCCGCCTCGGACGAGCCTGGACGCTGGCCCGGCGTGGGGCTCGCCCCAGAGGATGTGGCCGCATTGCCACGCCCTTCAACCATGTCGTCCTCTCCCTGCTCAATCCAAGTTGAAACCTGGTTCATGTTTCAGTATAGCGTCCCGCGACCGCTTACAACCCGCATCAATGACGGGTTGGCCACCGGGGAGGAGATACACGATGTCACGCCTGAATCCGTCTGCACGCGCGCTGTTGTTCGCCGGCGCCGCCTTCGCCGTACTGGGCGCAGCGCCGGCCTTCGCCCAGGACAGCACCGCCACCGATGTCGCGGCCGCGCAGTCCGACGAGGCTGCCGTGCAGGACAGCGGCGAGATCGTCGTCACCGCCCGCCGCCGCGAGGAGCGGCTGCTCGACGTCCCCGGCGCAGTCACCGCATTCTCCGGCGAGGCGCTGGAACGCAGCGGCGCGATCGACGTCACCGACATCTCCAACGTCACCCCGAACGTCACCTTCGAGAATTCGCGCGGCACCAATTCGACGCTGACCGCCTTCATCCGCGGCGTCGGCCAGCAGGATCCGGTCCCCGGCTTCGAGGCGGGCGTCGGCATCTATCTCGACGATGTCTATCTCAACCGGCCCCAGGCCGCCGTCCTCGACATCTACGACGTCGACCGGGTCGAGGTGCTGCGCGGGCCGCAAGGCACCCTCTATGGCCGCAACACGATCGGCGGCGCGCTCAAATATGTGACCAAGCGGCTGCCCGATGATCTCTCGATCAGCGCCAAGGGCACCTATGGCATGTACAACCAGCTCGACGGCATCCTGACCGTCAGCACGCCGATCACCGCGGGCTTCAAGATCGGCGGCTCGGTCGCGCGGCTGACCCGCGACGGCTTCGGCAAGAATCTCTACAACGGCCTTGAGAACTACAACAAGGACGTGTGGGCGACGCGCGGCACGCTCGAGTTCGAATCGCCCGACAAGCGCATGTCGATCCGCATCGCCGGCGACTATACCTGGGACAAGTCGGATCCGCGCAACGGCCACCGGCTGTTCACCTCGCTGCTGACCCATACGCCGGTGCTGGCCGATGTCTATGATACCCAGGCCGGGCTCAACAATCCGAAGCAGGATGTCCAGGGTGGCGGGATCGCGATGACCGTCTCGGCGCAGGTGAGCGACAATTTCACGATCAAGTCGATCAGCGCCTGGCGCAAGGATCGCAGCTGGGCACCGATCGACTTCGATTCGCTGCCTTCGGTCGATGTCGACGTGCCCGCGGTCTATCGCAACGAGCAGGTCAGCCAGGAATTCCAGATCGCCTATTCGAGCGACAAGCTGAACGGCATCCTCGGCTTCTACTATCTCGATGCCGAGGCCTCGACATCGTTCGACGTGCTGCTCGGCACCACCGGCGCCCTGCTCGGCCTGCCGGGCTTCAACGCCTATACCGCGGGCAATGTGAAGACGACGACGCCGTCCATCTATGGCGACTTCACCTACGACATCACGCCGCAGTTCAGCATCTCGGTGGGCGGCCGCTACACCTGGGATCATCGCAACGCGTTCGTCTACAAGGCGAGCAAGCTGGGCGGCACCTCGCCCGAATTCGGCGGCACGGCGACGCTCTTCGGCGCACCCTCGACCAATTTCCGCGGCACCGCGGATTTCCAGAAATTCACGCCCCGCGCCTCGATCAGCTTCAAGCCGACCGACAATCACATGATCTACGCGTCCTATTCGAAGGGGTTCAAGGGCGGCGGCTTCGATCCGCGCGGCAGCGCCAATATCGCGCCCGACACCAATCACGATGGCGTGCGCAGCTACCAGGAGATCTACGACTTCATCTCGTTCGATCCGGAAACGGTCGACAGCTACGAGATCGGCTGGAAGGGCTCACTGTTCGATCGGGCGCTGAACTTCGCGATCGACGGCTTCTATGCCAAATATAACGACGTCCAGATCCCCGGCTCGGTGGGCGTCGACGCCAATGGCGACGGCATCTTCGAAAGCTTTGCCGGCGTCACCACCAATGCCGGCCGCGCCGAGTTCAAGGGCGTCGAGGCCGAGGTCAACGGTCGCGTGGCGCAGGGCTATGCCGGCCCAGCCTCGGCGATCACCTTCAACGGCACGCTCGGCTGGATCGACGGCAAGTACAAGGAGTTCCTGGTCAACGGCGTCAACGTCGCCAACCAGCGCTTCATCCAGAACACTCCCGAATGGACGCTGTCGGGCACGCTCGGCACCTATCTGCCGATCGGTCAGGGCACGCTCAATGCCTCGACCACGCTTTCCTATCGCAGCAGCACCCACCAGTTCGAGACTGCGATCCCCTGGCTCGACCAGCCGGGCTATGCGCTGCTGGATGCGAACGTCACCTACAGCTTCGGCGAGGGACGCTACCAGATCGGCATCCACGGCAAGAACCTGACCGACCAGCACTATATCACGTCGGGCTATAATTATCTGAGCTACAACCCGGCGACCAACGTCTATACTTCGTCGCTGGGCCGCGAGGGTATCGCCACCGCATTCTACGGCAATCCGCGCCAGGTCTTCGGTTCGTTCAGCGTGAAGTTCTGATCTAGTCCTTCCCTTCTTCCCCTCTCCCGCTTGCGGGATCGTCGGGGTGAGGGTGAATCGTGCAAGATTGAGCGCGTCGGGTGAGGACACCACAGGCCCTCACCCAACCCTCTCCCGCTTGCGGGAGAGGGCTTTTCAGGGAAGAACCTGCCGGTGTCCTCGAACAACCCCTCGTCCACCCGCAATCGCGGCCTCGTCCTTGCGATGCTGCTGCTGGTCTACACGTTCAACTTCCTCGACCGGCAGATCCTCGGCATCCTCGCCGTGCCGATCATGCGGGACCTCCAGCTCACCAGGACCGAATTCGGCGCGATCGGCGGCCTCGCCTTCGCGCTGCTCTATTCGGTGCTCGGCGTGCCGCTCGCCTATCTCGCCGACCGGACCAGCCGCTCGGGCGTGATCGCAGGCTCGCTGGCGGTGTGGAGCGCGTTCACCGCCCTATGCGGCATCGCCACCGGCTATTGGCAGCTCTTCCTGTTCCGCCTCGGCGTCGGCGTCGGCGAGGCCGGTGGCGTCGCCCCCTCCTATGCGATGATCGCCGATTATTTCCCGCCCGAGAAGCGCGCCCGCGCGCTCGCCATCTACTCGCTCGGCATCCCGATCGGCCTGGCGCTCGGCACGCTGCTGGGCGCCTATATCGCGGCGCTGATCGACTGGCGCATCGCATTCCTCGTCATGGGGGTCGCCGGGCTGCTGCTTGCACCGATATTCCGCATGGTGGTGCGCGATGTGCCCCGCGTGCCTGCCGCCGCCGGCGAAGCGCGCGCGCCGCTCAGCGACGTCTTCGGCATCCTTGCGCGCAAGCCGGCCTTCTGGATGATGGCATTCGCATCCTCGTTCAGCTCGCTCTGCGGCTATGGCCTGGCGCTGTGGACGCCCTCGGTACTGATGAGCAACTTCAAGTTCGATCTGGTGACCACCGGCCAGTTCATGGCGTCGCTGCTGCTGATCGGCGGCACCACGGGCGTGTTCGCCGGGGGCTGGCTCGCCGACCGGCTCGGCAAGGCCGACCGCGCCTGGTATGCCCGAATCCCCGCCATCGCCTGGCTGATCACCGCGCCGCTCTTCGCGATCGGGCTGCTCACCGCCGATCCCTGGGTCGCCTGGCCGCTGCTGCTGATCCCCAACGGGCTCAACATCCTGTGGCTCGGGCCGGTAACCACCGCGGTCCAGCACATGGTGCCGCAGCACATGCGCGCCACCGCCTCGGGCAGCTTCCTGTTCATCAACAATCTGATCGGCATCGGCATCGGCCCGCTGCTGATGGGTCACCTCTCGGACGTGCTCAAGACGAGCTACGGCACCGAGGCGCTGCGTTACGGGGCGGTCTATTGCCTGGGCTTCTATGTGCTCGCCGGCGTGCTGGCGCTGCTCGCCGCCAGGTCGCTGCGCAAGGGCTGGGTGGATTAGGGCTCTAGGTAGTTTGCCGACTCGGCGCTTTCCTGAATCACGCCGCAACCAAAAAAGCGCGATAACGAGAGCGTCCCGAGGGCGGTGCCTTGAGGGACTTCGGAGGCCGGGCGGGGGATGGACCGCCCGGCCTTTTCGCGCCAGCTAGCGCTCGCGCGTCGCCGCGAACTTCACCTTGGCATAGCGATCGGCGATATAGCCGACTTCCCAGGCCGACTTGGCCAGGAATACCGGGTTGCCGTCGCGATCCTTGGCCATCGCGCCGCGATTGAGCGCCATGAAGTCCTGAAGGTCCTTCGGATCCTCGGCCGAGATCCAGCGTGCGGTCTCGAACGGCGCCATTTCGAGCCCCGCCGCGACCTTGTACTCGGCATCCAGGCGGCTCAGCAGCACGTCGAGCTGAAGCTGCCCCACCACGCCGATGATCCAGTTCGAGCCGATGTCCGGATAGAAGACCTGGGTCACGCCCTCTTCGGCCATGTCGTCCAGCGCCTTGCGGAGCTGCTTGGTCTTGGTCGGGTCCTTGAGCGCGACGCGGCGCAGGATTTCGGGCGCGAAGTTCGGCAGACCGGTGAAACGCACATCCGCACGCTCGCTCAACGTATCGCCGACTCGGAGCGTGCCGTGATTCGGGATGCCGATGATGTCGCCCGGGAACGCTTCGTCGGCCAGCTCGCGCTCGCGGGCGAAGAACAGGATCGGCGAGTGGATCGCGATCGGCTTGCCGTGTCCGGTCGGCGTCAGCTTCATGCCGCGCTTGAAGGTGCCCGAGCAGAGCCGCATGAACGCGATGCGGTCGCGGTGATTGGGGTCCATGTTCGCCTGGACCTTGAACACGAAGCCGGTGACCTCGTCGCGCGTCGGCTCGACCGGCGCCGGCTCGGCCGGCTGCGCGCGCGGTGGCGGGGCGAATTCGGCGATCGCGTTG
Source organism: uncultured Sphingomonas sp. (assembly GCA_966211615.1). Taxonomy (GTDB): domain Bacteria; phylum Pseudomonadota; class Alphaproteobacteria; order Sphingomonadales; family Sphingomonadaceae; genus Sphingomonas. The sequence continues at coordinate 17,115 of CBIHNZ010000035.1, forward strand.
ATCAGCGAATCGACGCCGAACTCCTTGAGCGCCGATCCGAAATAGACCGGCGTCAGGTCGCCGTGCCGATAGGCGGTCGCGTCGAACTCGGGATAGCCGACCTGCGCCAGCTCGACATCCTCGCGCAGCTTGGCGAGGTTGTCGGCCGAGATAATCGCATCGAGCTGCGGATCGTCGAGTCCGGTCGTCTGGATCACCTTGCCGTGGAATTCGCGGCTGTCGCCCTCGGGCAGCAGCAGGCGCTTGTTGGCGAGGTCGTATATGCCTTCGAACGTCCCCCCCATGCCCACCGGCCAGGTCATCGGCGTCACGTCGAGCTGCAGCAGATCGGCCACCTCGTCGAGCGTCGCGAACACCTCGCGACCCTCGCGGTCGACCTTGTTGACGAAGGTGATGATCGGCACGTTGCGTAGCCGGCAGACCTCGAACAATTTCCGGGTCTGGCTCTCAATGCCCTTGGCGACGTCGATCACCATCACCGCCGAATCGACCGCGGTCAGCGTACGATAGGTATCCTCCGAGAAGTCCTCGTGGCCCGGCGTGTCGAGCAGGTTGAAGGTGATGCCTTCGCGCTCGAAGGTCATCACCGAGCTGGTTACCGAGATGCCGCGCTGCTGCTCGATCTTCATCCAGTCCGAACGTGCGCGCCGGGCTTGCCCACGCGCCTTCACTTCGCCGGCAAGATGGATCGCACCGCCGAACAGCAACAGCTTTTCGGTGAGCGTGGTCTTGCCCGCGTCGGGGTGGGAAATGATCGCGAAGGTGCGGCGGTCGGAAACAGACATCGCGGCCCTCTAGCGGGTCACGGCTCCAACGTCACCTGCATGCTGAAGGTACGGCTCTGCCCGGGCTCGAACCGCAGCATGCCGGGCTTGTCCCAGATCTCGCCGGTAAAGCCGATCGGGTCGGCGATGCCGTGCCAGGGCTCGACGCAGACGAAACGCGCGCCCGGCTTGGTCCAGATGCCCAGGCTAGGCGTGTCGGGGAAGTCGATCCTGAGCCCCGGCCCTTCGCCGCCGTCGTAGCGCACCGACCGGCTCGCGACCTCCGCCCACACCAAGGCATCGCGCTCGAACAAGGCGTCGGTAAGCCTGAGTTCGCGCCCGTCGAGCGGGCTCGGCCAGCCATGCGCATCGATCCACCCGCCCAAGACGATCGCCGAGAGATCGGAGGGTTCGTCCGTCTCGAACAGGACCCGGTGATCGGCGCGCGGCCGGCCATAGGGCAGCGGCCAGGCAAATGCCGGGTGGAAGCCGAAGCTCGCGGGCATCGGTGCGTCGCCGCGATTGGTGATGGTGATGTCGATAGAGAGCGTCGAACCCGCCAGCGCGAACGCCGCATCGAGCGTGAAGGCGAAGGGATAGACCGCCCGGGTCGCGTCATTGTCCGCCAGCCGGAACACCGCACGGTCCGGCGCCTGCTCCACCAGCTCGAACATCTGCCGTCGCGCGAAGCCATGCTGCGGCAGCGGATATTCCTTGCCCGCAAGCCGGTATTTGTCGTCCACCAGCCGCCCGACGATCGGGAAGAGCAGAGGCGCCCGTCCGGCCCAGAAGGCGGGATCGGCATCGGTCATTAGCTCGCGCGCCTCGGCGTCGCGCAGATGGCTGAGCTCCGCGCCGAACGGATTGATCGCCGCCGACAGCGCCGCGTTGGAAATCTCGATCAGGGGATGATCCGCCACTATTTATTGCTCCGCCGCGCGCTGGCGTCGCCGGAACTCGGCGACCTTGGCCTTGTTGCCGCACGCCGCCATCGAGCACCAGCGCCGGTCGCGCGATCGCGACGTGTCGAGGAACAGGATCGCGCAGCCGTCCGCTTCGCAGCGGCGAATGTCCGGCGCCTGCGGCCCGCCGAACAGCGCGATGGCCTCGCGCGCAACAGTGGCCGTCAGCGCCGCGGCGTCGCCATGCCAGGCCAGCGCGCCGCGCGCGTCGAGTTGCGGCGCCGCTGCCGGGCCCGCGGCAATCGCGTTGAGCTCGGCGCGCGCATCCGCCGGATCGGCCGTTCCGCCGGTCCGCGCCGAGGCCATGGCATGGATCGCCTCGCGCAGCCGCCGCGCCGCCGTCAGCTCCGCTTCGCTCGCCACGATCTCTCCGGCCTCAAGGCCCGCCGCGCGCAGCCAGCGGCAGAGATCCTCGGGCGCCGCGAGCAGGTCGCGCGGCACGGCCTTGCGCCGTCCGGCAAGCGTGGCGGTGAGGTCGAGCGCCCGATGGCCTCCACGGAAGCGGAAGCCGTCGCGTTGCTCCGCAGATGGCTGGTGATTGGGCATGCCCCGAAGTTAAGCGTGTGTAACCGTCTTGACAAGTTATCGACGGCGCCGCAGACCAAGTAACCCATTCATCAGGTTACAGGAGCAGCCGATGCCCATCCTCCCTTTCGTCGCGGCGCTGGCGCTGCTCCCGTCCCCCGCAACCGGAGAAAATGTGATGACCGAGCAACCCGCGCTCGTGCTGGAAGGCAGCTGGGAAATGACGTCGGCCTATGAGATCCTCGCCGACGGCACGCGCGTGACCAATTACAGCGAGCATCCGCGCGGGCTGATGATGATCGATCGGGACGGGCGCTACACCATCCAGATCTTCCGTCCCGACCGCCCCAAATTCGCGGCTGGCGACAAGAGCCGCGGCACCTCCGAGGAATATCGCGCCGCGGTCCTTGGCTCGAGCACGCATTTCGGGCGGGTCCGCGCGCTGCCCGACGGCAGGACGTTGATCTTCGACGTGGAGGCCGCCTCCTTTCCCAATTGGGAAGGCAAGCAGCAGCGGCGCGAATACAGCTTCCGCGACGGCGTGCTCAGCTATGCGGTGCCCGCAAGCGCCTCGGGCAACGGCACGATCGCCTGGTCGCTCTGGCGCAAGCTGCGCTGACCGCGCCAAGCGGATCGGTCCGCAATTCGGCATTCACATTCCTCCGCTATCGACTACAACTGTAGTCGATAGCGGAGGAAATAGATGCGCCTGACGGTCCTGTTGTCCCTGATCCTCGCAACCCCTGCCTTCGCCCAGCCGGCACCGGCCGAGCACTGGATCGTGGCGACCGACATGTGGGGCACCACCGCCTATTCGACGCTCGACCTGACCCGCGACGGCGACCGCCTGTCCGGCACGCTCGACGGCGATCCGCTCGAAGGCACGGTGAAGGGCCGGACGATCCGCTTCGCCGCGAAGGACGGCAAGGGCATCGTCTATGCCTATGCCGGCACGCTCGGCGACGCGTCTATGGCCGGCGACGCCGACATGCCCGATTCGAATCATCCCGGCGTGCGCATCCCGCACCGCTTCACCGCCCGCCGCCTGCCCGATCGCCCCGCCGGCAGCCCGCGCACCTATGACTACGTGCCCGCCGACTATTCGAACCTATTCACCGCCGATCGCCTGCCCGTGCTCACCCTCTGGCCGGGTGACGGCGTCCGCACCACCACGATCGATTCGGGCGGCGTCGACGAAAAAGATGTCACCCGCGCGCTGTTCGGCAATCCGCAGACCGGGCCCTTCTTCGTCGCCGGCGCCGAGCCGGGCGACACGCTCGTCGTCCATATCCGCAAGCTCGCTCCCAACCGCGACTGGGCGGACAGCCTGGATACCATCGTCGGCCGTGCGCTGGGTGCGGCCCTGGTCGCCAGGGCCGGCGATCTCGGCAAGCCGGTGCGCTGGCGGCTCGATCGCGCCGCCGGCCTCGCCCGGCCGGAGAATGCGAGCGGCCCGCTGAAGGACTATGCCGTGCCGCTCCGCCCGATGCTCGGCGGACTGGCCGTCGCCCCCGGCTTCGGCTCGGCGCCGCTCTCGACCGGCGATACCGCCCGCACCGGCGGCAACATGGATTTCCCCGAAGTGGCCGAAGGCGCCACGGTCTATCTCCCGGTCCAGCAGCCCGGCGCCTTGCTCTATCTGGGCGACGCGCACGCGCTGCAAGGCGATGGCGAGACCTCGCAATATGCGCTCGAGACCTCGATGCAGGTCGAGTTCGGCGTCGACCTGATCAAGCACCGCGCCGTCTCGATGCCGCGGGTCGAGAATGACCGCGAGATCATGGTGCTCGGCCAGGCCGGATCACTCGACGAGGCGCTCAAGGCGGCGAGCACCGGGATGATCCAGTGGCTCCAGCAGGATTACGGCCTCAGCCTGTCCGAGGCGGCGCAGCTGCTCGGCAGCGCGATGCGCTACAGCGTGCCCAATCTCGCGGGACGCAGCGTCGGCGTGGCCGCCCGGATCGACAGGAAGCTTCTGCCGCCGAAACGGCCGTGATGCCTCAGCCCTGCCGATGGACCGCAAAGCCCTGCCAGCTCTGGTTGACCGGCATCAGCTCGAGCGCGTTGATGTTGAGGTGCGGCGGCAGGGTCGCGACCCACAACAGGGTCTCGGCGATATCCTCGCCGGTCATCGGATCGACGCCGCCATACAGCTTGTCCGAAGTGTCCTGGCTGCCGGTGCGCACCAGCGTGAACTCGGTCTCGACCATGCCCGGCTCGATCGACGTGACGCGCACGCCGGTGCCGTGCAGGTCGGCGCGCAGGTCGAGGCTGAACTGGCGCACGAACGCCTTGGTGGCCGCGTACACATTGCCGCCGGGATAGGGATAGCTCGCCGCCACCGACGACAGGTTGATGACCGCGCCTTTGCGGGTGATCAGGCCGGGCAGCAGCTTGTGCGTGATCGAGACCAGAGCCGTGACGTTGGTGTCGATCATCGTCGTCCAGTTGGACAGCGACGCGTTCTGCGCCGGCTCCAGCCCCAGCGCGAGCCCGGCATTGTTGATCAGCAGGTCGATCTCGCGGAATTCCGCCGGCAGGGCCTCGAGCGCCGCGTCGCGCGCCGCTTCGTCACGCACGTCGAACACTGCGGCATGGAAGTGCTCGCCCAGTTCCTGCGACAGCGCGTCGAGCCGGTCGGCACGACGGCCGGTACCGATCACGTGCCAACCCGCGTCCACGAACGCCCGCGCGGCGGCTTCGCCGATTCCTGCGGTTGCACCGGTGATAAGCGCTACGGGCATGATCGATCCTCCTAACCGTCACCCCGGACCTGTTCCGGGGCCCACTGCGCCGCGAGCGATGGTCGTCAAGCGCGAGCGGAGCCCTTGCCTCCCGGCGGACCCCGGCACAAGGCCGGGGTGACGAGAAGAGGAAAAATCGGCTTCTACAAATCGTTCTGGCGAAGCACTCCGAAGCTTGGGAGGAACCCTTCGATCGCCGCCTCTATCCCCGAAGCGACGCTCCGAGCTTGGCCGCAGCGGCCACGACCTTGTCCGCCACGACCTTCAGCTCCTCGTCGGTGAAGCTCTTCTCGCCGGGCTGGAGGGTAACTTCGATCGCCAGCGACTTCTGTCCCTCCGGCACGCCGGTGCCGGTGAAGATGTCGAACAGCCGCGCATCGGTGATCAGCGCCTTGTCGGCGCCCTTCACCGCGCGGACCAGGTCACCCGCCGGCAGATCCACCGGAACGAGGAAGGCGAAATCGCGCGTCACCGCCTGCAGCGCCGGCGGCGTGTAGGGCGTGCGCATGAAGCCGCTCCCGCGCTTGGCCGGAAGCGCGTCGAGATAGATCTCGACCGCCGCGACATCGCCGTCGAGGTCGAACGCCTTGAGCACGCTCGGATGCACCATGCCGAACGCCGCGAGAACGGATTTCGGCCCGAGCCGGAGCGTCGCCGACTGGCCGGGATGATAGACATCCCCCGCTTCGCCCATCACCTGCAGGTTACCGACCGGCGCGCCCGCCGCCTCGAGCAGCGCCAGTGCCTCGGCCTTGGCGTCGAACGCGCTAAAGCCCTGCGCCTTGCCCGCCTGCCAGCCGCGCGGCGCGCGCGATCCGGCAAGCACCACGCCCAGGGTCAGCCGCTCCTGATCGGCGAGATAGCGCCGGCCGATCTCGAACAGCCGGACCGAGGTCGCGCCGCGCTTGAGGTTCCGCTCGGCCGCGGCGAGCAGGCCGGGCAGCAGCGACGGCCGCATCACCTTCATGTCCTCGCTGATCGGATTGGCCAGCGTCCAGGCGCCGCCGCCGAACGGCACCGCCTCGGCTTCGGAGATGAAGCTCCAGGTGACCGCCTCGTTGAGTCCGCGTGCGGCCGCGGTGCGCCGCGCCTTGCGCTCGAGCTTCTGCTCTGCTGTCGCGGTCGGCCGGGCGACACCAGGCGCGCGATCCAGCGGCACCGGCGGCACATTGTCGATGCCCTCGATGCGGATCACTTCCTCGACCAGATCGGCCGGGCCGTCGACATCGCGGCGCCAGCTCGGCACGGTGACGTTCCAGCCCTGCCCCGGACTTGATCCGGGGTCGACGGCGAAGCCCAGGCTTTCCAGGATCGCCTTCTGCCGGTCGTCCGCCACGGCAAGCCCGCCCAGCGTCTCGGCGCGCCGGGTGTCGTAGCGATAGCTGCGCGGCGCCAGCGGCGGTTCGCCCGAACGCGTCACGCCGCTCGCCGTGCCGCCGCAGATGTCGAGCACCATTCGGGTGGCAATGGCGAGGCCGTCGTCAAGGAACGCCGGATCGACGCCGCGCTCGAAGCGCGAGCGTGCATCGCTGGTCAGCGCCAGCTTCTGGCCGGTCTTGGCGATATGGTCGGGATCGAAAAAGGCGCATTCGATCAGCACGTCGGTGGTCGTGTCGCTGCACCCCGAATGCTCGCCGCCCATGATCCCGCCGATATCGTGGACGGTCTCGGCGTCCGCGATTACGGTCATGCTGGCGTCGAGCGTGTAGGTCTTGCCGTTGAGCGCGAGCACCTGCTCGCCATCCACGGCCTTGCGCGCGACCAGTCCCCCCTTCAGCTTGGCGCGGTCATAGACGTGCAGCGGCCGCCCCAGGTCGATCATGATGTAGTTGGTGATGTCGACCAACGCGGAAATGGGCTTCTGGCCGATCGCGGTCAGGCGGCGGCGCATCCATTCGGGCGCCTCGCCATTGGTCACGCCGGAGACCGACTGGCCGAAGAAAGCCGGGCAGCCCGCGCTGTCGTCGGTCCGAACGTCGGGGCCGGGGCCCTCGCCCACGATCGGCTCGACCCTGAGCGGCTTGAGCGCACCCAGCCCGGCCGCCGCGAGGTCGCGCGCAATGCCGCGCACGCCCATGCAGTCCTGGCGGTTGGGCGTGATCGAGACGTCGATCACCGGATCGTTCAGATCGGCATAATCGGCGAAGGCCGTGCCAACCGGCGCGTCGGCCGGCAGCTCGATGATACCTTCATGGTCCTCGCCGAGCTCGAGCTCGCGCGTCGAGCACATCATACCGTTCGATTCGACACCGCGCACGGCGGCGACCTTGAGCTGCATGCCGTTGGCCGGAACCACCGCGCCCGGGGTGCCGAGCACGCCGACCAGGCCCGCGCGCGCATTGGGCGCGCCGCAGACGACCTGGAGCACGCCCTCACCGGTATCGACGGTGAGCACCTGCAGCTTGTCCGCCTGGGGGTGGCGCTCGGCGGTGAGCACCTTGGCGACGCGGAAGCCCGAAAGCCTCTCGCCCGGGTTCTCGACGCCCTCGACCTCGAGCCCGACGCGGGTCAGCGTCTCGACCACGGTATCGAGGTCGGCCTTGGTGTCGAGATGCTCCTTGAGCCAGCTCAGGGTGAACTTCATGCGCCCACTCCCCCGCTCAGCGTGGGCACATCGAGTGCTGAGAAGCCATAGTGGCGCAGCCAGCGGATATCGCCGTCGAAGAACGCGCGCAGATCGTCCATCCCATATTTGAGCATCGCCAGCCGATCGATGCCGCAGCCGAACGCGAAGCCCTGCCATTCGTCGGGATCGAGCCCGCATGCGGCGATCACCTTGGGGTGCACCATCCCGGAGCCGAGCACTTCCATCCAGCCGCCGGAGCCGCCGATCACGCGCTTGCCGTTCTGGATCGTGTAGCCGACGTCCACTTCCGCCGAAGGCTCGGTGAAGGGGAAATAGCTCGGGCGCAGGCGCAGCACGATGTCGTCGCGCTCGAAGAACGCCTTGAGGAACGTCTCGAGCGTCCATTTCAGATGGCCGAGCGTGATCCCCTTGTCGATGACGAGGCCCTCGACCTGGTGGAACATCGGCGTATGCGTCGCGTCCGAGTCCGAGCGATAGGTACGCCCCGGCGCGATGATCCGGATCGGCGGCTTCTGCGTCACCATGGTGCGGATCTGCACCGGCGAGGTGTGGGTGCGCAGCAGCATCTTGCGCGCGCCGTCCTCGCCGTCCGGGAAATAGAAGGTGTCGTGCATAGCCCGCGCCGGATGGCTTTCGGGGATGTTGAGCGCGGTGAAATTGTGCCAGTCGTCCTCGATCTCGGGACCGGTCGCCACCGCGAAGCCCAGATCGGCGAAGATCTCCGCCAGCTCGTCCATCACCTGGCTCACCGGGTGCACGCTGCCCGGCGCGGCGAGGTCGACCGGCAGCGTCATATCGAGCGTCTCGCTCGCCAGCCGCGCGTCGAGCGCCTTGCGCTCCAGCACGCCCTTGCGCTCCGCCAGCGCGTTGGTCACCGCCTCGCGCAGGCCGTGGATGCGCGGACCCTGGACCTGGCGCTCTTCGGGGCTCATCCCGCCCAGCGTCTTGAGCAGTCCGGTGATGGCGCCCGCCTTGCCGAGCGCGTGCACACGCAGCGCTTCGACAGCGTCCAGTCCGGTCGCGGCATCGATGGAGCCAAGCAGATCCTGGCGTAGCTGGTCGAGATCGGTGGTCATGGATTCCCGTTCACTGTGCGAGTTGGCCCGAACCCCAGTCGCGGCCTCAGGTCAAGCGTTTGAAAGCGGCGAGGCGCTAAACCCTGCTTCCGAGCAGCACCCCGCCAAAGCCGATGAACATCGCACCGGTCGCGCGATTGAACAGCCGCTGACGGTTGGCCGGCGCCAGCCACCGGGCGAGCGAGCGCCCGCCCAGCGCATAGGCGGCGTACCAGAAGGCCTCGATCGCGACGAAGCTCAGCACCAGGACCACGAGCTGCGGCGCCAGCGGATGCGCGGTATCGAGGAACTGCGGGAACAGCGCGGCGCAGAAGATGATCAGCTTGGGATTGGACAGCCCGGTGCCGAGCCCCGCCGCATAGAGCGCCGCCGGCGAACGCCGCGCCTGGGGCTGCACCGCGTCGCCGTCGCCCACCGGCGCGCGCCAAGCCTTGATGCCCAGCCAGACCAGATAGGCGACGCCCGCATAGCGCAGCACGTCGTACAGACCCGGCGAGGCCTTGAGCAGCGCGCCCAATCCGGCCGCCGAGGCGAACAGGCACAGCAGCACCGCGCTCATCAGCCCCGCCATCGAAGCGAGCGCGCGGCGCGGGCCGTGATGGATGCTCTGCACCATCACATGGAGCATATTGGGCCCCGGCGTCGCCGAGATCAGGAACACGGCGGTGACGTAGAGCCACCAGGTCTTCATCGCCATTCTGGTCTCCTTGGAGGGCGGGAATGAAAAAGGGCGCCGGTGGAAATCCACCGGCGCCCCTTTCGTATCGGTCGCTACAGGTCGCCTCAGGCGGCCTGGGGCAGAGCCGCCTTCGCCTGCGCGATGATGGCGCTAAACGCCTCGCCTTCGTGCATCGCGATGTCGGCCAGGACCTTCCGGTCGAGTTCGATGCCGGCGAGCTTCAGCCCGTGCATGAACTGCGAATAGGTCAGGCCCTCGGCGCGGACGCCAGCGTTGATGCGCTGGATCCACAGGCCGCGGAACGTGCGCTTCTTAACCTTGCGGTCGCGATAGGCGTACTGGCCGGCCTTTTCGACGGCCTGGCGCGCGATGCGGATCGTGTTCTTGCGACGGCCATAATAGCCCTTCGCCTGATCCAAAATCCTCTTGTGCTTCGCCTTGGTGGTCGTGCCACGCTTTACTCGTGCCATTGTCTAGGCCTCCCTTACTTCAGGCCGTACGGCGCCCACGCGACAACGCGTGCGACGTCAGCTTCGGCGAGCACGGAGGTGCCCCGGTTCTGGCGGATATACTTTGCATTGTGGCTGATCAGACGGTGGCGCTTGCCGGCGACGCCGTGCTTGATCTTGCCGGTCGCGGTGAACTTGAAGCGCTTCTTCACACCGCTCTTGGTCTTGAGCTTGGGCATTTTGGTCTCCTCGTAAGTCGACGATTGCGGACAGACGCGGCAGCCCTATTGGCCGGACGGTCCCTCGATCGCGGAAAGCGGGGCGCATAGCCGAAGCCTTGCCGCATTGCAACCAGCACGGAACCCCAACGGGTTGCGGGGCTTTTGAAGACAATGGCAGAGCCTGACGAACCCGTCCCGAAACCCGAAACGCCCGCCCCGGCCAGGCCCGCCCGCGCGCTGGGCACCTCCTTAGCCTCGACCATCGCCGCCGTCACCACCCTGCTCGGCCTGATCGTGCTCGCCTGGGCCGTCCTGTTCGTCACCAAGGGCCGCTTCCTCAAGCACAGCTTCGAAACCATCGTCGCGAGCCAGACGCACCGCCAGGTGAAGGTCGCGGGCGACTTCCAGCTCTATCTCGCGCCGTTGAACGTCAAGTTCGTCGCCGAAGGGCTGACGATCTCGAACCCCGAATGGGCCGGCACCGGCAATTTCTTCTCGGCCCGGCGAATCGATTCGCGCATCTCCACCTGGAGCCTGATCGCCGGTAGGCGCCGGATCAACTGGCTGGGGCTGGAAGACAGCCGCATCGACCTGCAATGGGACCAGGCGGGCAAGCGCAACAGCTGGACCTTCAGTGAGGAGCAGGGCGAACCGCTCGAGCTGCCGATCATCCGCAGCGCGGTCGTCCAGGGAACGCAGATCCGCTATATCGATCCCCGGATGCGGATCGAGGCAGGCATCCGGGTCCACACGGTCGAGGCCAAGGACACCCAGTTCGCCAGCGCGATCCGCTTCGACGGCAACGGCACCGCGCGCGGCACCCGCTTCATCCTCTCGGGCGCGCTGCTCACCCCCAACGCCACCATCGCCGGTGGAAAGAACCGGCTCCAGCTCCATGCCGAGGGCGTGCGCACCCTGGTCGACGTCACCGGCACGCTCCCGGGCGCGACCGAGATCGAGGGCGCCGACCTTCATATCGACGTGCGCGGCCGCAACCTCGCCGACATCTTCGCGCTCGCCGGCGTCGCGGTCCCCGACACGCGCACCTATCGGATGACCTCCGCGCTCACCAAGCAGGGCGAGGAGTGGCGCTTCACGGGGCTCAAGGGCCGGTTCGGCGACAGCGACCTTGCGGGCAAGTTCACCGCCGCGATCCGCGAGCCCCGGCTCCTGCTCACCGCCGAGCTCTACACCAACGTCCTCGACATCATCGATGCCGGCCCCTTTATCGGCTATAATCCGGACAAGCTCGCGGCGCAGGGATCCGCCGGCACGATCACCACCGTCGCGGGCACGCCGCGCCTGCTCCCCGATGCCCGGCTCCGCATCGAGGCGCTCAGGAATTTCGACGCCAAGGTCGACTGGAGCGTGCGCACCGTCCGCGCAGACAATGTGCCCGTCTCCAACATCAAGCTCGGGCTCGACCTCAACGACCGGCTGCTCAAGCTCAGCCCGCTCAACTTCAGCCTGGCGCGCGGCACGGTCAGCTCGGACATCACCATCAACGCACGCAAGGACCCGGTCTTCACCGATTACGACATCCGCCTGTCGCCCACCCCTATGGGGGTGCTGCTCGCAGGCTTCGGCGTCGAGGAATCGGGCACCACCGGCACGTTGAAGGCGCGCATCCAGATGACCGGCACCGGCAACAGCGTGCATGATTCGCTTAGCAATTCGAACGGCCGCATCGCCGTGATCCTGCCCAAGGGCGCGTTCTGGACGCGCAACATCCAGCTCTCCGAGCTCGACCTCGGCCTCTTCATCCAGAAGATGTTCGAGAAGAAGCTGAAGGAGCCGGTCGAGATCAATTGCGGGCTGATCGGCTTCACCGTGCGGAACGGCATCGCCGCCGCCGATCCGATCCTGATCGACACGCGGAAGAACGTCATGCTCGGCCGCGGCGGCTTCAGTTTCCGGAACGAATCGGTGGATCTCGCCTTCCGCGCGGACAGCAAGAAGTTCAGCCTGTTCGCCGGCCAGTCGCCGGTGGCGATCGGCGGCTATTTCGCGAAGCCCGGAATCGATGTGATCAGCCCCGAGCTGCTCGGGCGCGCCGGCGGAGGCCTGGGCCTCGGGCTGGTCGCGAGCCCGCTCGCCTCGGTGATCGCGTTCGTTGATGTCGGCGATGCCAAGGCCGCCGATTGCGGTCCCGTGCTCGCCGGGGCCAGCGCTGTTGCGCAACGCGATACCAGGGGTCGCTCGCGCGACGATGTCGGCCGGGGCACCACCGCCAAGTCCGAAAGCGGCAAAAGCTCGCCGCAGGAGCGCAAGAAGCAGCGTAAGAAGTTCCTCGGCATCTTCTGACGGGGTAGAAGCGGCCAACCGACTCGAAGGAGAGCGAGATGGCTGAGAATCAGGGGCCCATCAACGGCGTCACCGCGCACATCACGATCCGCGAAGGCCAGGGCAGCGCGGCGGTCGATTTCTACAAGGCGGCGTTCGACGCCGACGAGCAGGTCCGCCATTTGGCCGAGGACGGCAAGCGGATCATGCATTCGCACCTCAAGATCAATGGCGGCTCGCTGCTGCTCAATGATGATTTCCCTGAATGGACCGGCGGCGTCGCTATGCCCGCGGCCGTGACGCTGCATATCCAGGTCGACGATGCCGATGCCTGGTGGAACCGGGCGATCGCGGCCGGAGCCATCGTCCATATGCCGCTCGACAACCAGTTCTGGGGCGATCGCTATGGCCAGGTTGTCGATCCCTTCGGCCATCGCTGGTCGATCGGCGGTCCCGTCACATAACAGACGGACACGAAGCGCTCGCATCATCCCGCCAAGGCGCTAGGCTGGGATGATGCTGCGCCACCTCGCCCTTCTGCTCTGGTTCGCGGCCGCCTGCGACAGCGCGCCGCCGCAGCTTGTCGCCGCCGATAGCGGAAACCATAGCGTCACGCGCAGCATGCAGCCGCTCGCCGTCCATGTCGGCGGCCGGGTCGAGGTGTCGGGCCAGAGCTATCGCCACCAATGGCCCGGCGTCTATTTCGAGGCGGCGTTCAAGGGCGACCGCGTGATCCTCCGCTTCGACGATGCGGCGAACGAGTATCGCGCACAGGTCGACGATCTCCCGCCCGTCCCCATCGCCCAGCCGGGCAAGAGCGACGTGACGATCGCCGCGCTCGGCACGGGCGCGCACCGCATCCGGCTCGACAAGGTGACCGAGAGCGTCAACGTAACCACGACATTCGGGGGCTTCTACGTCCCCGCCGGCAGGGCGCTGCCGGCACCGCGCCCGCGCAGGCGCCAGATCGAGTTCATCGGCGATTCGGCGATGGCCGGCTATGGCGCGCGCTCGCCCAAGCCCCAATGCTCACCGGAGGAAGTGCGGCTGCTGAGCGATACGCCGCGCGCCTTCGCCGCGCTCACCGCGCGCCATTATGACGCGGACTATCAGATCAACGCGGTATCGGGCCGCGGCCTTATCCGCAATTTCGGCGACACCGTGCCCGAACTCACCATGTCGCGGATCTACCCGCATCTGTTTCCCCGCGAGCCCGCGCCGTATTCGGACCGGAGCTGGCGCCCCCAGATCATCGTGATCAAGCTCCAGGCCGATTTCGTCGGCTTTCCCGGCAAGTCCGACCGCTGGAAGACTCTCGACCAGGTGATGATCGACTACGCCAGGGCCTATGGCGCGTTCGTCGCCGATCTGCACAAGCGCCAGCCGCAAGCCACGATCCTGCTCTGGTGGTTCGATCCGGCGGCCGGGTCGAATCCGCAGATCGCCGCCGCGCAGGCCAGCATCTCGGACGCCGCCGCAAAAGCCGGGGTGAAATATTTCGGCTATCTGCCCTTCGCCGGCGCGGGGCTGCAGAGCACCGCGTGCCACAATCATTTCAGCCTTGCCGATCATCGGAACGCCGCCGAATGGCTGGAGCGCGAGATCGACGGGCATCCCGAATATTGGGCCGGGCGCTAGCCGGATCTATCAGAGCAGACAAAAGGGCGTGACCATGAAGTTCGTTCGAACATCGATCATCGCGCTGGCGCTTATCGGCACCAGCGCCGCCGCGCAGCAGGCCGGGCCGCCGCTCGGCGCGATCCCGGTGACCTTGGCGCCCGCGCTGCCCGGCCCAGAATCGGGCCGCGTCATCGTCTTCGCAAAGCGCGCCGAACCCGGCGAGGCGCCCGCGAAGGAGATCGACACCTCGCCGTTCGAGCCCACCGGCACCGCGATCGCGGCGCGCGAGATCTGGTCGCTCACCCCTGGCGAAGTGGCGAGCGTCGATACCGAAACCGACACCTTCCCTGCCGCCTTCGCCACTTTGCCGCCAGGGACCTATCGCTTCCAGGCCGTGCTCGATCGCAACCACGACTATAATTATCGCGGCCGGGGAAGCGGCGACATCGTCTCCCCCGTGGTGGAAGCGACGTTGCCCGGTCCGCTGCCGTTGTTGACGCTGACCGACACCATCCCCGAGGTCACGCCGGAGGCGGCGCTCGCCAAACTGCCGGCCGAGACGGCTGCGACGCTGCGCGAAAATCTCGCCAAGGCCGAGCCGATCGACTTTGTCAGCCCGGCGCTCTCGGCCTTTTGGGGCCGCCCGGTGCACATCCGCGGCTGGGCAGCATTGCCCCCCGGCTATGCGAAGGGCGGGCCGCGCTTCCCGACGGTCTATTCCACCGGGGGCTTCGGTTCGACGCTGATGAGCGCGCAGGGCAATGCCGCGGCGATGATCGACCTGATGGCCAAGGGCGAGGCGCCGCCGATGATCTGGATCTATCTCGACCAGAGCTCGCCCACCGGCACCCATGAGTTCGCCGATTCGGTCAATAACGGCCCCTGGGGACAGGCGCTCACCGCGGAGTTCATTCCGTGGATCGAGACGCAATATGCGATGGACGCCAAGCCGTCCTCGCGCTTCCTCACCGGCCATTCGTCCGGCGGCTGGGCCACCCTGTGGCTGCAGGTGCGCTACCTGAAGCTGTTCGGCGGCTCCTGGCCGACTTCGCCCGATCCCAGCGACTTTCACGACTTCACCAATATCGACATCTATGCGCCGGGCGCGAACGCCTATCGCGATGCCCAGGGCCAGCCGCTGCCGCTGGTGCGCGACAAGGGCAAAGTGATCGCGACCTTCGAGCAGTTCGCCAAGATGGAGCGCGCGATCGGCCCCTATGGCGGGCAGCTCGCCTCGTTCGAATGGGTGTTCTCGCCCAAGGGGCCGGACGGGCGGCCGCTGCCGCTCTACGACCGGCTGACCGGCCAGGTCGATCCGGAGGTCGCCGGCTATTGGCGCGACCATTACGACATCGCCTATATCGTCGAGCGCGACTGGCCGAAGCTGAAGCGCGATCTCGACGGCAAGATCCACCTCACCGTCGGCACCGCCGACACCTTCTACCTCGACGGCCCGGCGCACCGGCTGCAGGCGGTGTTCGACAAGCTCGGCGCGCACCAGGATTTCACCTTCATTCCCGATCGCACCCATTTCGACCTGTTCAAGCAGGGTGACGACAATCGCGGGCTGATGAAGGAGATCGCCTGGGCGATGTATGCCAAGGCGCGGCCGGGAGCGAAGCGGCCCGCCCAATAGACTAGATGGCGGGCGAATGGACCGCCCGAAAACGGAAGCGGTGTCGGTTTACTTGTAGGATTTCGCCTGCTTCACCCATCGCATGATCGGTCTGTCCCTTACCCCGCTCCCAAATGGCGCGGAAGGGACGGGCCAAAGTGCACGAATGACCCTAGACTCCGTGTACTTTGAGGGGCGCTCAATGCCCCCGGCAAGCCAGCGCATCGAGAATATCGTCGATCCGCGCCGGATCGCCCGCCGCGACCACCTCGCCATTGCTGCCGGCGTGGAGCGGATCGCCCTGCCAGTCGCACATCCGTCCGCCCGCGCCCTCGACGATCGGCACCAGCGCGGCGAAATCGTGGAGCTTGAGCCCGGCCTCGACCACCACGTCCATCCAGCCGCTCGCGACGCAGCCATAATTATAGCAGTCGCCGCCCAGCACCGTGCTCATCACCGCGGCGTCGAGATGCTCGAAGGCATGGAGCTGGTCGTCGCCGAACAAGGCCGGCGAGGTCGTCGCCAGGATCGCACCCTTGAGATCGCGGCAGATCCGCGTCGCCGCGGGCTTGCCGTTGAACAGCGTGGTCCGCCCCGCGACGCCCAGCCAGCGCTCCTTGGTGATCGGCTGGTCGAGGATCCCGAGCAGCGGCCAGCCATCCTCGATCAGCGCGATCAGCGTGCCGAAGATCGGCCGCCCGGCGATGAAGGCGCGGGTGCCGTCGATCGGATCGAGCACCCATTGCCGCCCGCTCGTGCCTTCGCGGGTCTCGAACTCCTCGCCGATGATGCCGTCCATCGGCCGCTCGGCGATGATCAGCCGCCGCATCGCCTCTTCCGCCTCGCGGTCGGCGCGCGTCACGGGGGAGAGATCGGCCTTGGCCTCCAGCCCGTGCTCCTGGCGAAAATAGGGGCGGATCGCCGCACCAGCGGCATCGGCGAGTCGCCCTGCGAGCGCGACATCTGTTTCGGAAACGGGCATGGGAAGGGCCCTAGACCGCCAATTTTGACTCGCCAAGGTCACAAACGCCTGCCACTTCCCGCAGCGATGCGTCCGCTCCTCCTAGCGATCGGCCTGACCGCCGCCGTGCCCGCCGCGGCGCAGGTCCGCGCCGTCCCCGCCCAGCCCGCTTCCGAACAGGCAGCCCTGCGCGGGGTCGAGGTATTCCTGGTCAACGAGGGGCCGGCTCCGATCGCCGATGCCGGCCCGCGCCAGATCGAGATCACCGCGACCGACGGCACCAGGCTCGTCCTCGAGCGCGCACCCGGTCCGACGCCGACGATCGCGCCGGGCGGCTTCGCCAAGACACGCTATGTGCCCGTAGGCGTCGCCGGCACGGCGATCCCGCCCGGCGAGCAGCATGCCGCGGCCGAGATCCCGGCCGGCGAGACGATCGTGCAGACCTCGACCGGCGCATCCTCCGGTTTTCTCGACCGGTTCGAGCCGCACGAGCCGATCTACGGTGCCTTCGGGCTCAACGATTCGGGCGGCAAGCTCCAGGTCAGCTTCGGCTTCCGTCCCTTTGCCGAAACCGCGCCGCTCAAGCTCGGCAATCTCCGCTTCGCCTATACCCAGACGATGTTCTGGGCGCTCGACCAGCCCTCGGGGCCGTTTCGCGCGACGACCTACAGCCCTGAGGTCTATGCCGACATCCCGCTCGACGAGACGACGCGCGTGGCCCTGGGCTGGCGCCACGATTCCAATGGCCGCGGACCGGCGGACTCGGTGGACGTCAACCGCATCTTCCTGCGCGGCGAGAAGAGCTTCGATCTGGGCGACGACTGGCGGCTCGACGTCGCGCCGCAGGCCTGGCTCTTTATCGGCCGGCTGGGCGTCGCCCCCGACGTGAAGGACTATCTCGGCTACACGTCGCTCACCGCCGCGGTCCAGCAGAAGGACGGGCTCAAGCTCTCGGTCACCGGCCGCGGCAATTTCGAGACCGGGCGCGGCGCGGCAGAGGCGTTCGTCTCCTATCCGCTCGCCCCGATCGGCGGCGGGCTCGGCATCTATCTGTTCGGGCAGGTCTTCACCGGCGAGGGCGAGGCGCTCGACGAATATCGCAAGAACGATACCCATGCGCGGCTCGGAATCGCTTTCACCCGCTAGCCACGCGCCCGGCGCAGGCGTAGGAGAGCAGCCGCACACCCTCCCGGAGTCCTGAGTCATGCGGATGAAGCTTCTTTTCGCGGCGCTGATCCTTCCCTTCGCGGTTCCCGCCGGCGCGGCGCTCGCCCCCGGCGCCAAGGCGCCGGACTTCACCGCCCAGGGCGCCTCGGCGGGCCAGCCCTTCACGGTCAAGCTCAGCACGGCGCTCAAGAAGGGGCCGGTGGTGCTCTATTTCTTCCCCGCCGCCTTCACCAGCGGCTGCAATGCCGAGGCCCATGCCTTTGCCGAGGCGCTGCCCGATTTCACCAAGGCCGGCGCCACCGTGATCGGCATGACCGCGGGCAATGTCGACCAGCTCACCAAATTCTCGAGCGAGCATTGCGCGGGCAAGTTCGCCGTCGCCGCGGCCAGCCCGGAAGTGATCAAGGGCTATGACGTGCTGCTCAAGAAGCCCGACGGCACGCCTACCACCATCACGAGCCGCACCAGCTTCGTGATCGCACCCAGCGGCAAGGTGCTTTTCGCGCATACCGACATGAATCCGGCCGATCATGTCCGCCTGACGCTGGAAGCGGTGCAGAAATACAAGCAATCCAAGCACCATTGAGCGCGCCCGCTATTGTGTCCGAAACGGCGCCTTTCGCTGAAAAATTTCGGAAACATAGCGGCAAGTGTCTATTTTTGCCCATGAAAACAATGAATTCATCCCTTCCGAGGGATGAATTCTTTACGTGTGCGAAACCTTTACACACCAGATTTTAGCTTTCTATCCCTAGCCCATTCGCATGCAATCGCGGTCTAGGGAGCCGCTCCGCAGGATTGGTGGGGGAATTGGAGCTTATGTCGGTGGCGCGGGCAGTCCGGGCAGCGCATGCAAGCGATTCGACGCGCCGTCTGTACGAACGGATCGGCGATTTCCTGTTCGATCAGCGGCTGGAGCCCGATCCGGCGAACTTCACCTTCGCCTATCACCTGCTGGCCGATCCCGACGGCCCGCTGGCGCGTGCGGTGCATGCGCTGACCGATGGCGGCGTCCGCCTTACCCAGCGCGATATCGAGACGCTGGGCGTCGACGCGAAGCCCAATCACGACATCAACGTGAAAGAGCGCGCCGAAGGGCTGGTCGCCCGCACGCAGATGCAGGTCGAGGGCTTCGCCGACATGGTCACGGCGATGCGCGCCGAGACCGCCGATTTCGGCCGCAACTTGGCCGCGAGCGCGAAGGCGATCTCCCGATCGGTTGTCGAGATCAAGGACGAGGACGCGGTAGCGCTCGACGAGGTCTCCCGGATCACCGCCGCCATGCTCGCCCGCGTACGCAGCGCCGAGGAGCAGCTGGAAAACGCGACCCGCGAAGCCAGCGACCTGCGCGAGAAGCTAGAGGAAGCGCGTGACAATGCGCGCCGCGACCCGCTGACCCAGCTTCCCAATCGCCGCGCCTTCGAGGAAGCCTTCGTCAACAAGTCGCTGCGGCGCGGGGCGATGTGCATTGCGGTATGCGATGTGGATCACTTCAAGTCGGTCAACGATCGCTTCGGCCATGCGGTGGGTGACCGCGTGCTCAAGGCGATCGCCGAGGCGCTGTCGCAATCCTGTGTCGGCCAGCTCGTCTCGCGCTATGGCGGCGAGGAGTTCGCGATCCTCTTCTCCGGCATCTCGCTCGAAAGGGCGCAGGAGACGCTGGAGACGGCCCGCATGTTCGTCCAGGCCAAGCGCTACAAGCTGCGCGACTCCGACGAACCGTTGGGCGAGATCACCTTCTCGGCCGGCCTTACCCCCGTCGCCGAGGGCGAAATGCACCAGACCGCGTTCCATCGCGCCGATCGGCTCCTCTACGAAGCTAAGAACGCCGGCCGCAATTGCGTGCAGGTCGGAGCGGCGCCGCCTCGTCCAGCACGCCGATAATTGGGATTTCCCGCCACTGTCCCGCGGGAAATTCACCAAGCCGATCCACACCCAGGAATCGGTTTACGTGATTTCAAATACTTAGCGAATTGGCACGCCTCCTGCAGAGCTCCTGGTATCGGCCACCGGATGGTCCGAAAGCCGCACCACAGGGAGTATTGCAATGACCGTTCATCTCGATTCGCTTCACCGCACCGCCGCCGTCTTCGGCGCGCTGCTCTTCACCGCCGCTCTGGTGGTCTTCTCCACCCCGATCGTGCCGATCGCGTAATGCCCGGCGATAACGACAAGCAGGAGAAGATCTCCATGGTACGCAGCATATTCATCGGTCTCGCGTCGTTCGCGTTCACCGTCGTCCTGATCGCCGGAAGCGGCCTGCAGGGTTCGGGCCTGATCGCCTGAACCCTGTCCCCCCGCCTCCGGCGGCGGACAACATTCGGAACCTCCGGCGTCCCGCTCCGGTTCGCCCGCACATCCTTCGTCATATCAGAAGGTTGGTGCCGTGAGCGACACCGTAGAGATGATCCACGAAGCCGCGCTGCCCGGGCATGAAAGCGCGCTCGAACCCGAACCCGATTGGAAGCCGCGCTATCCCGGCTCCGGACGCCTCAAGGGAAAGGTCGCCATCGTCACCGGTGGCGACGGCGGCATCGGCCGTGCGGTCGCGGCGCCCTATGCACGCGAGGGCGCCGATATCGCGATCCCATGTCCCTGCGAGCATGACGGCGCAGAGACCGCCGCCAGATCGTGCGCCACTAAGGTCGCAAGGCGCCGACCATCATCGGCGACAACGCGTTCTGTGAGTCCGCAATCGAACAGGTCCTGTCCGAATTCGGACGCACCGATATCCTGGTCAACGATGCCGGCGAACAAGATCCCGACAGGGACGTTACCCAGATCCCCGAGCAGCAATTCAAGCGCATCGGCTACGGCTGAGCGGCGACTCGGCAAAGGTAACAAAGTTCACGGCAATGACGCGTTTCAGTCTGCGTTATATTACGCCGAGACGACCAATAGCGTAACTTTCTTACGCTGAATCAACCGAGTCAAAGAGCAGTCGGACACATGCCGGACCGCGCGAGCCCACCAGGTCAAATCCTACATTGCAAGCCCGGATCTCAAGCAGGCAGGCTCGCGCCGACGGGCCCGACCGGCGCTTGCTCGCCGCGCGAATAGATGCCCGTCAGCAGCCCGGCCGCCAGCACGCGGCCGGCCATCGCCTTGACGATCGCGCCGCGCCCGGGATTGTTGCCGGGATCGGGACAGGGGCCGAGTGCGAAGAGCTGGAAGGCATAGTGATGCGCGCCGTGCCCGGTCGGCGGATCGGGCGGGAGCCAGCCCTCGCCGAAATAGCTGTTGCGGCCGACATCCTTGCCATCGACATCGCCCATGCCGTCCGCCCGGATGGCGCCTTCCTTCAGATCGCCTTCCACCGGCAGACCCCAGACCACGGCATGAACGAGCGGCTGCGGTGCCGGAGCGTCGGGATCCTCGACGATCAGCACCAGGCACTCGGTTCCTTCGGGCACGCCGGTCCAGAACAAGGGCGGCGACACGCCCTCGCCATCGGCGGTGAAGCGTTCGGGGAGCCGCGCGCCATTGGCGAAGGCCGGACTGGCGAGATGCAGCGATTCGAAAGTGCCGAGCTCGGGCTGGACGATCGCCAGCTTGCCGCTGCCCGCGCGCAACCCCTTGAGCGCGCTTCCCAGCCAGTGCGGCACATGTTCGAGCATCGCCTTCTCCCTCTTCCGCTCAGCCGCCGATTGTGCCGATGCGCCTACAGATCGAGCTTCTCGTAGTCGGCCGGCGGCGGGATCCCCTCCATCCGCTCGGTCAGCAGCGGCCGGAAGCTCGGCCGGCTCTTCATTCGAATGTACCAGCCCTTGGCCTGTTCGTGGCTCTTCCAGTCGATCCCGCCGAGATAATCGGCGATCGAGATCTGCGCGGCGGCGGCGAGATCGGCGAGGCTCATCGTCGGCCCTGCCAGCCAGGTGCGATGGTCGAGCAGATAATCGATATAGTCGAGATGGCCGACGGCAGCCTTCATCGCCTCGCGCAGCGCCTTGGCCTCGGGCGCAACCTTGTGGACGACGCGCTTGATCATCCGCTCGTGGAGCAGGGGCGCAGTGATGTCGCCGTAGAAATGCGAATCGAACCAGATCGTCAGCCGGCGCTGCTCGGCACGATCGGTCGCCGTGCCGTTGAGCATCGCGCTCTTGCCCACCGTCTCCTCGAAGAATTCGCAGATCACCGCCGAATCGATCAGGGTCACGCCTCGCTCGGTATCGACCATCACCGGCACCTGGCCGGTAGGGTTCAGATCGAGGAACTCGTCGCGCCGCAGCCAGGGCGACTCGCGCACAGGCTCATAGCCGACCCCCTTCTCGCCGAGCAGGAGCCGGACCTTCCGGGAAAACGGGCAAAGCGGGAATTGATAGAGCTGCCACATGACGTCGCTTTAGGCCGCGGCGCTCGCCCGCGTAAAGCGCTAGCCGGCCGGCCAATGTGGCGGCGCGTCAATTACCGCTATAGTTCCCGATCGCCTTGCTCAACGGCGCCAGCGCGGCGCGCAGCCGAGTGGAGGTCTCCTGCAGTGACTTACTCATCGTCACGACGTCATCGGCGACGACGCCGGCACCCGCAACCGCGCGTCTTGTATCGTCGTGCAGGCGCTTTTCGAATTCGGGATCGCGGCGCCGCTCGATGTCGCGCAGCGTGTCGTTCGGGCGGATATCCTCCTCCGGACCGGCATAATGGGCGAGCGGGCCGACGCGCGTGTCGAGCACGATGCCGGCAAGATTGCCGATCGTCGCAGCAACGGCTTCCTGCACCATCGGATTCTTGAGCGCCTGCGCGACCGCCGCGCCCTGGTCGCGCGACTGGGCCATGGCAGGCACGGCGAGGGTGCAGAGGATGGTGGCGGTGGAGACAAGACGCATAGCTACGCTCCCGAGTCGTCAGGATCTGCCTGCGCTTATATCACAATCGCTTAGCCCTGGCTGAACAGAGCGAAGCAACGTCATTCCTGCGAAAGCGGGGACCCAGAAGGTATCGCTCGTGATCCTGGACCCCCGCTTTCGCAGGAATGACGAAAAGGGGCGATCGACGTTGCTGCGTTACTCCGCCGCCACGGCCTCGACGCTGTCGTCGAGCGGGTAGGGGAGGCGCGTCAGCATCTCCCTGGGCACGACCTGCCAGAACTGGCCGATCGCGCGATCCCATTCGTCGAGCAGCCCGCGCGACCATTTGCTGTCGGTCGCCTCGGCATGCGCCTCGACCAGCGCGCGCAGCTTGCCTTCCCAATGTTCGGAGGCGAGGCGCTGCCAGACGATGCTTTCAGGATTGGCGCGGCGCTCGAAACTGCCGTCCGCGTCATAGACGAAGGCCATGCCGCCGGTCATGCCTGCGCCGAAGTTCATGCCGACCTTGCCGAGCACGACCGCGGTACCGCCGGTCATATATTCGCAGCCGTTCGCGCCGCAGCCCTCGACCACCACCTCGGCGCCCGAATTGCGCACGCCGAAGCGCTCGCCCGCCTGGCCCGCCGCGAACAGCCGGCCCGAGGTCGCGCCATAGAGCACGGTGTTGCCGATGATCGTGTTGTTCCAGCTTTCCAGCGGCGAGTTCACATAGGGGCGCACGACGATCACGCCGCCCGACAGCCCCTTGCCGACATAGTCGTTGGCGTCGCCGAACACTTCGAGCGTGATGCCCTTGCACAGAAAGGCACCGAGCGACTGGCCGGCTGAGCCGCGCAGCCGCACCTGGACGTGGTGATCGTTCAGGCTCGACATGCCGAACTTGCGTGTCACCTCGCTCGACAGCCGCGTACCCACGGCACGATGCGTGTTCCGCACCGAATAGGTGAGCTGCATCTTCTCACCGCGTGCGAAGACCGGCGCGGCATCCTTGATCATCTGCGCATCGAGGCTGTCGGGCACTTCGTTGCGGAAGGTCGACAGGCTGAAGCGCCGCTCGGCATCGTCGGCATCGACCTTGGCGAGCACCGGGTTGAGATCGAGATCGTCGAGATGCTCGGCGCCGCGGCTGACCTGGCGGAGCAGTTCGGTGCGGCCAATCACCTCGTCGAGGCTCTTGAAGCCCAGCTTGGCCAGGATCTCGCGCACTTCCTCGGCGATGAAGGTCATCAGGTTGATGACCTTCTCCGGGTTGCCGGTGAACTTGGCGCGCAGCTTTTCGTCCTGGGTGCAGACGCCGACCGGGCAGGTGTTGCTGTGGCACTGGCGGACCATGATGCAGCCCATCGCGACGAGGCTCAACGTGCCGATGCCGAATTCCTCGGCACCCAGGATCGCGGCGATGACGATGTCGCGCCCGGTCTTGAGCCCGCCATCAGTGCGGAGCTTCACCCGGCCGCGCAGGCCGTTGAGCGTCAGCGTCTGGTTGACTTCGGTGAGGCCCATTTCCCAGGGCGTGCCGGCATATTTGACCGAGGTCTGGGGCGATGCGCCGGTGCCGCCGACATGGCCGGCGACCAGGATCACGTCGGCATGCGCCTTGGCCACGCCGGCCGCGACGGTGCCGATGCCCGCCGAGGAGACGAGCTTGACGCAGACCCGCGCACGCGGGTTGATCATCTTCAAGTCGTAGATCAGCTGCGCCAAATCCTCGATCGAATAGATGTCGTGGTGCGGCGGCGGCGAGATCAACGTCACGCCGGGCGTGGCGTGGCGCAGCTTGGCGATGAACTCGGTGACCTTGAAGCCGGGCAGCTGGCCGCCCTCGCCGGGCTTGGCGCCCTGGGCGACCTTGATCTCGATCTCGTCGCAGGCGTTCAGATATTCCGCGGTGACGCCGAAGCGGCCCGACGCGATCTGCTTGATCACCGAATTGGCGTTGTCGCCATTTTCGTACGGCGTGTAGCGGACCTTGTCCTCGCCGCCTTCGCCCGACACCGCCTTGGCGCCGATGCGGTTCATCGCGATCGCCAGCGTCTCGTGCGCCTCGGGGGAGAGCGCGCCCAGCGACATGCCGGGGGTGACGAAGCGCTTGCGGATCTCGGTGATCGCCTCGACCTGGTCGATCGGCACGCCTTCAGCCGGGAAGTTGAACTCGAGCAGGTCACGCAGATAGACCGGCGGCATGTCGCGCACGCCGCGCGAGAATTGCAGATAGCTCGAATAGCTGTCGGTCGCGACCGCGGTCTGCAGCAAATGCATCAGCTGCGCCGAATAGGCATGGGTCTCGCCGCCGTGGCGCTGGCGGTAGAAGCCGCCGATCGGCAGCGTCGCGACCTCGCGGTCGAACGCCGCTTCGTGGCGCATCTTCGCCGAGAGATGGAGCGAGGCATAGCCCTCGCCCGAAATCTTGGCGGGCATGCCCGGGAAGAGATCGTTGACCAGCGCGCGGCTCAATCCGACCGCCTCGAAATTATAGCCGCCGCGATAGGAGGAGATCACCGCGATCCCCATCTTCGACAGGATCTTGAGCAGCCCCTCGTCGATCGCCTTGCGGTGGCGCTTGAGGCACTCCTCGAGGCTCAGCTCGCCGAACAGGCCGCGCGCCTGGCGATCGGCGATCGATGCCTCGGCGAGATAGGCGTTCACCGTCGTCGCGCCGACGCCGATCAGCACCGCATAATAATGCGTGTCGAGGCATTCGGCGGTGCGGACGTTGACGCTGGCATAAGAGCGCAGGCCCCGGCGGACGAGATGCGTGTGCACCGCCGCCGCCGCCAGCACGCCGGCGATGGCGACCTTGTCCGGCCCGAGATGCTCGTCGGTGAGGAAGAGCTCGGTGCAGCCGGCGCGCACCGCCTGCTCGGCCTCGTAGCGGATGCGCTTGATCGCCAGGCGCAGATCCTCGGGATCGCCGCCGGCGGGGAAGGTGCAGTCGATCTCAGCGCACTGGCTGCCGAAATGGCCGCGCAGCCGCTCCCAGTCGCTGTTGGTCAGCACCGGGCTCTCGAGCACGAGCACGCGGCTGCCGCCACCCTCGGCATCGAGGATGTTGGCGAGATTGCCGAAGCGCGTCTTGAGCGACATCACGTGCCGCTCGCGCAGCGGATCGATCGGCGGGTTGGTGACCTGGCTGAAATTCTGGCGGAAGAACTGGCTGATCAGCCGCGGCTTGTCCGAGATCACCGCGAGCGGCGTATCGTCGCCCATCGATCCGATCGCTTCCTTGGCGGTCTCGACCATCGGCGCGAGGATCAGTTCCATGTCCTCGAGCGTCTGCCCGGCCGCGACCTGGCGGCGCGTGAGCTCGGCGCGCTCGAAGCGCAGCGGATCGCCCGCCGGCACCGGCAGGTCCTCGACGGTGATGAACTCGCCGATCATCGAGGCATAGTCAGCCTCGCTCGAGATCTTGTCCTTGATCTCGAGATCGTGGAGCAGCACGCCGTTTTCGAGATCGACGGCGATCATCTCGCCAGGACCCATCCGGCCCTTGGCGACGACCGCGGATTCGGAGATCTGGACCATGCCGGTCTCCGATCCGACGATCAGCAGGCCGTCGGCGGTCTGGGTATAGCGCAGCGGTCGCAGCGCGTTGCGGTCCACCCCGGCGACGGCCCAGCGGCCATCGGTCATCGCCAGCGCGGCGGGGCCGTCCCACGGCTCCATCACCGACGCGAGATATTTGTACATGGCGAGATGCTCGGCGGGCGTATCCGCCTCCGACCATGCCTCGGGCACCAGCATCAGCTTGGCGGTAGGCGCGTCACGGCCCGAGCGGCAGATCGCCTCGAACACCGCGTCGAGCGCGGCCGTATCCGACGCGCCCGCCGGGATCACCGGCTTGATGTCTTCCGACTGCTCGCCGAACGCGATGCTCGCCATCTTGATCTCGTGGCTGAGCATCCAGTTCTTGTTGCCGCGGATCGTGTTGATCTCGCCATTGTGCGCGAGGCAGCGGAACGGCTGCGCCAGCCACCATTGCGGGAAGGTGTTGGTCGAATAACGCTGGTGGAAGATCGCGACGCGGCTCTCGAAGCGCTGGTCCTTGAGATCGGGATAGAAGTCCGACAGCGATTCGGCGAGGAACAGCCCCTTGTAGATGATCGAGCGGCACGACAGCGAGCAGATGTAGAAGCCGCTGATCTGCGCCTCGATCACCCGCCGCTCGATCCGCCGGCGGATCAGGTAGAGATTCTTCTAGAACTCGGCGGCGTCGACGTCGCCCGGCAGCGGACCGGCGATCATGATCTGCTCGATCTCGGGGCGCGTCGCCTGGGCCTTCAACCCAATGACCGAGACGTCGACCGGCACCTGGCGCCAACCATAGATGGTGTAACCGGCCTCGATGATCTCGCTCTCGACGATCGTCCGGCAGGTCTCCTGCGAGCCCAGATCGGTGCGCGGCAGGAAGACCATGCCTACTGCCAGCCGGTTCTTGCGGACGCGGTGGCCACCGGCGGCGATCGCATCGTCGAAGAAGCGCGCGGGCAGATCGACATGGATGCCGGCGCCGTCGCCGGTCTTGCCGTCGGCATCGACCGCGCCGCGGTGCCACACCGCCTTGAGCGCATCGATCGCCGACTGGACGACACGACGGCTCGCCTGGCCGTCGGTGGCGGCGACGAGGCCCACGCCGCAGGCATCTCCCTCGAACTCGGGACGATACATGCCTTCGCGCGCCAGGCGCTCGCGTTCGCGCTCGAGATGCCGTTCAGGGTTTGGCATGACCGGATTCCTGCTTGTCCTTGAGCGTTTCGATATCGTTCATCAGCCGTTCCATCTCACCCGGCATGCGGCCCATCGCGCGTTTCGCCACGCCGCCTTGCCAGGCGGCGACGTCGGGATCGGAGAAGACGGTGGTGGCGGTGTTCATATAGGCCCGGCCGGTCGGCGTTGCGAAAAAGGCGCCGATCTCGTGCATCTGCCCGACCGTGAAACGCCGCGCATATGCCCGGGACATCGCCTCGATCATTCCGGGAAGATTGTCGGTGAGATCCTTGGTGGCGAGTTCGGTCTGGCGCTGGACGAACTCGTCGAACACCTCCTTCGCCCCCGGCAGTTCCGTCATGGCTGTTTTGAACTGCGGATTCTCGCCCAGCCCATTGACTAGGTTCCCCATCATCCCGCGAACCATCGTCGCCATCATCGCCGCACGCGCACTGGGCGGCATTATCACGTCGAGCAACTTGCGCGCCTCAGCCAGCTGGACGGGATCGATTGACGTCGCCACCGCCGCCGCCGGCGCGGTCTGCGCGACGGCAGCAGGGCCGGGGGACGCGAACAGCGCGGCAGTCGCGGACAGGATATACTTCATCGCCTTGCCCCCGCTCACTTGTTCTTCGCCAGGAATTCGGCTTCCGCCGCGTCCGCGACCTTGCGCAGCCGTGCGCCGTTGGCGGCGATCATCTGCTGGGCCCAGGCCTGGCCTGCGGCGGAGATCTTGGGCGTGACCGACTGCATCTTCTGCGCGGCGCTGCTGCTGCCGAATGCCATCAGCGCGGGATAATCCTCGGGTGTGAGGTTTGCCGTCGCCGCGGCCACCGCGCTCTGCTGCATCTCGGCCTGCGACTGGTCGGGCTTGTCGCCGATCGACTGATAGATCTGCGCCTTCATCTTCACGCCGGTAGGGCTGGCGAAGAAGGCGAGCGTGTCGGCGATCTCGTCGGGCGTCATCTCGTCGAGGACGATCGCACTCAGGTCCTGCCGCAGCTTGGGCAGCGAGCGGCTCATGATCGTCTGGAATTCGGGGCGGACCTTGCCGGCGACATATTCCTTCATCCCCGGATGCGCGTCGTAGCGCTTCCGCTGTTCCGGATCGGCGATGGTCCCCTGACTGGCGCCGTAGTCGAACGCACGCCCGCCAAGATCGAGGATCGCCTCCTGCGACAACAGAATGCCGATCAGCTGCTCCGCGTCGCCCTGCGCGTCGACAAGGGCGGCCGGCGCCGGATACGCAGCAGCATGGCCCGGGAACGCCAGGCCCAGCGCCAGCATGGCAACGAGCGACTTCATCGATTCCATTCCCTTCAAGCAGCCTGTGCGGAGGCATCCGCATGGGCACGCATCCAGGCATGCATATGCGCCGCGACGTCGCGGCCGTCGCGAATCGCCCAGACGACCAGACTCGCGCCGCGGACAATATCGCCCGCGGCGAATACCCCGTCGAGGCTCGTCATCATCGTCTTGCCGTCGGTACGAACGGTGCCCCAGCGGGTGACGCCCAGGCCATCGGCGTTGAAAAGCCTGGGCAGATCCTCCGCCTCGAAGCCCAGCGCCTTGATTACCAGATCGGCCTGGAGCTGGAAGCCGCCGCCCGGATCGAGCTCGGGCGCGCGCCGGCCGCTGGCATCGGGCGCGCCGAGCCGCATCCGCGTGGCGCGCACGCCGGTCACCGTGTCGCCGCCATTGCCCTCGCTATCGAACGCCTCGGGCGCCGAGAGCCAGACGAACTCGACGCCTTCTTCCTCGGCATTGGCGACCTCGCGCTGCGAACCCGGCATGTTGGCGCGGTCGCGGCGATAGAGGCACTTCACCGAAGCCGCGCCTTGGCGGACCGCGGTGCGGACACAGTCCATCGCGGTATCGCCGCCGCCGACCACAACGACATGCTTGCCCTCGGCATCGAGGCTGCCATCGTCGAACTCGGGCACCGCGTCGCCAAAGCCCTTGCGGTTCGACGCAGTCAGATAATCGAGCGCCTCGACCACGCCCGCCGCGCCGACGCCCGGCGCCTTGATCGCGCGTGCCTTGTAGACGCCGGTGGCGATCAGGATCGTGTCGTGGCGCTGGCGCAGCTCGCCCAAGGTGGCGTCGCGGCCGACCTCGAAGCCGCGATGGAAAACGATTCCGGCCTGCTCGAGCCGCTCGATACGGCGCTGGACGACATGCTTCTCGAGCTTGAAGCCGGGAATGCCATAGGTGAGCAGCCCGCCCGAACGATCATGGCGGTCATAGATATGGACGTCATAGCCCATCTCGCGGAGATATTCGGCCGCAGCGAGACCCGCTGGCCCGGCGCCGATCACGCCGACCGACTGGCCCCTGGGCCGACCGACATGGACGGGCTCGACCCAGCCCTGTTCCCAGGCGGTGTCGGTGATGAACTTCTCGACCGATCCGATCGTCACCGCGCCGTGCCCGGAGAATTCGATGACGCAATTGCCCTCGCACAGCCGGTCCTGCGGGCAGATGCGGCCGCAAATCTCGGGCATGGTCGAGGTGCTGTTCGACAGCTGATACGCCTCGCGCAGGCGCCCTTCCGCGGTCAGCCGCAGCCAGTCGGGGATGTGGTTGTGCAAGGGGCAATGCACCGAGCAATAGGGCACACCGCATTGCGAGCAGCGTCCTGCCTGTTCCTCGGCATCGGGCACCGCATAGCGATTGGCGATCTCACGAAAGTCCTCCGCGCGCAGCTCCGCCGCGCGTTTTTCCGGATAGACCTGCCCGGTCCCCACGAATTTGAGCATTGCATCATCGGCCATGCCGCCCGCCTATCGCGCGTGCAGCAGAAATAAAAGGCAGTCTTGCTTACCTATATATCAATTCAGATCGCCGCGACGTGATTTTTCGGCATTTTGAAACAAAATAAGAGCCCGAATCGGCCCTATCTAAGCGTCAGCCAGACCAAGGCGGTCGCGCCCGCGATGATACGATACCAGGCAAAAGGCGCAAATCCGTGCTTGCTGACGATGCCGACGAACCATTTGATCACCAGGATCGCGACGATGAAGGCGACCACGAAGCCCACGCCGATCTCGCTCCAGCCGACCTTGCCCGAGGTGATCGCGTCATGATTCTTGGCCAGTTCGAGCACGGTCGCGCCGAGCATCGTCGGAATCGCCAGGAAGAAGCTGAACTCGGCCGCGGTGCGCCGCTCTACCCCCAGCGACAATGCGCCCATGATCGTCGCGCCCGAGCGGCTGACGCCAGGGATCATCGAGATGCACTGGATGAAGCCGATCCCGATCACGCGCACCAGCGGGATCTCGGCGATGCCGTGGATCGTGGCATTCTTGATCAGTCGCTCGATCACCAGAATCGCGATGCCGCCCAGGATCAGCGCCCAGGCGACGATCTTGGGCGCGCCGAGCATCGCCTCGATCTGCTTGTGCAGCGCGAGCCCGATCACCGCCGCCGGGATGAAGGCGACCACCAGGTTGCGCAGGAAGCGCCACGACACCGGATTGCGCTGAAGCAGCCCCAGCGCAACCGCCCAGAAGGTACGCCAGTAAAGCACCACCACCGCAAGGATCGCGCCGAGCTGGATGATGACGTTGAACATCGCCCATTGCGCGGCGTCATAGCCCATCAGCTCGCTGGCGAGGATCAGGTGGCCGGTCGACGAGACAGGCAGGAATTCGGTCACGCCCTCGACGATGCCGAGCAGGATCGCGACGAGAAGTTCAGTCATAGGCTGGGGGCTCCGGTTGGACGCGGGTCCGTGGCCGGGGCGAGCCCCTGGCTAGAGGCGGATAGTCAGGCGATCTCGCCCACGCGGCCGAAGCGCCCGTGGCGGCGGAAGCGGACGAGCCAGGCGGGCGCGACGCTGGCAAGCGGCGTGGAGGTGATACCGAACGCGGCGATGCCCTCGGCACCGGCGGACACGACATTGTCGCGCTGGAGCATGCGCCACTGGTCGCCGGTGATCGGAGCGCCAGGGAGGAAGCCGAACGCGGCGATCATGCCGCCCAGCGCATCGGGGAGCTCGACGAAGCTCCGGCGGCTGCCGATCGCGTCGCCGATCCAGTGGAACAGCTGGGACATGGTCAGCACGTCGGGGCCACCCAGTTCATAGATCTTACCGCCATGCGCTTCCGAGTCGGCGAGCGCAGCCACCAGCGCCTGCGCGACGTCGGCGACATAGACGGGCTGAAAACGCACCGATCCGCGCAACACCGGCACCACCGGCGTCGACGCGATCATGCCCGCGAATCGGTTCACGAACGCGTCCTCACGACCGAACATCAGCGATGGGCGGAAGATCGTCGCGTTCGGAAAGGCCGTGCGTACGGCCAGTTCGCCCTCGGCCTTGGTGCGGCCATAGGCGGACGGCGAATCACCGTCCGCGCCGAGCGCGGAGACGTGCAGCAGCGCCTCGACCCCCGCGGCCCGCGCCGCCGCGGCGACATTGCGCGCGCCCGCGACATGCACCGCCTGGAAATCGCCGCTCAGGATGCCGACCAGGTTCACGACGGCATCCGATCCCTGCACGGCGCGTGCGATGGTCTGGGCCTGGGTGATATCGCCGGCGACGAACTGGGTCTGACCCAGACCGCCCAGCGGCTTCAGGAACCAGGCATCGCGGGGCCGCCGCTCGACCACCCGCACGCGCGCGCCGGCGCGCAGCAGTTCCTGGGTGACGTAGCGGCCGAGAAAGCCCCCGCCGCCGATCAGGGTTACCAGCTTGTCCTTCATGCGTGCCTCGATGCGTCTGTCGCGAGCGGCCCCCCCATGCCGCGCGGCGCCGCAAACGGCAAGCCGTCGCGGCACCTTCGACTTTCGGCGAAAGGCGCGGTTGACAACCCGCCCGACCCTCCCCTAGAGCCCCCCGCCTACCCCGTGCCCAGATGGCGGAATTGGTAGACGCACCAGCGTCAGGTGCTGGCGGTCGCAAGGCCGTGGAGGTTCGAGTCCTCTTCTGGGCACCAT